>NZ_RQZH01000005.1 GCF_003932845.1 Prevotella sp. OH937_COT-195
CATCCACGGCACAGAAAATTTCCGTAATTTTGTAGTCGGTAATCATGAGTATATTCTTTTATTTAACCTTATAAGTAATTGAAAGTCACCTATAAAGGTACAAAGAATATCTCAGATTACCAACTTTTTAGATGAATTTCTTATCCCGAACTGGCGTATGGATAGAAAAATATTATTGGCATTGGCGATACTGGCATACAGTCTGGCAAGTTACGGGCAAGACGTTACGACATTGTCGGGAATTGTTACGGACAAAGACGGCGCAGGGCTTCCCGGCGTGAATGTAAAAGCGTACTGTTCAGACTTCCGGAAAGCAACGACAACGGAAACAAACGGTTTGTACAAACTGCTATTACCAAAGTCGGACAGCATCGTGGTATGCGTCTCTTATTTGGGATTCAAAAAACAAAATCTTGTAATCAGAGGACAAAAAGAACATGTCCAAAAGAACATCGTGCTTGAAGAAGACACGATGGCATTGCAAGAAGTTGTCGTACGGGCAAACAACGTGGTGCACAAAAGTGGGAAATCAATATTTTTTCCAACAAAAAAACAAAGGAAAGGAACTGACTCCGGTCTGGGACTGCTTTACAGCATGATGATACCGGAACTTCGGGTCAACAAAAGAAACGGAGCCGTCGTCACTTCAGACAACAAAAATGTGACACAGTGCATAAATGGAGTCCGGGCTTCGCTAACGGAAATCAAGGCCGTCAGACCCAAGGATATAATACGAATAGACTATTACCCTGTCCCGACAGGAAAATTTGCACAGTATGACGCAGTAATCGACTATATTGTCAGAAATTACAATCATGGGGAATATGTCGACATCAAGACATCCACGTCCATCATCAATTTGATGGGAGATTATGACGTTGCTCTCAAATACAATCATAACGACTGGGCATATAATATCATGGGCGGTTTGGATTTTACGAACATCGGCAAGAACAGGAATCATGCCGATGAATGGGTAGCTCTTTCGCCCTGTTTTGAAAAACAATCTTCAACAGACAGGTACAGACTGGCAACACTAAACCGGTATGTTCATTTGGGGACTACGAAATCAACGGGGAACATACAGTTCTCCTTAAAGACCGGCGTTATGGGAAACAGCGTTCCACACAGTAAAAGCGAGAATTCCGTCAGCTACAGCCCCGAAGTCTATCCGTCTTCAAGTTATGTTGTCCGGAAAGACTCAAGGAGCATCGGAACTTACTTTGACGGATATATGCACTGAACCCTAAACAAGAATCAGGATCTCACGCTTACCGCTTCATACCAATACGGGCACAGCCAATACAACAGACAACTGACCGAGAACAAATACAACTCGGTTATCGCGACAAAAGAAGACAGTCATATATATTCCATCGGCATGGCATATTCTTTGAATACTGCCAGAAGCGGAAGCCTTACACTCCAACTATATGACAATAGGGACATTTACAGGGACAAATATACGGGTGACATTACTGACAACCAGAAACTTGTCAACAATTACTTAAAGGCAAGCCTACTCTATAGGTATAATTTTTCAAAAAAACTATTTGTACAGACCGACCTGACCTTACAGCATGTCATGTCCGCCGTAAACAACGCGAAAGAGAACAACTGGCTTTTCCTTCCAACCCTCTATCTCTCGTATAAGACAAGTGAACGGGGACGTGTCGTTGTCAATGCCGTGTCAGGATACGTATAACCCCTCCCATCGAATGGAAAAGCGATACCTATCAGAACGTGAATGCCTACGAGCAAATAAAAGGCAATAAGGACTTGTGCCATTTTTTAGCATACATGCCTTCCGTTTCATATCTGTACAGTTTGAAAAACGTGGATATGAATTTTGCGGTCAACTCGTTCTTGTCGAAGCACAGCGTGCAGGACTCCTATCTTTTGGAAAACAACAGACTGGTTCACACCTATCGGCCGGGGAAATCATTCTGTTATCTTTCGTTTGATTACAAACTCACGACTTATCTGTTGAATAGGAATCTGCAGTTGTCGGGCGGTGTCGGATACAATACCACGAAGACAAATGACGAGCAGAGAAAAAGATGGGGAGGTTTTAGATATTCCTTGGATTTAATGTACAGCAGTGGCATTTTCAGCTTTTCCGGAAGCTACATGTCCGGGATTAAAGGCATAGAGTTCACCGGATCATGTTATTCAGAGGTGCCGCGCTGCTATAACCTTTCTGCCTCATATTCAAAAGGGTGCTGGTATGCATCCATAGAACTTGACAATGTTTTTGAAAGCAAACATTATGGAAAAGAATACGTGAACTCTCCGGTTTATAGAAGAACCGTCTCAATTAAAAGTTGGGAATACAGTCCTCTTGTTACATTCAAACTATCATACAATATCGATTTAGGACATAAAAAGATAGAGCATGTTGAAGAACTGTTCGACAAATCCATATCGACGGGATATTTACGTCCAAAAGAATAAACGGACAACATCCGAAAGATAACAAAAACAGAAAATGGCTAAGAAATTTCCACTTATACGGCAATATGATTCCATGCAGTGTGGGGTGGCATGCCTAACGATGGTTTGCACTTACTTTGGGAAGAAAAAAAAGATAAAGTACATTTCGGACCTCTGTTTTGCGACCACAGAAGGCGTCTCGCTTCTTGCCATTGATAAAGTCGCTTTAAAATTAGGGCTAAAAACAATAAGTGGGAGGGTATCAATAAACTCAATAAGCAAAACAGAATCTCCCTGCATCCTCCATTGGAACCAGAACCATTTCGTGGTATTATACAAAGTCAAGAAAGGGAAGTCATTCTATATTGCAGATCCAGGGAAAGGACTTGTGAAATACAGCCTTGAGGAATTCAAGAAACATTGGATTAGCACACAATCGGACGGTGAAGAAAAGGGGATTGCTATGTTATTGGAACCCACACCCGCTTTTTATGAAAAGCAGATAAATGAACAGCCAACAGAGGAACGCTCTTTTAAGTTCCTCTTTGGCTATATAAGACAATACCGCAAGTACTTCGGGCAGATAGTTTTGGGCTTGCTCGTGGGAAGTCTGCTGCAACTTATTCTGCCTTTCCTAACCCAGTCCATTGTAGATGTGGGCATCCAAAACCAGAACATCGGCTTTATATGGCTGATACTCTTGGGACAGTTGATGCTTACCATTAGCCGAACCGCCATCGACTTTGTTCGCCGTTGGCTATTGCTGCATATCTCATTGCGCATCAATATTTCTTTGGTAAGTGACTTCTTTATCAAACTCTTAAAACTCCCTATGTCGTTCTTCGACACCAAACTGATGGGAGACCTTATGCAGCGCATGGGAGACCACAGCCGTGTAAACACGTTCCTGACATAGCAGACGCTCAGCATCGTGTTCTCGCTCTTCACCTTCGTGGTGTTCAGCATCGTGCTGCTTTACTACAACCGGCTCGTCTTTGTCATCTTTATGCTCGGCAGCCTGATTTATGGCGGTTGGCTTGCACTCTTCCTCAGACGCAGAAAAATCTTGGACTATGAACTCTTTGAGCAGCAAGCCATCAACAACAATAAGACTTACGAGTTTATCACCTCCATGCAGGAGATAAAACTACAGGACTGCGAACAGCGCAGACGTTGGGAATGGGAAGATGTGCGGGCGGACCTCTTCGGAGTGCAGATGAAATCGCTGAAACTCCAGCAGACACAAGAGGCAGGTAGTATTTTTATAAACGAACTGAAAAACATCGTCATCACGGTGGTGGCAGCAACAGCCGTGATTCATGGACAACTCACTTTGGGTATGATGCTTGCCGTACAATACATAATCGGACAACTCAATTCGCCTGTCGAGCAACTGATGGGCTTCTTCTATTCGGTGCAGGACGTAAAGATAAGCCTTGAACGTATCAACGAAATCCACCGTATGGATGATGAGAACGGAAAGCGGGGATTGGAAACGGCAGTGAAAGAAGAAAATCAAGGCATAGAAATTGAAACCGTAAATTTTAAGTATGACCCACACGCACTGAAAACTATCATAGATGATGTTTGCCTCACTATCCCCAAAGGCAAGGTTACTGCCATTGTCGGGGCTTCGGGTAGTGGCAAGACAACCCTCATCAAACTGATGTTAGGTTATTATCCTGTATTGGGCGGACAAATCACCATTGGAGGAACTGATGTAAACACGCTCAACAAGAAATGGTGGCGCAGACAATGTGGCGTGGTGATGCAGGATGGTGTAATCTTCTCCGAATCGATAGCCCGTAACATTGCCGTAGATGATGGCGAGATAGACAAGGAGCGATTGCAGGAAGCTGCCGAGATAGCCTGTATTCACGATTATGTAATGGGGCTGCCGCTAAAATACAATACTAAAATTGGTCGTGATGGCGTGGGCTTGAGTCAAGGACAGAAACAGCGCATACTGATAGCAAGGGCAGTATATAAGAATCCTGACTACATCTTCCTTGACGAAGCCACCAACTCGCTCGACGCCAACAATGAGCGTATGATTGTGGAGCATCTGGACAAGTTCTACAAAGGCAAGACGGTGGTTATCGTGGCGCACCGACTGAGTACGGTAAAGAATGCCGACCAGATAGTGGTGTTGGATAAAGGCAAGGTGGTGGAAATCGGAAATCACGAGGCACTCACATCGAAGCGAGGCGCATGCTATAACCTCGTAAAGAATCAATTGGAATTGGGCAACTGACATTAAGAAAGGCAAAACTACTATGGCAAACGACAAGATAGAACTCCGCAGCGAGAAGGTAAGGCGTATCATTGGCGAGATACCATCAAGGATTGTACGCTATGGCATAACGACAATTACAATTGTGGTATTGGGACTGCTGGCAGGGGCTTGCTTTATTCCATACCCCGAAACCGTAAGTGCAAAGGTGCAGATGACAAATAACAACCACATCGCAAACACTCAAACAAACGGCAGCCGGCAACGTGTTCACTGCAAAGGTAAGAATAACGGATTGTAAGTATGGGCTCATAAGAGGAATGACCGGCACTGCATACATAATCATAAGCAATGAAAGTGTACTTAAAAGGATTCTCTTGCAGGTAACGGGTTCCATAGATTAACTGACATCGGAGAGCGTTCCTGTATGTTCCGGCAGAAGAGGTATCAAAGGCTTATTTTCCAAGTATGGTGACCTTTGGCAAGGCAGCTGCATCTCAGGGGTAATGCATATATATATAATATATATATATGTCGCAATCGTCTGTCAAAATGGATATGGCTGTTCAGAAAAATATAAAAAATTGGTGGATAAAGTTCAGTGCCTTAAATATGTTCAATGCTAAGGAGAAAGGCTTTTCTCAATATGCAAAGACATACACATCTCACTATGTGGACTATCGCCAGCCCACCGTTTCCTGGCAATATCCTATACGTTCAATCCTGCCAAATCAAAATACAAGGGAAATATGGCCGGACAAAGTGAAATAAATCGCTTGGAGCGACAGATGCTTTCAATTGAATTAAGATACCAAAGTATAGTCTTTGACTATCAGCAAGTTATGAATAATAAATCAAAATGGTATTTATAATGATTTTAACAGTATCTTTTTGGGCATTGCAAATGATGTCCAAGAGAGTGTAGGGCGTGATTCATGACGTTCCTAACGACCTTTACATCAACGTAATAACAACGATACAACGCAACTGCCTGCGCAAAAGTCTGTATTCCCTACCACAGTTTAGGGTAATCCCGATGGATGTTTCGTTTTTTATCATTACATTTGCACCATCATAAAACAACTGTAAAAAGGCATTAAACAAGAAAGGAAACGACTATGAAACAGATTAAGTTCAACAGTTTACGTTGCAGCTCACTCTTGCTCTTCGCTGCTTTAACACTCAGCATTGGCGCACAAACTCAACAACAAAAAACAAAGCCGTATTCGCTCAACCGCAATAAAGTGTACTACCAAAGACAACCCATGATAGAGGCCGACTACCGTTCGTTCGTAGATTTAGGCTTCGGTTATGCCAAAGACCGCTATAACGTTTACTACTTAGGACGTATTCTTCCACATGTTGACCCGATGACTTTCAGGCTTCGAGTGGCGATACAACCATACCCCGACGACTACTATCCGACGGACGATGACATGTACGATACGGACGACTATTACGGCTACCGCATCACCTCGAACGCCGTTCTCTTCCGTGGAAAGAAGATTAGCGACTCGCCAAGAAGTTTCAAAGACCTTGGCTGGGGCTACGGCAAGGACAGTTTCAATGTGTACTATATGGGACAAAAGATGGAAGGAGTATTTTCAAGCACTTTCAAAGTGCTCGAAGACGGCTATGCCGAAGACACGTTCGACACATACTATAAGGGACAGAAAGTGAACTGAACACAGTGCGAAGACACATCTGCAGCATGCCAGGAACGAAGTGCCAACAAGCACAACTTAGCATTTTCAGTCTGCCCAACCAAGCAACAATAATATAAAGGCATAGTTTATCACGTTCCCGACACCAATGAAGCAGACACTTTTTAATAGCAATCTGCTCGCAACATTGTGTGTCGGGAACGTGATATATTATGCCTTTTATACGCGAGTTCGGGGATAAGAACTTTCAAAAAAGAGTTCTAACTGTCTCGTTTTTTACATGAACCGGCATCTAATTTGTGCTTAATCGTGCTGCAATATCGCCGAAATCACCTACCAATTCAGGCGGTTTTACTCATCAATTTCGCCTAAATTGGCGAGTAGTTTCCATCGAATTAAACCCAAATCTGTCATTAGACCGCATTTGCTTAGATTTGCCATTGCCGTTACGCTTCCCAAGTGCTTTAGCCCGCTTGCAGACATCTGCGCAGCCGTTTCATCCCGACGTAGCCCGCTACGCCTTCGATGAAACGGCTGCACATCCGCCCAACAATCGAACAAAATCGGTTGAGGGTTCTAATGACCGATTGGGGGTTAAAAACGTGCTTGTTATCAACCCGTAACAGAGCGTATGTCAACAAAGATATATACAGGATTGTGCTGTACGGAATTACTTTTGCAGCGGTATGGTTGTATAATCGGAATCTTTACGAATTATTATCCGAAAAGCATATTGACAAATGATGTAATAATGATTATCATCACGTTATTTATTGGTAAGGAGTATGGCATCACGGCATTTCTCCATCAACCATTTTGGAGTACTCGTGGCACCGCATATTCCTACCGAACTTACACCTTTGAGCCATTCGGGATCTATCTCGTCGGCACTCTCTATGAGATGGCTGTTCGGGTTTACTCTCCGACACTCGTTGAAAAGCACCTTGCCATTGCTGCTCTTGCGCCCACATACGAATAAGACGAGGTCGTGACGATTGGCAAATGTAATGATATTAGGCATGCGATTGGCAACTTGCCGGCATATAGTGTCGAAACTCTTGAAATCGGCATCCTGCGATATGTTCTCCTTGATGTACTCTATGATGCGTTGGAACTCGTCGAGCGACTTTGTAGTCTGCGAGTATAGAAAAATATCTCGGTTCATGTCGAGTTTTTTCACGTCATCGAAACTTGCAATCACTATCGCATGGTTGCGTGTCTGTCCCACAAGTCCGAGAACTTCGGCATGTCCCGGTTTTCCGAAAATGACTATCTGTGCATCCGAATTAGCGGCATACTGTCTATTTATCCTGCGTTGCAACTGTAGTACGACGGGGCATGTGGCATCTATTATCTCAATGTTGTTACGCTCTGCCAGTTCGTATGTCTCCGGCGGTTCGCCATGGGCGCGCAACAGCACTTTCGCGTTGCGCAACTGCTTAAGTTCTTCATGGTTGATTGTTATCAATCCCATGTTGCGCAACCTTTCACATTCCATTCCGTTGTGTACTATGTCTCCGAGACAGTAGAGTTTTGTGCCTTTTGCAAGTTCTTCTTCTGCCTTTCTGATTGCGGTTGTTACTCCGAAACAGAAACCGCTACCGTTGTCTATTTCTATTTGTGGCATTGTTTTAGTTGACTCTGCAATAGTTACAGAGATTTATTGTTTCGCAGTAAGTCGAAATATATTGAGAGAAGGTCGCCTGCGGCGGCAAAACTTGTTTTCTCTCCGTTTAACACAGACTGCTCGTTGCGTAGAATGTTTTCCTGCACGAGTGCATTGTTGTAAAATGAGTTACGCAGATTCTCATTGATAGTTTCATACATCCAATACTTTGCCTGCTCGTTACGTCGATAGTTGAAATATCCATTCTGCTTTACGAAATCGATGTACTCATACACCATATCCCAAATTTCCTTTATCCCTTTACCGTAGAAACCACTGTAACACAACACTTTCGGCAACCATCCGCTATCCGGCATCGGGAAGAAATGCAGTGCGTTGCGGAAATTTGTCGCCGCCATTTTACATTTGTCGACATTGCTTCCGTCGCATTTGTTTATCACAATACCGTCCGAAATTTCCATTATACCACGCTTGATACCCTGTAATTCGTCTCCCGTGCCTGCCAACTGTATCAGCAAGAAGAAATCAACCATTGAATGGCAAGCCGTCTCGCTTTGTCCCACCCCTACCGTCTCAACGAATATCTTATCGAAGCCCGCAGCCTCGCATAATATTATAGACTCGCGCGTCTTGCGTGCCACACCTCCCAGCGAGCCGGCTGTAGGCGAAGGACGTATAAACGCATCCGGATGCTGGGATAACTTCTCCATGCGTGTTTTGTCTCCGAGAATACTGCCTTTGCTGCGTTCCGAACTCGGGTCTATTGCAAGTACTGCAAGTTTTCCGCCTGTGCGATTGAGTACATGTATGCCAAATTGGTCTATGCTTGTACTCTTTCCCGCTCCCGGTACTCCGCTAATACCGATGCGTATGGAACTGCCACTGTACGGCAGACATTTCTCTATTACCTCTTGTGCTTTTTGCTGATGTGCAGGATTTACGCTCTCCACAAGAGTCACTGCCTGACTCAGAATAGTGACATTACCCTTTACTATGCCGTCAACCATCTCGGCAGCAGAGAGTTCGCGGCGACGGAAATGACCGCGTTTGAGATACGGGTTTACTATTGACGGCTGTTTTACTCCGGCATTTACCGTAAGTCCCTTATATTCTTCGTTATTCTCCGGATGTTCCATTTATACTTAATAATTGGGATTATATATTATATAAAGGTGTTATTTCTCCACCTTGACACTGACGATGACCTTAGCGTTTTTCGGATCGTTTGTAATCATCAACACACGAGGCTCCGTACGCAGATTCTTCATTGCCTTGGCCTCTGCCGTTATTTTAAGCGTTGTCTTTTCTCCCGGTTTCAGTTTTCTTTTGCTCAACTGAACACTCAGTCCGGCAGTAAACATTTGTAACGAAGAGACCTCCAACTCGCTCTTGCCTATGTTTTCAAGTGTTATGACACCACTTTTTTTCTTCTTACGTCCAAATTTACCAAGTTCGAGAACATTGTTGTCCATTCTCAACTGAGGAGCATTGCGCAGTTGCTCCTCAGTGAGTTCGTTGAATGCGGGCAGCAGTACTACGGAAACTTCTATCTCCTTATCCCTGCTTACTTTGTCACCGGGCTTCATTCCGAGGAAAACAGATGTCTGTGTCAATCCGAAATCCGGCAATTTATTGGATTTCAAGGTTAATAAAACCTCTCCTTGTTTTCCTGCGGGAATTGTCGTAGGCGACACATTTGCCATTAAATATTCCGGCAAGTGCATTACTACCGGACTTACTGCTTCGCGTCCGGTATTAATTATATGGATACGTTTAACGGGCATCTCTCCCCTGTTAACATCATCAAACTCGACATGGTTCACATCGGCTCGTACGCTGCCGAGCGTCTCGGAAAAATCCCCTTTATAAGAGATGTCTTCCACTGCCACCACTCCCTTTATCGTAAGGAAATAGGGTTTCTGTGAAGCATTGCTATACACTGCAAGTTGTTTGCTGAAATGTCCGAGTTGGCGCGCATCGTATGTGGCGGAGATAACGAAACTCTCACCGTCGCCTATCGGCTGTCTCGGAAAATTCACCGCGGTGCAACCACAATCGGGATGCACTTTGCTGATGCGCAGTTGCAGTCCCTTGTTCTTCAGTTGGAAGTTCACCGTAACGGGTTGTTCGAACTTTACCCCACCGCAGTCCACCACCTGATGTTCCGCGGAAATTTCCTGTGCGACGCCTCCTCTTGCGGCAATCGCCATAATTGTTGCTATAATAAACCTATTGTTCATAATCTGTTATTTCACTGTTATCTTCAAGGCTTTGCTTCGTGCGCAGAACTCCGGAGAGTATGCACACTGCACGCTGCATGTACCGGTTAAATATTCACCGGCGCGGTCTGCGTAATATTCTGCCTCAACGACATACGTCCCCTTCGCCATTCGGTTGAAGTAATAATTCGTGGTGTAATCTTTCGGAGCGATGTAATATCCCCTATGATAACCGCTAAATTGGTTTAACGGTTCGAGACAAGCGGCGCGTTTATCCAACAACTGCACAAAATCATAATCTCGATCGGCAGTTATCGTGATGCGCACTGTAACCTTGTCGCCCACTTTCAGTGCCTGCGGGTTCTTCACTTCTTTTCCTTCCGTGGAGAGTATTATATCCCGTTTCACTTTCAATCCGGAAGATGCGTCGTCGATGTCAGTCACAGGCTGCATGAATTGTCCGTATATCGCGCCCCACGATGTGCCTTCCGATGTTTTCGACACGGTAAGCGTTTTCGGTTTTTCCATGTCAAGCACGGTCTTCACATACCCCAGACCAGCCATCGATTCGGGCATTGCAATCATATTGCCGTCAACTTTGAACGTTGTTTGTTCCTTTTCTTCAAGCAACTTTGAATTCCTGTTTAGGAAAGCAAACACGGCATTTACGCTGTTAATATCCGTATCCCATGCCTGCGTACGTTTCTCGGTAAGCAACCAGCGGCGCATCTCTTCAATAGTCTGTGTGTCATCGGGAGTAATAATCTGCAAAGCCTCTATCACAGCCGTTTGTGTCGGAATGCGATAGTTGAACCAACTGTATCCGGCACGCGGAGTCTCAAAATAGCGTCCTTTCTCCTCGTTAAATACCATATATTCTTTCAGACTCTTAATGTATTCTGCCGCTTTCTCGATATGTCCTCCTTTGGCAAGTGTCACCGACATCATCGCCTTTTCGTACATGCTCTCGGACAATTTCAACTTTTCAAGACGATTAACAAGATAATCTTGTGCCTCTTTCTCTTTTTCCGAAAGAGGTCTTTCGGAAATTGCATTCAAATAAACCCATTGCAGTGCATGGTAGTTATACATATACGCAGTCTTGCCTTCTTTCTCGCGTTTCTTTAATTCTTCTACTTCTTTTATTACAATGTCACTCAGATAATCGTTTATAAGTACGAGCATATCTTCGGTATCCTCCTGTACTCCGACAAGCATGTTCAAGCGTGTGAGAAAATCCATTACCTCGACTGTCATGCTCGGTGAGCCGGGCATTCCCAACCACCAAGAGAACGAGCCGTCGGAATTCTGCAAGACTCTCAATCCTTCAATGGATTCTTCGAGTCTCCGGTTCATTTCATTTTTGTCGAAGAAATTGGAGATACGCCTCTTCACGTCGCTTTCTCTTTTGGCATCAGCCACCCATGGTGTCTCATCAAGTACAAGTTTCTTCAACTCTTGGTTTTTCTCCAACTGTGACACAAGCGATTTATCATTGTCAATTTCTTTCTTCCACTCCTTGAACACCTCTTCAATTTTCGGCGAACCGTTTATGAGCGAGATACCGAGCGAGTTTGCATAATATGCAGCCGCAAGCGAAAGTGCATTCTTACTACTCAAATCGCCTATAAACGGAATTGCCTGAACCATAAGCCATGCCGGATTATTGGTATATTCGATGGTATATTTACCGTTGCTTATGTCCTTACCCGAAGGTATTATCTTCTCGAGGTCTATGTTCAAGGTTTCCGCATTGTGTTGCGTTATAGGCAACGTATTCAACGTCATCTCTTTCAACGGAAGTATCGGCAGGTAATGTTGCTCTCCGTCGCTGAACTTTTCACCCGATGCCGTTATACGGCAGATGAGGAGCGTGATGTCGTGTCCGCCGAGGTCTTTCTCCGGTTCGAAAACAAATGTGGCAGAACCGGTTTTCCCTCCTTCCACGCTGAATTTCTCACTGCTTTCAAATACGATCTTCTCCGTCTCGGGGTCGATCATTTGCATGGTTACTGTTCCCGAAGCAATATTTTCAGAAGTATTAAATATCCTTGTCGATACGGTGGCTTTGTCGCCCATTCTCACAAAACGCGGAATGTTTGGCTGCACCATCACGTCTTTTTTGGCAACCGTTATGGCGTTAAAAAATCCGTGATTCATTTTCATATCGTGGGCAAAACCTTTTACCTGCCATGTCGTAACACTTTCCGGTAGTGTAAATTCAAGTTTCACATTACCTTTCGAGTCTGTGACAAGTGCAGGGAAGAAGAATGCCGTCTCGTTTAGGTTTTTACGTATTTGCACTTCTTCTTTGGTTTTTTCTCCTTTTTCCTTTCTATCCTCTTTCACCTTTTTTTTAGCGGTAGACTCTTCAACGTCTTCACTTTGGGATTTGACAACAGTATCAAAAAGGATTTCGTCATATCCCGCACTTGTAACAACCGAATTCAACATAACCGGCTGTCTGGATCTTCTCGGACCGCCAAAATTCGTATAAGGAGAAGAATATCTTATCCCCATAACGGAAAGTTCATTCAACGTTGTGAACGAGAAATCTTTGTATTCAAGTGGTGTATAAATCTTTTTTGATAAAGATGACAATGAACCTACATAAGCGAAATTCCACCGAGAATATGGCAGTGTCTGCTCCAATGGCAGATAGAATTGCATGTCATAAGGTATTATTTGGTCAAGACTCTTGTCATACATCGTTGCCATGATTTGTGCCTGTGCCGGTTTTCCGTCCGGTGTTTTCACGGTCAATGTCCACACTTCTTTCTGACCGGGTTTAAGACGATCGCGGAAAGTAGTCCATTTCACATTTAGATCTTTCACCGGAAGCGGTTTTCTGATTGTCTCACTATGTACATAAACCACACCGTTCTTTACCCATGCATATTTGAGAAGCACTCCCGAACCATATTCCTCCTTATATTTAAACTTCCGGGTATTGATGGAATTGTTCAGCGACATATTCCCGTTCTCGATTACTTTGTTTCCTGATATTATACTATACATAACATGTACGTTTTCGTCAGACGAGCCAACCATTACACTTACCGGTTTGCCGTTGCGTGGGAACGTTTTATCCGTTATGTAAAACCAATCGTGAATATTTTCGTAAGGTGTTTTGTCGTCAAGGTCGAACACCACAAACTCGTGCGTTTTCACCTCGCCGCAGCAAGTGGCTTCCATCACATGTTTTCCCGAAGAGAGCGAGGACAAGTCAAGTTTCACCACTTCATTGGCTTTTACCGTTTTCTCGTTCTTGCCGTCGATGGTAAATTTCACTTCCCCGTCAACCTTATTTCCCGCAGCATTGCACAGCGAGAACACCACGCTGTTGAGTTTCTTTTTCTGTTCCATCTTAGGAAGTTCGAAATGGAAATAACGCTCTTTCAAACCTAGTGGCAACGAGATCTCGCCGTCGTGCGACTCCCCCGCAACATCGGTAACAGTGGCATTAACTGTGTACGCAAATACTTCACTGTGCCCCATTGGATACACAAACTTCAATGGAATTTCAAACTCTCCTTTGTCGTCTGCCGTTATTTCCCCTTTTGCCAATTCCATCTTACCAAAGTTGTTGTTGCGCCACCATCCCCACCATGCGATTCCGCGAGTCACGGTGTATGAAACTTTAGCTCCCTGTACCGGCACTCCTGCATAACTCTTTGCACGCCCTTTCAGCATTATTGAGTCACCAGCCTTATATTGTTGCTTGTATTCGTCAAACTCAACCTCAAACGTGGGACGTTTATATTCTTCCACCTTTATCGATAAAGATTCTCCCCAATCTCTCGCATATAACTTATAATTTCCCGTAAGTCCGGATTTAGGAAGTATGAAATCAGTGTATGCCACGCCGAAATTGTCGGTCTTCAGCACTGCTTCTTTCACCACATCGTCGTTGTCATCAATCAGTTCAAGTACGAATTCCTCTCCCGGCCGTACTCTGGTATCCTCTCCTTTTATTACCTCGTATGTCATGGCAGATACATGCACCGTCTGTCCGGGACGATATATCGAACGGTCTGAGAAAATGGACATTTGCTTGTTTACCTTCGGTACGTCATAATAACTGAAAACTTGAAGACCTATTGACGACACGGGATATGTTTTCTCATTCTCGGTTGACATTACAACATGAGTGTATCTATTGTACGGAATTTCCACCTCTCCGTTCTTGTCGGTCGTATAATATTCAAATTTAACAGGTTCATAATTTCTTGACGATATAGCCAAACCTACATTTGCTCCCGGGACAGGCTGTCCCGACTGTGAATCGAGCACGGCAAACCTTACCTTGTCTTTCGGCAGCGACAATGCCACATAAGTAAGACTTGAGACATTAATCCACATGCGCGTATCTTTAATTTCTTGGTCTCCGGCAGTGGTTTCAACGACATATATTCCCGCAGGCAGTCCTTTTACGGTAAGCGTATCCGTGAAAGATTCATACGGAGGATGTCCGTCGAAAGTCATTTTCTTTTCAAATGCGAGTGTCTTTGGGGTTGTTTCAAATAAATAATCCCCGGTAGAACCTTTTGAACTTGACAATTCGAAAAATTCTTGTGCATCTATACCCATACGATAGAAACGTATTGTCAACTCGTCAATATTTCGCACTTCGAGTTCCACTTCAAACGGAGTTTCCGGATAGATCACGCTTTTCGAAATTTCCGTTGAAAACATCGGACGCGTCATTATTTCACGAAAGTTTATCAGACGGTTTATTCCTTTCCAACCGCTCCATCGCATTATGGCATTGTTAAGGAACTCAGACTTTTCCTTTTCATCATAATATTTAAAATCCAGACATTCCACCGCAGCTGCTCCGCAGATGTCAAGATCGCCATATAAATCAATCAGCGAGTCGAGTTGTGCAGCGTTGTCCCGTTTGAAAACAAGATCTTCATTAAAATTCGTCAATGATTTGTTGTATTTTTCCACTATCATTTCGAGTGCCGTTATGAATGCCGCCTCGCGGTTGCCTTGTTTCTCGTAATAGTCGTGCAACGTCTTCATGTCGTTGGCTTCAAATCCTATTACACTTAGCAAATCGTGATTAAAATACTTACTGTCGATTCCTTTCTTCACGAGCGGCTCTATCTCGGACGCTTTATGACGCGCCAACAAGTCCGGATTTGCCAGTGCCTTGGCATAATATTCGTGTGATTTTTCTCTTTCTTCGCGGTTAGAGATGTAACCCATTTTATACGAAGTGCCAATCACACAGTTGTATATTGCGGCAAGTACGGGTCTTTTCTTTTCTGCGGCAGCCGCGGCTTTCTTAAATTTCTCAATCTCCGCGGCTGTCGAATCGGGATTTATCTTCGTTACGATCCCCGCTCTCATTATCTGTGCTTTCAGAAGATTTCCGTAAGAGTTGTCGCGCGATGCCTTTACGATGATTTTGTCAAGTGTTGTCATCATGGTCTTCGGAAGGTCTTTTTCACGAGCCGTCTCCACATCTTTCCACAAAGAATTGTAACTCTGTCCGAACACAAACACAGGTAAGTTAAATAATAATATTACCGCAAATAATATTGTCTTTTTCATATATTTAATTGTTTTTCAATGAGGGAGGTATAAATTAATTGTCAGGTCGAGAGAGAGTGTTTTCAAGTACAATATGGCTGTGTGTAACTGAGTGTGACAAACTGCATGACCGAACGAACCAACGCTTTGAACCGAAAAGAGACCTCAAGATGACAAAAGTATCCCACAAAATAAACTTAATATTTTTCACGATGGCTGTTAATAAAAGCCACCTTAAGCATAATGCAAAGGTAGAAAAAAAAAAGCATTCAGCAAAACTTGTTTATAAGTTTTTTAATAATGTTATGAAGTTTCAAGAAAAACTCCTATCTTTGCATTTGAATCGGAAAGAACGGTCGGTACATGGCAGTTCTTCCCAAGAATTTTATTTACCCATAAAACATTAGAGACATGAATATCGGAGACAAAGCACCGGAGATTTTGGGACGCGATCAAAACGGCAATGAAATAAGGTTGTCAGACTTCGCAGGTCGCAAACTCGTGTTATATTTCTACCCAAAAGACAGCACAAGCGGCTGCACGGCAGAGGCTTGCTCGCTGCGCGACAACTATGCGGAATTGCGCAAGAAAGGGTACGAAGTAATCGGAGTAAGCATTCAAGACGAAAATTCACACCGGAAATTCATAGAGAAAAACCAATTGCCTTTCCCGCTCATCGCCGACACAGAGAAGGTTCTCAACGAACAGTTCGGCGTATGGGGCGAGAAAAGCATGTATGGCAGGAAATATTTTGGCACATTCCGCACCACATTCATAATAAATGAAGAGGGCATCATCGAGCGTATATTCCTGCCAAAGGAGATAAAGACCAAAGTCCACGGCGAACAAATCCTCGGTGCATAGAGTTTTAACACCGTATCTATTTCAATATTCCCGCATCGCGATCTTTAAGGTTTATGGTTCGCCGAATGTCGCGGTAGGTTCTTCCGTGCCGGAGTTTCAATGACACGTCCAGCCTGACATAGTTTCCTGCATCGCCGTCGCGTATGGTCGTAATTTTGTGCAGGTTGGCATTCATTTGTTCGGCACGGTGTGTTTCCGGATGTGCAAACAAAGGATTTCGACAGTTCAACGACAGTGTCAGAGGTCCTGCCCGATATGCTGCCACCAATTGTATCTCCGCACCGTTTCTGCCGCGTGTTTCACCTTCCATCCATCGGAAACCCGTGTCGGCGTATGCCGTAACGGTCCACTTTCCGAGATACGCGTCAACCGAAGCCACGCCCATGAACGACGTGTAGCGGTGGCGGTAATCGATACCTTTGTTGTCGCAGTGATACACGTTACCGTTCATCGATACCACAAGCCGTTGGGGGATAACATCATAGCGCGCGTATGCCATGACCATAAAGAAGTTGCAATGCGGCTGATTCAACTGTGTGTCTATGAAAATGTTTTCCTCGGTGCGCGTGGTATGACGCAAGTTACTTAGCGGATTTAGTTTTACATACCCCTGCAACATTAGTGCGAGTCGCGGTTTGTTCATTGTCAGCCGCAGAACATGTTCCAGCACGCTGTTCGGTTTCAAATCCGGATTTCCGACAACCATCTCCATGGAATTGGTACGCACAGACACATCGTTTATCACTGCTATACTCGACATCTTCTGACTGCGCTCGAAACTATATTTCAATCGCCACCCTCTGCCCAACGAATACGACGCATCAAATTTCGGACGTAACACGAAATGACTGTTGCTGTGTCGGCCTTGTCGGTAATATCGGCTGCTCGCTCCCATGCCGACGGTGTATTGCAATCGTGCCAATTTACCGCTTATCTGCCCGTACATATACTTGTCCGAACTGCGGAACAGCGACCTTGCCGAGACATCTCCGCCATATCTGTTGTCCGTGAGTTTCTGACGGTACTGCATTCCCATGTCAAACGTAAACGGTTTCAGTACATTCTCATACACCGCCTCACACTGCAACGACCATACCCTGCCGTCTATGTCATAGACATAAGGTGTAACCTCGTTATCATTGTTGCATCCGTCTGAGTTGATGTTTGCCAACGCCACACTTGCCGTGATGGTCTGATGACGCTTTAAGTCACGGTGGAAATACAAATCGATGGCCGGACGATGGGTGTTGAGCAGCGAGCGACTGTTACACAGTCCGACAGCATTATCAACAATTCTTTCACGGAAAGAGCGTCCCTTTTCCCTGTCGTATTCCAGTCTCGCCTGCAGTATGTATGCCGTATCGGACAGACTATATGACAGTTGGGCAGAATGATTGGCCGAACGGCTTACATTCTTTACATCTTGTCTTGTAACATGTTTCACACTGCCATCATTAAGAGTGTAGTCTGCCGTCTCTTTCGACATGTATCCACGCATATCGGCATATCCAAATGCGTAACTCATACCGAACTCGCTTTTCCCATTGTTTATCCGCGCGAAGACGTTATCATCAAATCCGCGTAATACAAGGTCGTGGTTCAAATCCGCACCTGTTGTATATCCGCTTCTTGCCCTTTTCACCATGATGTTTATAACATGAGCCACACCCTCGCCATAGCGCAGACCGGGACTTTCGACAAACTCCACTCTCGCAACGGCATCAATATCCAATGACATAATGTCTTGATGTGTTGCCGGTATGTCGTTTATTAGTATGGCTATGTCTCCCCTGTTGTCAATGGAAGAAATTGAATGTCCCGATACATCGACACGGATACCCGGCAACGTGAGTTTATTTAGCAACGAATACCCGTTGGACGAACTTTTCAGTTCTACCGCAGAAGGGAAAATCCACAGCCTGTCGTGCTTCTCCACCACCCTGCTGCCGCTTACCGTCACCTCGCCAATCTCGCCACCCTCCACCTGAGCCGGCATATTTATAAATGACGACACAAAAACAAATAATGCAATAATTTTTCTCATATCTTCACTTTTTCCGGCAAAGATACGATACCTCACACAACTCTTTTACAGACAACCGCCGACATTTGTCTGACAATTCTCCGACATCACTTACGCGGTGTGAGGCGGTAGGCACGTCCGCGCAAACTTTCTATCTGCATGTTGGAGTGCTTCTCAACAACAGGTTTCAGTCGCCTTATAAGCGTGTACAACGTTTCCGATGCGTCTTCTTTCTTGGGCCACAACGCATTGCAGATTTCCGACTTGGAAAGTTGGTGGTCGGCAGAATTGAAAAAAAGCGTCATTAGTTGCCGCTGCATAGGAGTGAATGCCACTTCTTTCCCGTCTGCATCATAGAACATTCCGTTGTCCTCGTTCAGGAAAAGTCCGCAGTCATCACATTGGGTTCCAAACCGTTTTATGTTAAAGGAAACACATATTATTCCCCATAACATGGCACATGATGCAAACAGCATGGCAAGACGTTGGTCGCTGATACCCCACACTGCCGCCACGGAACACTCGGCACTGTATGTCAAACGGTCATTGTCGCCCGCACGCACCACTATTCTGCTTGACTTCCGCAGTTCCGCCACAGGTATGTTCTCACGAAAAACCGCCATGGTGTCCGGCGTGATCACCGTTGACTTCTGCACCTTCAAAGCCAAACTCAATGCTTCTCCGAGGTCATGTTCAACACGCTTGCTCGCAGCATTGTAACTCCCCACACTTGCCACAATGCCCGACACAAGCAATACCAAAAATATCAATACGGAATGCCATCGTTTCATAGTAAATCCACTCTCATTAACAGTTTGTACCGTTTATCATTGTGCAAATATACAAAATTGTACGCAGAAAACTGGGAAAACACAATTAAAATAATTTCCGAATAATTCTCATACATTCTTTTTTAAAGTATTTTTCCAACGCATTCGCAGGTTAAAAATACATTTTATTCGTAGCAAAACGGGCGAAATTACAAAACAAATTCGGCGGAATTAGTCGGCAAAATCGCCGAATTTGGTCAGCAAATTAAGCGAAATTGCAAGATACGTGACAATATTTCGCATACAAATGACATATTGTCAGTAAAATAATTAGGGTACATCATTTGAACTAATGATAACAGAAACTTAAAAGAAAGGAGATAATTATGACCATTGACAATTTCACAATCAAAGCACAAGAGAGTGTTCAGGAAGCCATGAACATCACGCAACGTGCAGGACAGCAGACACTCGAACCGACTCATCTGCTGAAAGGTTTGCTCACGAAAGCAAAAGACATCATGAATTTCCTGTTCCAAAAGACGGGCGTGAACGGTGCGCACGTGGAACAACTCGTGGACAGCGAACTGAGTCGCCAGCCGCGAGTGCAGGGCGGACAGCCGTATCTGAGCAACGATGCGAACAAGGTATTGGTAAAGGCAGGGGAAATAGCAAAGAGCACGGGCGACGAGTTTGTCAGCGTGGAGCCGATGATTCTTGCACTGCTAAGCGTGAACTGCACCGCAGCACGCATACTGAAAGATGCCGGAATGAACGAGAGCGACACACGCAAGGCTATCGAAGAATTGCGACAAGGACAGAAAGTGAGCAGCCGGTCGGCAGACGAAAACTATCAGAGTTTGAGCAAATATGCCAAGAACTTGGTGGAAGATGCACGCGCCGGAAAACTCGACCCTGTAATAGGACGCGACGAGGAAATTCGCCGAGTGCTGCAAATTCTGTCGCGAAGAACCAAAAACAATCCCGTACTAATAGGTGAACCGGGTACCGGAAAAACCGCCATCGTGGAGGGACTGGCAGGGCGTATCGTGCGCGGTGACGTGCCGGAAAATCTCAAGGACAAACAATTATACAGCCTTGACATGGGAGCATTGCTCGCCGGCGCGAAGTACAAGGGAGAGTTCGAGGAACGACTCAAAAGTGTAATCAACGAAGTAACGAAAAGCGAGGGACGCATAATTCTGTTCATAGACGAGATACACACGCTGGTGGGAGCAGGCGGAGGAGAAGGTGCCATGGATGCGGCAAACATCTTGAAACCTGCACTTGCAAGGGGCGAATTACGCTCTATCGGTGCCACGACACTCAACGAATATCAAAAGTATTTTGAGAAAGACAAGGCTCTCGAACGACGTTTCCAAACGGTAATGGTAGACGAACCGGACGAACTTTCGGCAATAAGCATATTGCGAGGACTGAAAGAACGTTACGAAAATCACCACAAAGTGAGAATACAAGATGATGCCTGCATTGCCGCCGTAAAACTATCCGAACGATACATAAGCGACCGGTTCCTGCCGGACAAAGCCATCGACCTTATGGACGAGGCGGCCGCAAAAATGCGCATGGAGCGCGACTCCGTACCGGAAGAACTCGACGACACCATGCGACAACTGAAACAATTGGAAATTGAAAGGGAGGCAATAAAACGCGAGAACGACGAGGGGAAGCTCGCACAACTCGACAGAGAGATTGCCGGACTGCGCGAACAGGAGAATACCGCACGGGCAAAATGGGAGAGCGAGAAAGGACTGGTGGATAAAATACAGCAGGACAAACAGCAGATTGAACAACTGAAATTCGAGGCAGACCGAGCCGAAAGAGAGGGCAACTATGCACGAGTGGCAGAGATAAGGTACAGCAGCCTGAAAGCACTTGAAGACGACATAGCCGAACTGACAAAACAACTGGCACAAGGAAATGACAACAGAATGGTGCGCGAAGAAGTGACGGCAGACGACATTGCCGAAGTGGTAAGCCGATGGACCGGTATCCCGGTGACGAGAATGCTGCAGAACGAACGCGAAAAACTGCTGCATCTCGAGGAGGAACTGCACCGAAGAGTGGTCGGACAAAACGAGGCTATAACTGCCGTGAGCGATGCCGTGCGACGCAGCAGAGCCGGACTGCAAGACCCGAAACGCCCACTGGCATCGTTCATTTTCCTCGGAACAACCGGTGTGGGAAAGACGGAATTGGCAAAGGCTCTTGCCGAATACCTTTTCAACGACGAACATTTGATGACACGCATAGACATGTCGGAATATCAAGAGAAATTCAGCGTGAGCCGACTCATAGGCGCACCTCCGGGATATGTGGGATATGACGAGGGCGGACAACTTACCGAAGCCGTACGCCGCAAACCTTACTCGGTGATTCTCTTCGACGAGATTGAGAAGGCGCATCCCGATGTCTTCAACATTCTGCTGCAAGTTCTCGACGACGGACGACTGACCGACAACAAGGGACGCACCGTGAACTTCAAGAACACAATAATAATAATGACATCGAACCTCGGGTCGCAATACATACAGACCGAGTTTGCAAAGATGACCGACGAGAACCGTAACGCGGTGATAAACAGCACGAGAGAAACGATAATGGAGATGCTCAAGAAGACGATACGCCCCGAGTTTCTCAACCGTATAGACGAGACCATAATGTTCCTGCCGCTAAGCAAGGACGAAATTACCAATGTGGTACGCATGCAGGTGGCTGCCGTGCAAAAGATACTTGCCGAACAAGACGTGCGACTCGACCTTACCGACGATGCCATGAACTTCCTCGCCGATGCAGGATTCGACCCGGAGTTCGGTGCACGACCGGTGAAACGAGCCATAAGGAGGTATGTCCTCAACGATCTCTCAAAACGATTGCTCGCAGGAGAAGTAAATCGCGAGAGACCGATTGTAATAGACTGCGACGGCAACGGACTGACATTCGGGAATTGATTGAAAATTTATCGTTCCTTTGCATCTGCACATCTGCCGGTTACAGACATGCAGAACATGCTCGGACATACGACGAGAGTGCCGCGGGCGATGCGTAAAACCATCGACTCGCTGCATTACAAGCATTTCCGCACGAACTGCAATGCAGAAATCAAGAAACATAAAATACGGATATTAAGAGAGAAAAACAGTAAGCCGTTGCTCTGAAACAACCTTATATATATATGTATGGGGAACCTGTTTTGAGCACCGGCTTAATCGTTAAAAAACAATAATGACAAAAAATATGGTGTCAGAAAGCAGATTAAATTATAAAAAAAGCGTACCTTTGCACTTGCTTTGGAGACAAGCACAATCGGTACCATAGCTCAGTTGGTAGAGCATCGGACTGAAAATCCGTGTGTCCCCGGTTCGATTCCTGGTGGTACCACCTCCTCCTTTCACCTGCCCCCGTATCAGAGTTCGCTCTATGCGGGGGCTATCTTTTATGGCGGATTAATGTAAAAACATACCAAGAAATCAATTTTAATCTGACGTTTTCGTACATTTCAAGTAAACAATATTTGTTTTCTTGACCATAAAAATCTTATACATCAAATCCTAAACGGAACAGACACACACATCTCGGTGTAGTCGGCTCGTGTGCGGTGTGCCTTTACATTGAACCCGAGACGAACGTTTCCGAAGTTGCCAAAGGTGTAGTAAAGACCGATTCGCTCATAGTAAGGTTGCTCCAACTGTTTTGGTTTGTACCCCGCATGACGGTAAAGATACCATCCTATGCTCATTGCAATGGAAAATTGGTGGTAGAACACCTCGTGCTTCGCTGCAATCCCGACCGACCAACGGCTGTATTTGTCAGCCTGCCGCCATGCTTTCTCCATATCTTTGATGTCGTCTGTATAACGACCGTAGAAGAGGTCTATGCCCACCCCCGATGCCCATCGGCGTGCGTATCTGCACATCACATCGGCCTGTGCAGCCCACGTTACATAGCGGTTGAAACTGTTTTTGCAGTAGCCGGGTGCGTCGGGAGGGGTGTAAAACTGCGACAATTGGAACTCCTCGTTGAGAGCCTTGATGCCTGCCGAGGCAGAGAAATTCAAATACCAATAACGCTTGAACGGCTCGGGGCGGTAATCTCCATGGTGTTCCACCACCTCGTTATAATAAGGATAGAATACTATTCCGACGGCATATCCCAGTACGTTGGCTCCCTTGTTAGGCATGTTCATCGAGCCGTTGCTGTGATGATAGTAGTCTAATCCGGCACGAATGCCCCACTGGGGCGCGACACGATATGTGCCGTGTATGCCGGCACCGAAATAAACGAGCCATCGCGAGCCTATAAGCAGATTGTCGATGGCATCGCGGTTGTTCCATTTGTGGTGCGAATAGCCCACACCCATGCTCAGCATATAGTCAATCTCCCATTGCCGGGTTCGCAACAACGGACGGTTGAACGATGCGTATGCCGTGACGATATTGCCCAGCCGCGACCTATAATCCACCGGTACATAACTCCCCCATTCCGGGTCTTGGGTTCGTTGCATGCGCACTCTGTGGTGGTCGCTGTATCTAAGTCCGAACGAGAACGACGGGTAGCCGTAGTCTGCTGCGAAAGCATCGCTATCCTTGGGCAGCGCGCTGTATGTCATTGCAATGGCAAAAGCGGCAGAGGCATCGCTCTGCATGATTTTTTTCTGATACTCGTCTATTGACACAACGCTTCCGGGAGTAAAAGAAATCTCTGCGCCGAAACGGTGCAGAGAGTCGCGCTCTGCTGCCCCGGCACATGCCGGAAGCAACAGTAGCAATATCACGATTATCGATGGCAACGACATGTCAGTTTGCCTTTTCGGAGAGAAATTTCACACGCACGAGGCGTATCTCGTCTTCTTCGTATTCGTTTCCGAGTTCCTGCATTGCCACGTCCAGGTCATCGGTCTCGCTCTCCATGAAATAGTCGTATATGTCATTGACATGCTCTTCGTCCATAACCTCTTCGAGGAAATAGTCTATATTGAGTTTTGTTCCGCTATATACTATAGCGTCTATCTCGTCGAGCAGTTCATCAAAGTCAATCCCCTGTGCGTTTGCTATGTCATCGAGAGCCACTTGTCTGTCGATGCTTTGTATTATTTTCACTTTCAGCATCGACTTCTTCGCAACGGTTCTTATACGCAAATCCTCGGGGCGTTCGATGTCATTTTCTTCGCAATGCTTTCTTATCAGTTCCACGAACGGCATTCCGAACTTGCGTGCCTTGCCGGCTCCCACTCCCTGAATGTTCTGCAACTCTTCGAGCGACACGGGATATACCGTTGCCATTTGTTCGAGGGACACATCCATGAAAATAACATACGGCGGAAGGTTGAATCGTTTTGCGACTCCTTTACGGAGATCTGTGAGCATGTTGTACAATGCCGGATCGAGTGCACCTCCGTGTCCTTCGCCCGCAGTATCTTCCTCAGAGAAGTTGAACTCGTTGTCGAGTACTATACTGAACGGTTTCGGACTCTTCATAAATTTGCGTCCTTCTGGTGTAAGTTTCAGCAGACCGTAGTTCTCCACGTCTTTCTTAATATATCCCGCAATGATTGCTTGTCGTATCACGGGGTTCCAAACTTTCGGGTCTTCATCTTCTCCCGCTCCGAAACATTCCTGTTCGTGATGTTTGTGAGACACGATGTCATCGGTGGCACGTCCTTTCACAAAGTCTATTATATAGTCTTGCATGAAATTTTCTTTCACGGCAGCGACGGCCTCAAGTACTATTTCGAGCGGTTTCCGTGCCTCTATCTTGGTCTTCGGATGCAGGCAGTTGTCGCAGTTTTCGCAATTCTCCTTAGGGTATTCCTCTCCGAAATAATGCAACAACAGTTTCCTTCGACACACCGAAGACTCGGCGTATGCCGCCGTCTCCTGCAACAGTTGCCTGCCGATGTCTTGTTCCACAACAGACTTGTTCTCCATGAATTTTTCCAATTTCTTCAAGTCTTTGTTGCTGTAAAAGACCATGCACAGTCCCTCTCCGCCGTCTCTTCCGGCGCGCCCCGTTTCTTGATAATATCCTTCGAGGCTCTTCGGTATGTCGTAGTGTATTACGAAACGCACGTCCGGCTTGTCTATTCCCATTCCGAATGCTATCGTCGCCACTATGACGTGGATGTCCTGCATAAGGAAATCGTCCTGTGTCTGCGACCTTGTTGCGCTGTCGAGTCCGGCATGATATGGTGCGGCTTTTATTTCGTTGGCACACAATATTGCAGCCAGTTCTTCCACTTTCTTTCGCGAAAGACAATAAATAATGCCGCTCTTTCCTGCATGCTGTTTCACGAATTTCACTATCTGTGTGTTCGTTGCCTCCTCACTTATCTTCGGTTTTACCTCGTAGTATAGATTGGGGCGGTTGAACGAACTTTTGAATTCGGCTGCGTCAGTGATGCCGAGACTCTTCTTTATGTCTGTCCGCACTTTGTCGGTGGCGGTCGCCGTGAGTGCTATTATCGGTGCTCTTCCTATCTTGTTTATTATCGGGCGAATGTTTCTGTATTCCGGTCGGAAGTCATGTCCCCACTCCGATATGCAGTGTGCCTCGTCTATCGCATAGAACGAGATTTGCACTCCGCGGAGGAATTCGACATACTCGTCCTTTGTCAACGATTCGGGTGCGACATAAAGCAGTTTCGTTTTGCCGCTCCTTATGTCGTTCTTCACGAGGTCTATTGCCGACTTGTTCAATGAAGAGTTGATGTAGTGCGCCATTCCGTCCTCCTCGCTCAGGCCGTTTATCACGTCGACTTGATTTTTCATCAGTGCTATCAGCGGCGATATGACTATTGCCGTGCCGCCCATTATTAGCGACGGCAGTTGGTAGCAAAGCGATTTTCCTCCGCCCGTCGGCATAAGCACGAATGCATCGTTGCCGTCGAGCAGATTGCGTATGATGGCCTCTTGGTCTCCCTTGAAAGTATCAAAGCCGAAATATGTTTTCAGTGGCTCAATAAGGTTTATTTCTTTCATAGTATAGTATATTTAGGCCTCTGCCGGCATTCAGTTTTCAAGTTTCTGCAAATGCGCTTTGTTTAGTTGCTTCTTTGCATAGTCGAGTGTGACGGTAAAAGTCTTCGCCTCTTGCGACGGCATCTCGAACATCGCATCCATCATCACGCTCTCCACAATAGAACGCAGTCCGCGGGCGCCGAGTTTGTATTCCATTGCCTGATCTACAAGGTAGTCAAGCGTTTCCTCGGGGAATTTAAGTTTTATGCCGTCCATCTTGAATAGTTTCTCATACTGTTTAACGATGGAGTTCTTCGGCTCCACGAGTATTTTGCGCAAAGCCTCTCTGTCGAGCGGATTGAGGAATGTAAGCACGGGCAACCTGCCTATCAGTTCGGGTATCAATCCAAACGATTTGAGGTCTTGCGGCAAGATATATTTCATCATATCCTCCTTGTCTATGTGTCTCACATTCTGCACCGAACTGTATCCGACAACATGTGTGTTAAGTCTCTGTGCAATCTTGCGTTCTATGCCGTCGAACGCTCCGCCGCATATAAACAGGATGTTGCGTGTGTCAAGATGTATGTAATCTTGGTCGGGATGTTTTCTTCCGCCCTTCGGTGGAACGTTTACGACCGTTCCTTCGAGCAGTTTCAGCATGCTCTGCTGCACCCCTTCGCCGCTCACGTCGCGCGTGATTGAGGGGTTGTCCCCTTTCCGTGCTATCTTGTCTATCTCGTCTATGAATACTATTCCCCGCTCGGCAGCCTCCTGATCGAAATCAGCGACCTGCAACAAGCGGGAGAGAATGCTCTCCACGTCCTCGCCTACATATCCTGCCTCGGTAAACACCGTGGCATCCACTATTGTAAACGGCACGTCGAGCAATTTTGCTATGGTACGCGCAAGGAGTGTCTTTCCCGTGCCAGTGCGCCCGACCATGATGATATTGCTTTTCTCTATCTCAACTCCGCTCTTGTCTTCCGGTTGTTGCAAGCGCTTATAATGGTTGTATACAGCCACGGAAAGAAAACGTTTGGCCTCGTCCTGACCTATAACATACCGGTCGAGATGTGTCTTTATCTCTTGCGGCTTGGGTACTTTCTTTATCTTGAACTTGCTTTTGGCGGCAGTTTTCGTCTCTTTCACAAAACCGGAACTTGTCAAAATATCGTGTGCTTGTTCAACACAACTTTCACAGATATAGCCCGTCATTCCGGTTATAAGGAGCCTTACTTCTCCCTCGCTCCGCCCACAGAAACTACAAACTTTCTTCATTTCTTCTTGGTCAGCACTTCGTCAATCATTCCGTATTCCTTGGCTTCCTCCGCCGTCATCCAATAGTTGCGGTCGCTGTCTGCATGAACCTTGTCGTATGGTGTATGCGAGTGTTCGGATATGATGGTGTAAAGTTCTTTCTTGTATTTCAGTATTTCCTTCGCCTCAATCTCAATGTCAGACGCTTGTCCCTGCACTCCCCCGAGCGGCTGATGTATCATTACGCGGCTGTGTGTCAGCGCAGAGCGTTTACCCTCCTGTCCGCTCACGAGCAATACTGCCGCCATCGATGCCGCCATTCCTGTGCATATCGTGGCCACGTCGCTCGTTATGAACTGCATAGTGTCGTAAATTCCCAGTCCGGCGGTAACGCTTCCTCCCGGCGAGTTTATGTATATTGAGATGTCTTTCCCGGGGTCTGTCGAGTCGAGATACAGCAACTGTGCCTGCAGTGTGTTTGCGGCATAGTCGTCTATCGGTGTTCCGAGGAAAATGATGCGATCCATCATAAGTCGCGAGAACACGTCCATCTGTGTAACGTTAAGTTGACGTTCCTCAAGAATATACGGGTTGAGATACTGAGACTGGTTTTTTATCACGTCATCGATTACCAGTCCGTTCATTCCAAGATGCTGCGTAGCATATTTTCTAAAGTCGTTCATTTTATCCTTTATTTTTAATGCATGAAAAAAGAGATTATCGATCTTTTTCATGCGCTTTGTAATTACAAAGTTATGAAAAAAAGTCGATAACCTCTAACTTTTCGGGGAAAAAAACCGTAAAAAATGTTATTTCGGTCTTTCCGCTTATTCTTTATTATTCAATATCAATCTTGGAACAGTTTGTTGAAATCATCGAGAAAGATGTCCTTCTCATCGAGTTTAACCACTTTCTTAAGTGCCTCGGTAAGTTTGCGGTCTATGCTGCGGTCAACTAGGTTGTCTGCATACTCTTTCTTCTTGAGCATGTCTGCGGCATATTTTTCGAGATACTCGTCGGGCACGTTGTTCATGCCATACTGTGCAAACTGTGCACGTGCGGCTTCCTTGGCAGCCTCCTTTATGTCCGCATCCTCAACCTTGATGTTGTTTGCAGCCACGAGTTGCTCTTTGATGAGATGCCATGTAAGTTCCTTGATGCTCTTTTCGTAATTCTTCTCAACAAAATCCTCGCCCTTGTCCTTATTATTATTGAGCATTATACGTTTCAGTATCGCATCGGGGAAAGCAAGCGTACCCACCTTTTCCTCACAGTATTTGCGCAGATCGTGTACGAAACGGAAATCGCTGTCGGTAGCGAACTGTGCCTTCAAGTCTTGTGCTATGCGCTCGCGGAAAGCTTTCTCGTCGGCAACATTGCCTTCGCCATAAACCTGATCGAACAGAGCCTTGTCTACCTCTGCCTTGACATAGCGCGATATTTCGGTTATTTGGTAACTGAAATCGGCTGTTATATTCTCTGCCTCCTCGCGCGAAACTTTCAGCATTCCCTGAATCTCCGCAGTGCCTTCCGGGTAAGCCTTCTTAGGATTGAACGTTATAACGTCTCCGAGTTTCACATTGTTGAAAAGAGCCTTTTGTTCCTCCACCTTTATATATTCCGGCATCATTATGGCAGCCTCGACAACGATGCCGCCCTCCTTTGTACCGCCGTCTGCATCGAGTTCGCGCATATCGCCTTTCAGCATGTCGTTCGGCTGATACTCTTCCACCTTGTCATAGTGTCCCGAGCGCGAAGCATACATCTCCACTTGCCGGTCTATTAATTTGTCGTCAACGGTGATGTTGTAGAAATCCACCTTGTCATTTCCGGTTATTTCTATCTTAAATTCGGGGGCTACGGCAATGTCGAAGACGAAAGTATATGGTGCTGCTTTCTCGAGATCCACCTGTACCTGCTGTTCGGAGGGGAGCGGTTCTCCCAGCATCTGTATCTTGTTCTCACGCACATACTTGTAAATCTCCTCGCCCAGGATTTCGTTAATCACGCCCACTTTCACAGAATCGCCATATTGGCGGCGCACCATGCTCATCGGCACCTGCCCCGGACGAAAACCCGGAATATTGGCACGCTTGCGGTAATCCTTAAGTTGCTTCTCCACCTTTTCGGTGAAATCAGCCTCCTCCACTGTCAAGGTCATCAGTCCGTTTACCTTGTCAGGATTCTCAAATGTTACTTTCATCTGTATTATTTAAATCTTTGATTATTACTTATTTCACGAATTGAGTTGCAAAATTAAGCATTATTTTTTTAATTATATTACATAAATGTGGAAAAATTTGTTTTTTTAACCTTACGGCATCAACATGCGAGACACCCATGTGACAGAACAGACATATTAAAGCATAAACACAATCAAATCTGCTATATACGTTACTTAAACGGGAAATTGAAGAGCAAACACCGATGAACGTACATAAAACGAGAAGCCCCGGGAAATCGTACAAATAATTTCCCGGGGCGTTTCTTATTGTAATCATGCGTCTTGCAATTCCCTGCTTTTCAGACGTGCAGGAAACGGACAGGCAGTTGTCACTTTACGGCAAATTTACGAACCGACATCACTCTGTTTCCATTCATTTCCTTCACGATGTATATACCCTTGACCGACGGACGGCTCGCACCGAGCGCATGACCGCTTACGGTGAAGTAATACTTGGTGAACCCTTCTCCGGAAACATTGGCGGCATCGATGTCCGCAGGTATCTCCGCCGTGACAATCCAACCCTTGGCTTTGGCTTTCTCAATGTCTGCTCCCGCCGTTCCCGGCATTCCGCTTATGTTTAATTGTTTTCCCCAAGTAATGTTGTTCTCGTTAATCACCACGTCGGAAACGTCTTTCAGCGCGTCAATGATGGAATTTATCACATTTGCCGTCAACTTGTTGTCCTGTATCAACACGCCCTCCAATTTGCTGTCGGCGGCGATGCTCAGAGAAACGAGCATGTTCCCACCTGCCTCGAGGCGTTGCAAATAGTTATTGCCGGCAAGGTCGAGTTCGGCGAGTTGGTTGTTTCCGCACTCCAACCAATACAAATATCCGTTTTTCTTCACATCGAGTTTGCCGATATTATTGTTGTCAACTTTGAGCCACGACAAGTTCGGCTGTTTCGAAACGTCTATTGAAGAAAGTTTGTTGCCTCTGAGATGAATTTGCAGCAGTTTGTCGTTGTTTGACAAGTCAACCGTCTCAATCATGTTGTTGTTTGCCATGAGCATCGACAGTTGCTTTTGTTTCGATGTGTCAACCTTTTTAAGTTTGTTGTCGTTCAAGTTGAGCCATCTTATGGCGGTACACGTTGAAAGGTCTATCTCGGAAAGGTTGTTATTGAAAAGATACACTCCTTCGAGCATGGTGTTCTTCTGCAAGTTAATTGAAGAAAACTTGTTATCAGACAAACTCAGGGTTTTCAGGTTCACGCATGGCGTAACGTCTATTTCGGTCATATCGTTAGAGAATGCGTAAAGCGACACAAGATTGGTCAAATCTTTCAGGTCGAGTGCCGCAATTTTGTTCTCCGTGCAACTCAGGTCTTCGAGAGCCTTCAGTCCCGTTAAATCGATTTCGTCGAGTTGATTGCGCGAGCAGTCAACCATTGTAAGAAGTTCGTGATGCGGCAACAGCAGTTTCTCAATCTTATTGTCCGAGCAGTCAACCTTCGTCAGTTTTGTCATCTTGCCGCAGTCCAGCGTTCCTCCTATTTCGTTATCACGACAGTCGAGCACACGCATGAAATTACAGTTCTTCACATCGAGAGCGGTTATCTTGTTTTTCTCGCAATACAAGCCCGTAAGGTTATGATTGTTGGTAATGTCGAGTGTTTCGATTCGGTTTCCGCCGACCTGCACACGCCTCAGCGATGGTGCGCGTGTTATGTCAACAGCCTGCAACTCCTGATTAGTGGCAACGAGTATAAGAATGTTGTCACCATAGATTTTCACTTCTTTACCCAACGTGGTATGTGTTATGTTGGCAGCCTTGTTGTACTCCTGAAGGTTTCCGTCGCCCCAGTCTATTTTAAATGTCACGCCATCGCTTCCGCCCGTTCCCACGGTAACATTCTTTCCCGCCTCGGCATAAGTAAGCGTGATGTTCGGCAGAATCTCCACCGGACGCTCATACGCTCCCTTGTCTATCGCAGTGCCTGCAATGCGCGGATTGCCGCTGATGTCGGTATCCTCAACTATGCCTTCGGTGGGCGTTCCCGCATCGACGAACTCGCTTCCCGCCGCCAATGCCCATTCGGCTACTCTTACTGCGGCAGTGTCCGTGGCATTCTTTGCCACTCCGTTGAACATTGTCGGCTTGATGAAATTTGCCCTGTCTGCGTTCGGGTTTCCAATCGTATTCAGCACTCCCGCCTCTCCCGTGACTTTGTTTTCGAAACCGATGTTGGCCTCGTCGCTTTCGGCACGCAGCATGTTGTTCTGCACCGTACAGTTGATTACGCGTCCGCCTTTCACATAAATGCCTCCACCGGCGAACGCCGTGTTGTTGAACACAACCGAACCGAGCAAATCGCCGCTCTCGTTGTATATTCCTCCACCTTTTCCACCGTTGTTCTCTCCCATTTCTATCATGTCTGCATAACAGTCTGCCACGATGTTGTAAGATGCTTCCGAAATGTTGTAAATACCACCTCCGAGCAGTCCGCGGCACTCGTATATAACATTATGCGCAGCCTTTCCGTCGTTATAGACAGCACCTCCCGAAGCACCGTAGCATGCAGTGAACGTGCAGTTTTCCACCGTTCCGCCCATGTTATACACGGCACCGCCCATTTCGAGTGCCACACAGTCCTCAAAATCGCACTTGCTTATGTTCACGTTCTTGGCATATACGGCTCCTCCTATTGCTCTTCCGTAACTCGAATGTGCGTAATTTCGTGCGAAAAGACATTCGGTTATTGCCGCGCTGCCCTTGCCATTGAGATATACGGCACCACCGTTTGTGTCGCTGCTCGTTGTCGATTCGTTCTTGAACCATGCCGAGTTTTCCACCACCCTGCATGCTTTCAACGTTATGTTTCCCTTTGCATAGAGTGCTCCTCCTGCCGCTTTAGATTTGTAGTCGTTGGCATTTGCGCCTTTGAGTGTCAGTCCGTTTATTTCCGTAGGCTGTGATATTTCGGCTGCCGCGTAAAGCACATGGTGATAGTTGCTCGCCGTACCGGGGATGACGCTGTTCTCCACACGCCACGCATAGCGGTATGTCGTTGCATCTTGAAACTCGCGCACCCATGTGTCAGGCTGGTCGTCGTCTGCACTCAATATCGTCTCGTTTACGAAATCGTATGCCTTGCCGCCGGTTTTCATTGCCCGTTCTGCCTTGTCGGTTTCCGTTCCGGCAAATCCGCCATACACGGACACGCCGTCTTTCAGCATAAAGGCGCGTGAGAGCGGTCTCGAACTCTTGATGAGTTCTTCGGGAATATAGGTTCCGGCGGCAACCCACACCTCGTCGCCGGCTTCCGAATTGTTGATTGCGGTTTGCAGGCTGCCAGCAGCCGAAGCCCACGAAGAACCGTCGCCCGTTGCTCCCGCTTTCACATAACGCACTTTCGCTCCCGCCGGTGTCGTGGCAAGGAGGAATGTGAGTATTAGTGATAAAATGGTAAATGTTTTCTTCATAATAATTATTTTTTAGTTAAATGATATTCCTTTTATTACGAACACTCCGGCAATACCGCCGAAATTACTCGGCAATACCGCCGATTTTGATTTGCAATATCGCCTGATTTGGTTTGCGATTATGCACAATTCGCATGTCCATATACATTTCAAGGCAAAGTGCATCACCGTATTTCCGCATGCCGCGAGTCTCTGCCCCGCGATATATGTGAAAGGCGGTGTACGGGGCTACATGCCTTCCTCCATTTTCCGCCGTTTCTCCTCGTCTATTTTCTGGAAGTCTTTCTGTCTCAACACGAACGAACTTCCGAGATAGTTTTCTCGCACAATAGTGTTCTCGGCGAGTTCTTCCGGTGTTCCTTGGAAAAGTATGCGCCCCTCGAAAAGCAGGTAAGCACGGTCGGTGATGGATAGAGTCTCCTGTACGTTATGGTCGGTTATGAGTATTCCTATGTTGCGGTATTTCAGTTGCCATACTATGTGCTGTATGTCTTCCACGGCAATAGGGTCGACTCCGGCAAACGGTTCGTCGAGCATTATGAACTTCGGGTCTATGGCAAGGCACCTCGCAATCTCCGTTCTGCGCCGTTCTCCTCCCGACAATCGGTCGCCGCTGTTCTTTCTCACTTTCTCGAGTCTGAACTCCCTTATGAGTGTTTCGAGTTTCTCGAGTTGGTATTTCCTTGGCGTCTTTGTCATCTCAAGCACCGACATGATATTGTCCTCAACGCTCATCTTTCTGAACACGCTCGCCTCCTGCGGCAGGTATCCTATTCCTGCTCTTGCCCGTTTATACACGGGGTAGTCGGTTATGTCTTCGTCATCGAGGAAAATGTGTCCGGCATTTGGCACCACGAGTCCCGTCGTCATGTAGAACGATGTGGTCTTTCCCGCCCCGTTGGGTCCGAGCAGTCCCACTATCTCGCCCTGCCTAACGTTGATGGACACGTCGTTTACCACGGTTCGTTTTCCGTAGCGTTTCACTAATCCCTCGGTGCGCAGTACTGCTTCACCTTCCCGGAAACTTACATTTGCATTCATCGTTTCGCTCATATCAGGCTTGTTTTTTCGTAATGTAATCCAACAGATGCAATCCGTACCATACGGTTTTTGCAGTGTGCAAATTTACAAATTATTCTCAACATAGCATCATCGTTTTGGTATTTTTCGCGTTTAAAACAGTATGTACTATTTCTGTAAATTATAAAAAGTCACATGCACTGTTGCCGTTGTCTGTTTTTTCGGGAGCATTATCAGTTTACCCCGCACTTTATTTCCGCGCACGGCAATAATCTTTTTTCGGGTGACAAATATCTTTGTCCCGGGGCGAGGGGACGTTAAGCATGGTGACATGATAAAACAACATAACCTGACACTATAAAAGTTTCGTTTTCACATCGGTTTAACATTCACAAGAACACAAAACGACACGAGCCGCAAGATTGCTCTCGCGGCTCGTTGTAAATATCCTTTAAAGGAACTTTATTAAATATCGAACTTGTAACCGAGTGTCAACTGTATCACGCTGTTGCGCTGACTTTGTGCATCTGTGTCAAGAATATTGGTAACACCGAAGTTGTAGCGTGCGTCGATTACAAAATCGTCAATCTCGTAACTTGCGCCTACCGGTATGCTTAAGTCGAATGTCTTATAAGCACTCTTGACATCCAATTTGTCCGACTTCGCATTCAAGAGGAAACCCGGTTGCACTCCGAGTTTGAGGGCGAAATTCTTTGCAACATAGAAATTTGCAATGATGGGAATGTTGAGATTCTCAAATTTCAATTTCAGATCGGGAGTTTTTATGCTTGCACCCTGCATCGAATAGTTCACGCCTGCGGCAATACCAATCATGTCGGTTGCCTGATATTCCAGTTCCACACCTGACACTATACCGAATTTCATCTCTGCATTACTCGTGTCGTCACCAACGATACTTGTAAGTGTTCCACCCACTTTAGGCTGTATGGAAACCGAACCTGCCGAATGCTGTGCAAATACTGCAACCGATGATACCATCATCAATGCTGCCACAAAAAGTTTTTTCATAAATTCTTTACTTTAAAGTTGATAAATCTTGTTTGTTGCAACAAAAGTATATAAAACTTTCTTACGAAACAAATAATTTCTTACTTTTCGATACAAAAAGACAAAAACAATGAAAAAAGATAAATTTGTACGAATAAAATGTGGGTTTTATAAAAACAGAATGGCAAGAATGCCGTTATCTTGTCTATTTTATTTAAATTTGCAGTCAATTTCATTCATACAGGAATATGTTTATAAAGAAATATCTTACCACCTTCGGACGATACCTCATGCTTATGGGGCGTGTGTTCTCCGTGCCCGAACGCATGAGAATGTTTTTTAAACAGTACACAAAGGAGATGACCCAGTTGGGGGTTGACTCCATCGGTATTGTACTTCTCATCTCGTTCTTCATAGGTGCCGTGATATGTATCCAGATGAAACTTAACATACAAAGTCCGTGGATGCCGCGATGGGTGAGCGGATATACCACGCGCGAGATAATGCTGCTCGAGTTCTCATCGAGCATCATGTGCCTCATTCTCGCCGGCAAAGTGGGGTCGAACATAGCCTCGGAACTTGGTACGATGAGGGTTACTCAACAAATTGACGCATTGGAAATAATGGGAGTGAACTCGGCAAGTTACCTTATCCTTCCCAAAATATTCGGAATGGTAACAATGATGCCGCTGCTCGTTATTTTCTCGTCGGCACTCGGAATAGTCGGCGCATACGCCACGGCATACATCGGTCATGTGCTTCCTCCCGACGACCTCACACTCGGTTTGCAGCACGATTTCAACCAATGGTTCGTGTGGATGAGTATAGTGAAGAGTCTGTTCTTCGCTTTCATAATAAGCAGTGTGTCCTCTTATTGCGGATATTCTGTCGAAGGAGGCTCGGTGGAGGTTGGCAAGGCATCTACCACTGCGGTGGTGAGCAGTTCGGTATTAATACTGTTCTCCGACGTTTTCCTGACACAACTGTTGTCGTGAAAGAGTTCCTCTTGCGGGAGTAAAAAGGGTTAACTTTAATGAGTTAATGAGTTAAAAAGAATGATTGAAATAAAGAATCTATACAAGTCTTTCGGCGACAAGGAGGTGTTGAAAGACATAAACGCCAAATTCGAGAACGGCAAGACAAACCTTATCATAGGTCAGAGCGGGTCGGGAAAGACTGTGCTGATGAAGAATATCGTGGGGTTGCTCGAACCGACATCGGGCAAAGTGCTCTACGACGGTCGCGATTTCGTGGCAATGTCGAAACGAGACAAGGTGATGCTGCGACGCGAGATGGGCATGATTTTCCAAAATGCAGCACTGTTCGACTCGATGCCGGTAATAGAGAACGTTATGTTCCCGTTAGACATGTTCTCGAACATGACGCTGAGAGAACGCAAGAAACGCGCACAGGAATGTCTCGACCGCGTGAACCTTCTCGATGCGCAGAATAAATTCCCCGGCGAACTTTCGGGCGGAATGCAGAAACGGGTGGCGATTGCAAGAGCCATAGCACTGAACCCGAAATACTTGTTCTGCGACGAGCCTAACTCGGGACTCGATCCCAAAACGAGCCTCGTTATCGACGAATTGCTGCACGGCATAACACAGGAATATGACACAACGACCATTATCAACACACACGACATGAACTCGGTAATGGGCATAGGTGAGAGAATTATCTTTATATACAAAGGCACGCCGGCATGGACGGGCGGCAAAGATGAGATAATGACATCGGACAACAAGAAACTTAACGATTTCATATTCGCCTCCGACTTGTTCAAAAAAGTGAAGAAGGAGGGGATGAAAGAGATACGCAACAAGTAACGACAGACAAACGTTTTACCGTATATACCACCGCCCGTCGCGCTCTATCATCGGCACAACGACATTCTCGCAAGTGCTGTCGGCATAACACATCTGCAGGATTACCTCCGCCGTGGGCAACAGACTGTCAAGCCGGCAGCCGGAAATCTTTACTGCCACCCAGCCTCCGTTGAGTTTCTTTTGTTTCTCGGCGAACATCCTTGCGTTCTGCACGAGTTGCCGGCGGTAAGTAGGAGGCAGACTGTCGGGATAGTTGAGGGCATCTACATATCCGTCATAGTTCCCTTCGATGAGCCGTTCGTAATACCCCTTTGCAAAAACCGTCGCCGCATTCTTTTCTTTTTCGGCATCGTTTCCACATCCCGTAACGGCAACCGCCACGGCAAGCATCACGACATATATCAGTTTACGCATAGCCCGCGGAATATTATTTCTGTCGTATGAAAATGTTTATCGGTGACCCGGTCAGCGTCCAGTTCTCGCGAATTTTGTTTTCGAGAAAACGCTTGTAAGGCTCCTTGATGTACTGCGGGAGATTGGCATAGAATACGAAACTCGGTATCTGCATGTCCGGTATCTGCGCACAATATTTTATCTTGATATACTTTCCCTTTATCGATGGCGGCGGTGTAGCCTCGATAAGCGGAAGCATTACCTCGTTGAGTTTGGTTGTACCGATTTTCAGTTTGCGGTTGAGGAATACCTCCTTAGACGTTTCGAGCACTTTGAATATGCGCTGCTTTGTGAGTGCCGATGCAAAGATAATTGGGAAATCGGTAAACGGTGCCATGCGGTCGCGTATTGCATAGCGGAATGTATCGATGGCTTTCTGACTCTTGTCTTGCACGAGATCCCACTTGTTGACAACCACCACGAGCGATTTGTTGTTCTTCTGTATCAGTTGGAATATGTTTATGTCCTGAGTCTCTATGCCTCGCATGGCATCAATCATCAATATGCACACGTCGCTGTTCTCTATCGAACGTATCGAACGCATCACGCTGTAAAATTCGAGATCTTCGGTAACTTTGTTCTTTCGGCGTATTCCGGCAGTGTCAACGAGATAGAAGTCAAAACCAAACTTGTCGTATTTCGTGTATATGCTGTCGCGAGTGGTGCCTGCGATGTCTGTCACGATGTGACGGTCTTCGCCTATGAATGCGTTTATAAGACTGCTTTTTCCCACATTGGGACGCCCCACTACGGCAAAGCGCGGGGTGTCGTCGATGAAGTCGTCTTCGTCCTTCGCAGCCGGCAGTTTCTCGAGAACGAGATCGAGCAGGTCACCCGTTCCTCCGCCGGAAATTGCACTCACGCATTGCGGTTCGCCCAGTCCGAGTTTGTAGAACTCCATGGCATCGAACAACTGTGTACTGTTATCCACCTTGTTTGCCACGAGTATAACGGGCAGTTTCGTGCGACGGAGTATCTTTGCCACATCCTCGTCCCAATCGGTAAGTCCGTTTTCGGTATCCACTATGAATAGTAACAGGTCGGCTTCTTCTGTGGCAACCGTTACCTGTCTGCGTATTTGTTCCTCAAATATGTCATCGCTGTTTACCACCCAGCCCCCTGTGTCTACCAACGAAAACTCTTTGCCACACCATTCGCATTTGCCGTATTGGCGGTCGCGGGTGGTGCCTGCCTCATTGCTTACTATTGCGCGGCGACTCTTTGTGAGCCTGTTGAAAAGTGTTGATTTCCCGACATTGGGTCTTCCGACTATCGCTACTAAATTTCCCATGTGTTCTTTCCTTTCTTAAATACCGTATTATAGTGACGGAGAATGCCGCACTACCCGGGATTATATCCAAAATTATCCAGTTCTCTCTTTGACGAACGCCAGTCTTTATCCACTTTGACAAAACATTCCAAATAGATGTCCTTGCCGAAGAAACGTTCGAGCGACCTTCGTGCTTCGGTTGCCATCTTCTTCAGAGCCACACCTTTATGCCCTATAATGATGCCTTTCTGCGATTCGCGTTCAACATAGATCACTGCATTGATGTGTATTATCTTCTCGTTTTCTTTGAAACCTTCAACTCCCACTTCCACAGAATATGGTATCTCCTTGTCGTAGTATAACAGTATTTTCTCGCGTATTATCTCGCTTACGAAGAAACGTGCCGGTTTGTCAGTGAGTTGGTCTTTGTCGAAAAATGCGGGACTTTCGGGCAACAGTTCTTTGACACGCCTGAGCAGCATGTCTGTACCGAACTTGTTCTTTGCCGATATTGGCAGTATCTCTGCATTGGGCAATAGTTTGTGCCACCGCTCAACGATGTCGCCGAGTTGGGCATTAATCAGCGAACGACGGGCAGCGCCGGCACCGGAAGTCTTTTTCGATGTGTTTTCGTCAAGCCATTTCATTTTTTTACTTTCCGGCAAATCATCGCCACCCAATGCGTCAATCTTGTTTATCAACAATATGACAGGGATGTTCATCTTCTGCACTTTCTCGAGAAAATCCATGTTCTTCTCCGGATTTTCCACCACATCGGTAACATACAGCAGTACATCGGCATCGGCAAGGGCACCCTCTGAGAATGCCAACATTGACTCCTGCAACTTGTAGTTGGGCTTTAACACACCCGGTGTGTCGCTGAACACTATCTGCATATCGTCAGTGTTGACTATGCCCATGATGCGGTGACGAGTGGTCTGTGCCTTGAAAGTGGCAATGGAGATGCGCTCGCCCACGAGTTGGTTCATCAACGTTGACTTTCCAACGTTGGGATTTCCTACTATGTTTACGAATCCTGCCTTGTGCATATTGTTGTATTTTATATCGTTGTTCTAATCTAAAAAGACGCATCTTATTATGTTATTAATAGGACGCGTCTTTCTTTTGGGAGTATAAAATCCTAATCGGTGATTATGTCATTTTGATGCTTCTGCCGAGCCGTCGTATGCCCATTTGTAATAGGCTGCGCCATGAACGAATCCCGCACCGAAAGCCGTGAGAATGAGATTGTCGCCTTTCTTAAGTTGTTTCTCATACTCCCATAGTGCAAGTGGAATTGTGGCAGCACTGGTATTTCCGAAATGTTCGATATTTACCATTACTTTTTCCATTGGCATCTCAAGACGCTTTGCAACTGCTTCGATGATGCGAATGTTTGCCTGATGTGGCACCACGAAACGGATGTTTTCTTTGTTGAGATCGTTGCGTTCGGCTATCAAGGCACAGTCGTCGCTCATGTTTGTCACTGCATAGCGGAACACCGTGCGCCCTTCTTGGTACAAATAGTGAAGGCGGTGATCCACGGTAAAGTGACTCGGAGGACAAACCGAACCGCCTGCTTTAAGGTGAAGGAACGGTAATCCCTTGCCGTCGGCACGGAAATAAGAATCTATCAAACCGATGTTCTCTTCTTCCGTGGCTTCTACAAGCACGGCTGCGGCACCGTCTCCGAAAAGAGCACATGTCTGCCTGTCTTTGTAATCGACAACCGATGACATTTTATCGGCTCCTATGACGATGATTTTCTTGTAGCGACCGCTCTGTATCATTGACGCGGCGGTGTCAAGAGAATATAGGAAACCGCAACATGCAGCCCAGGAGTCGAATGCAAAAGCATTCTTCAATCCAAGTTTCCCAAGAACGATCGATGCCGTCGAAGGGAACGTATAATCGGCTGTCGAGGTGGTAAGTATCAAGGCATCGATGGTGTCCGGATCGACTCCCGTCTTATTAAGCAACTGCTTTGCAGCCTTGCGAGCCATGTAACTCGTACCCAATCCTTCCTCGTTGAGTATACGGCGTTCCTTTATACCGACACGCGACATAATCCACTCGTCATTGGTTTCGACCATTCTCGACAACTCCCCGTTGTCGAGGACATAGTCGGGGACGTATCCGCCAATTCCGGTAATTACTGCGTTTATCTTTCCCATTTTATTCTGTTGCTTCGTCCATAACGATGGCTATCTTGCCACGGTAGTAGCCACAAGAGGGGCATACTGTGTGATAAATGTGGAAAGAGGCGCAGTTGGGGCATTTTGCCAGCGTGGGGACAACTGCCTTGTCGTGAGTTCTTCTTTTAAGTGTGCGAGTCTTTGACTGCCTTCTTTTAGGATGTGCCATAATCTTTTAATATTTTATTTAATGTTTAATCTTTTAATTTCAACAATTCGCTCCAACGGGAATCTATCTCTACGCCGGACTCTCCGTCACTGCTTCTGTCGGATGACAATTCTTCCAAAACATTCGCCATGACAGGGTTGCACTTGCCGGGTGCATGCACATGTCTTATGGGCATTGCCAGTGTGATAAACTCATAGACGAGCCACGACATATCGAGTATTCCTTCTTTCTCTTCAACAGTCACGACATCGTCTTCCATAGTTTCTTCGCTTCCGTACTTTACAACGAGATGGTTTTCTGCCTTTATTGGCAGTTCCATGCGCTCCAAGCACAAGTCGCATGCAACGTCAACAACACCGTAGACTTTTGACACGAGGTCGAAAAAACCGCTCATCTTACGGACAGACAGCGACACGTGCAAACGACCGCCATTCACTTCCCGACTGTCCACAGCCTCGAAAAAAGCATCATCAAGGTCGCTTTCGAAGACGTTCACGCCTTCATGCACCCTCTTCAAATCTATCCTAAGAGTCTCTAAGACATTCATTTACGTTGCCGTATGCCATTTTATTGGCACACTTCGGGCTGCAAAGATACAATTTTTTTTTTATTTAGAAACCTTTATCTTTGTTTTTTTGTTCTTTTATTCATTTTTTCCGATTTTGTTTTTTTAATAAAATAGTAGTACCTTTGCAGCATGATTTACCCTAACACTTTTGAAAGAAAGATAGGTTTCAGCGAGATAAGGACACTGCTGAAAGAACACTGCATAAGTCAACTTGGCAAGGAACAGGTTGACAGCATGACATTTTCATGCGATTCGGAGGTAATCAGCCAACGCTTGCAACAAGTAAGAGAATTTCGCAGACTGCAACAAGAAACAGAGAATTTCCCTTTGCAGTATTTCTTCGACATGAGACAACAAGTGGCACGCCTAAGACTTGAAGGTACGCATCTGGAAGAGGAGGAACTGTTCGACCTGAAACGCTCACTCGACACCATTTGTCTCATCGTGAAATTCTTGCGAAAGGCAGAAGATGACGATAACAAAGGAACAAAGACATACCCCTACCCTGCGCTGAAAATGCTTACAGACGGCATCGAGACATTCCCGCAATTAGTGCAGAAGACGGACACCATACTTGACAAATACGGACACATACGCGACAATGCCTCGCCACATCTGGCACAAATACGAAACGAATTGGCACGCACGGAGGGCAGCATCTCTCGTTCTCTCAACAACATACTGCGACAGGCACAAATTGACGGACTTGTGGAAAAAGATGTTGCACCGACACTGCGTGACGGCCGACTCGTGATACCGGTGGCACCGGCAATGAAACGTAAAATACGCGGAATAGTACACGATGAGTCTGCATCAGGAAAAACCGTGTTCGTGGAACCTGCCGAGGTGGTAGAGGCTAACAACCGAATACGGGAACTGTTGGCCGACGAACGCCGCGAGATAATACGCATACTTACCGAGTTTGCCGCCGAGATACGGCCGCATGTCAAACCCATAATGGCTTCATACAGACTGCTCGCCCAAACAGATTTCATACGCTCGAAAGCTCTTTTTACCGAAGAAACGCAAGGAGTGGAACCGGAGATAAGTCCTTCGCCGATGATGGATTTCATACGTGCCATCCACCCCATTCTGCAAAAATCATTGGCAAAGCAGGAGAAAGCCGTCGTACCACTCGACATCATGCTAACTCTTGATAAGCGCATTCTGTTAATATCCGGTCCGAACGCCGGCGGCAAGTCGGTATGTCTTAAAACCGCCGGATTGCTGCAATACATGTTGCAATGCGGAATATCGATACCCGTATCGGAGCGCAGCAAGGCAGGCGTTTTCGAGAACATACTCATAGACATTGGCGACGAACAGAGTATAGAAAACGACTTGAGTACATATTCAAGCCATCTTATGAACATGAAGTACATGATGCGTGCCGCCAACGAACGCACACTTATACTGATAGACGAGTTCGGGACGGGAACAGAGCCACAGATAGGCGGAGCGATAGCAGAGAGCGTACTGCTGCAGTTCTGCAAGAAAAAGGCATGGGGAGTGATAACCACACACTACCAAAACCTGAAACTCTTTGCCGACAGTCATCACGGGGTGACAAACGGAGCGATGCTCTACGACCGCAACGAGATGCGACCGCTTTTTCAGTTGCAGACCGGACAGCCCGGTTCTTCGTTCGCCATAGAAATTGCACGCAAGACCGGTCTGCCAGAGGAGGTAATCGCATACGCAGAGAAAATTGTTGGCTCCGACTATATACAGAGCGACAAATATCTTCAGGACATTGTACGCGACAAACGATACTGGGAAGGCAAACGGCAGAACATTCACCTGCATGAGAAACAGATGCAGCAAACCATTGCTCGTTACGAAGAAGAACTGCAAGAGGTTGACAAGGAGCGGAAAGAAATATTAAGACGAGCACGGGTTCAAGCCGAAGAACTGATAAAAGATGCCAACCGCCGAATAGAGAACACCATAAGAGAAATAAAGGAAGCACAGGCAGAACGAGAGGCAACGAAACGTGCACGCGAGGAACTGCAAGCGTACAAAGAAGAGGTTGGAGAGATTGATACCACCGCCAACGATGAAATGATAGAACGCAAGATGAAACAAATTCTTGCTAGAAAGGAAAGAAAGGAAAAGCGAAAGGCGGAAAAGGCACGCAAAAAAGCAGAGGGCGGCGACAGTACGGCAAACAATGATTCAAAACGACAAACACTCGCAGTCGGCAACCAACCTGCCACCGATCGCACATCGCAGTCGGCCGCCACGTTAAACATCGGCGACACCGTAAGGGTAAAGACTCTGGGCGGAATCGGAAAAGTGACACGGCTGTCCGGCAAGAATGCCACGGTTGTCATAGGAGGCATGAGCAGCAATATAAACATCGGCAAATTGGAGAAAATGCCTGCATCGGCATTGAAAAAAGATGATTCGCCAAAACAAGTGTTTAACGTGCTAAGCCGCAACACGCGCGAGACAATTGACAACCGCCGCTCCACATTCCACCAAGACCTTGACATCAGAGGACTGCGTGCAGAAGAGGCACTCGACGTAGTGATGCACTTCATTGACGATGCCATACTGATAGGCATATCAAGAGTGCGCATACTTCATGGAACAGGTACCGGAGCACTTCGACAACTCGTAAGGCAATATCTCGGAACCGTACCCAACGTAGAAAAATATCACGACGAGAACATACAGTTCGGAGGCACAGGCATAACGGTGGTTGACATAGGCTGAAATTACACAAAGCCCGCTTATCCTAACGTCTTGTTTGTTGTTTTGAACCGCTTCGGGTACAATATATTCTATTACAGTTCGTTTATATCGTATGCAACTTACTGACAGAATTAGGCAAGTCAAGATATTTCTTGTTGCGGCTGCTATAATTATAGCGGTTGTCAGTTTGTTGGTTTCCCGTTATTTGGTTCGCGATTTGGCTTCCGAGGAAAAGAACAAGATGGAGGTATGGGCAGAGGCAATGCGGGCATTGAACAAAGCCGACGAGAACACCGACATGAACTTGGTTCTTAAAGTCATAGATGAAAACAACACAATCCCTGTCGTTGTACTTGACAATAATGGTAATGCACAGATATTCAGGAACCTTAACGTTACGGGAGAGACATACGATGACAGTATTGCCGATGCCACCGGGCAGGGGCGTCGGATGAAAGATGCAGGGCGCAGCATACGCATCAACATCGACGAGGAAACCGACAGTGATTATATCGAAGTGTGCTATGACGAAAGCATAATGTTGCGCCGGCTCAACGTATATCCGTTTTGGGTACTCGGTCTTGTAATCCTTTTTGTCGTTGTCGCAATATTTGCATTGCTGACATCAAAGAAAGCAGAGCAAAACAAGGTATGGGTGGGATTGAGCAAGGAGACTGCCCACCAGTTGGGAACTCCGATAAGCAGTCTTATGGCATGGACGGAGATACTTAAAGAGACATATCCCGATGATGCTTTAATTCCGGAAATGGATAAAGACGTCAAGCGTCTTCAGTTGATTGCTGAACGTTTCTCAAAGATAGGTTCACTGCCGGAACCTATACCTTGCAGTCTCATAGATGTAATGAAACACGTTGTCGATTATATGAATCGGCGCACTTCAAACAAGGTGGAAATGAAAACCCGTTTCCCCAGTCAGGATATAATAGTAAAAATAAACTCGTCTCTCTTCGAGTGGGTAATAGAAAATTTATGCAAAAATGCCGTTGATGCCATGGAAGGTGCCGGTACCATAACTCTTTTCATGGAAGAATATAAGGACAAAGTAATAATAGAAATCAGCGACACGGGCAAAGGTATATCGCGAAAGAATATCAAAAACGTTTTCAAACCCGGTTTCACCACCAAAAAACGCGGCTGGGGACTCGGCTTGTCTTTGGCAAAACGCATAGTGGAAGAATATCACAAAGGGAGAATTTTCGTATTGAACAGCGAGGTTGGCAAAGGAACAACTTTCAGGATAGAGTTACGCAAGTGACTCTTTTTTTTTGTTAACAACAACCATATAACTAATTATTTTAGTTAAATTATTGCCTTAAATTCTATTTTTAACTAACTTTCTTAGTTGTGTAACTATATTTTTTAGTTACTTTGTGACACAGACAAACATATCTTTAAACAAAGTAACATGAAATCATTGACAAAAAGAGAAGAAGAGATAATGAACTATTTCTGGGAGAAAGGTTCAATGAAAGTATCTGAGTTGCAGATGTTGTATGACGAGCCACGACCTCACGTCAACACTCTCGGCACATTGGTAAAGATACTCGAAGAGAAAGGTTTTGTGGGACATCGGGCAATAACGGCACGCAGTTATGAGTATTTCGCCAAGTTGACAAAGATGGAATACAGTAAGGGTACTATTAATAATGTGGTTGATAAATTCTTCGGAAAAAACTATATCAACCTAATAAACACATTGGTCAAGGACGAGAAGATAAGCGTTGCCGAACTGAAAGAACTCATAAAAATTGTGGAAAACGAATAAACAACGATTAAGATGGCTGCATTATTTATCTATTCCGTAAAAGTAAGTCTTTGCATGATAGTATTCTATTTTGCTTACAAGATGCTGTTGAGCAGGGAAACATTCCACCGTTTCAATCGCATAGCCATTCTCTCCATGCTCGTTCTATCGATGCTGTTGCCGCTTGTACGGCTAAGTTCGAGTGCAGAGAACGGTCTTTCGCGCGGACTGGTTGCCATGGAACATGCAGTGTATGTTAGTGCCGAAGTGGTTAGTGCCGATTCGGGGTTGTCCCTTGTGCAGTGGGGATTTGTCGTCTATTCTCTCGGTGTGGTGTTTTTCTTTATAAGAGAGACCCTCTCGCTTATAAGGTTGAAAAAGAAGATGGGCGGCGGAAGCAATATCACTGCGACGACAAAGGTGCGTATAATTGTTGTCGATGAAGATATTGCCCCGTTCTCATGGTTCGGCAATATCGTGATTGGTGCAAAGGATTATGCCGAAAATCGTAACGAAATAATAATTCACGAGATGGAACATGTTCGTCTGAGGCATTCTTGGGACGTGTTGTTCTGCAATATTTCAATCATAATTCTGTGGTTCAATCCCACAGTATGGTTGTTGAAGCAGGAGTTGCAGAATATACATGAGTACGAAGCCGACGAAGCCGTGTTAAGAAAAGGTATAGATGCCCGGCATTACCAAATGCTGTTAATTAGGAAATCTGTCGGAGAACGTTTGTTCTCCATGGCAAACAATTTAAATCACAATTCATTAAAAAAACGTATTACCATGATGAAAAAGACAAGAACAAATCCTTGGCAGCGCACTAAGGCTCTTGCCGTGCTGCCCATTGCCGCAGTAGCAATCGTTGCATTTGCCAACCCAACGGTTGAGCAGGTGGTTAACAAGGTGGAAACAGAGAGTGAGAAAATAGTGGAGATGGTATCGGGAAATGCTGTCGCACCGGCATCGAACATGTCATTAACTGATGCCGCAGACGTAAATAATACCGACAAGACACCATCTTCTGTGGAAAACTGTGACAGTATTTCCGAAGACACATGTTGGAGTTTGCCGGAAGTCATGCCGGAGTTTCCGGGCGGGCAGATCGAACTTATGAAATTCCTTTCACAGAACATCAAATATCCGGAGACCGCAGTAAAAAACAACATACAAGGTCGTGTAATGGTGGAGTTCGTAATAGACAAGGAAGGCAATGTAATTTCGCCGTCGGTGCTTCGCGGTATCTCCCCGGAACTTGATGCCGAGGCATTGCGCATTATAGACATGATGCCAAAATGGATTCCCGGCAAGCTAAACGGCAAGCCCGTAAAAGTGAAATACACAATCCCCATAAGTTTCGTGTTGAGCAACAATGTCACCGACATAAAAGAGAAACAGGTTAGTACGATAGCCGGAGAGTTGACAAAACAAGTTTTGACAGGGAGTGATGTGGGCGTGCTTTTAAACGGCCGTTCCGCAACCAATGAAGACTTGGAGAAAATCAGTTCCAAGAAAATAAAAGAAATGAAAGTTATAAAAGATCCGGAACAGGTGGCAAAGATGGGCTTCAAGGGGAAAAATGTAGTGGTTTTCATAACTACAAATTAACCCAAATCGGTCATTAGAACCCTCAACCGATTTTGTCCGATTGTTGAGCGGATGTGCAGCCGTTTCATCGAAGGCGTAGCGGGCTACATCGAGATGTAATGGCTGCGCAGATGTCAGTTAGCGGGCTAAAGCAGTCGGGAAGCGTAACGGAAATAGCAAGTATAAGCAAATGCGGTATAATGACCGATTTGGGTTAAATAAAAACCGTTGGGCAATTTAGCCGAAATTGGTGAGCAAAACCGCTGAAATTGGTCGGTAATTTCGGCGATATTGCAGCACGATTAAGCACAAACGAGATACCGTTCCGGGGTAAGAAACAGCATAAATAATCGGAGACTTTTACTAATTGCTATTACAGATACCAATTACTTTTGCAAAAGTTTCGTCCCATTTACGGCAATTTACGTTACTATATTTAACGCAAACGCTCGTAAATGGGACGTTAACACACATAAATCAGAGGCGTGACGTTATCCGTCTGATTTTATGGCAAAGTCTCTATCCTCACGTTAATACCCGCCGTGAACCAAAGTCCGGGCTGCGGTATGTTGCCAAAATCAATATAGTCTTTATTGTTCAAGAGATTGTTCACCTCTGTATATACGGTGTAACTCGGTTTGCTCCACGACAATCTGGCATCGAACAAAGAATATGGACTATACTTACGACTTATTCCGTCGCGGTCGGTATACGATCCATTGCGTTTCTGGTATCGATAGTTCAGTCCCAAGTCAATACCTGTCGCAATGTGCGTCTGCAATGCCGCCACAAGTTTATGCCGCAGATATTCCTGCTTGCTCTCGGTAACGAAACCACCTTCCCCGCGTTTGTTTTGGTCTATGTAGTTATAGTTTAACTGCAAACTTTTCAGTATTTTTTGCCGCGGCAGCAGTTCGGAAAGGTCGAACCGCATGTTTGTTTCCACCCCGATGGTGTTTACCTTGGTGAAATTCACGCTTCGCCATACACGTTTCCCTTCTTTTTCGCCCGCTATCCAGTCTATCATATTCTTATATCGGTTATGATATACGCTGATGCTTCCGTATATTCCTCGCGAGGTATATTTCACCCCACCCTCAATCGCACTAAGTTCTTCCGGATTGAGTTGCGGGTTGGGTATATGTCCGCCCACGTTGTAAAACAGTTCCGTAAATGACGGCGTACGCAGCGACGTGTTCCACAAGGCATACAGTTTGAAATGCTCGCCCAGCCTGTAACTTGCATCTATGCCGGGATAGAAACCGAACCGTCGTTTGTTCCAAGTATTCTTAAGCACGACGAAACCTGCGGACAGTGTGAAATTTTCCAGCAACACATTATGTTCAAGATGAAAACTTATGTCAGAGCGATTGAGTCCGTATTTATAATCTCGGGCGGTACCGTCGATGTGCTTCGGCTTATCGAGCGGTTTTCCGAGGTTGCCGCTCACGATGTCCTCGTTGCGGTATGCCGCCCCGAATGCCGTTCTTCCCATCGGTGTGTCGAAGAACAAATTCAGGGTAGTTCCGAACACGTTGGTAAGGTGGTAGTTGTATGGCACGGGACTTGTCTTGCCCCTGAAATACTCGAATCGGTCGAACGTGCGATTCCAATATACTGCCGGTTTGATGTGCAACCATAGTTTTTTGCTCTCTCCTTGCAGTGCGGCGAATGTCTTTGCCACATGTTCGAACTGCGTGTCGCTGCCCGTTCCGTAGAATGTGTTCGACCCAAAGTCCTTTATGCTCATTCCGGTGTGCCATCTTATACCGATGCCGCTGTCGTTGAAGCCACCTTGGTAGAATGCTTTTCCACCTTTGAAGTCGGCATTAAGCGCCCCCGACTTCGCTCTGCTGAAGCCGTCACTCCGCTTATAACTTCCGCTTATTTGATTATTGAATTTGCCCGTTTTTGCATTGGTTCTTCCTCCGATGGTAAAATATCCGAAACTGCCCCCTTCCGTGTTAAGGTCGATGCTGCTCCTGTCTGCCATCTTCGTCACTATGTTTATCGCTCCCACGAGGCTCGATGTTCCGAACAGTCGGCTTGCGGGTCCCTCGATAATCTCAATTCTCTCAATCTCACTCAGGTCAACCGGATATTCTGCCGAGTTGTGTCCCGTGTGCGGGTCGGTAATGTCTATGCCGTTCAGCAATACGGCAACTTGTTCTTGTGTGCCTCCCCTTATGCCGATGTCGGTTTGCGCCCCGAGCGGCCCTCTCTGTCTTACATCAACTGCTGCGGCATATTTCAGCAAGTCGTTAATACTTTGTACCGGCGCCGCCTGAATTTCCTCGCGTGTCAGTACAGTTACCATTCTCGCCGCTTTGCCCATGGCAAGCGGTGCAAGCGAGCCTTTCACTTCCACTTCTTCAAGCAGTACCTCCTTGTCGTCGCCCACAGGGTTTGCCTCGGGACGGCGTGTACTGATGCCGTCTGCCTTGGCGCATGTCAGCGTGGCAACGCTGAGCGTACCCACGATGACTTCTCTGCCGAGGCATGAGAACAACGCGTACCCCTTGTTTAGGAAGTGTTTGAACGTGATTGTCTCGCGTTTGTTAAAACGATTTTTGTACATTATTTATAATTGTTTTTACACATCGCAACGTGCAATGCGGCTGCAAAGGTAGCAAAATAATCCCTTACAGCAAATACAATATGGCGGTTTATGCACAATAACGTTTTGTCATCATGTGGCACAGTGCCTGCTTCCGGTGCTTCCGTTCGAGACTACATCTTGCTGATTATGCCGAGTGTGGTGGCACGGATGAAAGAAACTATGTTGCGCACCTCTTCTCCGTCGGGCACCTGTTCCTCAACCTGCGTCACGGCATCGAAAACGCTCGTTTTGCCGTGGAATATCAAACGGTAGGCGTTTGCGATGTGTTTCCGCGTCTTTTCGTCAACTCCGTGGCTTGAAAGGATTTGCGAGTTCAGTCCTCCGTAACCCACCGGTATTCCACGAGCCACGATATACGGCGGCACATCCTTGTCAATGTTGGTGCCGCAACTTATCATGGAAGCCGTCCCCACGCGCACTCCCTGATTCACTATCACATTCGAAGACAGTATAACTCCGTTGTAAAATTCGCAGTCTCCGGCAATTTTCGTCCCATATCCGAGTACACACCTGTCGCCCACTTTCGTGTCGTGCGATATGTGTACGCCCTCCATTATGAAGTTTCCATTGCCTATGCGCGTTACGCCTTCCTTGAATGTGGCTCTGCTTATTACCACGTTCTCACGTATAACGTTGCCGTCTCCTATCTCCACCCGCGTAATGTCTCCGCGGTAGTTGAAATCCTGCGGTACGGCACCGATTACCGTTCCTTGATGCACATTGTTTTTCTTGCCCAATACAGAGCCTCTCATTATGCTCACGAAAGGACAGACAATACAGTCGTCGCCAATGACAACATCATCTTCGATATACACAAAAGGATATATTGTCACTCCGCTGCCTATTGTCGCCTTCGGGCTTATCACTGCTTTATCGCTTATCATAGTCTCGTGCCCCCCTCGCATATTCCTTTTCTTTGCGTTTCAATCCGCTTTCTACACAGAGGTTACAGGGGCGTTCTTTAAAGGTTTGTATTTACGGTTACATCATATTATCTCATTCAAGTCTTGCGCCACGAGGTTCTTTCTATCTCGTCCCTCCGCCCAATGCCTGATACAGACTTACCACGGCTTGCATCTTGTTGAAATCGTCGGTTACCTGCGATATTTCCGCATTCAGCAGCGAACTCTGTGCCTGTATCACTTCAAGGTATGTGCTCGACGACTCTGACACAAGCATCTGTGTGTGTTCAACATTCATGCGCAGAACTTTCACCTGATGTGCATCGAGTTCGCTCTTTGCCGCATTTGCGTTATATCTTACCAATGCGTTGCTAACCTCGCTTCCGGCTTGTATTATTGCATTCTGCCAGTTGTTGTATGCTTGTTCATACCTTGCTTTTGCCGCCACGAGTCCGGCTTTCAATTGTCCGTTCATGAAGATTGGCTGTACAAGCGAGCCTACTGCAGAGGCAAGTATCTTTCCGGGGTTTACAGGCATGCCGCGACCGTTGTTGGTATATGCTCCGTTACCGCTGATTGTTATTTTCGGGTAGAAACGCGAGCGTGCGGCATTAACGTCGTAGAAACAGCTTGCCAATGTCATCTCGGCATAATGAACGTCGGCTCGGTTGGCAAGAAGTTGCAGTTCCACGCCCGTGGCAAACTCCGTTGGAAGCGATTGGTCGGAAAGTTTTCCGCGCGCAATGACTTGTGCCGGCTGTCCGACAAGAACCGACAGGGCATTTTCCGTCTCCCGTATTTGGCGTTTCATATCTTCTGCCTGAGCCAATACTTTATAGTGAGCGGCCTCTGCACTTTGCACGCTGGTGGAGCGATAACGTCCCAACTCCATCTGCATTTTCATCACATCCCATGTGTTTTTGGTAAGAAGCGTCATCTCGTTCACAATCTCAAGTTGGCGATCGAGCATCAAAAGTGTGTAGTACAGATTTGCGATGCCGGATATCACCCGCGTCTTCACGACAAGTTGATAATCCTTTGTTGCGAGCAATGTCATCTGTGCCGAGCGTTTCTGATTGAGCAGATTACCGAAAAGATCTATTACCCACGAGGCATTTACCGGCATCGAATATGTCTGCACTGCCTTGCCGAAGTCCCATGAGGATGCTGCGGCCTGCGGCGTGAAAGTGAACTGCGGCACGAATGCCAGTTTGGCGGCAGTAAGTTGAGCCTCAACCATCTTCACGTTAAGAGCGGCGTTCTGCATGTTCACGTTGTGGTCTATGCCTTGCTGTATGAGACTTTGCAGGTGCGGATCGGTAAACACCTGTCTCCACGGCAGATTGCCGAACGATGCCGTGTCGGCCGTTGCGGGCGTGCCGGCAGCAAGCGTTGCATCGCGCATTATGCCTTTGAGATTCACTTCCGGGCGTTGGTACTTGCCGTAAATGCCACAGCCGCTCAGCAGCACCGCAGCCGACATCATTGCTGTTATTATTGTCTTTCTCATTTTCTTTTTAGTATAACATCCTTTATTTAATGTGGCTCACATAAATCGAATCAATTTACAAGCTACACCTTGACATTGTCCTTTCCTTGCATGTCCGCAGTACGGCCGTATTGCAGCAACTCGGTATCCACGTCGGAGTTTTCGTCTTCAAACTCCAACGGTTTGACTTTCTCCTGCAACCATTGGAATACCACGAACAATGCCGGCACAACAAATATCTGCAAAATCATTCCGATAAGCATTCCGCCAACGGCTGCCGCACCCAGCGTTTGGTTGCCATTGGCACCCACGCCGCTTGCAAACATCATCGGCAACAGACCTATTATCATGGCAAGTGAGGTCATCAGGATAGGACGAAGGCGTGATGCCGCACCCATCACGGCCGCCCATTTCACTGCCATACCCATCTGTCTGCGCTCAAGTGCAAACTGAACTATCAGTATGGCGTTCTTTGCCAGCAATCCTATAAGCATGATCAACGAGATTTGCATGTATATGTCGTTGCTGTGACCGAACAATACGGTGAAGATGAAAGCACCCGCAAGACCGAACGGAATGGAAAGTATGACCGACAGCGGGAGCAGATAACTCTCGTATTGCGCACTCAAAATTAGATATACAAACAAGATACAAAGTATGAAAATAATTCCCGTTGTGTTGCTCGACCGCGCTTCCTCGCGTGTCAGTCCGCTGTATTCGTAAGTGTAACCCGGCGGCAATGTCTCCGCAGCAACCTCGGAAATGGCTTGCATTACCTCTCCCGATGAATACCCGTCATTAGGCGTAACGTTTGCCGAAATACTGGTAAAAAGGTTGAAACGGTTGATGTTGGACGGTCCATATACACGCTTCAAGTTACAGAACTCTGTTACCGAAACCATTCCGGAGTTTGTCCTTATGAAGATATTCTTTATGCCGTCCGGTTTCATTCTGCTCTCCACATCGCCTTGAATCATCACGCGGTAGAGTTTGCCATACGAGTTGAAGTTGGACGCATAGAGACCTCCATAATATCCTTGAAGCGTGGCGAGTATCGCCGACGGACCTATTCCTGCCTGCTTGCACTTTGCCACATCCACGTCGACCATGTACTGCGGATAGTTCGGATTGTACGAAGTCATGGCTTTTTGCACCTCCGGTCGTTTCTCCAAGGCGGCAAGGAATTCCTGTGTACGGTCGAAGAAACGGTTAAGATTGCCACCGGTCTGGTCTTCAAGGTTCAGCGTAACGGCGTTGGTAGCCGAGAAACCCGATACCATTGGCGGAGGGAATGCCAAGATTTTTGCATCCTTTATGCTTGCCGTCTGTTTGTATATCATTCCCAAGACAGACATGTTGGCACGCGAGTTCAAGAAGAAACGCATTATGCCGTCGCCCTCCCAGAGTCCCGACACCTTATACCATAAACCGCCCATTCGCTCTTCGAAAGGCTTCAGTTTTACTATGAACGTGGCTTGGTCGGAACCTTGTCCGGCAATGAAGTTGAATCCCTGTATCTGTTCACGACTCTTTATTGCGGGGTTCGAAGCCAGCATTGAGTCAACCTGATCTATCACTTGCTGTGTTCGGTGTACGCTTGTACCCGGCGGCATTGATATGGTACAGAATATAACACCCGTGTCCTCATTAGGAACGAGTCCGGTTTTGGTTGTCAACATGCTCGTAACAAGAACCACGATGCCTATGACTATGGCAATGCCAACGGCAATCTTATGTTTGACGACACGCTCAACTCCTTTCTTGTATTTTCCGAGCATTTTGTCGTACTGTGTGTTGAAAGAAGCATGGAAACGGTCAATTACGCTCATTCGTTTCTCTTCCTCGCCGTGAGGTTTCAGGAAAATGGCACAGAGAGCCGGCGAAAGCGTAAGGGCATTCATCGCGGAAATAAAAATCGAAACTGCCATCGTGATACCGAACTCGCGGTAGAAGGCTCCCGATACTCCGCCGATGAAAGACACCGGTATGAACACCGATGCCATTACGAGGGTAATAGAAATTATGGCACCCGAAATCTCATTCATTGCATCTATACTCGCCGCAAGTGCATTCTTGTAGCCCATGTCGAGTTTTGCGTGTACGGCTTCCACCACCACTATGGCATCGTCTACCACTATTGCAATGGCAAGCAACAAGGCTGACAGCGTGAGAAGGTTTATGGAGAAGCCGAACACATAGAGGAAGAAGAACGTTCCTATTAGCGACACGGGCACCGCAATGAGCGGAATCAATGTAGAACGGAAATCTTGAAGGAACACATACACCACTATGAACACGAGTATAAAGGTAATTACAAGCGTAAATACCACCTCCTCAATAGAGGCATGCAGGAACTCGGTGACATCGTAGTTGATGTTGATTTCGCACCCCGGTGGCAGCATCTTGCCCTGCCTTTCCAGTTCCGCCTTGCAGTCTGTGGCAATTTGGTTGGCATTGGAACCGGCAATCTGCTGCACCATACCTACCACCGAAGGTTTGTTGTCGTGGCGCATTGACACAGAGTATTGCTGTCCGCCAAGTTCTATTTTCGCCACGTCTTTCAGTCTGAGTGTCTGACCCGTGGTGCTCGCAGATATTATTATGTCGCCATATTCTTCCGGTGTTTTCAGACGACCTTTGTAGCGCATCACATACTCGTATGCCATGTCGCTCTGCTCTCCGAATGCTCCGGGAGCAGCCTCAATGTTTTGGTCGGCAAGCACTTTTGCAATGTCCGACGGCATCAGGTTGTACTGCTTCATTGCATCCGGTTTGAGCCATATACGCATCGAGTATGTCATCATGCCCGGACTCTGCACGTCTCCCACGCCCTCAATGCGTTTCAGAGCCGGAATTATATTTATGGAAAAGTAGTTTGCAAGGAACTCGTCATCATAACGTTCGTCGTTTGATGACAGCGATAAAATCATAACCTGCGATGTTTGTCGTTTCGATACCGTGACACCGGAACGCGTAACCTCGGCAGGAAGCAATGCCTGTGCCTGCTGAACACGGTTCTGTACGTTTACCGCAGCCATATTAGGGTCTACCCCCTGGCGGAACATTACGCTAATCATAGCCATGCCGTTGTTGGTAGCCGTGGAGCTCATATAGTCCATACCCTCCACACCGTTGATGCTTTCCTCGAGTGGTGCGATTACGGAGTTTTTAACGGTTTCGGCATCGGCACCCATATACATGGCGGTTACCATTACGGTGGGAGGAGCGATGTTGGGGTATTGCTCCACGGGCAGGGCAATGAGACCGATGAAACCCAATATCACGGTTATTATGGAAATCACCGTCGATAATACCGGTCTCTTTATAAAATTTGTAAATGTCATATATCAGTATTTTACCGGAACAACCGGAATGTCATTATTTATAATAAGAATACATCAAGTGGCTATTTGCTCATTGCATCTATGAAACCTTTCGCAGAGCCTTGTTTCTCGCCGAGTTTCGCAGCCTCGTCAATCTTCTTTTGATATTGTGCCGGGGTAATGGGTCTTATCTCCATGCCGTCGGTTAGTTTTGCAATGCCGTTTGTTACATACCTGTCGCCGACTTTAAGTCCGGACAGTACGACATAATTCTTGCCATCGTTCTGAGGGTCAACCCGTATATCCGTGTATCTCACCTTGTTGTCTTTGCCCAGCACATAGACAAAAATCTTGTCCTGAACTTCCGTTGTCACGCTCTGCGGAATAACTATGGCATTGTCATTGGAGTGAGGAACGACGATGGAACCCGATGCCCCCGATTTCAACAGACGCTGCGGATTAGGGAAACGGGCAATCATCTGCACGCTGCCGGTGGCTGCATCTATCACGCCGCTGGCCTTTGCCAGTCGTCCGGTCTCGGAGTATATCGTACCATCGGAGAGTTGAAGTTTCAAATCGGGATATTGTTCTATTGCCGCCTGCATGCTGCCTGCGGTCTTTGTCATTTCAAGGATGTCTTTCTCCGTCATTGAAAAATATGCCTCGATTGTACTGGTGTTGGACACCGTTGTAAGTGCCGGCGTGCTCGAAGCACTTACCATTGCACCTTCTTTGTAAGGCAGAGTGCCGACAACACCGGTTGCAGGACTCTTGACATAGCAGAACCCGAGCATCTCCTTTGCCGACGACAGAGCGGCTTGTGCCTGTGCAAGTTGCGCCTTGGCACTTTCATAATTATTCTTTGCACTATTCAGTTCGAAATCGCCTATCACCTTGTTCTCACGGAGTTTCATGCTGTTCTCGTATGCCATCTTCGCCGTGTTGCAATGTGCCGAGGCAGTGTTTACCGCAGCCTGAGCCTGTCTCACGGTGGCTTGGTATGTGGCATTGTCTATCACAAAAAGAAGTTGGCCCGCACTTACCGTCTGTCCTTCCTTTACACATACTCTCGTTATGAAACCTGCGACTTTTGGACGTATCTCCACGTCTTGTATCCCTTTCAATGCAGCAGGATAAGATGTCTGCATAGAGGTACTCCGACTCTTTACGGTTTCTACGGGAAACTCGTTGTCCACCAAATTCTTGTCACCCCTTTTGCCACACGAAACCAGCATGGCAACAACCGTTGCAAACAACAATATTCTATTTTTCTTCATACTATGTTAAATTGTTATTATCTGTTGTTATATTATTAGTTAAATACAGGATATACAAAAAAACTATATCCACTTATATAGTTTTCATACCGCAAAGTTATATATTTATTATTATATATAACCATCGGGAACAAAATAATTAAATAGAATTAACAATAGGAAGGCCCATTTCCCTCGCTTTTTCCATAAGCAGTTGCATCAGCGGTTCGCGCTCGTTGGGCACGCTGTTGTCGAGTACCGCATTCTTAAGGCATTTCTTAAGTTCTCCCACTTCGCGCGACGGTTTCAGTCCGAAAATCCTCATTATCTCGTTACCATCTATCACCGGCTGTAGTTTCCGTTTATAATCGTCTTCCTTGAGTTTGGCGAGTTTCTCGCGCACGAGTCGGAAATTGTCGCGGAAACGAGCCTTCCGCACCTCGTTCTTCGATGTGACATCAGCCTCGCAAAGAGTCATCAAACTGTCTATGTCGTCGTCTGCATCGTTTATCAAACGCCGTACGGCACTGTCTGTCACCTCCTCGTCTGCAATAACTATCGGGCGCATGTGCAGATCCACCATTTTCTGTACGAACTTCATTTTGCCGTCGAGCGGCAGTTTTATGCGTCTGAATATCTGCGGAACCATTCTCGCCCCTATATAGTTATGGTTGTGAAACGTCCAGCCTGCGGCATTATCCCATCGCTTGCTTTTCGGTTTCCCTATGTCGTGCAGTATCGCCGACCAACGCAGCCACAGGCTGTTCTCCTTGTCTGCCGCAACGTTGTCAAGCACCTCGAGGGTGTGATAAAAATTGTTTTTGTGCGATTTTCCGTTCCGTGTTTCCACCATGTCAAGCATGCACAGTTCCGGAAGAATATGTTGCAACAGTCCTGCGCGGTAAAGGTCGTACATCCCCCGGCTCGGTTTATCGGTCATTATTATCTTGTTCAATTCCTCCTGTATCCGCTCGCCGCTTATTATACTCAGTCTGTGTGCGTTACGCCGCAGTGCATCGAAGGTGTCTTCCTCGATGTTGAATTTCAGTTGTGCCGAGAACCTCACACACCGCAGCATTCGTAGCGGGTCGTCGGAGAAAGTGATGTCGGGGTCGAGCGGAGTGCGGATTATACCGTCCTCCATGTCGTATATGCCGTCAAACGGATCGACAAGTTCTCCGAACCGTGCCTTGTTGAGACATATCGCCAGTGCGTTGATGGTAAAATCTCGGCGGTTCTGGTCGTCCTCCAGCGTACCGTCTTCCACAACAGGCTTGCGCGAGTCGTGACTGTAACTCTCTTTCCTCGCACCAACGAACTCTACCTCTACGGGTTGCTCTTTATCGCTCAACGCCGGCAACTTGACTTGTGCCGTTCCGAAATTTCGGAACACACTGAGACGTGCGCGCCTGCCTAGACGTTTTTTCAGTTCGGTGGCAACGGCAATACCACTGCCCACAACCACAACATCTATGTCGTTGGAGGGACGTCCGAGGAAAATGTCACGCACGAAACCGCCTACAACGTAGCATTCCACTCCGAGCGAGTCAGCGGCATCGGAAATCTTGCGAAATATGTTTTTATCGAGTATCTGTGCCAGTTCGGCATCGTTATACATTCTCATACACAACATGATTTTGAGTGCAAAGATACGGCAAAAAGGGCATAACGCAAAAACTAACATTCTCTTTTTCGCAGGCGGTAATGTGATGTCGGGATGCAAAACAGGCGGTTTTGTTTTTCAATTTCGCCGATTTTAGCGAGCAAATTCGCCCGTTTTTGTATTTCCCGAGGTTGCCGACAAGAACTAATTTCATTGCCAACAAGCATTTCGGGCATACCGTTCAACACTCTTTAAAAAATGTATATATTTACTTATAACCAACTGAAAAATATCGTTATACAACGAAAACCGATGACGTGTTGAAAGAAAAACATGACGTTTTATGAAGAAGCCTTTGCCGTTTCGATAATTATGAGTACTTTTGTAAACCGAAAAATGACATTGAATATAATCACGCAACGATGAGAAAGATATTATTTCTTGCGATGGCAGCGGTTTTTGCGCTGGCATCATGCAAGCAGACCAATGCACAGAATGAGGCAGAGGGATTGCTGAAAAAGGCGGTAAAAGAATACGAAACGGGGAATTTCAAAGAGTCGCTTCACTGCATAGACTCGCTGCGGAAAATATATCCGAATGCCGTTGACGTGCGAACACGCGCTTTGAAACTGTACCAAGAGGTATGCCTTAAGCAGGCACAGAAAAACATTGAGACACTTGACGCCGAATTGGAGAGAACAAAGGCAGATTACAACGCGAAAAAATCGCTTGCAGAAGCACACCACAACGAAGGCACGGCAACAGCCGAAGAACTGACGGCGGTAAGCAGACTGAGACTGAAACGCGATTCGCTGCAAGTGAAATTCGACATGGAATGTGCGAAAGTGAGAATGATAAGGCAGAAGCAAAAAGAAGAATAAGACGGATGACATTAAAACAGACGCAAACCACTTTTCCGCCTTTTTCCCTTCTCATTCTCGGAAAAAAGAATTAAATTTGCACCCGACAAATATTGTGAATAATGTGTAACACCAAGAACGACACGGAAGGACAGTTCGTAAAAGCGATGGAGGAATGTCGCGAATTGTTCCGTAAAAAACTACATGACTACGGGGCATCGTGGCGCATACTGCGCACATCGTCGCTTACCGACCAACTTTTCATCAAGGCGAAACGAATACGCTCGCTTGAGATAAAGAAAGAATCGAAGGTGGGAGAAGGAATAAGACCGGAGTTCATTGCACTAATCAATTACGGAATTATCGGGCTGATACAGTTCGAAAAAGGCTATGCAGACACCGTCGACATATCTGCCGATGAGGCAATGGCACTATACGACCGGCATGCCGACGAGGCATTGAAACTTATGTTGCGCAAAAACCACGATTACGACGAGGCTTGGCGTTCGATGAGAGTGAGCAGTTATACAGATTTCATACTTACAAAACTGCAAAGAATAAAGGAGATTGAAGACCTCGGAGGCAACACTCTCGTTAGCGAAGGAGTTTGTTCCAATTATATGGACATAATAAACTACGCCGTGTTCGGAGTAATAAAATTGAGCAATGAAAGTTGAACGCTTCATAACAAACCTGTGTCGTATAATCGTCGCTGTGACGTTCATAGTATCAGGTTTCGTTAAAGCAGTCGACCCGTTGGGCACTCAATATAAAATAGAAGAGTATGTCATGGCGGCAGGATTGCTGCAACCGGCAGACCATTGGGCTACACTCGGACTTTCGGTTTTGCTCTCGGCGGCAGAGTTCTGTCTCGGAATATTTCTGCTGTTCGCCATTCACCGAAGGGTGGTGTCTCGTGTCACGGCAGTATTCATGGGCGTGATGACCGTCATAACGCTGTGGCTGTGGATAGCCGACCCGGTCAAAGACTGCGGTTGTTTCGGCGATGCGATACATCTCGGCAACGGAGAGACACTGCTGAAAAACATCGTGCTGACGGCATGTGCCGCCGTTGTGGCTTGGCGACCGTTGTATATGGCAAGGTTCGTAAGCCTGACAAACCAATGGATAGTGATAAACTACACCATCGTTTTCATTATCGGGGTGAGCATGTACTGCCTGTATACCTTGCCGCTTTTCGATTTCCGCCCATACCATACGGGCGCAGACATAAGAAAAGGCATGGAGATGCCGCCGGAAGAAAAGGAACCGGAGTTCGTCACAACGTTCATAATGGAGAAGAACGGGGAACGACGCGAGTTTTCGCTCGACAACTATCCCGACTCCACATGGACGTTCATAGACAGCAAGACGGTGCAAACGAGCGAAGGATACATTCCGCCGATACACGATTTCTCCATAACGATGCAGAACGACGGGACAGACATTACCGAGGAGGTACTGACCGACAAAGGCTATACTTTCCTGCTCGTGTCGCCCCAACTCGAAAAAGCAGACGACTCGAACTTCGGCGACATAGACCGCTTGTACGAATACGCCGACGACCACGGCATGCGCTTCATTGGTCTCACGGCAAGCGGTGAAGAGGAGATAAACCATTGGCGGGATATTACGGGGGCAGAATACGACTTCGCCGTCTGCGATGGAACAACGCTGAAAACCATGATAAGGAGCAATCCGGGACTCGTTCTGATGAAAGAGGGACGCGTAATAGGGAAATGGAGTCACAACGAACTGCCCGACCCCTCATCGCAGAAATTCGGAGAAATGATAAAGTCGGGCGGCACGAATAACGGCAAAGGGGCGGCAAAAAAGATGGCGGAGGTGATAATGTGGTTTGCCATACCGTTGCTGTTGCTTACGCTTGCCGACCGGTTGTGGGCATGGAACACATGGTTAAGAAACAAGAAAAAATCAAACAAATTATATAAACTCTTAAAACGAAAGAAAATGAGAAAGAAAATCGTTGCAGGCAACTGGAAGATGAATCTCAACCTGCAGGAAGGAGTGGCTCTGGCAAAGGAACTGAACGATGCACTGAAAGCCGGGAAACCGAATTGTGATGTTATTATATGCACACCATTCATTCATTTGGCAACGGTTGCACAGACAATCGACCAAAACGTGCTGGCACTCGGAGCCGAAAACTGTGCCGACAAAGAAAAAGGTGCATATACGGGAGAAGTGAGCGCGGAGATGATAAAGAGTACCGGCGCACAATATGTCATCATAGGGCACTCGGAACGTCGCGGATACTATGCCGAAACTCCGGAGATCTTGAAAGAAAAGGTGTTGCTCGCACTCAAAAACAATCTGAAAGTTATATTCTGCATCGGCGAAAGTCTCGAGGAACGCGAGGCGAACAAGCAGAACGAGGTGGTAAAAGCACAACTCGAAGGGTCGGTGTTCAACCTTGAGGAAGAAGATTTCCGTAAGATAATCGTAGCATACGAACCAATATGGGCAATCGGAACGGGTAAGACCGCAACGGCAGAACAGGCTCAGGACATTCACGCATACATACGTTCGATAATAGAAAACAAGTACGGAAAGACCGTTGCCGAAGAAACATCGATACTCTACGGAGGCTCATGCAAGGCAAGCAACGCACCCGAACTGTTCGCAAAACCCGACATCGACGGCGGACTCATAGGCGGAGCGGCACTGAAAGCAGCCGACTTCGGAGGCATCATCGATGCTTGGAAATAATTGTCGGGCGCAGAATGTATTGCGCTGACGTTAATACCTATCATGATTATGAGAAACCTTTTACTGATAATAGTCATGGCAATCGTCGGTACGGCGACTGCCGGGGCGCAGAATTTCCTGCAACACTTGCAGCAGAGACAGCAAGGACAAGGGGTAGTCACCGTGAACGAAAACAAGAAGATTGACAGTCTTGTAAACAACATTCTGCCACCAACACCGGTAAAAAAGCCGGAACATCAAACCCAAAAAGACAAAAAGGGAACAGACGGAAAGACCAAAGATGACTCGACAAAGAACGAGACACACAAACCGGACTCTTCAAATGCCGAACGCGAGAGACACAGATACGAAAACAGGAGGCACACACCGGAGACGGAAGAAGGTAGTACCGTAAATAAAAGGAAGAAGGTAATGCTCAACGGGCATCGTGCAAACGGATACAGAGTGCAGGTGTACCGGGGAGGAGGAACGCGCGATGCAAAGCAGAAAGCACAGGCATTGGGCAACCAACTGAAGACAAAATTCCCCGGACAACCGATATATGTACACTTCTTCTCGCCCAACTGGACAGTACGCATGGGCAATTTCAGATCGCAGGAAGAGGCCGTGAGAGTGCTGCGACAGGTAAAAAAAGCAGGGTTCAACTCGGCAACTTTGGTGAGAGGTCCCATAACAGTTTCAAGATAATTATATGAATCCAGAAATAGAATTCCGCGAAGGACTTGACGAACTCGCGGCTCATTACAAAGGAATACTTCAACTTCTCGGCGAAGACACCGAGAGAGACGGAGTGCTGAAAACACCAATGAGGGTGGCAAAAGCAATGCAAATCCTTACGCGGGGATATACCCAAGATGCCAACAAGGTGCTCACAGACGCACTCTTCGAGGAGAAATACAACCAAATGGTTATCGTAAAAGACATCGATTTCTTCTCCTTGTGCGAACATCACATGCTGCCGTTCTACGGCAAAGTGCATGTGGCATATATCCCCAACGGCTACATCACCGGACTTTCCAAGATTGCACGCGTTGTAGATATATTCAGTCACCGCCTGCAAGTACAAGAACGTCTAAACCTGCAAATAAAAGACTGCATACAAAATACGCTTCATCCGCTCGGTGTAATGGTGGTAATCGAGGCGAAACACATGTGCATGCAGATGCGTGGTGTGGAAAAACAAGGAGCCGTAACCACGACAAGCGATTTCAGCGGAGCGTTCAATCAGGCTAAGACACGCGAGGAATTTATGAACCTTTTGCACAGCGAAGGAAAGCATATTTAGCCGAAACAGTTAAACAATGCAAAAAAATGCACTGCCAATGCAATATTCTGCATGGCAGTGCATTTATATTCTAAAACCATTTTAAGCAATAAACGAATATGAAGAAAATCAAAAACTTATCCAAATTGATGTTCGCGGCTCTGCTCGCAGTGTTGATTTCGTCATGTCTGAACGAAGATAATGACCCGCAACAAAAAATTGACGTGAAATATTATAAATATGTAAGCGGCAATTATACGGGCAAAGTAGAGTATTTTACCGGTAAGGACAACAAAGAGCGAAAGACTGAAGAAGGCGTGAAAATAGCCGTTACGCCGGACTCAACAATGAAGATAACGGGAATTCCCGCAGCCGTGTTTGCCAAAAATATCAGTGATGAAAAGATACGGATAGCGATAAATGCACAGCCCAATCCGGAATTCTCGGTACGATTCCTTATATATTCGATCGGCTCTAAAGGCATATCCATGTTCGTGCAACCATTGCCGATAGATTTCAAAGGAATAATGGTGGACGGCAAGAAACACGACTATACCATCAATTTCCATGTACCATCGTTTGCTTTCTCGACACCATCGTACAAGAATTTATCCCTCACCGCATTCATGGGCAAACTCTTAGAGGACGGCAAGGAGAAAGAAAATTTCATTCCATATTCCAAAGATATAAACGAAAGCGTAACAATATACATTGACGGAAACAGAGATAGCAAATAGACAAAGTTATCAAACAAAGAGAGAGAGATTAAGGTCGTGCACCTTAATCTCTCTCTTTCTTTGTCGGGATTACTGGACTCGAACCAGCGACCTCGCGCCCCCCAGACGTGTGCGCTACCAACTGCGCTAAATCCCGAACAAGCATTTTCCCACCGTAACGGTGATATTTATGCAGGTGCAAAGGTATGGACTTTTGGCGAGAATAGCAAATATTTAAGAATGTTTTTTTGCTTACGGGGAGAGAATTGCAGAAAAACAACCGGGTGGTAATTTATTTACAGTCCCAATGTTCGCACATGTTTGTTTGGTCAGAATGGTGCGACAATGGAACAAAACAAGCGGAATCACAATGTAATTTCGGCAGAATTGCAATGTAATTTCGCCCAATTTGCTGTGTAATTTCGGTGGAATTGTTCTGCAAAACAGATTGAATTGCATTTCGACAGCGATGTTGCCGGCGGCATATATGGCTGCAATGTTGCATGCGGCGATCAAAAGATGTTCACCGTGAGTCGTGAAACGTTGTTTTCCCGAGATATTCAGTCAAAATAGTCTGACAGCATATAACAACGATGCCGTGCATTTATGAGTTCCACAAGAGGTTTCAGTCGCATGTCCGAAATCGGCTGGTTGCGATAATTTTCTATTTGTACATCATAACGTTTTCTGCTTCCTCGTTCTATAAGTTCATTTATGTTCTGAGGTATAAAGAATGTTGCGCGCTCCCCTATCCTCGAAAATATGTCGCTTTGAAAATTGTATATCGACACCAAATCGAAATCTGCAAAATGAATATATTGATTTCCTATCGTCTTCAACCAATTCGTCAGTTCGGCTCTCTGGGGATACCTATGCACAAAGAGTGTCTTTTTATTCGGTAATATATTGAGGAAACTGTGTATTCGATGGAATGTATCCGCACTCTCCACTCCCACTATCAGCACGTCGTGCGGCACGCAGAATACCTTGTATTCGTATATATACATGTATGTTCCTCGCGGCGGGTTTATTGTGAGATGTGCTCCTCCGACATGCGCATCTATCGGTTCCACGGACGTGACGAAGAAGCCTTCCATATAACTTGTCTTAGTATTTCTCGCTTCCACAATCGCTCCCTGCTTGTCAATTCCCGAATTATCGGCATCTACGGCAAACTGCATTTTGTGAAAACTTTGCAAGTCTTGTATGCTAAATTCTTCCAAAAGGTACTCTTTCATGCGTTCAAGACTCACGACCTTGAATGTGGTGCGTGTGCCGTGTTGCGTTGCCGGTATCAGTACGCCCGCAAGTTTCATTTTGTAGAACAAACGTGTCTGTGTCTCGCTTTGCGTCAGTTCCTCGCCGTTATACAATGCAAGAAGACGTCTCAATACTCCTTGAGTCGGTTTTTGTCTTTTCATAACATGTACCCATTAAGAAATAAACATCAAACATCCAATTCATTGCAAATATATAAAAAAATATTGAATTGGCATGCGTTTTTGTAATAAAACATTATTATTCGCCTTTATTTTAACATATTAATACTGTTTTTCATTTTCAAACAGATATTCAAAATTAATCTTATATATGCCATGTATGGTTTTGCATACTTTCACTTTGCCTTTTTACATCTGTCAATGTAATGCGCTTACACTTATTATTGTTTGCCGCACTTTATGTCTGTTTGTGCGGACACGAGCGTAAAACGTAATAAAAATTGGAAAAAATAAAAATAATAATAGTAAAAAAATGGTCGGATTAAAAATTAAATTTGTATTTTTGCAAGGTAAATATTAATGGAAAACAAATAGAGAAATACCATAGAGATGACATACAAGATTACGGCTCCGAGCCGTATCGATACTACCATAAAACTGCCGGCAAGCAAGAGTATAAGTAATCGCGCACTGATAATAAATGCGCTTGCCGGGGCAGAAATAACACCGGCCAACCTCAGCAACTGCGACGACACCGAAGTGATGGTGCGTGCCTTGCGCGACAACCCATACGAGATAGACATCAAGGCGGCAGGTACGGCAATGCGATTTATGACCGCATATCTCGCAGTGACACCTGGAGAGCATGTAATAACGGGTACGGAGCGCATGCGACACCGACCGATAAAGGTGCTCGTAGATACATTGAGATACCTCGGAGCAGACATAGAGTATATCGGAGAGGAAGGTTTTCCACCACTTAAAATTCGCGGCAAAACTCTCGAAGGAGGCAAGGCAGAGATGCCGGGAGACGTAAGTTCGCAGTATGTGTCGGCAATGCTGATGATTGCACCGGTGCTTAGCAACGGACTCGAACTGCATCTCACGGGCAACATCATATCGCGTCCCTACATCGACCTTACCATACACATCATGCACGACTATGGTGCGAGGGTGGAATGGACCGACGTTGACACCATAGTAACCGAACCTTCGGGTTACCAAGGGCGCGATTTCGTAATAGAGAACGATTGGAGCGGAGCATCATACTGGTATGAAACTCTCGCATTGTTGGGCGACAGCGAAAGCAAGGTGTATCTGCCCGGGCTGATTGACGCATCGCGACAAGGCGATTCGGGAGTACGATATCTGTTCTCCATGCTCGGCGTAAAGACACAGTTCGAAGATATGACAAACATCTGCCCGACAACGGTTACACTGAAAGCGATGCGCTCCATGCTGCCGAGACTCGATTTCGATTTCTCCGGTCAGCCCGACCTCGCACAAACATTCGTGGTAACATGCGCAGCGATGAACATTCCATTCCGTTTCACGGGACTTGCCACGCTGAGGATAAAGGAGAGCGACCGCATCAATGCTCTCAAACGAGAGATGAGCAAATTGGGATTCGTTATAAGGGAAGAGAACAATTCCGAACTGGTATGGGACGGGGAACGGTGTACCCCTACAATGGATCCGATTGACACATACGAAGACCATCGCATGGCAATGGCATTCGCACCTGCGGCTATAAAATTCCCGGGACTGAAAATAAACGCCCCCGAAGTTGTAACAAAAAGTTATCCGGCATTCTGGGAAGACCTGCGGCATGCGGGCTTCATCATAGAAGAGGAGTAACCGGAATTACACAAACCGTACTATTCAAACAAATTATAAAGGAACTTAAATGCTGTATCTCGTCATAGGAATAATAGCCTTGGGCATCTTTGCTGCAATCCTCGGACTGCTCTCACACAATAAAGACGGCAATACGGACGTTATTAATAACACGGTATCATCGTGTCAAACATGCAGCGGAGAAGACCCTCGCTGCGAACAAGAGTGCATGATGGAATCGGCGATGCGCCCTGTCGAATATTTCGATGACGAAGAATTGGACGCTTTTCGCAATAAACCGTCGGGGCAATATGACGACGACGACGCGGAACAGTTTCGCGAAGTACTATACACCATGCGCCCCTCGGAAGTGAAAGACTGGTGCCGAAGTCTGACGCTGCGCGGCATAGAACTGCCCGACCAAATCAAGGACGAGGTGTTCCTCATTATGGAGAACGACCCGGTAAAAGGCAGCGTGGAATAACAGAGGATTGCTTGTACCACTCTTCAACAATCATTTTTCAATCGTCAATAACCAAAAATGAAATCAAAAGAGCCATACATTGCAGTTGCCATCGTGGCAATAGTACTGCTCGCAGCATGTTCGACGCAGAAAAATACGTCGTCGAGCCGCTGGTGGCACTCGTTCAATGCACGCTACAACACCTACTATAACGGAGCCGTGGCGTATGTCGACGCATCGTTGGAAAGAGAGAAAGGCAACAAAGATAACTTTACCGAACGCATTCCATTATACACAATCGGAAACAAGACGAGCCGCGAACTGGGAAAAGGAAATTACGAACGTGCCATAGAAAAAGCAAAGAAAGCCATAAAACAGCACAGCATAAGGAAGAAACCCGAGTGGAACAAGAGTCGGAAGAAAACCGAAAAGGATCGCGAATGGCTTAGCCGGAGAGAGTACAATCCTTTCTTGTGGAAGGCGTGGTTGCTCATGGGACGGGCACAATTCCACAAAGGCGATTTCGACGAGGCTGCCTCTACGTTCGCATACATGAGTCGTCTGTACGCCACGCAGCCCGCCATTGCAGGCAAGGCACGTGCATGGTTGGCAAAATGTTACATAGAACAAGGCTTTGTTTATGATGCCGAGGACGTGATTGCCAAAATGAGACGAGACACAATGGATTGGCGTGCAGTGAAAGAGTGGGACTACACTTTTGCCGATTATTACATCCACACCAACCGTATTGAGCAGGCAATACCATATTTGCAGAAGGTGATACGACACGAAATGCGGCGCAAACAGAAAGCAAGAGAGTGGTATCTCATGGGGCAGTTGCAGGCCGAACTCGGGAACAGAGACCTCGCATACAAGGCATTCAGACATGTGATAAGACTGAATCCGCCATACGAATTGGAGTTCAACGCACGCATAGCAATGACCGAAGTAACGGCACGGGGAAAAGCGAAACAGATGATTGGCAAACTGAAACGAATGGCCGCGTCTGACAACAACAAGGAATATCTCGACCAAGTGTATTACGCAATGGGCAACATATATCTCTCCGAACGAGACACTGTCAAAGCCATTGATGCCTACGAGACGGGGAACAAGAAAACAACCCGCGCGGGAGTGGAGAAAGGAGTGTTGTTGCTGAAACTCGGAGATCTATACTGGGCACGCGAGAATTTCAGCGACGCACGACGCTGCTACGGCGAAGCAATAGGACTGCTCGACAAAACTCGGAAAGACTATGAGGCTCTGTCGTACCGCTCCAAGGTACTCGATGAACTTGTACCATTCACCGAGGCCGTCCATCTTCAAGACTCACTGCAGGCATTGGCAAAGATGTCGGAAACCGACCGCAATGCAGCCATCGACCGAGTTATAGAGGCTTTGAAAAAGAAAGAGAAAGAAGAACGTCTCGCACAGGCAGAACAAGAGGCGCAACAACAGCAGGCCGCCAATCAAGGGAACACCGGAAACATCCGACAAAATTCGCAACAGCAGCAGCAAACGAAGAACGGTCTATGGTATTTTTACAACCAAATGGCAGTGAATCAGGGTAAGGCGGCATTCCAAAAACTGTGGGGACGGCGCGAGAATGTTGATAACTGGCAGCGCGTAAACCGCACGGTGGTGGCGCAGAACGACCCTTCGCAACTTACAGACGAAATGCGCGACTCGATAGCAGCAGCCGAAGCACTGCAAGACTCGATAGACAACAGTCTTGACAGCGCGCAGAACGACCCGCACAAACGCGAATACTACCTCGCGCAAATACCGTTTACCGAAGAGCAGGTGCAGGCAAGCAACCTCATAATAGAGGACGGACTTTTCCATGCGGGAGTGATTTTTAAAGATAAACTCGACTTCCTGAAACAGAGCGAAAAGCACCTTACAAGACTCGAAAACCATTACCCCGACTACGAGCACACGGACGATGCGTTCTACCACTTGTTCCTGCTGTACCATCGCATGGGAATGCCGGGAGTGGCAGAGTCGTATATAGAAAAACTCAAATCGAAATTCCCCAAAAGCAAATGGACAACCATGCTGTCCGACCCTCACTTTGAAGAGAACGCACGTTTCGGAACAATGATCGAAGACTCGCTGTATGCCGCCACATACGAGGCATTCAAAGCCGACCGCAACGGGGAAGTGAAAAGGAATGCGAAGGTATCGAAAGAACGCTTCCCAATGGGTGCCAACCGCGACAAGTTCATATTCATAGACGGACTCGGGAAACTCAACGATGGAGACACGGAAGGCTGTCTGACAGACATGAACAACGTTGTGAAGAACTATCCGAACAGCCGTATCAGCGAGCTTGCAGGCATGATAATAAACGGAGTGAAAGCAGGAAGACGACTAAGGGGCGGAAAGTTCGACATCGGCGATGTGTGGGAACGACGCAGCATAGTTCTCAACGACAGCGACTCGATACAAGCACGACAATTCGTTGCCGACAGACTCTCGCCACATCTTTTCATATTGGCATATACCCCCGACTCGATAGCAGAGAACAAACTGCTTTTCGAGATGGCACGTTACAACTTCAGCAATTTCATGGTGCGCAATTTCGATATCGCCATCGACGATTTCGATGGACTGCACCGCATGCAAATTACCGGATTCAGAAGTTACGACGAGGCACTGCAATATGCACGCAAACTGTACAAATACGAACCGATAGTGCGCTTGATAAAGAAGGCACGGGGCATAATAATCAGTGAGGCGAACCTGCCGTTGCTCGGAACAAATTTCAGTTACAAGGACTACGACAAGTTCTACGACAAGCATTTCGCACCTCTGAAACCATCGACCATGCAACTGCTCAACGAACCTGCCGAGATAGAATACGAAAAACAGCAGGAAAAACCGCAGCCGCAAGAAGGAGACGAGAACACATACGACAACAAGGAAAGCGACGGAACGGTAATTGAAACGACAACAGAAACAACGGAAATTGTTACCGAGACAACAGATTCCATGCCGGAAACGACAATAGAGGACACACCGGAAACAACTGTTACGGAAAACGATACTACAACGGAAAATGTGCCGGAGACAATCGTTAAAGAAGAGAATAATGTTGTGGAAGAACCGGAACAGCCGGCAACAAACGTTAACACAGAGCCGAAAGAACCCGAAAAACGAGAACCCGAACAACCGGAAAAAATCACAACCAAAGAGCCGGAAGACGAAGGTATATATTTCGATGACGGATTCGGGACAGAGAACAATGCTCCCGGAAACAACAACAATAACAATAATAACAACAAGAATTTCGACATAGAGGACGAATACTACGACCTCGAAGGTTTCTAAACATACAATATGAGCAACGGACTTCTACTTTGGGTTGACGACGAGATGGAACTTCTCCGCGCCCATATTATCTTCCTTGAGAAAAAAGGTTACGAGGTGGTAACAGCCACAAACGGAACCGATGCAACAGAACTATGCAGGCACCGCACGTTCGACCTTATCTTGCTCGACGAGATGATGCCGGGCATCAGCGGATTGGAAACACTTCAGAAACTTAAAGAAATACAGCCGGCAACACCGGTGGTAATGGTGACCAAGAGCGAAGAGGAGGACATAATGAACCAAGCAATAGGCTCGAAGATTGCCGATTATCTCATAAAACCGGTCAATCCGGTGCAAATTTTGCTTACTCTGAAAAAGAACATACACCGGAAAGAAATAGTGACCGAAGTGACACAGAGCGGATACCAGCAGAACTTTCAAGACATTGCCCAACAGATTGACGATTGCCGGACAACAGAAGATTGGATGAACGTGTATAAACGTCTCGTACACTGGGAACTGGAACTTACCGGCACCGACACCAACATGGACGGAATATTGCAGATGCAGAAAGAAGAAGCCAATGCTGGATTCGCCAAATTCATAAAGAACAACTACCTTGCATGGGTTGACCCGAAGACGATGAACACGTCAGACCGCCCGATGATGAGTCCCGACATTTTCAAGAAAAAGATTTTCCCGATGCTCTCTAACGGAGAGAAAGTGTTCCTAATAGTTATAGACAATTTCAGGCTCGACCAATGGAGGGTGCTCGCTCAGGAAATAGGAGACATGTTCGACATAGAGGAGAACACATATTGTAGTATCCTGCCAACGGCAACACAATATGCACGAAACTCCATATTCAGCGGACTAATGCCCACACAGATTGCCGAGATGTTCCCGGAATTGTGGGTAGATGAGGACGAGGCAGAGGGGAAGAACCTGAACGAAGAGCCGCTCATAAGAACGCAGATAGAACGATACCGCCGACGTTATACGTTCTCTTACCACAAGATAAACGACTCGCAGGGAGCAGAACGGCTTATGACCCATTTCAACCAAATGTATCAGAACGACCTCAACGTTGTGGTAATCAATTTCATCGACATGCTCAGCCACGCACGTACAGAGTCGAAGATGGTGCGCGAACTTGCCAACAACGAGTCGGCATACCGTTCGATAACACTCAGTTGGTTCCGCCACTCGGTAATGGCAGAACTGTTCAAGGCACTCGCACAGACCGACCATACCATCGTCGTCACTACCGACCACGGCAGCATTCGCGCCAACAAACCGGTAAAAATAATAGGCGACCGCAACACGAACACAAACCTGAGGTACAAGTTGGGCAAGAACCTTGCATACAACCACAAAGAGGTGTTCACGATAAAGAACCCGCAACAGGCTCAACTGCCCGCTCCGAATCTCAGCACCTCGTATGTGTTCGCCACCGGCAACTCATTCCTCGCATATCCCAACAACTACAACTACTATGTGTCATACTACAAAGACACATTCCAACATGGCGGCATATCGCTCGAAGAAATGATAATACCGCTTGTGACACTGCGTGGAAGAAAGAGGAAATAGTTTCGTTCGGAAATGCCTTTTAATTGAAATTGGCATATTATCTTTGTCGGATAAAAGGATAAAAACAGTTTTATCGGTAAACAAGAAAAATAAAAGACAAAAGATAGAATCCCCGTCTCAACCTCTTAACTACTTAAAACTCTTTAACTCAAGAAAATAAGAAAATGGAAATAAGAATAAACAACATCAACGATATAGACACCGCGGCACGTCTTTTCATAGACAACATGCCGCAGGGAAAGGTCTTTGCATTCTATGGAAAGATGGGAGCCGGCAAGACGACTTTCATCAAAGCCGTATGCGAGGGACTCGGCGTAAACGACGTGATAACCTCCCCGACATTCGCCATTGTGAACGAATACGAGGGCAAAGAGCATGCGGTAATATATCATTTCGATTTCTACCGCATAAAGAAAATCGAGGAAGTCTATGACATGGGATACGAAGAATACTTCTTCAGCGGCAACCTATGCTTCATAGAATGGCCCGAACTTATAGAAGACCTTCTGACCGACAACGTTACGAGGGTAAAAATAGAGGAAACGGAAGACGGTTCGCGCCTTGTCAGTTTCTAACCCTTTGCATTGCGGGAAACAATTTGTCAGAAAACAATATCGCCCGAATTGTAAACCAAAACCGTCTGTTTTGCATTACAATTCAGGCGGTTTTGGTTTACGATTCAGGCAGGATTGCTTATAACAGAGCCTCGAATTTCTTTTTCAGTACATTGATTGGGGCAGAACCCACATGGCGGTCAACCTCTTTACCGTCTTTGAAGAAGATGATCGTCGGGATGTTGCGTATGCCCATTTCGGCAGCCACCTCATCGGCCTCTTCAACATCGCATTTGCCAACAACGATTTTTCCGTCGAACTCTTCGGCAAGTTGCGACACCAACGGTCCAATCATTCGGCACGGTCCGCACCATGTTGCCCAGAAATCAACTACCAATGGCAACGAGCCATTCTTATAACTCTCAAAGTTCTCTTGTGTGATTTTTACTTCCATTTCTTTTTCTTTTTTATTTGTCCAATATATATATTATAGTTACTTTTCATGCAAACAACATGCCACTCGCGTCTACGTGTCAACCAAACTGTCGGCACAGCATGAAACGCAGTGGTGCGGCATGTCATTTTGTCGCGATGTCATATTCAAACAACAAGTTGTCATCGAGATATGAAATCAACTTCTGGTTCAGTTCCACGCGTTTCTTTCTCGAACGCAGCGTAATCGGTGTGCCGCTCCCCTGAATGTGTATTTTCACATAAAGGTCGGTTTTGCCCGGAGATTCGTCGATGATGCTGCACAAGTCTTCAATATTTTCCGAGTCGAGTTCCGAAGCCTTCATCGAAATCGTTATATTGTCAATGCGCGTATCTTTTACCGTACTGAGCAGTTGTATGTTGCTTACATTGAAACTCACATACTTGGAGTTCGGGTACGGCATGGAACACTTTGCGTTGACATAAACAGAACTACCCACTTGCAATATACCGCTCCACTTGCCCCAGTTCTCGCCGAAGAACGGCATCTCTCCCGCTCCGTCGTAATCCTCTATCGTTACGAATCCGCACGGATTTCCTTTCTTGTCGAATCGTGTCCTTACGTCTGTAACTATGCCTCCCAGCGTGAGTGCCTGTTTTTCTACCAATGCCTCTTTGTTCTCGAGTTCTGCACAACGCGTATTGCAAAGTTTCCGCAGCACCACCGAATAGTCGTCGAGTGGATGTGCAGACAGATATATCCCCACCAGCTCCCGTTCCTTGTTAAGACGTTCTATGTTGCTCCAAGCCTCCGTCTCGGGAAGCACCGGTCTTGTTATCTCCACCTCATCCAAAGCACCGAAGAGCGAATTTTCCATCTCTCTTTTCACATTCATGTAACTCTGTCCGTATCGCACAATCGTGTCGAGGAAAATTTCTCCTTTCTTTCCCATGGCAAAGAACTGTTCGCGCTTTGTCCCGAAACTGTCGAATCCACCGCTCAGAGCCAGCACCTCGTATGTTTTTCGGTTGATGCTGCTACCCAGTCGCTCGGCAAAATCGTACAAAGACTTGTACGGTCCGTTTTTCTCCCGTTCCTCTATTATAGCCCTTGCGGCGGCATCTCCCATGCCTTTCACTCCTCCCATGCCGAAACGTATCTCCCCTTTCTTGTTGACACCGAATTTCTCATAACTCTCGTTAACATCCGGTCCGAGTGTATGTATGCCCATAGCCTTGCACTCGTCCATGAGTTTCGTTATCTCTTTAATGTCGTCCTTGCGGCGGCTCATTATTGCAGCCATGAACTCTGCGGGATAATTAGCCTTGAGGTATGCCGTTTGGAATGCCACCCACGAGTAGCATGCCGCATGCGATTTGTTGAATGCGTATGAAGCAAATTTCTCCCAATCGCTCCATATTTTCTCCAATGTTTTCGGGTCGTGCCCGTTCTTCATGCCTCCTTCTATGAATTTCGGCTTCATTGCGTCCACGATGTCTTTTTTCTTCTTTCCCATCGCTTTACGCAGAGCGTCGCTCTCTCCACGTGTGAAGTCTGCCAGTTGTCGCGACAGCAACATCACTTGCTCTTGATACACCGTAATACCGTATGTGTCTTTGAGGTATTTCTCCATGCACGGAATATCGTATGTTATCGGTTCTGCGCCGCTTTTTCGTGCGATGAACGATGGTATGTAATCCATCGGTCCCGGTCGGTACAGAGCGTTCATTGCAATCAAATCCTCGAACACGGTCGGCTTAAGCATTCTCAGATATTTCTGCATTCCGTTCGATTCAAACTGGAATGTTCCTATCGTTCTCCCCTCCTGATACAGTTTGTATGTAGCGGGGTCGTCGATTGGAATTTTGTCGAGGTCGATTTCTATGCCGCGTGTCTGCTTGATGTTTGCCACCGCCTCTTTCAACTCCGAGAGCGTTTTCAGTCCGAGGAAATCCATCTTTATCAGTCCCGTTGACTCTATCACATGCCCGTCGTACTGCGTGCAGTTTGTCTTGGTGTCCTTGAAATCGGGGTCGTCGGCAGTCGATACAGGCACATGGTCGCTTATCGGGTCGCGGCATATTATGATTCCACAGGCATGTATTCCCGTTCCGCGCACCGTTCCTTCAAGCATCTTGGCATATTTTATGGTGTCGCTGAGGTGTTTGTCTGTCGAAGCCTCCGCCTCTCTCAGTTCCGGCGTACACTTTATTGCGTTCGGCAGATTCATGCTCATTCCGTCTGGCAGTCGTTCCGGTATTGCCTTGCAGAGTGCGTTCGATATGCTCAACGGCACTTTCTCCACCCGTGCGACGTCCTTTATGGAGTTTTTCGTTGCCATCGAACTGTATGTTATTATGTGTGCACAGTTCTCGTGTCCGTACTTGTCCATCACCCATTTGAGCACTCTTGCCCTCCCGTCGTCATCGAAATCGGTGTCTATATCGGGCAGCGATATACGGTCGGGATTCAGGAAACGTTCGAACAGCAGGTCGTATTCCAATGGGTTTATCTTAGTTATTCCGAGACAGTATGCCACCACGCTTCCGGCTGCCGAACCGCGCCCCGGTCCCACCATTACATCGAGTATGTTTCGTGCCGAGTTGATAAAGTCTTGCACTATGAGGAAATATCCCGGGAAACCCATGGTTTTCATTATGTGCAGTTCGAATTTGACTCTTTCCTCGACATCGTCTGGTATCGGGTCGCCATAATGCAGTTTTGCTCCTTTGTAAGCAAGTTCTGCCAGATAGTCTGCCTCGAATTTTATGCGGTAAAGTTTGTCGTATCCCCCGAGTTTGGCAATCTTCTTAACTCCGTCTTCCGGTGACAGTTGGTTCTCTCCGTTCTCGTCGGACGTAAATTCGTCGTACAGTTGTTGTTCGGAGAATTTCTCGCGCCACTCCTCTTCTGTACCGAACTCCTCCGGAATCGGGAAAAACGGCATTATCGGGTCGTTGTCGAGGTTGTACGTTTCCACTTTGTCGAGAATCTCGATTGTGTTTGCCATCGCCTCCGGCACGTCGTTGAAGATTTCCCACATCTCTTCTTTCGTTTTGAACCACTCCTGTTTAGAGTAGAGCATTCGTGTGGGGTCATCTATGTCCTTGCCCGTCGAGAGGCACAACAAGTGGTCGTGTGCCTCGGCGTTCTCTTTGTCAACAAAGTGTGCATCGTTTGTGCATACCACCTTGATGCCGTACTCCTTCGCAAGTTCCAACAACACCCTGTTTGCCTTTTGTTGCAATGGGAATGTCTCGCGGTTTGCCCTTATTTCCGGGTCTTTTACCTCGTGCCTTTGCAGTTCAAGATAATAATCGTCTCCGAACACCCTTTTGTGCCATTCTATGGACTCGCGCGCACCGGCCATGTCGTCGCGTATTATTTTTGCGGGCACCTCTCCCGCGATGCACGCCGAGCATACAATCAGGTCTTCATGGTATCGTTCGAGATCGGCACGGTCGGTTCTCGGACGATAGTAATATCCGTCAATCCATGCGTTGCTGACTAATTTTATCAGGTTCTTGTATCCGTTCTCGTTCTTTGCGAGTACTATGAGGTGGTATCCTCCGCGGTCTATATCGAGACTTTTGCTTTCCTTGCCCTCTCCCTTTGCCACATACATCTCACAGCCGAAGATAGGTTTGAACGGTTCGAGGCCTTCCTTCTTTCGGTCTTTGTTCACTTTGTTAACATAGTCGTGATACTCTTTTATGCCGAACATGTCGCCATGGTCGGTTATGGCCATGCCTCTCTGACCGTCGGCAATGGCTTTGTCAACCAAATTCTTAATTTTCGATTGACCGTCGAGTATAGAGTAATATGTATGTACGTGCAGATGTATGAAGTCCTCCATGTAGTTTCGTCACATTAATGTTTTGAGCGTCAAAGTTACGCTTTTTTATCCATTCCTCCAAACAAAAATCATCTAAAAGTTACTACAATATAAATATATTTTGTACCTTTGCACGCGCATTATACGCATATATGCAAATATGGGAAAAAGGATAAGAAAACTTAAGAACGTCAGACTGCACCGTGAAGGCACCGACACGCTTTTATACGGTGGATTCTTAATTATCGCCGTGGCAGTTATTCTGTGGCGGGCGTTCGACACCAAAATACCATTTTGGGCATTCTCGGTCGCAGCTTGCGCATTGTATCTCGTCGTGGTAAATTTCTATCGCTGCCCGAAACGTTTCTTCGACGGCGACACGGAAGGCATTGCAGTGGCACCGGCCGACGGAAAGGTGGTTGTAATAGAGGAAATAGAGGAAGACACCTATTTCCACGACCGCCGCATGATGATAAGCATTTTTATGAGTCCGCTCAACGTACATGCCAACTGGTTTCCTGTTGACGGGCGTGTTAAGTTTGTGAAACACTTCGACGGAAATTTCCACAAGGCATGGCTGCCGAAAGCAAGCGAAGAGAACGAGCATGCAGACACGTTGATTGAAATGGAGGACGGACGCGAAGTGCTGGTGCGACAGATTGCCGGAGCCATGGCACGCCGCATAGTTACTTACGCGAAAGAGGGGGAAGACTGCTACATAGACGAGCACATGGGATTCATAAAACTCGGCTCGCGAGTTGATGTTTTCCTGCCCGCGGACTGCAAGGTGTGCGTGAAGATGAACCAGACAACCACCGGCGACCAGACGGTTATTGCCCGTCTCTGACACACCCGTACCCCACTACGAATATTTTTCGCGGCATTTCAAAAAGTCGGCAGCAAAACATGTTGCGACATGTCGCACGCAAAAAACAAATCAAGATGGCAAACATCATAACACGCAACATTCCGAACTCGATAACATGTTGCAACCTCGTAAGCGGCTGCATTGCCACGGTATATGCCTTCGGCGGCAACTATAAAATGGCGTTGACATTCATTGTCGCAGGAGCGGTGTTCGATTTCTTCGACGGTATGTCGGCGCGCCTGCTCGGAGTAAGTTCGCCAATAGGCAGAGAACTCGACTCGCTTGCCGACAACATCACATTTGGCATGGCTCCGTCTACCATGATTTTCACTTTGCTCTCAACGATTGGTTATCCCGCATTCCTCGAACCGTTGCGCCAGGTGTTGCCGTACTCGGCATTCCTTATGGCGGCGTTTTCGGCTCTCAGGCTCGCCAAGTTCAACCTCGACGAACGACAGACGATGGGTTTCATCGGGTTGCCAACACCTGCCAACGCTTTGTTTTGGGCATCGCTCATAGTCGGTATGCAATCGATACTTGAGCATTGCGAATGGACGGTGTTGATTGTAATGCCGATGATGTTGCTCTCGTGCCTGCTGCTTACAGCCGAATTACCGATGTTTGCCCTCAAATTCAAACACCGTGGTTGGAAAGGCAACGAGGTGAAATATATTTTCGTTCTTACGTGCATACCGCTACTCGCATTCCTCGGTTTGTTCGGCTTAACTGTAATCATTGCATGGTATGTGTTGCTGTCGATGGCAGTATGGTTGCACAATAGGAAAAAAGAATAAAAAGTAATAAGTATGAGTGGTTTAATTAATTTCATATTGATACTCGGATTCGTCATAATCGTTGCCGCATCATTGCTATTCTTCTTTCTATACAGAAAGGTGAACAAGTTTTTCCGTTCGTTCGGTAAAAGCACTGAACATAACGGCAGACATCGTGGCGGCGGCAATACTTATGGCAACAAGAGCGGCATAATCGACGTGCGTACACCCGAACAGGCAAACCGCAAGATATTCAAGGAAGGGGAAGGAGAATATGTTGACTTTACCGAGATAGACGATAAATGACGGACAACCCACGGTAAAATAACATTTACACAAATCGACCGCTAAGATTTTTTCCGTGAATAAACACAATGGAAAATCTTAACGGTCGATTTTATTTTAACGTTCGGGCATTGTGACATCGGTGTTTATAAAGACACCGATCGTCAACAAAGCCACTGTCAATCGTCATTCTATAACTTTCATCTCTGTACGACGGTTGAGTTGGTGCTCGGCTTCACTGCAAGGCACGCCATTGGAACATCTGTTGAGCAGACGTGTCTCTCCATAGCCTACCGATACTATGCGCGATGAAGAAATACCGTGCTCTACGAGATATGCCTTAACAGAATTGGCACGCTGTTGAGACAAACGAAGGTTGTATGAGTCGGAACCGCGAGAGTCGGTATGCGACGACATCTCCACACGAATATTCGGATTGTCAAGCAGATAAGCAACGAGTCGGTCAAGTTCCGGACGTGCATCAGGACGTATCGTGGCCTTGTCGAAGTCATAGTGTATGTTGTTAAGACGTATCGGCTCATTCAACTTAGGCTTCGTCAGACAGTGATCAACAGTTACAAGAGTCGTCTTGACAGGGTTGTATTGGTTCTTCTCTATTATGAACTCTTCCGCAGGCAGACATTCTTTCTTCGTAATATTGATTGTATAACGTGTATCCGCCCTCAATGATACCGAATACTCACCGCGGCTGTCTGTGGTGAATTCATACATTTTCTTACCCCTGCCGCTTTTTATAACCACCTTGGCTCCAACGGCAGGTTCCGTTGTTCCGCAGATGGTTACGCGCCCTTTGAGGGTAAATTCGGTCGGCATCGGCTTCGGTGTCGGTACGACAACCGGTGGTTTCGGTGCAACTTTCTTGGCATTAAGACGGAATACCACTCCGCAGAACATTCCCAAAGACGACATGTCGGTCTTGCCAACATTATCCGGTTCTAAATCTGCCATCTTGCGTGGTGAATTAATTATTATGGGTTTATAGAAATAATCGCTGTAAGGCACATTGAAACAATGCATATAGTATCCTCCGAGACTTAGTCCGAACCACTCGTTGAAGAAATAAGAAAAACGCATCTGAGCTTTCATTGCCAAACGAGTCTTTGAGTCTATGTCACTGGCTGCATAAAGTGTCCTACCCATAGATCCTTCATCGAACTTCTCTTTCAATGAAGACTTGCCGCCATTTATGCTAACCATACCTGCACGTAGATTCAATTCTGCCATGAACGGAGGAAGAATAGTGGCGGGAAGACGGAACGAAGGACCTGCACCCAAGAAGATGCGTTCCACGTTATTAACAGATTCTTCAAATTTCACTTGGTGTTTTAAACCGTTCGGCACCACGCCATCCACATCTATTTCGGGCTTGTTCGTGATATAATCTCCATCCAAACCAAGACCGAACCAACTCCAATAATGGTCAACGCCTATTCCAATATTCGGTCCGCCTTTGAAATCGAGATAACGATATGAGTTACCATGGTTCAATCCAAAGTCATATCCTCCGTGCAAGGAGAACTGCCAATGCCTGTTAAGATATTCCGGCCCGGTGTTAACGCTGACCTGTGCAAACGAGGCAGTCATTCCCAACAAGAACAATACTGCCGACAATAAAAGTTTTTTCATGTTTGGTAATTTTGTTTTATAGTTAACATATATATAATTGTAGTAGTAATAACAACAGAGTCAAAGATTGCATTTACTTTTCATCGGGCTGGATATACTTTGGACATCCAAATTCTTGTATTTCTCACGGCTTTCGACAATCATGTCAAAGGTCAATGAGCCAGTTTTCCCTTTTACGCGTGTCTTTATGTAAATGAAAGCCCTTACCGTTCTCCGTTGAACTGTACCAGATAGGTCTCTCCCACTTCAGGGGCTAATAAATAATTAAGTCCATGATCGAGTTGAGCCTTTTTTCTATTGACTCTTGCAAAAATTCCTTGGCAAATTCCTTCGGGTCTTTCGAATTTGCAAGTTTATTGAAATCCTCTATCCCAAAAGGCTCAAGCGTTTTGCCTATCCGGCTCGAAACCATGTCGGTAGGTTGCCAACAGTAAACACCTTTCTGATCTTTTGTGTAAAGTTCGTCGTCATTCCTGTATGACATTCCGGAAAAACCCGCAGGCGAAAGGAGGTTTTCTCCTCCGGGGTATGTGGCATGATTCAGCAATACAAGTTGTTTCCGCATATCTTTCGTAACATTGGAGAACTTGACCGTTGAGCCGTCTTTCAACTTAAGGAAATGACCAAGGGTACTGTTTTTATAGGCACCAAGGCTGACATTTCTATAAACAGTAATCCACGCTTTGCCGCTAACGGTTCCTCCACCTTCTTCGTCGTCGTCACCGCACGAAACTAACACTACCGCTGTTGCCATCGTGAATAACGCCAACAGCATGCACGGCATTCTTGATTTCTTTAAATAATACATAATCACTTTAGTTTTGAGTTTATAAATTTATTTATTGATAAGCACATAATCCGTCAGCCGGATTAATTAGTTTAAGATGTACATCCTCAATCATGCAAATGATACTCACATGTTGCAAAGATTACGATGTTTATATGTTCCAGTGTAAGTTAATATTTATAATCCTTGGTGCAATATTAATAAATTTTATCGAAATATGCAAGTATTCTTATAAAAAAATACTGTTTGGATAAAAAAAACAAAAAAAACAATTCAAATGACACCGAAGACAGAGTGAAGAAACAACGACATATACATAATAAATACATTTGTGTTGAACTTATACAATTTCTCGTATTTGTCGCCTTTCACCATTACCGAAGCCCCGACTGCGGAATTCTTGGTTCAACAGCCGGGTACATGTCATCCGAGTATAAATACGACAGGCTTCGGTATCAGTAGGATTAATCGGTTGTGTAGTTTCAAATAGGATATGTACGGACGTATCAACGATGTACGAGCGTGCCTATTTCCTCGCCGTCGATTACCTTTTTCAGATTTCCCACCACGTCCATGTTGAACACATATATGGGCAGGTCGTTGTCGTTGCACATGCAGATTGCGGTGAGATCCATTACTTTCAGTCCCCGTGCGAGTACCTCGTTGTATGTAATGTCTGCGAATTTCACCGCAGCCGGGTCTTTCTCCGGATCGGCGGTATATACTCCGTCCACACGTGTACCCTTCAACATCACGTCGGCCTCAATCTCCAATCCGCGCAGCGACGAGCCGGTGTCGGTTGTGAAATACGGCGAGCCGGTACCTGCCGAGAATATACATACGCTTCCCTTCTCCATTGCCTCGATGGCACGCCATTTGGTATAAAATTCGCCTATTGGCTCCATGCGTATTGCCGTAAGCACCTTGTTTTTCACACCTTCTGCACCGAGTGCGCTGCTCAACGCGAGCGAGTTGACAACCGTTGCCAACATTCCCATTTGGTCGCCCTTAACGCGGTCGAACCCTCTCTGCGCTCCGCTGACACCTCTAAATATGTTGCCGCCGCCAATGACTATGCCTATCTGCACTCCCATGTCGTGGATTTCTTTTATCTGACGTGCATAGTCGCCAAGGCGTTCGGGATCGATGCCATACTGTTGATTTCCCATAAGGCTCTCGCCCGAAAGTTTTAAGAGAATACGTTTAAATCTTGCCATATTATTGTTTATTTGTTTATTAATCCGATTACTCCGTTTGCCACCTTTGCCGTATTGTCCGGCACGAATGCCACATCCTTGAAAGCATAGCAGCGTTGACGGCCAAAGGTGTCCCGCAATACTATGTGTCCGTCGTCTTTTACGGTAACTATCTCTGCACTGAATTTGCCATCGGCATCGCGATACTCATGGAAACCGTCACGCCGATACAATACACTTCGGTATCGCCGGCGGATTTCGTCGGCGTTCAAATTCTCCAAATAATGAGAGTATAAGTTTGTCAGCGATTGCAGTATCTCTCGGCAATCACGCTCAATGCCGTCAATCAATACCATCGACACGGGGTTCGGTGCATCGCTCAGGAACACTCTTTGGTTAACATTAAGTCCTATGCCGATGATACATTCTTTGATGTGAGTGCCTGAAAGACTGTTCTCTATCAATATCCCCGCTATTTTACCATCGCCTACATATATGTCATTCGGCCATTTTACCCGTATTTCGCAATGTAACGCGTGCGCGAGATATTCGCTTGTCGCCACGGCTATCATCATGGATATGATGTATTGCTCGTTGGCAGATATGCCTTTGGGACGTATCCTCATGCTGAACGTAAGGTTTTTGCCATGCTCGCTCTCCCATTGGTTCGTTCCCTGTCCGCGCCCCGCTGTCTGAAATCCGGTCCACACGACGGTCATGTCTTCGTCGCCATCATATTCCCGCAGGAAGTTATTCGTGGAATCCAGTTCCTTCTTGTAAACGATTTTGCAATTCATTATTGCATGCAAAGTTACGGAATATTTTGTACAATGACACCCGATGACACTTACTTTTTTGTCATTGCAGTTAAAATTCGACTTATTTTTATATATGTGTATAAACGAAAAGCATTACCTTTGCAATATGGAAAACGAAGAGAGAAAGAGAGACGAACATTTTATGCGGCATGCCATCAACGAGGCACGGCAGGCATCGGCAGAAGGCGAGATACCAATCGGTGCGGTGATTGTGGCAGGAGGCAGGATTATCTCGCGGACCCACAACCTTACGGAGACTCTCAACGATGTCACCGCGCATGCCGAGATGCTTGCCATCACTGCCGCCGAGAATGCACTCGGCGGCAAATACCTTACCGGATGTACACTGTATGTGACGGTAGAACCTTGTCCGATGTGTGCCGGTGCGATTGGCTGGGCACAGATTCCACGTGTTGTTTATGGAACCACGGACGAGAAACGAGGCTACAGGAGATATGCCCCGAACGCATTGCATCCCCGTACAAATGCAGTTGGCGACATCCTCGGAGAAGAATGTCGCCAACTGATGATTGATTTCTTTTCGGCCAAAAGAGGATAATCCCGTCTGCCGTAAAGTGTTTTTATTTCACCTCTATTACGAGATATTTGCTCGTACTCCAGAATGTCTGTGGGTCTGTGATGCGGAGTATATACTGCCCCTTTGCGTCCTTTTCAAGAATGTAACTGCCTGACGGGTGCGAAGTTTTCATTTCCGCTTTCTTTGAGTAGAGTTTTATTTCTTTCTGCACTCGTATGTCAATCTTGGTAAAGTAACTCTTGTTGAAATTACCGCGCAACACACGGCTGCCCTCTATTATGCCCTGTTCTTTGAGTTCTCTCTTTGTTCCGAACACAAACCATGCGGTATTCAACTGCTTGTCCTGATTGCTGATGGTAGAACTCTTCTGCTCGCTCTCCGTTTTAAGGTTGTCAACATCTGTGTTAAGATTTGATATTGTCTCGTCGAGTTCCGAAATGTGAATATCTTTCTGCTCAAGTTCTTCGCGCAGTTTTTGCAGTTCGACATCTTTCTGCTCAAGTTGTTTCGTGAGATTTTCCACAGTACGTTTCAGTTGGTCGCCCTTGAAAGAACTCTCGCGAAGTTGTTTGCGCAGTTTGTCGAGCAGTTCGCGATTTTGGCTCATGCGTTCCTGAATGAACTTTATGTCCTCTTTTATCTTCTGCTTGCGGTCTGCACCCTCGCCCGAACGGGCAAGTGTGACACGTCCCTCTGCCTCGCTTATTTCTCGTAACCCTTCATTGATGTCATTGAGTGTCCCCATGATATCATTAATCTCATTCTCTTTCTGTTCAACAATCCTTTGCAGCGAGTCACTCATCGTTGCACCCGGAGCATCAGAAACTTTGTTGCCTGTACATGCTGCCAATGCCGTTAAGCAGGCTGCGAAAAACAATAATTTCTTCATGTCTTTATAAATTTATGATTCCCAAAAAATTCTATGGTGTATTACTATATACGGATTTCAGTCCTTTCCCGCAACCACCACCACAAACTCTCCACGCGGTTCGTGTTCCTTGAAATGAGCCGTTATTTCGCCAAGCGTTCCGCGGACACACTCTTCGTGTACCTTGGATATTTCGCGGCAAACACTCGCCCTGCGTTCTTCGCCAAACTCTGCGACAAGTTGCCCAAGTAGTTTCAGCAGGCGATACGGCGATTCGTAGAAAACCATCGTACGCTGTTCGTCGGCAAGAGCCTTTATGCGCGACTGTCGTCCTTTTTTCTGCGGAAGGAAACCTTCGAAACAGAATCGGTCGCATGGCAGACCGCTCGACACGAGAGCCGGTATCATGGCCGTTGCTCCCGGCAGGCACTGTACCTCAATCCCTGCATTTACAGCCTCGCGGACAAGATAGAAACCCGGATCGCTGATGCCGGGTGTTCCGGCGTCGCTTATCATTGCCACCGTGGCTCCCGCCCTCATTCTGTCAACAATGCCGGCACTTGTTCCGTGCTCGTTGAACTTATGGTGCGACATCAGCCGGTTGTGTATATCAAAATGCTTCAGCAGAATACCCGACGTGCGAGTGTCTTCGGCAAGAACCAAGTCGGCTTCTTTCAGCACCCTGACGGCGCGAAACGTCATATCTTCCATATTTCCCACAGGCGTGGGAACAACATATAAGATGCCCATAAATCGCGACAAAGATAGTATAATCACTCCAAATAGCCAAACAAATTATTTTTTTTTATTCAAAAAACAATCGGAACAATTGGTTGTAAATGCAATTAACACACAAAAAATTGCAGGAAAAAGGACAAAGAAAAAAACGATATTTTTAACTTGAAAGAGAATTGCATTCCTACTCCGAATGAGTGAAATTGCCGTTTTCGCAGCTCCCCGCACAACAGCATAAACCGTCAGGTATAACGTCATAGAACTTCGTGACGGCAGCGTATTATTGTGAACTTAAAAGGCATGCGGCGGCACAGGCAAAACGTATTTACCGGCATTATTCGCATTATTGCACGCACAAGCCGGCTCTGCAAGTTTTGAATATTGAATATTCCACCGTTAAAAAACGATATTTTATTTGTCATTATCAAAACGTATGTGTATATTTGCAGAAATAAAATACAAGAAAAGTGTTTGAACAGAAAATAACATTCGACAAACTGATACGTTGGATTATTACCGCCTTTATGGTAATGGCTGTAATTTTCACAATCGACTACCTGAGCAGCGTGTTGCTGCCATTCTTCGTGGCATGGTTACTTGCGTACCTGCTGTACCCAATCGTACATTTTACTCAATACAAACTGCATGTACCCACACGCGCACTCAGCATCGTTGTCACACTCGTGTTCGTAACCGCAGTGCTGTCCGGAGTGTTTTACCTCATATTCCCTCCGATGATAGAACAGTTCGAGAAACTGGGAGTGCTGATAACACAATACATACAAGACAATACCGACAGCAACAACATCTCGCAGATAATACAGCAGTGGGTTCGCGACAACTACAAGTATATTAATACTTTCATTAAACAAAAAGATGTTACCGACACAATAAAGAGTGTCATGCCGGGAGTTTTCAACATGCTCGGACAAACCGCAAACATAATACTCAGCATCGTGGCATCGCTCATTACATTATTATATATGTTCTTCATATTGCTCGACTACGAGTATCTCACACGAAACTGGATACGCATCTTCCCAAAGAAAAACAGACCGTTCTGGACTGTATTGGCAAGCGATGTGAAACGAGAGATGAACAACTATATAAGAGGACAGGGACTCGTGGCACTAACAATGGGAATACTCTTCTGCATAGGATTCACAATAATAGATTTCCCCATGGCCATAGGACTCGGCATTCTCATCGGCATAATGGATCTTGTGCCATATCTGCACACATTCGCACTGATTCCGACGGCATTCCTCGCCTTGCTGAAAGCCGTGGACACCGGACAAAATTTTTGGATAATACTCGCTTCGGCTGTTGCCGTGTTCTGCATCGTACAAGTGATAATAGACCTCATCGTGACACCTAAAATAATGGGGAAAACAATGCGGCTCAACCCTGCAATACTCCTGCTGTCGCTATCGATATGGGGAGCATTGCTCGGCTTTATAGGACTTATCATAGCATTGCCGCTCACAACAATTATCATTGCGTATTACAAAAGGTATATCACGAAAGACGAAGATAACGATACCGAAAAAAGCAGAGACAATTTGGAGAAAAACGCTACCGATGACCATAAATTAACCATGGAAAAAGCAAAAAACTGAAGAAAATAATAAAAAATACGAAGAATAATTTTGGAAATAAAAAAATATATCGTACCTTTGCAACCGCTTTTCGCATCGATGGTATCAATGGAGATCCGTTAGCTCAGTTGGTAGAGCACAACACTTTTAATGTTGGGGTCTTGGGTTCGAGCCCCAAACGGATCACGATGACAGTCGGCAGATTATGTTGTCAATCGCACATATTCTGCCGACTATCATCTTTTTTAGTAATAACACATACAAGATTATCACTTTATTCGCAAGTACTCAAAAGCATGATTTAACCCAAATCGGTCATTAGACCGCATTTGCTTAGATTTGCCATTGCCGTTACGCTTCCCAACTGCTTTAACCCGCTTGCTGACATCTGCGCAGCCGTTTCATCTCGACGTAACCCGCTACGCCTTAGATGAAACGGCTGCACATCCGCTCAACAATCGAACAAAACCGGTTGAGGGTTCTAATGACCGATTGGGGTTTAACATGCAATGTATTGCTCCACGGAAACTTTGTCACAAATATGTTGTCGGTATTGACAACATACAACATGTTGCACAAAAAGCCGTAAATCAACATATAAATAATTGATATAAGCAGAGCAACCATATAAATCTTAAATATAAGTTACATTCGCATATCACGGTAAATATCGGTACGGTTACAATTTCGGCTGTTTTACAGAGTAATTTCGGCGAAATTGCTTGCCAAAACCACCGAAATCACTTGTTTTTATGGCACAAAACGGAAACAGAAAAACGGGTAGTCGTGAAAAGTGATGGCAAGAATGCCGTTGAAAGATTACAGAATACGCACATAAGACGTACCGATATACACCACAGATTCGGGATAAGAAACAGCGTTGCGGTTCATAAAAAAGGAACAAAACAACTATGTCTTTCCCAATTTCTTATCCCGAAACACGAGTAATCTGTCTGATGTTTGTTGATTGAAATTTTATTTCTAATGGCGGGAATGGTATAAATCGTATTTGGAAAACAAACTCTACCTTTCAGGCAAAATCATTTCCGAATTGAGAATTACGCTCACTTTATCATTCCGCGTAAGATTGATTTTACCATTATATGCCACATCGGTTTCATCATATTGCATATTGGTTCCGGCATAATACACCTTCAAATGATAATTGCCCGGTGTCAATTTGCTCATCTTGAATTCCACATCATATTCACAAATGCAATCGGCAAACGCATCAAGAACATTGTGATATACAATAAGATTAATTTGATTATTTTGATTATCCATTTTTACATAGATATTTCTTACGGCACAGTTGGCTCTCACGTTTTCAAATTTACATAGGGCTATTCCGTCTTCTCCCAACTCTATTCCAAGGGTTGTCGGGGCTGCGTTATTTTCCATATAGAAATCACTGCGTGTTTCTGTTTTAGAGAGATTTAACTTACATGTTGAATTTGCCACGTCATAAATCTTTAATGTGTCAAGGACAACATTCTCTGCCGAACACGCTGACAATCCCATGAGACATATCAGAGCATAAAAAATCTTTTTCATAACTACATGGATTTAGTGTTATTATATAAATGTTATTGCAAGTTATCTATTGATTGTATATTCTTTTATATCACATTTCAGCCATTAACGAATAAATGTATAAAGTCAAACAGCAAGTGCAATATTACGAATAATATTTGTAAAAATAATGTTTTGGCTCAAAAAAATATTTTTTCTTTCTATATCAGGTTTGTTTTTGCCTGCGTCATCTTTATTATTTTATCCGTTATCTTATTTTTCTCCGCACTTTTTGATGTATAAACTTTATAAAATTCATTGGTGTATCCAGCCACTCTCTTCTGTCATCAAGCGTATGAAACGGCAAAGTATATACCCACAAAACACGCTGCGATAAATTCGTGCCATGCAAAACGCTTCCTTTGTCCGTCGTGATTGTATTGAAGTTTCTTCATATTGTATGCCGGCAAAGTTCCGTACTTTATTTGCAGACGGTTTCTAATGAGACGTCCGTGTACGTTTACCATGTTTCCGCTGCTTGTCATCTTGACATGATGTTTGCATGAAAAAACAGATATAACATTTCATGTAAGACCATAAAAACAATACTTCCATTTATTGGTAATGGTTGCCGACTGTTAAAGAAAAGGATTGTTTTCTTTGTAATGGCAAGTTTTTTTCGTAAATTTGCAGCCATATACCTGTTTGTACGACAATGAAATTCGACGAGGTCATAGGACAAGAAGAGGCAAAGGAACGTCTTGTGCAGATGCACGAGAACGGACGTGTGCCACATGCCATGATGTTCTGCGGGCCGCGAGGATGTGGAAAAATGGCTCTTGCCCTTGCTTTCGCATCCTATCTGATTGGCCGTAACGACAAAGGAGGGAAAAACTCGTGCGGAACATGTCGCCAATGTGCAATGTTACGATCGTGGTCGCACCCCGACTTGATTTTCACATATCCTGTCATTAAACCACAAGGAACAAGTGCCGACCACAAGATGGTAAGCGACGACTTTGCACGAGAATGGCGCACGATGCTTAACGAAGACCCGTATTTCACGATGAACAGATGGCTCGAGAAGATGGGGGCAGGCAATCAACAAGCCATGATTTACGTTGCCGAGAGCGAGGCCGTCATAAGAAAACTGTCAATGAAATCGAGTCAGGGCGGGTATAAAGTAAACATAATATGGCTGCCGGAACGAATGCGCGAGGACTGTGCCAACAAGATGCTTAAAATAATAGAGGAACCGCCACTACAAACGGTGTTCATCATGGTAAGCGAGGAACCGGAACGCCTGCTGGAAACTATACGAAGCCGAGTGCAGCGCATAGACATAAAGAAAATAGACACACCGTCGCTCGAAAAAGCACTGACCGAACGCAGAGCAATAGACAAAGATGTGGCACACAGAATAGCACGCGTGGCCGACGGAGACTGGATCAAGGCTCTCGAAACACTCGATGCAGGAAACGAGAACAAAGAGTTTCTCGACCTTTTCATGTCGCTCATGCGACAAGCATACGCACGCAACGTAAAAGACCTCAAAACATGGAGCGAAACCGTTGCGGCATTGGGAAGAGAACGCCAACGTAGCATGCTCGTATATTTCCAACATCTCGTACGCGAGAATTTCATTTACAACTTCCGCAATCCGGATCTTGTGTATATGACAACGGAAGAAGAAAACTTTGCAACAAGGTTCGCCAAGTTTATAAACGAGGCCAACGTGATTGCAATAGACGATATATTCGGAACAGCAATAAGAGACATCGGACAGAACGCAAACCCCAAAATGGTGTTCTATGACGTGGCAATGAAGATAATCGTTGAGATAATAAAGAGATAAGAGGAAAAGAGTAAGACGGCAAAGCGAACATTACATACATATAGAATTATTTAATACAACAAGGGAACACATATCCCGAACCGCTGCCGGCAACACTGTACCACTACTGATAATTCATAAAGAAAGAAAAGATGGACTATAAAAATATGCAGTTCAAAATATCGAACGACACCGACCGCGGACTCTGCCGAAGGGGGTGCGGAAGACAGGATCACCAGTTGAACACATACGACTGGCTCGCCGACGTACCCGGAATAAACGAGGATACAGACCTCGTCGAGGTGCAGTTCAAAAACACACGCAAGGGTTACTACCACAACATATACCACCTTGACCTGAAAAAGGGAGATGTGGTGGCAGTAGAAGCAAGCCCGGGACACGACATCGGAGTGGTTACACTGACGGGGCGACTGGTAAAATTGCAAGTAAAAAAGGCATGTCTTAAGTCTGCCGATGACATAAAGCGCATATACAGGTTCGCAAAACAGGTCGATCTCGAGAAATACAACGAGGCGAAAAGTCGCGAGCATGACACTATGATCGAAAGCCGCCAGATAGCAAAGAACCTCGGACTGAACATGAAAATCGGCGATGTGGAATATCAGGGAGACGGCAACAAGGCAATATTCTTTTATATAGCAGACGAGAGAGTCGACTTCCGACAACTGATAAAAGACCTCGCGGCAACTTTCCATGTCAGGATAGAGATGAAACAGATTGGCGCAAGACAAGAGGCGGGACGCATAGGAGGAACCGGACCGTGCGGAAGGGAACTATGCTGTGCAACATGGTTGAAGAATTTCAGCAGCGTGAGTACCAATGCCGCACGTTTCCAGGATATATCGCTTAACCCCCAGAAACTGGCGGGCATGTGTGCGAAACTGAAATGCTGTCTCAACTACGAGGTTGACGAATACATCGAGGCAAGCCGCAAACTGCCGAGCAAGGAGGTAGTGTTGCAAACCACAGACTCGGATTATTACTTCTTCAAAAGCGACATTCTCGCAGGACTTATAACATATTCAACCGACAAACGACTTGCCGCAAACCTCGAAACCATTACCGGCAAACGCGCCTTGCAGATCATAGAAATGAACAAGCGGGGCGAGAAACCGGAAAGTCTTTCGGAAGAAAACAATCAACAAGACAACACCAGCCCCGTTGACATGTTTGAAGGAGACGTTACCCGATTCGACAAAAGTCGCAAGAAAAGGAAAACAAAACCACAGAGACAACAAGGACAAAAACAACCACGACATACGAGAGAAAAGGCAGAGAACGAGAACGGCAACCGTAACAGAAACAGGGAGAACCGTAACAACCGGACACGTCAACCGCACAATGGAGAAGAACGGTTTGCCGGCGAAGAATCCTGACAACAAGTATCAGTCAAGGCATGCGGAGATTTTACCGATTGTTAGTAGTTGTATTGTTCACGCTGTTGCTGGTTGCATGCGAGACAAAAACGGTGTATCATCATTTCGAGCCTACACAGATAAACGGCTGGGAACGGAACGACACACTGAAATTTTCTGTGCCGGCTGTATACCACGCCGGTTACTACAAGGAAAAAATAACTCTGAGAATAAGCAACGACTATCCTTTCATGGGGCTAACTCTTATTATCAATCAGACCGTTTTCCCCGGGAAAAGACATATAAGCGATACCCTTAACTGCCGTGTAATCGACCGCGACGGAAACATACGCGGACGAGGCATCGGACTTTACGAGTACGATTACCCGCTTACCCGCATCAAATTGAATGCCGGCGACTCGCTGCAAATCAGCATACGCCACAACATGAAGCGCGAGATACTTCCCGGGATTGCCGACATAGGAGTTAAGTTAAGCCGATAAATAACGAAAGGAGTGGGAATGTCGGAGAAACTATTCTCGTATTAGATTTCGCCCCGCATCTATTCTAAGGAATATGAACAGCAGGAATGTGAAACCCCACAACGAAGACCCACCGTAACTGAAGAATGGCAAAGGAATGCCGATGACGGGGGTAAGTCCCAATACCATGCCGACATTTATGAAAACATGGAACAAGAAAACACTAAGTACACAATAACCATAAACCCGTCCGAAACGGAATGGTTGGCGTTCGGCAAGTTTTATCAACCGAAGTATCAGCGCAAGGAATAGCAACAGTACGGCAGCCGACCCGACAAAACCTTCTTCCTCGCCCACGGTACAGAAGATAAAATCGGTATCTTGTTCAGGCACATATTTCAATTTTGTCTGTGTGCCGTTGAGAAAACCTTTGCCTCGCAAACCGCCCGAACCTATGGCAATTTCGCTCTGGTGTACATTATATCCGGCTCCGGACAAGTCTTCTTTCAGTCCGAGCAGCACCTCGACACGTTTGCGTTGATGTTCCTGCAAAACATTGTCAAGAACATATTCGGCAGAATAGAAGAAGGCTATCGAACCGATTGCGAATGCAAGAATATATCCGTATGTAAGCACTCTGCTGCTCAACCACATAAAAAACACATACCCGATGATGAACCCGCAAAGCAAAAGTTGCACCCATACCACGTCGAAAGGAATTACGAAAGTGGAAAACAGCAACGCAAGGATTGTACCGACGAGGCAGTAAAACAGTGTGGTCTTCATCTGTCGGAGACCGCCGGCATTGGCATAAATCATAACCGAAGTGAATATTTGCACACCGAGCAACACAACAAACTTTCCCACAGAAGTATGCCCGTCCCACATCATTACATCCTCAAACTTTATACCAACCACAAAATAGAACACCATGGCAACGGCCGTAAAAAGTATGCTTCCGGACATTCCCTCACGGTAGAACATCAAGAAGAACGACAGATATACGAGTGCCGAGCCTGTCTCTTTTTGTGCAACGATGAACATCATCGGCATAAACACCACTGCACATGCCGCGGCAAAATGCTTCCATTTGTGTATGCTGTACCCGTAGGTTGACATCAGTTTCGCCACCGCCAGCGCAGTGGCAAACTTCGCAAACTCGGCAGGTTGCAGTCGCAGTGGTCCCAATACAAGCCACGACCTCGAACCCTTTATCTCGTGTGGATTGAATATTGTTGCAAATAGAAGCAGCAACAATGCCGCATAGATGACATACGAGAACGTTTCGTAGAACCGGTCGTCAAGCAAAAGAAGCACCAATCCGATTAATATCGAAGTGCCAATCCATATTATCTGCATGCCCGAACGCGAGCCGAGACTGAAAATATCGGTATCGCCGTAGGTGTAACTTGCTCCGCACACACTTACCCATCCGAAAACGAGAAGTGCCAGATAGATAACTATTGTTATCCAATCTATTGACCGTAGCACGCCCGGCTGCTTATCTGTCATTCGAACCATACGCCACACGTTTGCTCTGCATGGCTCTTGCTTTTGCCTCCGAGCCTGCGGATAATTTGCCGTTAATATATTTTTCCATTATCAATGCTCCTATAGGAACTCCGAAAGTCGCGCCGAAGCCTCCGTTCTCCACATACACGGCAACGGCGATTTTCGGATTTTTCATTGGTGCAAATCCCATGAACACCGAGTGGTCGTGACCTCTGTTCTGCGCCGTTCCCGTTTTTCCGCATACCTCATAGTCTGCTCTGTTCGCCTCATGACACGTGCCTCCGACTACCGAACTGCGCATACCTGCCACAATATAATCGTATGACGAGCGCGAAGCCTTGGTATAGTTCTTCTTGCGAAATTTCTCATCAAGCGGCTGTCCCTTTATCGTTTTAACCACATGCGGCGTGATAAAATATCCCCTGTTGGCTATTGTTGCTCCGAGATTTGCTATCTGCAGCGGTGTGAGGTTTACCTCTCCCTGTCCTATTGATATACTGATAATTGTCAATCCGTTCCAATCTTTTTTATAAGCATTGTCGTAGAAATCGGCATTCGGTATCAATCCTCGTTTCTCTCCGGGAAGATCAACACCGAGTTTGTACCCGAAACCCATGCTTACCATATAGTCGCGCCAAGTGTTCATGGCATCCTGCACGGTTTTGTATTTCTTGCGGTTGCTCATCATGTAATAAAGTCCCCAGCAGAAATATCCGTTGCACGACGTGCTTATTGCCGGTATCAGCGGCAGTGGCGAACCATGTCCGTGACAGCCCACTCGAAGTCCGCGGAACAAGAATCCCCTGTAACACGGGTATGTCGTCTGCGGTGATATTATCCCCTCGGTAAGGAATGTAAGTCCCTGCGATGTCTTGAACGTGGAGCCGGGAGGGTATTGTCCCATTATGGCGCGGTTCAACAAAGGTTTCCATGCGTTTGCCTGCAATGCCTTGTGCATCTTTCCTCTCATTCTGCCCGTCATCAGTCGCGGGTCGTATGTCGGCGACGATACCATGCACAACACCTCGCCCGTGGCAGGTTCTATTGCCACAATGCTTCCGATTTTTCCCTCCATGAGACGCTCGCCGAGTTCCTGCAGTTCAAGATCGATGCTCAACGTGAGGTCTTTTCCCGCCACCGGTTTTCGGTCGAATTTCCCGTTTTGATACTTTCCCTTTATCCTCCCGTGTGCATCACGCAGCAATATCTGTATTCCCTTCTCGCCTCGCAGTTCTTTCTCGTAATATCTCTCCACTCCGAGTTTTCCTATATAGTCTCCGCTTTGGTAGTATTCGTCCTCCTCAATGTCGCCCGGCGAGACCTCCGCCACATCGCCGAGTACATGCGCCGCGTATGGGTATTGGTACTGTCTGATACTTCTCTTCTGCATGTAGAAACCGGGAAAGCGATAGAGTTTTTCCCGGAATATGCTGAACTCCTCTTCCGAGAGTTGCGACATGAATATTTGTTGTGTAAACCGGCTGTAACCGGGGTTCTTGCCTCGGTCTTTTATATCTGACATTCTCTTGGCATAGAACTCTTTCGTTATGCCGAGTGCCATGCAGAACTCTGTGGTATCGACTCTTCCCGATTCTTCGTTCATAACCACCATTATGTCGTATGCCGGACGGTTATACACAAGCAGTTTTCCGGTGCGGTCGGTAATGTTTCCGCGTGAGGGATAGTCTGTTTTTTTTAGGAAAGCGTTGCTGTCTGCATTTCTTTTGTAGTCGTCGCTCATTATCTGCAACGAGAACAGTCGGACGATATAGATGACAACGATAAGTGTTGCCACCCCGCCAATAACGTATTTGCGATATTCAGGTCCGTAGTCCTTCATTCTTTATATAAAACCTCAACGCTTAACATGCTCTACGGCATACACCAGAACGGCGGTGATAAGCATGCTTCCCGCCACACACTCGCACCATTTCAACCAGTTGAAGAACGTGAACATTTCGAGCGAATAGTATGCAACACAGAAAACAAAAATCAGTATCAATGTATAATATACATATTTGGCAAAGCCCATATTGTGCATAGTGGGTTTGAAATCGGACTCGTCTTCCCGCTGCATGAACATCTCAAGTACATACGGCTGCACCCCCCCCGTCAGAGTCATCGATGCCGCAGCAACCCCCGGAGTGTTGGTAAATGTGTCTGCACAAACACCGAGTACGAAACACCATAACAATGCTGCCCAGCGCGGATAGCCTCGGGGGAATGTAAATGCCATATAAACATACAGCAACGGTGTGGCACAACCAAACAGGTTTACATGGTTGAGCACAAGGCATTGCACAAGGCACAATACGATGAACAGTATCGTTCTTCTTAGAATATCGGTTACCATCACGATAGTCAGTTTTCTCTTACGGACAAAATGGAGTCTTGCGCGGCACGCATGAGTTTGATGCGTTCTTGGAGTTTGGTGTCGTTTATCACACACACATCGCGCAGTTTGCCGAAATCGGTGGCGAGTGTTATAAGCAGGCGATACGACATTCCGTCGGGAGAGTTGTACGTGCGATGCACCTTACCAACATGGATACCCGGCGGAAAGAGTGCCGAATAACCACTTGTCACGATATTGTCGCCGCCGTTGAAGCGGGCATGACGCGGAATATCGTCCACGTATGCCATCCTGCTGTCGCCGCCTTCCCAACGCAGCACGCCGAAATAACCGCGATTCTCTATCATCACACTTATGTTGGAGTGACTGTTTAGCACCGGTAACACCATGCTGTAATGGGGCGAGACGAGATACACCACACCTACAATGCCCTCGCCTCCCACAACGCCCATGTCGGGACGTATACCGTCAAGACTGCCTTTGTCTATCGTTATAAGATTGTCTTTCTTGTTGACGGTGTTGCCAACCACCTTGGCAGGTATCAGCCTGTATTGGCTCAGCAGATGTACCTGTGCGCTGCGCAACAGCACGGAGTCGCTGTTTGTGCGTTCCAGCATTTCCGACAAATGTTTTATCTGACGCTCAAGGTAGATGTTGCGCGAGGTGAGTTGTTCGTTCAGTTTACCCATGCTTATGAACGATTCCACCGAAGCGTTTATCTCATACAATTTGCCTGTCACCACATTTGCAGAAGTGAACCATACGCTGCCTTGATAACTGTTGAACCGGAAGAGGAGCATGATGCTCGCCGCTTCCAGCACAACAAACAGCAGCCAATGGCTGTGTCTTGCCAAAAATGCCAGCAGGTTGTTCATCTCATCAGGAACGAGAAACGGTCAACATTCTTCAATGCTATGCCGGCACCATTGGCCACGCTGTGCAACGGGTCATCGGCAATATGGAATTTGATGTTGATTTTATCTGTCAGACGCTTGTCCAAACCGCGCAGCAATGCGCCGCCACCGGTCAGATATATACCGTTTTTAACGATGTCGGCATACAGTTCGGGCGGAGTTGCCTCAAGTGCCGAAAGCACGGCGTTCTCTATCTTTGCGATAGTCTTGTCTATGCAATGAGCAATCTCCTGATAGCACACCGGTACTTCCATGGGCAGTGCGGTAATACGGTTCGGACCATGTACCACATAGTCCTCGGGAGCTTCGTCGCCAAGATCGGTAAGAGCCGAGCCCACGTTTATCTTTATTCTTTCCGCCATTCGCTCGCTTACCTTCACGTTGTGCTGACGACTCATGTATTCCTGAATGTCGTTGGTAAGTTCGTCGCCTGCCACACGGATTGAGTTGTTGCTCACGATACCGCCTAATGAGATTACGGCAATCTCGGTGCTGCCGCCGCCTATATCCACAATCATGTTACCCTCGGGAGCCTCAACGTCGATGCCGATGCCTATCGCTGCTGCCATAGGTTCGAATATGAGATACACGTCGCGACCGTCGGCATGCTCTGCAGAGTCGCGCACGGCGCGTAATTCTACCTCGGTGGAACCTGACGGAACACCTATCACCATGCGTAGCGACGGCGACCCGAAGAGGCGGCGACCGGAGTTAACCATCTTTATCAGTCCGCGCATCATCTGCTCGCAGGCGGAGAAATCGGCTATAACGCCGTCGCGCAGCGGACGAATGGTGCGTATGTTCTCGTGCGTCTTCTCGTACATCATCTTTGCCTTGTTGCCGACGGCAATCATCTTGTTGGTGCGACGGTCGAGAGCGACAACCGACGGCTCGTCAACAACTATCTTGTCATCACTGATAATGATGGTGTTGGCTGTGCCGAGGTCCATTGCAATTTCTTGAATGAATGAAAAAAATCCCATGTTATATCTTATTGTTTGTTTCTGTTATTTGTTTTGAGAACCATTCGTTTATGGCGGTGTCGTAATGACTGCTCACACCGAATGCCTTGCACGCCAAAGCACGACGTTGCTCGCGCGTTGTCTCTGCTCCCTGCCGGGCAAGGATGTCGAGCAACTCGGAATACTGCGCCTTACTCGGAATTATTACCACGTCTTCGAAATTCTTGGCAGCGGCACGAATGAGCGATATGCCTCCGATGTCTATCTTCTCGATGATGTCCTGCTCGCTACTCGAAGCGTTGCTTACGGTCTGTTCGAACGGGTAAAGATCTACAATCACGAGGTCTATGTCGGGAATGTCGTACTCTTTCATCTGTTCCTTGTCGCCTGCATTGTCGCGACGTGCCAATATTCCTCCGAAAATCTTCGGATGCAGAGTCTTTACCCTGCCACCGAGAATCGACGGATAGGTCGTGACACTCTCAACGGCCTGACATTCATACCCCAGCGACTCGATGAACTTTCGTGTGCCGCCGGTTGAAAGAAACTGCACTCCTGCAGCGTTCAACTTGGCAAGCAGTTCATCCAAACCATCTTTGTGGAAAACCGAAACCAACGCCGTCTTAATCTGTTTTGTTCCAACCATTAGTTGTTCTTATTTATAAATCAGTTTGCAAAAGTACAAAAAAAAAGGAGTTCTCACAAGACAAACAGACATAAAAAACTTAAAATCTTCTCTTTTAAACAAGTTGTAGAGTCCAACAGCAAATGCAAAATTAGTGAAAATTTTTGAAGAAACAATTTATCGGTGTATCGAAATTGATTTTTCTCTTGGTCTTCCGTTCAATTTCTTTTGAATATTCATGATACGTTTGTGACTGAATTCGTCAAAATCCGCTTTCTTTGGAATGTATTTTCTGATGAGTCTGTTTGCGTTTTCGACACTTCCTTTCTGCCATGAAGC
>NZ_RQZH01000041.1 GCF_003932845.1 Prevotella sp. OH937_COT-195
AGAAAACTCAACAGATTCTGCCGGCGAATGAATGGTTTAAAAGTTTTACTTTAATTATTGCAGTAATATATGAATAACGGAATTATAACCTATGAGATAACACAGCAGTTAATCGTATTGCTTTGTTTCACGGCAGGGTTGATGACAACCCCCATAATTTTCATTGCTCTCGATTTTTGGGCAGGAATACGGAAGGCTCGCATGCGCGGTAAAAAAATATGCTCGGACAAAATGCAACGCACGGCGCGAAAGATGTCGCGATACTACAATGCCATTTTCGCAATGACCGTCTTGGACGTGGTACAGATATGCGCGTTTGTTTTTCTGCATATATATCACGGCTGGACGTTGTGGACTTTTCCGGCATTCACGCTCCTCGGCGTGGGCTTTACGGCAGCCATTGAGATAAAGAGTATCATAGAGCCTGCGGACAAGAAAGAGCGCAGACAGATGAAAGGTGTTTTGGAACTTGCAAAGGCAATAGCGGAGCATCGGAGCGACCCGAAAGAAATTGCAGAAGCGATTGCGGAATATTTAAAGGAGGGAGGAAGAGATGAAAAAATCTAATGCAGTCGTAATTCTCGGTACCGCGCACCGCGCGAGGGAGGTGGGGAAATGCTCGCCCGACAAAAGACTGAGAGAGTATCGTTACTCTCGTGACAGGGTCGCTGGTATCAAGGCTAAATTGGAAGCGCTCGGTTATATGGTGTTTGTTGATATGGAGGCAGATGACCTGCCTGTTAAGATGCAAAGCGGAAGCGCATCGCAAGAGCGCAACAGAGAACTGAACATGCGAGTTAATTTAGTAAACGCCCTTTGTGCAAAATTCGGCAAAGAAAACTGTATCTATGTCAGCGTGCACGTGGACGCGGCAGGAGGTGACGGGAAATGGCATGATGCCCGCGGATTCTCCGTACGGGTCGGGAGTAAAGCCGGTGAGCATTCCAAACGTCTCGGACGCATATTCTGCGTGACGGCGGAGACGGCGGGTCTCATGGGCAACAGGAGTATTCCACCTGAAAAGTATTGGTCACAGAACCTTTACGTTTTGAACAAGACCGCGTGCCCGGCAGTGCTCACGGAGAACCTTTTCCAAGACAACAAGAGTGATGTTGATTTTCTCTTGTCTGACGAGGGAAAGCACGCCGTCGAGCGTTTGCATGTGGAAGCGATATGTAAATATATGGAGGGTGTTTAACGAATAAAATCAATAAGAGACTATGACGAAGGAACTTTATGATAACGGCGGGTGTAACGCAGGGAATGAGAACGGTGGTTGTTTCGGAATGATTTGGGGCGTAATACTTGCCTGCCTCGTATGCGCGTTGCTCGGAAGTTGCAGGACAAAATATGTCGGCGTTCCGGAATATCACAAGGAATACATTCACAGAACGGACTCTTTCTTCAGTACTGACACGGTAAAGGAAAAGGAATGGATTACGGTACGAGAGGTGGACAGCGTCCAATTGGCGGAAATCGGGCTGCAACTGAAAGGAATAAAAAACGCGTACCTCGTGGAGAAAAACAAGAACCGCGAAAGGACGGCGGACAGAATGATAACACACACCGACACCATACTTAAAACGGACAGCATTCGGGTACCTTACCCCGTTGTCACGAACAAAGTGCCGTTCAAAGACAAGGTGTATTTCGCAACGATAGGAATAGTGATATGTTTTTTCATAGTGTTGTTATATAAGTTAATAAGGTGGCTTCGAGCGCGAAGCGGAATTCAAGATTAGGTTAGTATGTTTTTTGATTTTTCAGTGAGGGGTGCGCGTGAGCGTATCCCTTTATTCGTAAAAAATATTATTTTTTGTTATTCAAAACATAATCTATTACTTTACGATTAGCGACATCTACTTTATCCCTATTAAATTTAATATATATGCCGGTAACCTTTGCACCGTGTGAGTGTCCTAACGCTTCGCTGATAGTGTCCTTTGGTATATCCAATTCAGCGGCATACGTAGCCCACGAATAACGCGCCCAATACCACGTTAGTTTTTTGTCTAACGGTATCATTTTTCTTTGTCCGTTGAGGGCGGTTATTTCCTTGCCATCTTTGTCGAGCATAGGCAGACCGATGCGCGCCAGGGCATTGTCTAACGTACCCTGATATGCTTTGGCATTGCTACATCTGTCAAAACAACTTAACAGATGTTTTTTGCCTTTGTACTTTTCAAGAATTGCCGCCGCTTCCGGCTCAATCTTAATGCTATAAAGTTTACCAGTCTTTGCCCGTCGATATTCAAGCCTGCCATTTACTATGTTGTCATGTGTCATTACGGACAAATCAGCCATGTTTATACCTATTAAATAAAAAGACAACATAAACATATCGCGATATTCAGTATATCGATATTTGGTTTCAAGATTTTGCAGAATTCGCATTTTCTCTATAGGTAACACGCGCATACGTGTTTCTTCTGTCTTAACGCGGTAGTGCCTGAATGGGTTGTTAGTGGTTATATCGTGGCCAAGCGCATAGTTTACGGCGCAGCGTACTACTTTGATGTAGGAGGCACGGGTATTTATAGACAAATCAGCCATTGAGTTATAAAAATCGTCTATCCAGGCAGGCGTTATTTGTTCGCAGTAGATTTTAGTACAATCCCCACAGAACTTGTTTAGCCTGATAGCAGCGGTTTTGGCTATGTACTTTGTGTTAGTGGCACGACCGACCAACGTACTTTGTATTAAGTCATAGAGCGACGGCGCACCGATAGTAGGCTTTTCCAAATCAAGGTTTGTTAGTAGTTCCTTAATTTGCGGGCGGGTAAGTTTGCGCCATTGCCCGTTTTCCATTAACTCTAAAATCCGATTGCCGACGGTGGTTAGTAACGTGGTTAGTGTGTCATTGATACGCTTTGCACCTTTGCCGATATGCCGTTTGGTTACGCTATCCCAATCGTCAGCGTTTACATATATGCCGGTGCTAAGATAGATGTTAGTACCGTGTCCGACTACTATTTGAACCGGGTAAGACCCATCTTTGAGGGCGCGGCGAGTGTCAAGTCGTAAGGTAGATTTTGCCATAAGATTTGCTGAAAATTTGCTGAATTATATACCTAATATACCCGATTTTCGCCACATTTAGCCCCGATTTTCGCCGTTTCTGATATATGGAAATTAGCGGAAAAGCCCTGTAAGTAAGGGTTTCGGGCGATTACAACCCGATTTCCTGTAAGTAATCCCATATTTTCCGTAATTTTATTATTTATGATTTGTTCTCCCTTGCAGCGTGTGTAGCATCTGTACCGCAACAAAAACCGCTTGTCAAGGATTTATCTTTATACCTGATGCACTGTTTCGCCCCAATGCTCCGTAAACGACCTTGGCAACAAGCGGTTTGCTGGTTTCCGGTGTCATGCCATGACCGAGACGACCATAGATGAACGGCACCTCAAGCCCTTTTATGCAGTAGTGGGTAATGTCTGCGACAAGTTCCACGTTGTCTATGTCAAACTCGCCTTCGGCCTTGCCTTCGGCATAAACCTTGCAGAAGAGTTCTATCTCGTCTTCATCAAAATTCTTACGCACTTTCTCCACCATCCATATATTCCGAAAGAAAGCGGCACGAAGGTTTCCGTTACGCATCACCGTTTCTTTTATTGTAGTGAGATGTGTGTAAATCAATTCAATGATTTTGTCTTGTGGCTTTATATTTTTCGACGCAACCTCAGCCATGCGGTCGGAGAGACGTTCCAATTCGCCTTCTATGACTGCATAATATACGTCTTCCTTACTGCTAAAATAGGTATAAAGAGTACGACGCCCCTTCCCGGAAGCCATGGCTATGTCGTTCATAGTCGTGTTTTCGAGCCCGTTCTTTGCGAACAACTGACGAGCCACGTCAACAAGTTTTTGCCTTGTTTGGGATATAGACATATCTCTTTCCTCCACATTTTAGTTGATTGCACATAATATTTACCGTGTGCAAAAGTAGTTTTTTTATTTCATTTATCCAAATTTTTCCACATGCAAATTAGACAAAAAGCCCCAAAATAATAATTAATCGGTATTGAAAAGTCGTATAAAAATTTATATAACGAATGCATTAAAGTATAGAAAAAACAAAAAAAACGATATTTATTTGGATATTCGAGAAAAATGCAGTACCTTTGCACTCGCAATTAAAGATATGCCCCGTATCGGGGTACTTTGATATAGCTTATTACATCGCGGAGTGGAGCAGTTGGTAGCTCGCCAGGCTCATAACCTGGAGGTCGCATGTTCGAGTCCTGCCTCCGCAACTACAAGAGGGTGTGTCACAATTAGGCGCACCTTTTTTCATTATAATATGTCCCACGCAAAAAACGGCGTTACACTAAAATGCGACATCTATGTCCCTGGGCGTATGCCTTCATATTTCAAAGGCATCATTGCCCTTAGTTTTTACAACTCTCCGTTTTCAGTTTCCATATTATATCATAATGGCAAGCAATCTGGGCGGTTTTGGAATGCAAATTCGCCGAAATTACTTGGCAAAACCGCCAAAATTGCTACCACACCAACGTTTGTCGTGATACGTTAATGTAAGGAAATGCCCCTTTGGGGATAATAAATTTGGATTTTGATTGAGCTGAACGTTTTCGACAAATTAATATCCTGTCCCCGAATGTACAAGAATGATACATGGCAGACTCTCAAAGCGTATCTGCGTAAGTATTCTTATGTGTCGTTACTGTAACCTGCCGTGTTGTATTCCGCCGGTACCTTCATGGTAGTTGAGATTGTGTGAATTGTTACTTCTGTTATGTTTCTTATTTCTTATAAAAATTGCAAAAGACCGAGTAAGAAAACTTCGGGTATTGAATACAAAGACAGCGATATTCTTTCTAATCGTTTATCCCTAACCGGAGGCTTAATTCATCAATTCACGTATGTATGGGCGGAGTTCGTATCCCCAAATCTTGTAACCGGCCGGCGAAAGGTGAAGCCCGTCGCGCGTTAGTTCTTTCCTTAACTGGTCGGTACCGTGTCGCAGGAAACGTGGATAAAGATTAATAAATTCCACGTCCATGCTTTTGCAATATTCCATTACCTGACGGTTTATCTCGGGTATCTGACCGCTTCGTCCGGAAAGTGTCTTCCACCTGCCGAAGCCTTCGTTTATGGGCAAACAACTTTCTACATATAGTTTTGTATTGGGAGCATCATTTCGTATTTTCCTTACCACACGGTTCACCATAGTTGCCACCTGTTGTGCAGTAAGGTTATGACTAAGGTCGTTAATGCCTATCATAAGGAATATTGCCTTGGGGTGACCGGCAAGTATCTTGTCGAGACGGTACAACACCCCATCGGCAGTATCGCTCATTATGCCACGGTTAACTATATTTGCTCCTTTGAGACGTTCATTCCAATCGAATCCGAACTCAGTCATGCTGTCACCGAGCATCACTATCGTCTCTCTGTTTATCGGCTTTTCCTTTTCAAACTCCGCAAGGCGTTTGTTATAGTGCGGAAAAGGCGTAAAATCAGTGTGCTGAGCGTTGACGGGCAGCAATGTCATTGCAAGCAAAAATGAAAGAACGTTCTTCATCTGTTGTGTCTTAGGCTATTCTCAGAACTGCTCCAATATCTCTATACGCTTGCGCGTGTCGGGATGTGTGCTGAAAATGGAGTTAAAGAAACTCATTACACCCGTGGTCATATCTTTAGGATGAATTATGAAGAGTTGGGCAACCTCTTCACGTCCGCAGTCTGCAAGCCCCGGCTCTGCCGAAATCTTGCGCAGGGCAGAGGCAAGTGCCAATGGATCGCCGCATAGTTCCGCTCCGCCGGCATCTGCCATATATTCACGTTTTCGAGAAATGGCAAAACGGGTTATTGTCGTGAACAAATAAGCAATACCTGCACATACAAGACCTACTATCATTATCACTATGATTGCCACTCCGTTGTTCTTGTTACGACTCCTGCCGTTGCCATATATAAGCACACGCCATATCATGTGTAATATGATGGATATTATTGTGGATACTATACCCACAAAAACTATGCTTGTTATGAGCAGACGAGTGTCGTTATTGCGTATGTGAGTAAGTTCGTGACCGAGTACTCCTGCCAATTCGGCATCATTGAGACGATTGAGCAAACCTGTGGTTACGGTAACAGTATATGTTTTCTTGTTTATCCCGCTGGCAAAAGCGTTTAACATCGGGTCATCCACGATATTTATCATGGGCATGTCCATTCCGCAAGCGATGCACAGATTTTCCACTATGTTATATACACGTGGATTCTCTCTACGTTCCAACGGACGTGCCCCAACGGCTTTTTTAATAATCCAAGTATTGAACTTGTAGGCTATAAGAAACCAAACGGCAACAATAAGTATCACCCACGGGAATATGACAATAAACTCGTGGTTTACCTCTTTTAAGTCAAACGATGTGACCCAATTACCATAATGATCATAATATCCTCCACCTATAAGACCGAGGATAAGGAAAAACATGTAAACCGTACCCAGTATTATGACCGGAAACATCAGCAACAGCAACACACTTAGACGGTTGTTGCGCTGAATTTGCGTCTGCATGCCTACATATCTCATTGCGAGTAATGTTTTAGAATTGAATTTCAGGTGCTTTCTCTAAAGTGGAACGCTGTTCCTGCGGTATCTCGAACATTGGTTCCTTGCTGAAATGGAACATACCGGCGATAATACTCGACGGGAACACCTGTACGGCATTGTTCAACTCACGAGTGGCAGAATTGAAGAAACGGCGAGATGCCGCAAGTTTGTTCTCAATATCTGAAATTTCTCCCTGCAACTGAATGAAATTGTTGTTTGCCTTAAGGTCGGGATATGCCTCCAACTGAATGCGCAAACCGGACAAAGCCGAAGTAAGGGCATTATCGGCTTGTATCTTTTCATTGATGGTAGATGCACCTACAAATCCGGCACGAGCCTCGGTAACTTTCTGCAATGTCTCACTCTCATGTTTGGCATAACCTTTTACCACAGACACAAGTTGGGGGATTAAATCGGCACGTTGCTTCAACTGGACATCAATGTTGGCAAAAGCATTCTCACGATTGTTGCGCAGACGGACAAGACCGTTATACATAGATACAAACCATATTACCAACAATACAATTACTACTAAAAAAATAATAATTCCTATTACCATAATAATCGAAAATTAAATGTGTTTTTTATTTCAATAATGCAAATATAATACAAAAAAACAATTCCAAGAACTATTTTAATAATAATTTAAAACTTTGTTATTCTTTTAGGTGGATTTCATAAATTATCACCGTAAAATTAATTTTATATTGCAAGTAATGTTTTTTATCATCTTGAGGTATCTTTTCGCTACAAAGCACCGGATTTCGTTCAAGCATGTGATACGCACACCACCTACTCTATACAACTTTGCACTCAAAAACAATATCCCAATCTGACAAAGCAAATATTCATAAGCCGGTTATAATGAAATTCGGGTATCTGCGAAATGCAAATACCCGAATTAATATTGATAATCTTACTTTTTCTTTAGATGACGAAGAACCTTCTCGTAATAACGCTGAGTCTTTCGCAGACTGTATCGCGGACCGCCGTTCCAAGCCCTTATTGCTTGTTCCACATCATTTTGCGGATTGTGAAAAAACTGTATCAGGATAAACATCTCCTTAGACTTCTCAACACTGAACCGATCTGCCAAGATATAACGTTTGGCACTGTTTCTTAATTTCAAAATCTTGTTGCATTCTGCAACTGCTATTGGTGTAATCTGCATCGCACCAACCTGATTTCCATTCTTTGCCATGCGGTTACCACCGCTTTCTACTTGAATAATGGCATTCATCACCGGATTCCAATCAAACTCATTTGTGCGACCTGCTCTCTCGTTTACAGAAAATGCAGTAAAAGAGAACATCATAAACGCACACAATGTTACAATTCTTAAAATTCTCTTCATTATTAAAAATTTATAGAGCCGGAACAATGTAAATGAAATTGTTCAATGTGCAACTTTATGTGAGAATGAGTATTGAAGCACCGAAACTCTGTTAGACTTTATATGAAAAGACAAACACATCGCAAACTTGCGATACATCGTCACAATCATACGTTAGCGAGTGCAAAGTTACTTAAAATCAACCATTTAAGCAAATAATAGAGTAAAGAATGTCAAGAAATAATTATATTCTTGATATAAATCACATCTACATTTTCAATCACACAACTCTTTATAAATAGAATTCCCCGAAAAACGTTCCGCAAAGGATTATACCAACAATTCCACACACATATCACAAAAACATACAAACAATCCTAATTTATATCCTGGCAAACCGATTGGTCTAAAAACAAAAAAGGGGCGTTCCCGTGTGTTGTGTTAACGAGAACGCTCCGGAAAAAGAGGGCGGCGA
>NZ_RQZH01000042.1 GCF_003932845.1 Prevotella sp. OH937_COT-195
CTATTACCCTTTCGGTGGTTTGATGGGCAAGGGCTTGAACGGTGATTTTCAATCCTACAAATACAACGGCAAGGAACTCGAACGCCAAATCGGTCTCGGCGTTTACGACTACGGGGCAAGACGCTACGATGCCGCCACCTGCCGCTTCACCACGATGGATCCGCTGGCGGAGAAATATTACTCCACAAGTCCTTATGCGTATTGTACTAATAATCCGATGCGGTTTGTTGATCCGGATGGAAGAGACGTAAAGCCTGCGAGAATTGCTGAATTAGTAATGATACAAAATACATTACCCCAAGATGCTCGTAATTACGTGAGATTAGATAAAAATGGATTGATTGACCGAAAACTATTAAACTCATACGATGGAAAAAGTTTGAATTTTAACAATCTGAAAACAATGGTTAATTCAGATAGAATGGTCGAAGTCGTGTTAGACGACAAATTTACATTTATGGGGCAAGATGGGAATTTAGGTACTGCAACGATGTCATATAATGAATTTGACCCTAAATATGATTCAGAGTCTGATAAAGATTTAACAGGAGAAACAGTGGGTGGACTTTCCACAGGAGAAAGCGGTTTCATGGGGAAAACCCTATTTCCTGATAAAGACGGCATACAAAACTCGCCAAACAACAGCATTATTGTTGTTGTCAATAAAAATTTATCGCCCGCAGGAGCAGCTGAAACTTATAGTCATGAAGCGAATGGACACGCTTTATTGTATATTAAGAATAGTGGAAACCATAAAGGAGCAAGTCATCAACCTGTTAATGGACGATGGGTTGAAGGGAACAAAACTTTAATGGAAATGATTATAAATTCTAAAAAAGAAACTATAAAAAATATGCAAGAGAGATGAAAATAAAAATTAGTATACTTTTTCTAACTTTTCTGTTTTATACTATAAAATTAAATGCCCAATGCCAGATACATGTTGATACTATCTTGGTTAATTATTTCAATGGAATTACTGAAAAAAAAGAAATAATAGATAATTACCATATAATAAACAACTCAGATGAGGATTATTTAACTTGGGTGTCATTAGTACCAATAAATAACAGAACTAATATTGAATTGATGCACGATTACTTTAAAAAAAGAAAAGGAGACTTCAATTTAATTGAAATGATGTATGAAAATTTATTGGATAATCAACCAATAAATATAGGATATTCATTTATAAAAAACATTACAGCAGGTACAACATTTTCATATTTTATCATCAAAAATGAAACGGAATCAAATTTTTATCGAGAAAGAATTGTTCTTATAAAGAAAAAAGAAGTAGAGCGGTACCTAAAAATGATAATTGATAAAAAGTATTTTTATCAATTGTCGGACATTTTTTTAATTGAAAAATAATTTATTTGAAACATAGTAATGCTCCGGAACGTGAGTTGTCGAAATAATCAGATGATTATTAAGAATAATTTGAAAAATTAGAGCATAAAGGCAGATATATAGAATATATCAGCCACGTATTGCTCTTGGGAAAAGGGATCTATTGAGAATACAAACAAGCTGATTAGGCAATATACCCCCCCCAAAAAAAATCATTTGATAACTGTAATGGTAAAAGAATTATGACTATACAGAAGAATTTGAACGAAAGATCAAGAAAGAAACTAAACTTTTCTACGTCGAAGAAGAATTTCCGCAAACAAATATTATAATTTTGCACTTGCTGATTGACTCTTTACTCTACACATTTTTGTCAAATAAAATATAACATAAAGATTTGAACATTTAAATTTGCAAAATAGGATATAATGTATTAAATTTGCCGCATAAGATGATTATAAGCGAGAACATATTTGTGAAATACGCTTACGGCGCGTCGTGTGGGAATGGTAAATTGGAGGAACGCAACGACTATTACCCTTTCGGTGGTCTGATGGGCAAGGGCTTGAACGGCGATTTCCAATCCTACAAATACAACGGCAAGGAACTCGAACGCCAAATCGGTCTCGACATATACGACTATGGGGCAAGACGCTACGATGCCGCCACCTGCCGCGATGGCTCCGCCGGCGGAGAAATATTACTCCACAAGTCCTTATGCTTATTGTGTGAATAATCCGGTAAAACACATAGACCCTACGGGAATGGAAATCGAAGAAGGTAGTCTAAAGGAATGGGCGAAATTAAAGCAACGGATTGAAAAACAAAGAGATAAACTTGAATCTGATATTAACAAATTAAACGCCAAAGCGGAAGCCAAAGGTTGGAGTTCTGAAAAATTGGCGGGTAAAATAGGGAATAAGGCAGAAAGATTAGCCAGTTTAAATTCGAGTATTGGAACGATGGGAACTCTGGAAGGTAGTACCCAAGTTTATAGTTTATCTCATACAGGGTATGGTGAAAATGGTGGCGTAACATTAAACACAAGCACAAATGTCATTGATATAAAATTTGGCAGTACGGCTAATTTCGTTCACGAAATGACACATGCATGGCAATTTGAAACGGGTGATGTCGCATTTTCAAATACAGGAATGAGTTTATTACAAGATGTATATGATGAAACGGCTGCATACAAAGCGCAATTTGGGTACAGTCCTTCTTCTGTTTCTGGTTTAACTTCTACTTCTGTTGCAAATTCATTCGGTGCAATTACGCCTGCGTGGGTACAAGGGTTAAAAGATGCGACAGGTAGTACGCCTTATGCTGTGGATGGTTCGGCAAATACAGGGTTGATTCATTTAAATATCAATTCAACGAGAGATGCTTTTATTCAAGCATATCCGTGGAATGCGGTGAAATTTAGAGGACTACCTGCAAATTACAATATAAGAACACTTCAAGGAATATATTATAAAAGATGAGAAAAATTATAGCATATTCAACCATTTTAATACTATTTCTATCTTGTAAAATCCAACAATTTAATGTTGCTTATTTGTGCGGTACATTTGATGGAGTAGAGGGCGGAAAAAATCAATTATCTACTTACGTGTTGTTGGAATTGAATATGGATAATACTTGTTCGTTGAAAAAAACTTTTGATTTGTCAAAGATTGAATGTCGAGGCGAATGGGCTATGCTTAATGATGGTGTAATAGAGATAAGATGTAATAATAATCCTGTTTTGAGCGATATTGAAAAAGCATTGCAGGGAGGAAGTTATATTGAAGGAACTCTTAAAATAAAAGTTTTGGGTAAAAACAAATTAAAATTGGGTAATACCGTTTTGAAACGGAAGAAATAGGCAGTTAATGCCCCGCACTTTATTATTGTCCTTTGCCCTCAAATGCTTTGTATGTCGCCGCCTTTGGCGGAATAGGGGGGAACTTTATGAGCAACTTATTATAGAACTATCAAATGATTCTAATTTTAAGACACGTCATAGGAGTCCCATAGATTCGCAAGGAAAGTCTTTTTGGAACAACATTCACAAAAGAACAAAGGGAGCAATTATAGATTCTCCCATACACCTTCCGAACTTAAATAGTTCAAACTCTTTAATTCCCAGTCAAAAGACGTAATTATATACAATGAAAAAGTTATTTCTAAAACTTTATTGGCTAATTGTGGCAATAATTCTTGTTTGGTGTATAATAAGTAAATGTTTATCTGTACCTTATTCTTTAGGATCACAAAGTAAATATACAGATGATTGGTTGTTTTTTATGGATACTCTTTTGCCTGATGTAGTAAGTTTAATAGCTTATGTTGTACTCCTTTGTGAATGTATAAAGAAAATTGGTAAAAGAATTGTTATAGATAAAAGAAAGTTACTTTGAAAAATGAACTTATAACAAGAGCTGTAGAAACATTTTCCCCTTTAGATGCTAAGGATTTTAAGATTATATATGGATGTTCAAAAAGATAGATTTATGAGAAATTTCACCTTATTTATTTTATGTTTTTTTCATTGGCTGTGAGAGACCGTCTCTAAAAAGAGCAGAGAATATACTTAATTTTTCTCTCAATAATAGTGTGTGCTTTCTACAGGAATATGAGTATTGGAATGACTTTAATGGTAATGGTTTCAGGATAGAAGTTTATAATATTTAGATATGAACTATATAAGGAATATGTCTGAGAAATCGCATCTAAAATTCTTTAATTGCAATAAAAAGAATGACGCAATTAGAGACAGAATCTGGTGCTGTTGCAAGTCATAAAACAGATTTAGTTGCAAGCATTGATTTACCTATAGGTGTTTCTACATTTCACAGCAATCCAAGTGGAGAACCGTTGTAGATTACAGTATAAGAGGTACAACGACTACATATTGACTTAAATAATTAAATATAACAAAACAATATATGATGTATATTATTTTAATGATTTGAATGTCGGATATTTTTGTCAAATAAAATGTAACATAAAGATTTGAACAAGTAAATTTGCAAAATAGGATATAATGTGTTAAATTTGCCGAATAAGATGATTATGAGCAATAAAATATTTGTGAAATACACTTACAGAGAGTTGTGTGGGAATGGTACTTTGACAATAGTTAAATGTGCTGACTTTTTAAGAATGGGGGGACAAAAATAATGAGAAAGTGTTATACAATAATAGTTTTGCTTTTTATTTTCTCTTTTATAGTATCTTGTTCAACAGTGCGATACAATATCAAAAGAAATAAAGATTTAACTGTAAGGCAAGTAAATTATTTTTATAAAAAAAATGGGAACGCTTTTTATTTGTGTTCTAATTATGCCACCTTTTCAGTTGTTTGGACTTACGATGAAGATAAAGTTGAAATTTACAGATTACAGGAAGGGAGAATAAGGCAAAAACAAATATTTAAGTCAAAAGATATGATACATTATGCGGTAGTTTCTCTTGAAGATTTAGAGGCTGAACTTTATCGTAAATGTGCTTTGGAATTAGACGGGGATAGTTTTGGATTTAAAGTTGAGATTGACCGTAAAACATATATTGCAGATTATGCCGTTAATATAAATTGCATGAAGCAAGGAAAATATAAATCTAACTTTTTAACTAAAATTACAAATGACATAAAAATACACAAAATGTGGGAAGTAGAATATCAATAAGATGTTTTTTATTAAAATAAAAGATTGAGTAATTTTGCACTTACCGGTTGACTCTACAGATCTCTGTCAAATAAAATGTAACATAAAGATTTGAACAGTTAAATTTGCGAAACAGGATATAATGTGCTAAATTTGCCGAATAAGATGATTATGAGCAAAAATAGATTTGTGAAATACACTTATGGCGAGTCGTGTGGGAATGGCAATTTTGAGGAACGCAACGACTATTATCCTTTCGGTGGTCTGATGGGCAAGGGCTTGAACGGCGATTTCCAATCCTACAAATACAACGGCAAGGAACTCGAACGCCAAATCGGTCTCGACATCTATGACTATGGGGCAAGACGCTACGATGCCGCCACCTGTCGCTTCACTACGATGGATTCGCTGGCGGAGAAATATTACTCCACAAGTCCTTATGCGTATTGTGTGAATAATCCAGTGAGGTATATTGACCCTGATGGGAGGGAGGTAATTGCCGCTGATATTCTTACAAGGCGAAATATTATCAATACATTAAGTAAGGTGGAAGCTAAATATGTGAGATTTGACGATAATGGCAGGTTAGATGTTACTTTGTTAAATCAATATAGCGGTAGTTCGGAAAACTTCACGGCATTACATGCATTA
>NZ_RQZH01000043.1 GCF_003932845.1 Prevotella sp. OH937_COT-195
AAAGAAATTGAACGAAAGACCGAGGGAAAAATTAAACTTTTCTACACCAAAACAGGAGTTCTTTAAAAAAATATTGTAATTTTGCACTTGCTGGTTGACTCTGCGGGACTCTACATTGAGGGTTCTAATGACCTATTTGGATTAATCTTCCCCTAAATATTTGTCAATTAGAAGAAAAACATCTATCTTTGCACCCAAATGACGATTCAACGAGAGAACATATATATCATACAAGGTGAGAATCGGGAGCAGGGAAACAGACGTTTTTCCTGTATGGACTCGTTGAACGATGGAGAACAACCGTTTGGCGATGGCAAAAAGTTGTCGGATTATACAAAAAAGATGCCGGATTATTTGGTAGTTCCAAATAATTTGCTTCTCTCCACGCCTACGCACATCTGGCGAACCTTTCCTTTTTCCGCACACTCGTACGCGTGCGTGAAGCACGCTACAACCCTGATAAACAAAGGACTCCACAGAGTTTCCCTTGTCCGCCTCATCGTGTCCTTTTGCCTACCGTGCAAAAAGGAAATAAAGAAGAAAGAAGAAATAAGCACGGTTTTCCGTACAGAAAACCACGTAAATTGTTACATTGTTTTCGCATAAAACTTCTATATCACATACATTTATTATTCATTAAAAATATTATTCATTAAAAAAATAAAGTTATGAAAGAAAATCAAGCAACACAAAGGAAACGGACGTACATTGCACCTGCCGTCAGAATCTTCAGGATGGAGATCTCCGCCCAAATTATGGAGACCTCATTCCCCGGACAGCACAACCCGGGACACCACGGTAACGGACCCGATGCAACCCCCGCCAAGGGCGGATTCTTCGATGAGGAGGACGGGTTTGAGAAAACCGGACAGGAAGACTTATGAGTTAATCTATGACACTAAAAGTAAAAATAAGAATCAAAAAAGAAAAAGACAACAAATGAAAGCAACATCATTTTATAACCGCATGCTGGCAGCACTGCTGCTGATGGCAGGTCTCGTGTCCTGTGCCAGCGAGGATAACGCCGTTAATAACAGCGGGACGGACAACACCGATGAACTGACCACATTCGTGGCAGGCACCTACGACAACGGCAATGCCAAGACGCGCACCTCGATGAACTACGATGACGGCGCGTTCTTCTGGGAAGAGGGCGACAAGATCTACGTCAAAGATGACGAAGGCATGTGGCGGGTCAGCAGCAACGCCGTGAACGCTGACAAAGTATCGTATTTCAAGTTCATGATGCCCGGCAAATACACCGCCAGCAACACCTACACCGTGTGCTACCCCGGAACGACGGGCAACCAAGACCAGGTAACCATCGCTGCCGGACAGAGGCAGGATGTTCCCGATGACACCAGGCACTTCGGCAGGTCGGGCGACTGCGGCATCGCCACAGCCACCAAAGGTAGTGACGGCAAGTTCCACTTCCGCCTCGACCACAAGGCCGCCTACCTGGTGTTCAACATCCACACCGAAAACCAAGCCCTTAAAAACTGCCTCCTCACCAAAATCCAGGTGACAGCCGACAACAACATCGCCGGCACCTACACCGTTACCCACGGCGGACTCATAGGTGATGGCAGCAGCAAGCAGATCACACTCGAAACCAAGGAAGTCTACGGCGGTGCAAAGCCGCATACCACCAGGGTGGCACAGGCATACGATGAAGGATTCCCAATGTACAACGACTTCAAGGTCTACATGGTCATCGCCCCCGGCACGCACACTCTCAAGGTACGCTATTGGATCAAAGACTATGTGACCAACATGGAGGGAGCCATCACCAAGAACTACCCCTCCTTCACCTACGCTGCCAACAACTACTACGACATGCAGGCAAATCTCGACGTCAGGAGCTACGACAGCAAGTACTACATGTGGGACGCACAGCAGCATTACTGGTACGGATACGAGAATGAGCAACCCACCGAAAACGATCAGTACAACCTCAACTACCCGCAGAACTATACCGACCCGAACAACCGCTGGTACCACCTGGGCGTCGGTCCGTTCAACGCCTCCGTTTCCTGCACCGTCTGCCCCAACGCCAACGAACTGTCCTGGTACGCCATGCAGGGCGATCCCCGCTGGGACAACGAGGAACTATGGACCGTCATGGGACATCTCTACATTGGCGGCATGTGGGTGAAGAAGAAAGCCCACATCCCCGGTTTCCGGAGTGACGTATCAGCCGACGGTTCCACAGACATGCGTACCACATCCATAGATTACCAAAACAACAACCTCACCCCCGGTCTCCCCGGTGCTACCGAAATAGGCAACTACTTCTACCTGCCCGCCCTGGGGTATTACAGTCTGGGGCGTCTCAAGAATGTCGGCAAATACGGTCGCTATTGGTCGTCCAATGCCGTTCCGGAATCCACCAACAACTCATACAGCCTGTACTTCGACCAGAGCAGCGTGAAGGTATACAACAACTACCTCCGCGACAACGGTTTCCGTGTGCTGCCGTTCGAGTAGCCCCTTGCAAACATAAAAATATCGTCTTATTGATAAGGAGATGGTCTCCTTATTGTAAAGAGACCATCTCTTTATTGTAAAAAAAACATTTCTTTACAATATATTTATAAATCATTAAAAATCAAAAAGTTACGACAGTAAAACACAAATCCATCAAGACAACCGCAGAAATGCTAAAAACAAAGGAAAATGGTATGCTCGTGCCGTGGTGGACAACGTGGTGCACCTCGATGAAATCAGTCAGGCAATACAAGACAACACCACCGCCAAGCAAGCCGATGTGTATGCCGTGCTCAAGGAGCTGGTCAACGTGATGAGCCGTCACCTGAAAAACGGCGACCGCGTGGTGCTCGACGACTTCGGCTCCTTCAAGGTGGGCTTGAAACCCCTGCCTGCCGACAGCATCAAAGATTTCACCCCGGCGAAAAACATCGTGGGCGCCCGCATCAACTTCCAGCCCGAAACGCACTGGACGGCCACCGACCGCACCCGCCGCAAGCAGTTCTTGCAAGGCATTGAGGTGAAGTCGGCCGACGATAAAGGCACCAAACCCGGCAACGGACATCCCTGATGATGCTTGGTGGGGAGAGTTCTCAGGGCTGACTAGGCTTCGAGCCGCTGCAAATGGTAAGTGCGTGGGCAGCAGCCAACGGGGTGTGTCCGGGGCAGGAGGCGGTGGCGCAGAAAAGCAACGAAATCAAGGCGATCCCAAGACTCATCGAGTGTCTCGACCTCTCGGAATGCATCATAACAATCGACGCCATCGCCTGCCAGCATGCCATCCGGACGCATTGTAGCATCGAGAACAACCTGTACTGGCAGCTGGACGTCACGTTCAACGAGGACTCGCAGCGCAAGTCGCGCAATACCGCCCGCAACCTCTCGCTCGTGAGCAAGTTTGCACTCATGCGACTGCGAAACAACCTGCGCAAGGGCAGTCTGAGCCATGAAGCGGAAGATGGCCGGCTGGGAAGTAGACTTCCTAAAAGAACTCCTCGATGCTGAATGGGAAAAGGCGCGAGGGGAAAAGTAATGCGTCGATCCTGTATGAGTTTTTACAATAAAAGTTGCAAATAACTTTGCCATGCCGTGACTTTTGCTTACCTTTGTGTTATAATAAAAGGAGCGAACAATCCACAGACAGGACAAATATACAAATAAAAACCGAAAACACACAAAACCATGTTTTTTTAATTCTCACACGTCAGGATATATAGTATTTTCATCAATATTTCAATAGTTTCTTCATAAGGTAAAGCCATAAATCTGGATTGATTGGACACGGAGCTGTTAATGAGGAAAATATGCATTCTCCGTATCTTTTGTTATTTTCGTCCTTCATAACAAAATAAGACGGACCCCTGCAATATAAGTAGCATTTGGTGAAGAAGTTATAAATTCCGTACTATATTGGTTCACATTAAAAGCATCAATTATTGTCTGTCTATCCTCTTGTAGACGTTTTAAATATTTTCTTTTGCTTCTTGATAGAAACTTTTTTGCTTTTAACTTTTCAATTTCTTTATAATTTTCAACCTCTTTAATGGTCAAGACATTACAAATACTATCTATTGCTACAAAATATTCTTTGTAATGGTTGTTGCGTTGAAAAATAATATAATAATCTCTATCTAATAAAGAGTATAATATTTTTTTTCCTGATATTGTGTCAAATTTAGATAATACAATATCTGCTTTAACTCGACTTTCTAATGCCAAAGAGTCAGATACTTTTTTCCAATCATCTTGAGCATAACAAAAGAAAGTAATACAAAAAGTAAAACAAATGGTTGCTATTTTTTTCATTGTAATATAGGTAAAATATATGGATAAGTTATGTGTCTATCTTTATAACCGCCGTGATTATGACCGTCTGTTTGAGGTAATCCTAAAATTCTTCGGATAAGGTTTTCTGTTCGAATTGCATTGGCATTATTTTCTACCGGTGTTAATTTCTTAGCCGCGGGAATACCGTGTCCAAAAACTTCGTGTCCCGAAATTACAGCCCTTTCCATTCCTTGTAAACTACTGCCAATAAAAGAGTGCGAACCATCCAGTGTTGGTATATTTAAGCCTTCGCCAGCTTTACTAATCCAATCAGAACTTAAATTACCATCAGGAGTTATCATTTTATTGCCCATACTATTTCCACGCTCTTTATTCATGTGATTTACAAAGGCTGCTGCTCCTTCCGAAGAAGTGTATTCCCCACTAATATATTCAACTTGGTAAATTTCTTTTGAATTGATTGAACTTGTTATCATGGTGATATATGCACTTTCATCATCAGTTAATGTAATACCTTCCATTGCTGAACTTAATTGGCCTGTATCAATACTCCTAAACGTTTTTCCTGTTACATCTATTAAAGTGCGAACATTAGCAAATTTATCATCTGCCAATACTATATAAATATCATCACGAAACTTTTTAGCATCTTGCTTTGTTATTCCTCGAATTTTTCTACCATCTGGATCAACAAACCGCATCGGATTATTCACACTATAAGCATAAGGACTTGTGGAGTAGTACTTTTCCGACAGCGGATCCATCGTAGTGAAGCGGCAGGTGGCGGCATCGTAGCGTCTTGCCATGTAGTCGTAAATGTCGAGACCGATTTGGCGTTCGAGTTCCTTGCCGTTGTATTTGTAGGATTGGAAATCGCCGTTCAAGCCCTTGCCCATCAAACCACCGAAAGGGTAATAGTCGTTGCGTTCCTCCAAATT
>NZ_RQZH01000044.1 GCF_003932845.1 Prevotella sp. OH937_COT-195
AATTTGGAGGAACGCAACGACTATTACCCTTTCGGTGGTTTGATGGGCAAGGGCTTGAACGGCGATTTCCAATCCTACAAATACAACGGCAAGGAACTTGAACGCCAAATCGGTCTCGACATTTACGACTATGGGGCAAGACGCTACGATGCCGCCACCTGCCGCTTCACAACGATGGATCCGCTGGCGGAGAAATATTACTCCACAAGTCCTTATGCGTATTGTGTAAATAATCCGATGCGGTATGTTGATCTGGATGGGAAAGTAGTGGTGATTGCTAATGGTTCTTCTGAAAGTTTCAAAAACTCATTCATTGAAGCGATTAAATATCTGAACGAGAAAGGTTGTGGATACCTTTATAATTACCTTAATTCTGTAAATGAAGTTTATATTATAAAGGAAACTATGGAAACTTACAATTCTTTTGATTACCTTACAAAAATAATAGAATGGAATCCGAATAATGGTTTGGATACATTTAATACAATACTATCTCCTGTTTCACGTTTAAATCATGAATTTGCTCATGCGGTAAACTTTCAAAAAAATCCGGATGAATACAAAGAAAATATAAAACAACTCCCCGAGGGGCATGTTGATGAGTATTATGATTCTATAGAAGAAAAAAATGTAATCACCGGCTCGGAAGTCAAAACTGCAGTCGCATTAGGAGAGATATCAAATGATGAAATTACAAGAGACGGACATTATGGAAATCCAATAAAAACAATAAATCCAATCTCAAATAAGCCAAAGGAAGAAGTAAAAAATGTGATAATATATGGAAATAAGAAGAAATCGTTATAGAATAGATAAATATATGGAACAGATAATCATACTGATACTATTAATCCTCCCATTCACCTGTTTGGGGAAGGATATTAATAAGGTGGACAGCATAGTTGTTTTATATGCAGGTTGGTATAAGGAGACAGATGTGAATGTTTCATGTAAATCATTTGAAAAGGCTTTCAAATCAACAGGATATATTTCAACAGATATTTCAATTATAGATAAGTTGCAGAGAAGAATTGAAAGACTTAAGCCGTCTGGAAATCCCGTGATAGATGTTCGATGCAAGATTTATTTTTATTTTTCGGGCGAACTTCTGGCAACTATGTGTCTTGATAGGTTTCATGCACTGTATGATGGCAAGTATTATAAAACATCCAAGAAGTTGTTGGCTTTGATAAATAATATTATGGAGAAAGAGGTAAGATATGATATAGTACCAAAGGCTGTCGTGGAAGACTCAATAGTTTCTGACAAAACAGTTTTAATAAATTACATGGATTCCATATCAAACATTTTGAATTTACATCAGTCGGAAGAGTTGCGCGGTTATTGTATTGCGGATAAAGAGGGAAACATAATAAAAATATCTTTTAGACAGAAAGACTCTGGTACGAAAATACCTCAATGCTATATTGAAAAGATAGAGGATATTTATAAAAAAACGATAAAATGGAATCCTGATAAGGAACGTATGAAAACGGACAGGATACCAATAAAAATCATTTTTTAAAATAATAACGATATAAACAAAGAGCCTGATAACAATAGACTATAACTTGATGTTTTGTGCATATACGATGATTCAAATTATAAATCGAATGGATATTCCATTGGAATTATTAGGGGGAATCTTTAATAAAAAAAATTCCTATCAGTTAAATATACATTCTAAATATTATATTTATGAAGAAATATGTAAAATATATAAAATGTTCTCTTATATTTGTCTTTAGTGCATGTTCACCAAAGGCTTCGGAGATTTTTTCATAAGCGTTGGGATTAATGACATTAAAGAAAACCAAATGCAGGAATTGTCCTATGAGCGCAAACAGTATGTTGACTATCATGTACCATCTGTGGGCACAATATCCGACCCAATAATTGATTTTGATGTCAAGTACGACACGTTAAAGAAATACGGTGTTGGTATGGTTGGCGATGTGATGTTCTGCAAAGATGATAGTGGATATTGGGACACTTCACGAAAAGACTCCATTCGACTTAGAGAAGTTGTGATTTTAGGAATAAGAGAAGGAACGGTTGTCAGATACAATTCAAGAAACCCGATAGATTTTAAAAAATGCGGAATCCCTTATGAGGTCCTGTCTTCAATAAGGGAGGATTTCTTTTTTCGAATGAAATATACTAAATTTGATTTGGTAAAGACAAAAAGTAATGGTTATACTTATAGTCACTATTACGTATTATATTGATGTAAAGCAGAAAACCCGAGCATTGGAATCTGCTAAAGTATAATGTATTAAAGATACTTTTGTTAATACGCAACTCAATTGTTAGAATGATAAATATTGATAATTATGGTAGTATTGGTTTTGATTGTTTTTTGTTTCATCTTCGTTGCCCTCGGCTTGTTGATGATAGACAAGTATAGCAATAAGAGATTGGTAATTATAGTACTGTTTTTGATATTCTTAGGCTTTTTATCTACGAGGTACAGACATTTTCAAACCGTAAATGGTGTCACTTTCACTGTATGGAACACAACTGAAGGCTGTTATGTCATGCCGTATGTATATTTGGGATTGTTTCATCCGAAAGATGATTATATAATTTTCTCTAATCGGGGAGGCCTGACAATATTTTTAAAAGATGAAAAAACTATGTTGTGTTTTTTTGAGAGTAGTGATACTTTAAACTGTAAAATTAATAGTTTTAATTGTCAAGTATTTCCACAGCCAAATTACAAAAGAAGAGCCGATGGCTTATTTTATTATGCTCCAATTGAAGATCCTGATTCTCATTATAGGAAACGTGAAAACATTCGTAAAAGAAAAGATCAATACTATATACTTTATCCTTCCATTGCTATTGACACATATGATTTCGTAAATATATATGTTAAAGATAATTTGAGAAACAATGATTTATAACATAAATTTCCAGCCATACAAGTACAATAGTGAGGTGGTCGAACACCAAATTGATCTGAAATATATGATTATGGCACGCGATACTATGATATATCAGCTGGCGGAGAAATATTACTCCACAAGTCCTTATGCGTATTGTGTGAATAATCCGATGCGGTTTGTTGATACTGATGGGAAAAAGATTAAGACTATTTTATATATAAATAATAGTAATGATCCTACAAGCTATTATAATAGCCCAATAAATTTTAGAAACGCAATGTTTATGTTTGCTAAAACCTCTTTTGGCAAGCAGGTCATTGCAAATCTAACCCCTAAGGGGTCACATTTATTTGGAGTAGCGGGGAATGGAAAATATGCAGAGTTCAACTTGGTGTTACAAGAAGAGCAGATTTACGATCAACAAACAAGGACTGCAAAATTTCACGTTGGGAATCATTGGATTGCTGCTCAAACACAAATGGGTGTGGACGATTATGGAAGACCTAAGTTCACGATAATATTTGATTTGGATTATTCAGAAGCAGAGTTGGTTGAAACCATAACACATGAATTTACAGTTCATTTATCTAATATTTATGACATCTTTGATGCGTATTTGAGAACAGGTAATTCCGATGAGTCCAAACGAATTTGGAATCGTTATACACAAAGTGAAGAACATGAAAATTTACGGGAAACAGACAAAAAGAAACAATTACGTGGTACTATAAATTACAATAACACAAGAGACGAACTTATCAAAAAATATCCGGATTTAAAGGAAACTTTTTATAATGCAAGGAAATAGTATGAGAATTTGTAAAATAATAATGGCATCGTTTTTCATTATTCTGTTTGTAGGATGTGGTAATTCTGTTAAGAGGACAAAATTTTATCCTTCAGACTGGACGAAAGAGTTCGTCACGATGTATAGCGATGACACAATATTTATTTATAAAGTTGACCGTGAAAAAACACAGTCAAAACTTGTGATAAAATTATATAAATTCCAAGGTAATTATTACACAGATGACATGGGAGAGGATAGAAAAATGGTAATGTCAAACAGTATGGAGTTTGACACACTATATAGTGATAACATGAGGAATCTCCCTCACAGGATAATAGTTGAGAATGCCGGCAACAATTTAATGTCATCATCTATATTTAATGAAGACGTAAACACATATTTGGAATTAAAGTTGGTTTATGATATCAACTATGACATAAAATATATTCAAGACTGGAGTCCGTATATCACATACACGCCTGTCCCAGAATAATATTCACATTGAAAAAATGAATAGACACTATGAAGAAAATCAAAATATCAATAGTATTGTGTGCAATAATGACATTATGTGCATGTAATGATACTGTAAATACAAAGTTATACCGACCATCAAATGGTGCTGAAAGTATTTCTGTAATAGAAGACAGAGATACCATATCAATATGTGAAGTGGGACGCGAAGACAGACAAGAAAAACTCTTATGGAAATTTTATAAAAAAGAACAGTATTATTACCTTGCCAATTCTGATGGGAAAAGAATACTTGTAATGTCGAACTATTTAATGTCTGGCGCAAATGATGCAAAAACCGGCTTGTATCAAGACAATAAAACAAATATTGGAAATAAGGAGGCTTCTGTAATAGAATCGGCATTGCTTTCAAACGATACCATGACTTATAAATACGGAAATGTGTCAGGAAATAAAATCCAATGTTTCCACTATGATTCCAATAGGAAACTCGTCATTTCAGAGCATGTGAAAATGAACAATAAATATAATAAGTCTGGTGAATATCAGCATTATGTGATATACATTGAGAATGCGGGAGATTCTTTAATAGCAACGTCCATATCAATAAACGATACTATTCGCATTAAAATGATATATGACCAAAATTATAAAATAAAGAATGTTCAGAATTGGATGCAATATACAACATATAAGCCGGACAAACAATAATGATATCTTGTTCTATATGTAAACTCAATTAAAAAGTATGAGTAAGAAATTTGCAAAATAGAATATAATGTGCTAAATTTGCCACAGAAAGTTACGATGTCTAATAACAGATTTGTGAAATACACTTACAGCGACTCGTGTGCGAATGGCAAATTGGAGGAACGCAACGACTATTACCCTTTCGGTGGTTTGATGGGCAAGGGCTTGAACGGTGATTTTCAATCCTACAAATACAACGGCAAGGAACTCGAACGCCAAATCGGTCTCG
>NZ_RQZH01000045.1:0-2500 GCF_003932845.1 Prevotella sp. OH937_COT-195
AAGGATGAGTTCTTTGATATTGTTCAATGAGACAGAGAAGTAGTACAATGACAAGCGGGGCGTTTTGTTTTTTTTTCGACATTGCGTCCCGGGTATAATATACAGACATGCCGTCAGTTTGTTGTCCGTTATTTATTTTCGGCCATTTCTGACACGGGTGCTTTAGACCTTTGGATTGTACCGGATATTTTGCGTTTATTTTCAGGAGACCATGTAATCCGCCTTTATTTTCATATATCGGTGTGATTTCCATGATATTTTACAATGTAGAGTTTGATCCTGGCTCAGGATGAACGCTAGCTACAGGCTTAACACATGCAAGTCGAGGGGCATCATGCAGGTTGCTTGCGATCTGTGATGGCGACCGGCGCACGGGTGAGTAACGCGTATCCAACCTACCTTCGGCAGGGGCATAACCCGGTGAAAGCCGGCCTAATTCCCCATGGTCCCCGTTGATGTCATCTGATTCGGGGTAAAGGTGTTTTTTCCGGCCGTTGATGGGGATGCGTCCGATTAGTTAGTTGGCGGGGTAAAGGCCCACCAAGACAGTGATCGGTAGGGGTTCTGAGAGGAAGATCCCCCACATTGGGACTGAGACACGGCCCAAACTCCTACGGGAGGCAGCAGTGAGGAATATTGGTCAATGGGCGTAAGCCTGAACCAGCCAAGTAGCGTGGAGGACGACCGCCCTATGGGTTGTAAACTCCTTTTATGCGGGAATAAATTTCGGGACGCGTTCCCGTTTTGCATGTACCGCATGAATAAGGACCGGCTAATTCCGTGCCAGCAGCCGCGGTAATACGGAAGGTTCCGGTGTTATCCGGATTTATTGGGTTTAAAGGGAGCGCGGACTGCTTGTCAAGCGTGCAGTGAAACGCCGCGGCTCAACCGCGGTCCTGCTGCGCGAACTGGCTTGCTTGAGTGGGCTGTAGGTACGCGGAATTCGTGGTGTAGCGGTGAAATGCTTAGATATCACGAGGAACTCCGATTGCGAAGGCAGCGTACCATATCCCGACTGACGTTTATGCTCGAAGGTGCGGGTATCAAACAGGATTAGATACCCTGGTAGTCCGCACTGTAAACGATGGATGCTCGCTGTCGGCGACATATTGCCGGTGGCCCAGCGAAAGCGTTAAGCATCCCACCTGGGGAGTACGCCGGCAACGGTGAAACTCAAAGGAATTGACGGGGGCCCGCACAAGCGGAGGAACATGTGGTTTAATTCGATGATACGCGAGGAACCTTACCCGGGCTTGAATTGCAGGAGAACGATACAGAGATGTTGAGGCCTTTCGGGGCTCCTGTGAAGGTGCTGCATGGTTGTCGTCAGCTCGTGCCGTGAGGTGTCGGCTTAAGTGCCATAACGAGCGCAACCCCTTTGCGTAGTTGCCATCGGGTGATGCCGGGCACTCTTCGCATACTGCCACCGCAAGGTGTGAGGAAGGTGGGGATGACGTCAAATCAGCACGGCCCTTACGTCCGGGGCTACACACGTGTTACAATGGTGGGTACAGAGTGTTGTTCGTGCGCAAGCACGTTCCAATCACAAAATCCCTCCTCAGTTCGGACTGGGGTCTGCAACCCGACCCCACGAAGCTGGATTCGCTAGTAATCGCGCATCAGCCATGGCGCGGTGAATACGTTCCCGGGCCTTGTACACACCGCCCGTCAAGCCATGAAAGCCGGGGGCGCCTGAAGTCCGTGACCGCGAGGGTCGGCCTAGGGCGAAACCGGTGATTGGGGCTAAGTCGTAACAAGGTAGCCGTACCGGAAGGTGCGGCTGGAACACCTCCTTTCTGGAGACGTGATGTTATTCGGTCTTCTATCGGTCTTTGCACCGGCATGTTGTTTTTTTTGCCGTTGTCGTTTTTTTCTGTTCTCTTTGTTCGGGGGATTGCCGCCCGGAGGCTTCCGCATTGGTGTCGTCTCCATTTCCGGAGTCCTATAGCTCAGTTGGTCAGAGCGCCACACTGATAATGTGGAGGTCGGCAGTTCAAGTCTGCCTGGGACTACGCTTTTTTTGTTGCGTCGTGCTTCCTCCTTCGTTGTTTTTCCCTTTTGGGGGATTAGCTCAGTTGGCTAGAGCACCTGCTTTGCAAGCAGGGGGTCAACGGTTCGAATCCGTTATTCTCCACTTTGTGCTTTTCGCACGTTGATCTTTGACATGTTGACACAGACAAGACAAATCGCCGTTTCGTTTTTGTTGTTGCGCTTTTGTCGCATCGGCATGTCGATTCCGGCGTATTTATTATGATAGCTGAAAGTATTGACTCTTCGCCGGATGTTTTTTCATCCGTCGTTTTGCGAGACAGAAAGTAATCAAGGGCGCATGGCGGATGCCTTGGCTCACGGAGGCGATGAAGGACGCGATAAGCTGCGAAAATCTGCGGTCAGGAGCAAATATCCGTTAACCCGCAGGTGTCCGAATGGGACAACCCGTCAGTCTGCAGGACTGTCATCGGCGCTTTTATGTGCCGAGGCCAACGGAGGGAACTGAAAC
>NZ_RQZH01000046.1 GCF_003932845.1 Prevotella sp. OH937_COT-195
GCCGATCGATAAGCATATCGACTTGATTCAAAAATTCATTTTGGGCTTTCCTGTATCGCTTCTCGAAGATGACGTCTGCAAATGATACTTCTTCGTTAGATGATTTTCCTTGTTGTGCCATAGGTGGCAATGTATTCAATTATACCGCAAAGATACGAAATAATTCGCTGATATACAATGGCATAACATGAAAAAATAAAGAAATTTACCGTGCAAAGGTCTCTAATAATGCACTCTCCACGACTGCGCATCTCTGTTGCCCAGTCGTACACCTTCAGCACCGTTTCTGAAGCGATGGTGCTTGATGCAAGGAAAGCCGTCTTTTACAATTTCAACAGTTCCTGATTACCCAGATATTCCACTTTTATTTCCATAGGTCATTCCGTTGACGCTTTTGATGAATATCATCAGAAGCAAGAGGCATTATTTGGCTTCCTCATCATTCTTTTTTCTCTTATTCTTTCGTGGTGCGATACGCTTCAGGTCTTGATCGAGTTGTTTGATGCTATCAAGATGCTCTATCTGCCGTTGCCGTTCTTTGTAGGCAATATATTCCTTGGTAGCTTTAGCTACAGCCAGTTTGTGAGAAATGGTGCCAGCATGTTCAAGGATATTCTTTTCGTTCATGGTGAGTACAAGGCGTAGTTTCTGAACCCAATCGCGCATATACATCGGTTTCTCAGCCAAAGCCTGCGCCTCAGCATAGGCAAGGAACTGTTCAACGATTAGTTTTAGTTGACCAATCTCTTTCTCATTCAGATAGTTCTTACCTATCAGGACATCATTCTTGGTAACTTTTCCCTCTTTTTCCGTAGAAGTAAGTCCCATCATTGGCAGGGAAGCATTGGCACGATAATAAAGAAGTTCAGCTGCCGTCTTTCCGCTGACAGCCCAAAGCAACTTGTTCTGTACTTCCTTGAAGAAAGCCTGCGTCATCTCAGCCGATGGATTATAGTCGATGCTTGTTTTATAAACGTCCTTTATCTGCTGATAAAACACTCGCTCTGAAAGGCGTATCTCGCGAATACGGTCTAAGAGTTCCTTAAAATAATTGTAAGACGACCCGGTCTTAAATCGCTCATCATTCAACGCAAAGCCCTTTATGATATATTCTTTCAACCGCTGCGTAGCCCAAATGCGGAACTGCGTGCCCTGCTGCGACTTTACCCGGTAGCCCACAGAGATTATTACATCGAGGTTGTAAAACTTTACAGGCTTATCGGAACCTGCAATGTGCAAAATTTGCACATTGCTATTCTCATCAAGTTCTCTTTCTTCAAAAATGTTATTTATATGCTTGGTGATAACACTACGCTCACGACCAAAAAGTGCGCACATCTGTGCCTGTGACAGCCATACCGTCTCATTTTCAAACCGAACATCTATCTTTATCTTACCATCTTCCGACTGGTAGATGAGCATATTGTCATTGTTGTCTGCTTCCATTATTCTTTTATTAAATTATTGTTCCTCTCAGTAAACACTTTACCTTCATTAAATAGGAGTGTCGGATCTTCTATTACCATTTTTGGACATTTTTAACCAACTCATTGCCAATAAGTTATACAAAGAAAACGCTTCGCAAATGACAAAATAAAGTAGACGATTGGACCACTTTTGGACATTTTATTTATCATATCTCCCCGCGTTTTTTCATTTCTTTTATTCCTAAATCAAAGGCGCGAGCAACCAAAGCAGAGTTTTTAATATATTTTTCTGCTATCTTATATGTGGTAGATGCCCCCTCTCCTTCTTTGATTAAGAGCTGAGAAGCAACTAATTTATCAATAACAGTCCTTACTTGACGACGTGTCAGATGACCTTCTAATAACTTTGCAAAGTCCTTCATTTTGGCTTTACCAAACTTTGTAAGGTGGGGTATGATTACCGACATTACTTGATTTATTCCCCAGTCGTCTTTTTGGCTGTATTCTCCTTCTTGACCGCTAAATTCGTAATAGCTTTTAGATAAAATATAGTATGTACCTCTTGTCCTACCGCGTTTCTCAATCAGTCCGCGAGTTAATAATTTCTCTATACTATCTCTTTCAATGTTCTGCGATTTTCCTTGTCTTATTTCATTTAAAGATATCACGTCAAAAACAGAGAGCCTTTCTTCTTCAGGTAAATCTCTTTGTTCAGATTCCAGAAACATCGCAAAAGCCTTGTCCTTGATGACCGCTGAAAGATGCAACTCCACCCGGAAAGAGTCACTATGAGAATAATCTGGGCAATCTTTTCCTTCTGACAATGTGTTCTTAAATATTTTATCTATACCTTGCCCCGATCGTTCCACAACACCTGTTTTTTCTAACACGTCTGCCAACAGTCTGTTTCTTGGAGTACTTTGAACCCTTAACAAATTATCAACACTTACACCTAAAGGAAAACCTCCAGCATTCATTACAATTAATTTTTGTGGGTATTGCTTAATTACAGTTTCACTTGTACGTCTATAGTCTCTATGAGCAATAGCATTATTAATAGCTTCACGAATCACATCTTCATTAAAGAAAGGAATGTTGAATATATAGGAATTATCATTCACATCAATCTTGTCATTCCTCAAATTAATATCATGCCATAGCATGTCTATCATTTTATAGAATGGCTCACTGTAAGTATGCCTGTTGTCATATGGAACCAAGTTCTCGGATTTACGATATTCCAATATTACGGAGGCCTGGGGTAATAATTCAATGAGTTTCTCTCGTTTGCCAACAAGAATCAATGCAGCATAAGTAACTTTACATTCTTTCATAAGTTGCAAGTCACTTAAAACCTGCTTGTCAGGTAGTGCTAAGAAATTAGGATTTTTCTGTTTTGTTGCATACTTCTGTTTCAGAATCCGAATCGCTTCTGTATCCAAATCATTTATGGAAACCGTACTACATATCTCGGAAGAAAAGTCTGGTTCTTGTTCCTGTAGAATCTTAAAGATCTCTTCATCAGACATAGGCTTCAACTCTTCTCCGACTCGCATCAAAGGGACATCTTCAAATCTAAAAAGCTTTCCGATAGGTCGTCCTGGGACATCTATCACTAATACACGTCCTTCCTTCGTAGTTTCATCTTCATAGAGTTCATAAATACTCGGGCGGATTAATGTATCTCTATAAATATTGCTTACCAATTCTCCAATAGCCCCTTCATTCTGTTTTGTGCCCACCACCTGATGTGGATAGGCATCTTCCATTCCAAGCACTAAATACCCACCACCTTCATTACAAAGAGCAGTAACATAACCTAAGATACACTTTCTTCTATACTTAGGATTGGGTTTAGAGCCACCATCATAAGCGAAATTGCCTTGTGCAGCCCGCTTAAATTCAACCTTATCTTCAGACTCTCTCAGAGTTTTCAAGTGTTCTATTGTGAGTTTACTCATGATTTACTTATCTCTTTTAGTTATGGATTCTTTCACCGTTTCGGGGAGTCCTTCGTATAAGGACTCTATCTCTTTTGGTTCAGTAATCATGCGCTCGGTAATGATATTCAGAAGGCGCATAAGCATAGTTACTGTTCCTTTATCATCAACATCAAATGAAATAACACCTGGGTGGACAGCTTTGTTACCTACAACGCGTACAACGTCTAACGCTTGCTGAACTACTTGTGGTAGCCCTTTCTTAACAAGGGCACCTATATTTTTATTTATATCTCGGTCGGTTTCTCCCAATTCGTTACACAATCTGTCTATTGCCAATCGCAATAGTGCGCAGGCTGCCCTTGGAGACTTATTGTAAATCGTTCCTGCTTCGTTATATAGCTGCTTCACGCTTTCTGGCATATCAACGTTAGGCTCCTTTGCAACGATGTCTGGATAAATGTAATCATCATTTATCCAGATTATCTTCTTTCCACAGTTCACACATCTTGCAATGAAGAGTTCGTTTAAGTATTCTTTAAACGATCCTTTTGAATCTACAACGTGATTATCTTCATCGAAAAAATGATGATTTAATTTCATTAACCTTAATTCCGCAACAAATTATTTTTATAAGTGCCTGAGCAACAAAATGTTGCTAGGGATTTTGTCATGTCGCAAAATTCACTTAACTTAGTGTTGCACTATAAAGCTTTTTGAACAAAGCAACTGACATGGCAAAAATACAAATAAAATCTGAAAAACTTACTCCTTTTGGTGGTATATTTAGTGTTATGGAGAAATTTGAGCAGGTCGCAGAGTCAACCAGCAAGTGCAAAATTACAAAACGTGTTTGAAGAACTCGCATTTTGGAGTAGAAAAGTTTAATTTTTACCCCAGTTCGGGATAATATTTCTCAAAACATCATAAGTTGTTTGGTGTCCTCAATATAATATCCATCAAGTGCTTTCGGCTTGTTGTCGAAGAAGCAGTATGCCGCCAGTGCTGC
>NZ_RQZH01000047.1 GCF_003932845.1 Prevotella sp. OH937_COT-195
CCGATATTAACATTAAAAAAATATTTATGAGACATTTAGGATTATTATTTTCGTTATTTGTTTTGTCTTTGTTGCTTTCTTGTAATAAAGACAAAAAAGAAGAACAATACACCTTATCTGATTCTGAAAAGGAAAAAATAGAAAGTATTGTAGAAAATACATTAAGAACAGAACTTTTTTCACACACTGGAAGACCTGCGTCTGATGTAAAAATAGAGAATTCTTTTTTACAAAACATAGACGGCAAACCTTATTTGGTTTCTATGTATGGAGAATATAGAACAAACTCTTTATTAGAAGAAAATTCTAAGACAATGGAGTATGTTTATGGAGGTATTTCTTGTACTAGTAAAAGATGTGCTACAACAAGAGGGTGTGTGCCTAGTGATGACAAACTTAGTTGTACAGAGTGTATGAGTGGACTTGGGGATTGTACTAAAACTGTTACAGATAAAATAATTGGCGGTCCTAGAGAAGAATAATGAATTTATTTAAGTATTTATAAGTCACCTTTTAAGGTGACTTATTTTTATTATTTCTTTATTCATTATCATTATCTTCTGAGGTAATATCTATAACATCAACACCTCCAAATATGTTATGCTGTAATATTTTTTGAGTTTTTGTATCTATTTGTTTAGCATTATTTATTGCTTTGTTATCATCTTCTCCATATCTATACTTAACTAGTAAATTAGTTCTTTTTTCACCACTTCCTTTCATTATCAAACTTGGATTAAATTGATATGTAGCTGTTGTTATTTTTCTTATAATGTCGCTTGAAATTAATTCATTCATCACCATAGAAACAGTGGGTAAAGAAACTCCACATTTTTCAGAAATATCTCTATAAGTGCCACTTATTGTATTATCTTCATTCCTCATTATTTTAAGTAAATAGGTTATAACGAGTATCTTTTTATTGCCAAAACTATCCAATATATTTAGAACATCTTGAAGCCATATCTTATGCCAATTAAAGTCCTTTGATATATTTTTTTCTATTACAGTGAACGTCTCTATTTCTCCAGTGTTTGGATTAACATATTTTTGATTTCCAACTACCATTTGGGTTTTCTTTTTTACTCTTTTGTTTTCTTCCCAAACGTTTATTTTTTCCTTTTCCATATTTTTGTTAAAATTAAACTTATACAGAATTATATTTTTTTTAAACAAGGCAAATTTAATGTTTAAATTTTATTTATACAAATGTTTAAATTTTATTTGTAAAAAACATATTAAAAATTTAAACAAAACATAAAAAAAATTTAAACAAACTAAAAATCAAAAAAACACTACAAATAATTGATATACAGTTGCCTATATGATGTTTTTTTGACTTTTAGAACAATTTTATTCTTTTCTATATAAACGCTTCTTCCAGAAGCTATATTTAATGCTGGAAGAAAAGGAAAATTATCGCTTAAATCCGTACCCTTTTTTAGTCGGTTCGGGTGCTTTGAGTGTTTGTTTTTTCTCCTGCTTTTGGCTTTCTTTCATTAAATGTTCGTTAATGTCTTTGTAGCCGTGTGAGTGTATTCCGAAGTTATCTCGTAAATCTCTTACCTTTCCTTGTGGAAATGCTTCTTGTATTTTTTTAGTAGCTTCATCTCCTGCAGTGTCTCCGTCTAATAGCAAAAATACGCTATCGTATGTTTGATTTAGGTATCTATCTATGAATTTTTGAACATTTGTCACTGAATTTAAGCTAATAAAGCGATAATCATCCAAATTTTTTCCTGCTCTTTTTAAAATCTCAATGATTGAAAAAGAATCTGTAATACCCTCACAAACGACAATTTTCTTTGCTTCAGCTTTCTCTTTCCCAAGTTCTGAAACATCGGAACTTCCGAACTTCATTTTTGAAAAAGGATTTCGTATTTCATATCCTCCTTCAACATTTTTTACTCCTATCCCATAAAAATGATTTTCTCCTACCTGATAATGAACTTGTTTGCTATGGTTTTTTAATGTGTCAAAAGAGATGTTACGATTTTTGAAGTACTCAATTAGCTTTCTGCTACTTGGGTCAGTGATTTGTGTTATTGCATACGTGTTAGGCTTTAAAACGATTTCTTTTGCCGTTTTTTCGCGTGTTTTTTGAAAAGGTATAGAAATATCCCCATTAAAATTTTTAAGCCAATTAACAGCCTCTAACCAGTCTAATTTTTGATGCTTTTGTATTGCTTTAATAATTTGCCCCCCTTCTCCACTTTTTAAATCGTGCCAGCCTTTTTCTGAAACAGATATTTTTTGAGTTTTGTTTTCGTCTTCAAAAATGAATTCTTTACCGCTTTTTTTCTCAAACACAAGGTCTCCTCTATTAGCTAAGTATAAAAAGTAATCTATTAAATTTGAATTATTTACGATGCTTTGAACGTCTGTAGGTGGAATATATTTTGATTTTATTGGCTCCCTATTTTCAATCGAGTTCATAAATTCTTTTGCTCCGTCTTTTAGTTTGATAAATTCGCTTAAAATCTTTTGTTCTTTTTCTTTAAATGTTTCATTTACAGAATTTATGTATCCATTTAACCCGGCTTTCAAATCTTTTTTTAAGTCGTCTAATCCAAATAGCAAATTTTTTTTGCTCAAATTGTCTATTTTCTCGTGAAGTTGTTCAATCTTTTGAATGCTCTGTGCTTCTCGTCTGCGATATTCATCTGTCGTTTGATGCTTTCGGTCGGATTTTACACCTCTTTCAAGTCCAAACCTTTCCATAGATTTTGCGTAACTACTTTGTAAATCCTGAAGTTTTATACTACTGCCGATAAAATCTTTTGCTGATAGTCTGCCATCTTCAGTAATAGGGACAAAAACGCAATGGATGTGAGGTGTTTTCTCATCCAAATGGACATTGAAACGAACTATGTTTTCTTTTCCAAATTGTCGAATACACCAGTTAGCATTTTGATTTATCCATTCATCCAGTTTTTTTGGTTCTTTTTCGATTTCTTTCATTTCATCGTGTGAGCCACTAAGCATAACATTCACGCTATATGTGGCATCTTTACGGATGGTTTTCTTAGAAGTATATCCGTCTTCTATTCTTTTTTTTATAGCTTCGTTATACTTCATCTTACAATAATCGTTCAGATGATAAACTTTATTCAAGTGTGTTTTGCTTAAATCAGCGTGACGGTATGACCATTCCATACCTTCAGTTCGGTCGATGTGGTGACCTAAAGAACCACTAATTGGCTTTCCGTGTTTTTCAAAATGTAATACAACTTGTCCCATATTTTTGATAATTTTCTTTTTCTTCCAGCATTAAATTTTAACCTCTGAAAGAGGTCGTCCGCAGGACTGTCCGAATGGGCTCAGCCGTCTGCAAGACCTCACGGAACTTTGATATTCCAACGCCCTGAAAAGAGGCGTTAAGGAATTACAAAGTGTAGTGAGCTACACCTTATGGTACTTAATACTTTAAAAAAACCTCTTAAAAAAGAGGGTTTATTCGTCATCATAATGTCCATACCCTGATAAAATTTCTACTCGTTTTTCTTCTTCAAAGACTTCATATGTTAGTCTGTGTTTCTTGTCAATTCGTCGTGACCATACGGAGCGTTCTCCGTATCCCTTTAAGGGTTCTACTTGCCCTGTTCCTGTTGTTGGATGTAATTCTATTTCATCAAGAAGTTTATCAATCTTCTCACAAATCTTTTTTTGACCTGAATGGTAATGGTTCTTGACGTGTTCCAGAAAAGTTTCGGAGTAATCTATTGTATATATTTCCATTTTAATTACTTTAATTATTAAATACTCCGCAAAGATACTTTAAGGTTTTGACTCAAAAAAAAGGGTAAATTTTAAATTTATTGTAGTAACATTTTTTTCATTTCCTCTCTACTCATCTTGACTTTCTTTTCCTTTCGTGCCTTGTCAATCATTGCAAAATATTCTTTTTTGCTCATCTTTGTGTCATCCTCCACTTTTTCAAAACTGATGTTCTTAGCTTTTAATCTTTTTAGAAGACTTTCAATGATGTGTAAATCTGATTTTTTTATTTCTGCTTTTAAAATAGTGGTTTCCATAGCGTTATTTTTTGCAAAGGTACTAATTATTTTTTCTATTTTTCATATGTTAAAATTCACTTTTTTCTTGTTTATTTGAATTTTTTAAATAAAATTTGCCGATATTAACATTAAAAAAATATTTATGAGACATTTAGGATTATTATTTTCGTTATTTGTTTTGTCTTTGTTGCTTTCTTGTAATAAAGACAAAAAA
>NZ_RQZH01000048.1 GCF_003932845.1 Prevotella sp. OH937_COT-195
CTTTTATTCCTGTTCAAAACAATAAGAGAAATGCTAAGAGAGAGGTCATTGATGAATCAATTCCCGTTTAGCATCTCTTTTTAAGGGACGACTAAATATTAACGAAACACTTACAATTCAACTTTTTGTGGAATATATCCTACAAGATTCCAATTTTTCCAAAACATTGCAAAAGGACACAAGTCATTACTGTTACATCTTTCCCATGGTTTATGCAAGCAGACTTCAACAGTAGGATTAATAGGTTCGAACGCAGGTTCTTCTTTTTGTTCATTATCAGAGTTGACACACCATGGATATAGACTGCATTGAAATTTAGCATCATGAAGTAATTCATGAATCTGGCTTACATTCTTCAAAACTTCGTTTGTCCATCCACTAATGCCTTTAGGCTTAATGCAGAAATAATCTTGTCTCATATTTCTAATCAATGGTGAACCGAGATTGTTTACTAATCTACGGAAAGTGTCATTGTAACGTATATATCCATCATAGCATAAATCCAACAGATAAGACGGCTCATTAATTCTCATTTGAATAGAGAAGTCAAAAAGTCGATCTATCCATTCATAATATGCTTTATGTATTTCAGGTTGTTCATCTGTATAGAGAAATAAGATTCAAATTTCTTTCGAGCTTCTTCTGCGACCATCTTATAGTGAGAGAATGGACCTGTCAAATTTCCATGACTACCAACTTTTGCATTCTTCAATTGAGCATACAGGTCATGAGGTTTATTTGGAATATATTTTTTCCTTTTTAGTTGTATCAAAGTTGTGTAGAATACCTCGGCAGGATTTGAAAACATTAAACTAATGTCACACAATGCAAGAACATTCAAAATATCCTTCCCAAGTTCAGGAAAGACATATTCAACTATCTTTTCTGCAGAGCAGTACGGAAATTCTGGAGAACGTTCGTAATTCTTTGTGACAAGTCTCTCCATTATATAAGCGATGCTTTCCTTTATCGCATATGCTCCAAAAGAGAAAAAATCCCCTTCTCTAGGCTCTACATCCACTACATAAATATGACTTATCTCTGGACAATTGATTGGCAAATTGTCTATAAAGTCTAGAGCTACGTTTACCACATTAAACTCATTTGCATCCGAATTGCAATCACCCATCGTGGTATCTGTAATAACATCTGCAATTTTCACATGATGAGCAGGTTCATCATACCTTATTGGAATTGTGAACTTACCTTTATCATGTTTATAAATATCATTTACTGCCGCCTGAATATATTCTCCATAGTAGAAACATTGAGTTAATCCGTATGTTGTAGTAAGATCTTGCAAAAAATGAATGTACTCATGAAAAAATAAAGCAAAATCCCTATCCAAACAAGAGTTGAGGTCTATTTTGCCATCTACCTTTAGATACATTTGAAAGAAAACTGGCATATACTCGCCAAGGTTGCTACTATGCTGAATGTATTTCATTACTAACAATACTTGTGTTTGTTGCTTAATTACTATATTATTGTATGTTGTCCGTTGATAGTTGAACGAAAGCCAGTAACTTCGTTCAAGGATTCGGACAAGAAAGAATGGTCAATCGGAGTCTTTGCCAAACGATGTTCCTTGGCAAAGAAATCCAATTCCCGTTTCACTAATCTGATCCTTCCTTCATCTTTCTCTTTTGGACGGCAATTCAACTTTAGCTTATCTTTCTTAATTCGAGAAGGAAACTCCCAATTATGCAAAAAAATCTACAAATCAACAAGTTTTCTTTCTGTGTTTTGAAAAATAACTTGTTTGGTCATGAACTGCTACAAGTATTTGTTGAGTTCCGAAACCAGCCTCTGAACAGTTGTCGATGACTCCTCTTCAGCTGGATTGCCGTGTGATATTTCTGCAAGTACAGTTTCAGCGTTGCTGATGGCCTGTTGCTGTCGCGACAAAAGGAGATTGTACATAACGGCACCATAGCCCTCACTTTTACTGTATGGCATACCTGTTAGTCTGGTGAGCATGTCCTTGTACTGGTTTCGATGAATAGTGCCAGTATATAGGTTGTAGTGCAACAAGAACCAATACTCAAATGCCTGATTGCTGTATGCCACATGGAAACCATTCTTTTCTGCAAGCAGTATTGCCTGGTTGAAATCCTTTGCAAGGAAATCGTCTTTGTCAAAGACTACCCAGCATTGGTCATAAACCCTTTTTCTCTTTTGGTCGGCTTCACGAATATTGATTGCCTTGTTGACAAGCGTCATCGTGTTCATCGCCTGACCAACAGCCTTGATGGTGGCTGCTGTCATGCGGAACGCCTTGAAGTAGTCGGGTTCGGTCTTTTCTCCTTCACAGACAATGAGAAACGACTGCTTGATTTCCCTTACACCCTGACGGCGTGACAGGTCTGATAACCTATGGTCTTTTTTCTGTCGTTTAGCCATAGTTATTTAGAAGGATTAAATATTTTCTCTAATTCACCAAAGATTGGGGTTGCTCCATATTTACCAAGCAGATAATCCTTCTCGAAAGGAGATGTACTGCGTACCTTGTATTCTGCCAATGAGAATAGTTCCGTTGCACCAAAGTTGTCCTTTTGGGTGAACCAAACCTGATCTCTTCTGAATAGACCAGCACTCAGCAAGAATGTATCATGCGCTGTTAACAGAAGTTGTGCTCCCTTGGGATTAGTCTGGGCATCATTGAACAAGGCAACAACCTTTTTGACGAGCAACGGATGAAGCTTGGAGTCGAGTTCATCAATGACAATGCGCTTTCCATTGTCAAGAGCATCAATGATAGGATAAGCAAGTGAGAAGTATTTGATTGTGCCTTCCGACTCATTCTTGTTGAATGCAAAAGATACGCTGGTCACTTCTTGGCCATCATCGTCATACTGCCTGTGGTCACTGACGATGCGGTTGTCAATCTTGGAAATGTTTTCTATTCCAAGGTCAGCATACTTTGCAAATGAAATGACACGCTTACGTAAAGACTCGTCATCAAGATGCTTGATAGCGTTATTCCACAGTTGTTCGTCTTCAGAACAGAATACCACTAATGTGTCACTTAGCCATTGAAGAATGCTGACGGAGGTAGGTTCGTTAAATTGAGCAGCTGTTGAGAGCAGCAACGCATTGTTGCGTACCATTTTCTTGTTTACCAGTTCCTGAAGAAGTTGGCTCTTTGGATGAACCGTATTGGAATCTGCCTCACGATAGAACAGTTCGACATCCTTAGCACGTTTCTTGCAAGCACGTTTATATAGCCATTCTTCTTGTACGGCATGGTTATCCACTTCAAAGCCATACCTATAGATAAACTCTCCGTCAGTAAAAGTCGCCTCAAATGTGGTAGGCTCTTTCATGCTTGATGCGTTTAGCCTGAAGTTCTCAACACCAATTGTATCACCGACCTGACTGTTTTTGAACGATTCTGTGATGAACCGCTTATAAAAATCAAAAGCTTTCAGTACATTTGACTTTCCAGACGCATTTGCACCATAAATGACAGCACTCCTTACAAGTGATATACCTGTGTCTTCAAGAGGAAACAGGTCATTCGGCTCAGAGCAGGACTCTTTGAGTGATGTTGATATGAAGGATAGTTTAAGCTCTTCCTTTATCGACAGAAAATTGGTTACACAAAATTCAAGAATCATATATTTAACTTCGATATTTAAAATTTTTCTGCAAAGATACGACTTTTCTTTCAAAGCCAAGAAAGAAAACTAAAGAATTTGCAAATTTCATGGTTTAATATCTTTATTTTGTCATCTTTGAATATATATATACGCCAGTTCGGGATAAAAAATTCATCTAAAAAGTTGGTAATCTGAGATATTCTTTGTACCTTCATAGGTGACTTTCAATTACTTATAAGGTTAAATAAAAGAATATACTCATGATTACCGACTACAAAATTACGGAAATTTTCTGTGCCGTGGATGAATTT
>NZ_RQZH01000049.1 GCF_003932845.1 Prevotella sp. OH937_COT-195
GGATATTGTTCAGGTGGAGCATAAGAAAGAACGACAAGAAAAAAAATGAACTTGAAAACGACATAATACGAGACCATGAGAACAAGATAAAACTGTAAAATACAATATCAACGTATGTTCCTTAAAATGTCAGAAAATCAGAAAGAATTACTATATGTTATCTATAAAAACATCCATGCTATATTTTGAAACAATCACCATATAAGCTTATTAATAATGATTTTAATAAAACAACGAGATGCAATGGGTTGCGGTCCCTCTTGCTTGGTGATAATAGCCAAACATTATGGGCAGCAAGTTGACAGAGACCGATTACGAAAAATCTGTTCTTTAGGTAAGGACGGAGTGTCTTTGTTAGGTATTAGCAAGGCTGCAGAAACCGTCGGTCTCAAGACTGTTGGGGGACGCTTGAGTTTCAATACCCTCGCCCATGAAATTCCTCTGCCTTGCATCGTCCATTGGAATCAGAACCATTTTGTTGTTGTATATAAAATAAGGAAGCATAAGAAAGGAAAATATACCGCCTATGTGGCTGACCCCGCAAGGGGATTGGTCACATACACCAAAGAAGAGTTTTGTGAACATTGGGTAAGCACCAAGACCAACGGCGAGGAGAAAGGCATAGCCCTTCTTCTTGAGCCGACGGAGCAATTCTACGCTCAAAACGATACGGAAGCAGTGCCCACGCAAAGCCGAGTGAAATTTCTCTGGAGCTATCTCAAGAAATACAAGCGTTTCTTTACGCAGCTCATTCTCGGTCTGTTGCTCGGCTCGCTCCTGCAACTTATTTTCCCATTCCTCACCCAAGCCATCGTTGATACGGGTATAGGAGGAAAGGACATCGGTTTTGTGTGGCTGGTGCTGTTGGCGGAAATGATGCTTCTTTTCAGTAGAACTGCCATCGACTTTATCCGCTCCAAGATACTCCTGCATATCTCCACACGCATCAACATCTCGCTCATATCGGATTTCTTCATCAAGCTGATGAAACTGCCGATGAAGTTCTTCGACACCAAACTGATGGGCGACCTCTTGCAACGCATCGAGGACCACCGGCGTGTGGAGCAGTTCCTCACGTCGAGCAGTCTGAGCCTGCTGTTCTCGTTCTTCACATTTCTGGTATTCGGTGTCGTCCTTGCTGTCTATAATCTCGGCATCTTCCTTGTATTCCTCTTGGGAACATCGCTTTACGCAGGCTGGATAATCCTCTTCCTCAAAAAGCGCAGACAGTTGGACTACAAATACTTCGAGCAGGCAGGACGCAATCGCAACGTCACCTACCAACTTTTAGGCGGTATGCAGGAAATCAAGCTGCAGGGATGCGAGCAGCGCAAACGGTGGGAATGGGAGGACGTGCAAGCCGACCTCTTCAAGGTCAATCTGCAATCGCTTAACCTCCAACAGGTACAGCAGGCAGGAAGCATCACCATCAACGAGGTAAAGAACATCTTGATTACCGTTCTTGCCGCCACAGCCGTGATACACGGAAACATGACGCTCGGTATGATGCTGGCGGTGCAGTACATCATCGGACAGCTCAACAGCCCTGTGGAGCAGCTTATACGATTCATTTACTCTTGGCAGGACGTGAGCATCAGCCTTGACCGCATGAACGAAATCCACACCGAGACCAACGAGGAGAATGTCGAACGGACACGTACCGCCTATACGGACGAGACCGCCGAAGGACATTCCCTCACGATAAAAGACTTATCCTTCAAATACGACATATACAGTCTGAAAGATATTTTATCAAATATCAACCTCTCCATTCCCAACGGCAAGGTAACGGCAATCGTGGGGGCAAGCGGAAGCGGAAAGACCACGCTCATAAAACTCCTTTTGGGATTCTATGAGCCACTGAATGGAAACATTGAGATAGGCAATGCCAACCTGAATGAATACAATCTCGGTTGGTGGCGAAGCCAATGCGGAGCGGTGATGCAGGAGGGGTATCTGTTCTCCGATACCATTGCGAGAAATATCGCCATTTCGGACGACGAACCCGACATCGAACGTATCCGCCATGCTTCCCATGTGGCAAACATCGCCGACTACATCGAAGCCCTGCCTTTGGCTTACAACACGATGATAGGACAGGACGGACAGGGCATCAGTCAGGGACAACGGCAACGCATTTTGATTGCAAGGGTAGTCTATAAGAATCCGATGTTCGTCTTCTTGGATGAAGCCACCAACGCCCTTGACGCCAACAACGAGCGAGCCATCACTGAAAAACTCTCGGATTTCTACAAAGGAAGAGCAGTTATTGTGGTGGCGCACCGCCTTTCCACCGTCCGCGATGCCGATCAAATCGTTGTCTTGGATGAGAGTAAAATCGCAGAAGTGGGCACACACGAGGAACTGACCGCCAAACGTGGTAAGTACTTCGCCTTAGTGAAGAACCAATTAGAATTGGGTAATTGATATGGAAGAACAAGCAAAAAAACAGGAACGGAGTTTTGAACTTCGCAGCGAGAAAGTCCGCAGCATCGTGGGGCAGATACCCTCCGCACTTATCCGCTATGGTATTACCGCCATAGGAGCGGTATTGCTTTGCCTTTTGGCTGTAGCCTATTTCCTTCCCTATAAGCAGGTGTATTCAGGAACGGCTACCATACACAAAACGGCAACCACACCAACGGACAGCACGAATATAACCATCTTGCTTAAGTTTGAGAACAAACGTCCTGGCAATACGAAGGGACAAATGATTTGTCTGCAATCTCCCTATGGAACGTTTGCAGGACAGATACGAGACCTGTCTCCCGTCCGTGACACTTTGGAGCGTCAGAAAGCCATTTGCCGTTTCAAGGCAACTGAGATAAAATCTGTGGAAAACCAGACGGTGGACTTTCAGATTGTACGTTCATCGGGCAATCTGCTGCAAAAAATGCTTGGAAATATTGGATTATAGTATTTCTAATCTTTTATAAGAAGTGCCAATTTAGGGTCTGCTTTGATACGCTCAGTTTCATTTTTCACAAGAGATAATGTATATTCCAAATCGAAGTACAATAAAATCTTTCCTCGCTGCGCGTTGCAGACAACCTCTCGCTACGCTTCGAGAACGTCTGCATCTCTCGGCGAGGCCCACTTTTTTATTGCACTTCGTTTTGGAACTTGCAATTTCCATTCCTTGCTCGCCTATGCGATTTCGAAAATGAACCAAATCGGAAGATTCACAAGGTTCCTTGGGAAGAAATACCAATTGACCGCAGAAATACTGATAATAAGCATTTTCACTCCACTGTAAAACGACGTTTTCATCGGAAACATTACGCAAGTGTTTCAGAATTAAAAGACCGCACATCAAGCGAACGGGATAGGTAGGGCTGCCATTGATTCTACAATATAAAGTAGAAAAGGCGTCTTCAAATCTACGCCAATTGATTTTATTGGCAAGCCTGTAAAGAGGATGATTCTGATCAAGCATATTCTCTAAGGAAGAGAATAAGGATAGTTGATTGGAGGTTCTTTTTAACATAAAATTCTGCAAGTTTTATACTGTAAAGGTACAAGAACTTGCAGAAATAGACAAATAAACAAGAGGATAATTAACTATAAATCAATGCAATAAATCTTTTTAAAGGGACGACTATGTAGAAAAAACAAGGCAGTTAGAACTTTTTGCATACTAAATTTATCCCGAATTGGCGTATAAGATGAAATACAAGCATAGTCCCAAGGGCGAACATCTTCCAATCAAGGACAGGGTGAGCATACATGAAAGAAGTGAGGAAGTTGACGGGAAGAGATTCGGAGATTTTGAGATGGACTTAATCGTCGATCCTGCCCGGCACGCCATACTCACACCGGTGGAGAAATCCACCAATATGTTGCTTATGCGGAAACTGCCATTTGGGAAGCGGTCAAAGCCTCCG
>NZ_RQZH01000050.1 GCF_003932845.1 Prevotella sp. OH937_COT-195
GTCATTGCAGAAGATAGGTCGCTAAATCATTACCTGCTGAAAATCATAACTCAAAAGGCTGTTCATAGCCAATTACTTAGACCTAAATGATAGATTTTTTAAGAAAAAAATAAAAACATTTGCATGTCGTAAAGAAAAAAAGTATCTTTGCATATTAATATTCATTTTAAATCCATGCCATAGGCAACAATGAACAAATGTAATTTTTTATACAGGGTATTCGATTTGTATTACGACGGATTTCGTAACATGAGACTCGGCAAGACGTTGTGGTTGATAATCGGCATCAAATTGTTTGTGATTTTTGTAATCCTTAAAATATTTTTCTTTCCCAACTTTATATCGCAACATAGTGAAAAAGGGAAGGAATCTTCGTTCGTGGCGACTGAAATATTAAACAGATAACTTAAAAAAATAAGCAAATTATGAATAACCTACTACTTACAGTTGACGCAGGAGCGATAGATTGGGCGAGAGCACAGTTTGCGCTTACCGCCATTTATCACTGGCTCTTCGTTCCGCTGACACTTGGATTGGCACTAATAATGGCCATTGTGGAAACGTGCTATTATAACACGGGAAAACAATTCTGGAAAGATGCGGCACGTTTCTGGCAGAAACTATTCGGAGTGAACTTTGCAATGGGTGTGGCAACGGGAATTATCCTTGAATTTGAGTTCGGAACAAACTGGAGTAACTATTCATGGATTGTCGGTGACATTTTCGGAGCACCGCTCGCCGTGGAAGGTATAGTGGCATTTTTTATGGAGAGTACTTTTGTGGCAGTGATGTTTTTCGGCTGGCAGAAAGTATCGCGAGGTTTCCATCTCGCATCTACATGGTTAACCGGTATCGGAGCAACAATATCGGCATGGTGGATACTCGTTGCGAACTCGTGGATGCAATATCCTGTGGGATGCGAATTTAATCCCGATACGATGCGCCATGAGATGGTATCGTTTTCAGAGGTAGCCTTGTCACCATTCGCAATAGACAAATTCTTTCACACGGTAATATCGACGTGGATTATCGGTGCAATATTCGTGGTTGCTGTGTGTTCGTGGTATCTGCTAAAGAAGCGTGATACGAAATTGGCAGTGGAGAGTATAAAAATTGCTTCCGTGGTAGGACTCGTTTCTTCTCTACTTGCAGCAGCGACAGGCGACGAGAGCGCATACAGAGTGGCGCAAGTGCAGCCGATGAAACTTGCAGCCATGGAGGGACTTTACAACGGAGGAACCAATCAAGGGATTACGGTATTTGCAATGATAAACCCGTTTAAACAACCTGATTACAAGAATGAAAAAGAGCCCCCCATGAAAATGGAAGTACCGGGCGCATTGTCATTCCTTGCCACAAGAAACATGAACGGATATGTACCCGGTGTTAACGATTTGATAAACGGTTATACCACGCCCGACGGAAAGATGGAAATATCATATAACGAGAAAATAGAGAAAGGAAAACTTGCCATAACCGCACTCGGCAACTACCGCAAGGCAAAGGCTGCCGGAAACGAGGCAGAGGCACAGCGACAACTGCCGATACTGAAAGTAAACATGCCTTATTTCGGTTATGGATATATCAAGAACGTTGATGAACTTGTGCCGCCAATTCCAGTATGTTTCTATGCTTTCCGAATAATGGTTGGTCTCGGAACGCTGTTCATATTGTTCTTTGCCGTGATGGTGTTCATTGCATACCGAAAGGATATTGCAAACAGTAAAAGATGGTTTTTATGGCTTGGAATAATATTGTTGCCGATGGGATACTTGGGAAGCGAGAGCGGATGGCTCGTGGCCGAGTTCGGACGCCAGCCTTGGACAATACAAGACATGTTGCCGACGACTGCCGCAATAAGCAACATCTCCGCAGGAGCAGTAGCATTTACGTTCTTCCTCTTTATCACACTATTTACCACAATGCTTGCAGTGGAGATTAATATCTTGCTGAAACAGATAAAGAAAGGACCGCAGTATGAACGATGAGCGAAATTGTGAATTGAAAACACAATGTCGCGCAATATATAAGACAAAAAATATTTAACATTTAAATCTAAAATAAAATATGACATACGATTTCTTGCAACATTATTGGTGGTTCCTGATATCACTTCTTGGTGCACTGCTTGTTTTCTTATTGTTTGTACAGGGTGGAAACTCGTTGCTGTTTACACTCGGAAAGACTGCAGAGGAACGTCGCATGATGATAAACAGCACCGGACGAAAATGGGAAATAACATTTACAACACTTGTTACTTTCGGCGGAGCTTTCTTCGCATCGTTCCCATTGTTTTATAGCACCAGTTTCGGCGGAGCATATTGGTTGTGGATGTTGATACTGTTTTCTTTCGTTTTGCATGCGGTAAGTTACGAGTTTCAGAATAAATTGGGTAATTTCCTCGGAGTTAAAACATTTCAATGGTTTCTCGTGCTGAACGGTGTTCTTGGACCATTGCTTCTCGGTGGTGCCGTGGCAACATTTTTCAATGGCTCGAATTTCATCGTGGCAAAACAGAATTTTACCGATGGGATGCAACCCGTGATAAGCAGTTGGGCAAATGCATCGCATGGTCTTGACGCACTACTTGACCCTTGGAATCTTATTCTTGGTTTTGCAGTGTTCTTCCTTGCACGTGTTCTCGGTAATCTTTATTTCATAAACAACATAGATGACGAGACAATTAACAATCGATGCCATGCCAAATTGTTGGGAGACGCGGTACCTTTCCTCATTCTCTTTGTGGCATTCCTCGTACGCACCATACTCAAAGACGGTTACGCATACGACCCTGCAACGGGAGTGATATTTATGGAACCGATGAAATATCTAAACAATCTGATGTCTATATGGTATCTTGCCGTTGTTCTGCTTATAGGCGTAGCACTCGTACTATACGGAATAATACTTCCTGTTGTCAGGAAAACATATAGAAAAGGTATATGGTTTGCCGGACTGGGAACTATACTCACGGTACTTGTACTGTTCCTAATCGCCGGATGGAATGGTACAGCCTACTATCCGTCAAACGCGTACTTGCAGAGTTCGCTCACTATCCATAACTCGTCAAGCAGCGAATTTACTCTGCGTACCATGTTCTATGTGTCGCTACTCATTCCTTTTGTCCTTGCATATATTGTTTATGTTTGGCGTTCACTCGACCGCAGACAGATAACAAAAAAAGAGATGGCAGAAGAAGATGCATATTAAAATACTTGGCACGAACGGATGCTTTACCAGTAATGATAAAAGTCACTCGACAACAGAGTGACTTTTATCATTATTATATTATAATACATACTATTATATATAAAAAGAGGAAAAATAACTTTTTAATATACTATTATTTTCGAACAACTACTTATTGAACTTGCGGACTTGTTTTTGCGTACAAGATACTAAAAAATGACTAAGTATTAACTAAACGGGGATTAAAACTTGGTTATATGTAAAGAAACGCGAAAATTTTATCTCTTTTCTGAAAAATATATTGAAAAAGTTTTGGTGGTATCGGGAAATGTAGTACCTTTGCATTCGCTTCGCTTCTGAAAAATGTTGCGAGGCTATTTAAAAGGATGAGTTCTTTGATATTGTTCAATGAGACAGAGAAGTAGTACAATGACAAGCGGGGCGTTTTGTTTTTTTTTCGACATTGCGTCCCGGGTATAA
>NZ_RQZH01000006.1 GCF_003932845.1 Prevotella sp. OH937_COT-195
TCCCTGACCAAACGACCGGCTATAGTGCGCAAACTTCGGTCTGCCTTGAGTGCCTTCCTGTGATTCTCGGGGTGATTGCGAAAACGCCGGTCGAGGGAGAACCCGCCTGATTATCTTTTTATGCGACTTGGAATCCGTGGGATAAGTGATGTTCTTCTCCTGTACAGTCGAATCTATGAAAGCCGTGCCAAAATGATCCTCATCATCGTTCTCGGTGTTGACACGGATGCTCTCCGCAAGGATTATTTCCATTCCTTGCTCACCTATGCGATTTCGAAAATGAACCAAATCGGAAGTTTCGCAAGGTTCTTTGGGAAGAAATTCCAATTGACCGCAGAAATACTGATAATAGGCATTTTCGCTCCACTGTAAAACGACGCTTTCATCGGAAACATTACGCAAGTGTTTCAGAATTAAAAGACCGCACATCAAGCGAACAGGATGAGCAGGGCGGCCATTGGTTCTACAATATAAAGGAGAAAAGGCATCTTCAAATCTGCGCCAATTGATTTTATTGGCAAGTTTGTAAAGAGGATGATTGTGATCGAGCATACCCTCTAAGGAAGAGAATAAGGATAGTTGGTTGGAGGTTCTTTTTAACATAAAATTCTGCAAGTTTTATACTGTAAAGGTACAAAAACTTGCAGAAATATACAAATAAATAAGAGGATAATTGATTATAAATCAGTAAAATAAACCCTTTTTAAGGAACGACTATGTTACATTTTTCTATTGACATACGTTCTGTCACAAGTTGATAATAAACATGTTTGTTATTCAATAGAATCGATTCGGCATTTTTGCCGAAATTGGTCGGTAAAACCGCCGAAATTGCATTGTAATTTAGGCGATATTGCAGCGTGATTAAGTACAAATGAGACACCTGTTTGGTGTAAAATAATGTAAAGAGTTGAGACCTCTGCAAAATCAATTGATTTTGCAGAGGTCTCTTAATGAAATTTGATATAATTACTTGACTACATATTTCTTACCATTTATGATATAAAGTCCTCTTCCGAGACTTTCTTTTGGTACATCAATGCGTATGCCTTCTATCGTATATATTGTGTCAATATTATTGACATTGTTACGTATATCGCCAATTGAATTTACTTCCTTGCTGAAGAAATATATATTGTTGATGTATATGGTTCTTCCGTTTCCGCCATAAAGTCTTAGACCGCCAATGCTTTCTATACCCATAAGTTCTTCTACCGAAAAGTCAAGCCTTGTCCATGTTTTTTCCTTCAAGTTGAAAGTCTGAGTGGAATTTTCACGTGCGATTCTTTCTGCCCCTGCACGTTCAATGGTCTTTTTACCAACAAAACTTATATTTAACTGCATGTTCTCGTATGCAAAAATATCTATATGCAGAGAATCTTTTTCTAAGACATCAAAGTTTTTTCCAAACAATATTTCGGCATCATTGAAATTGTTTGCCTCTATTACTTTATCGCCATTAGAATATGATGTGATTGAGGCATTGGTCATGGTTATGTTTCCCTCGGGTAAACCATTTATGAAAATACTGTCAACCTTAAATCCCTCTTTCTTTATTATAGTGTCGTTAGGCACAATATAATCAAATGTCAGTTTATCAACAGTTGCAGACATGTTTTCCTTTATGTTCAGTATAGGCTTACTATTGTCGTTGCCGGTGTACCATGGTATGGAGCAAAGATTGGTAACACCTAAAGAAGGGTAGGGGTCACCTTTCATACTATTCTTATACTCCTCCCTTGTCTTGGTGTTATCATAAGAACTGATATACTCCCCGTCTGCAGGTATTATTGTGTATCTTGAATGTCCGACAATATTGTTAACCGAATTTGACGACAATGAGAATGCCGTCTCATCATAATCTACATGCGTGACAAGCATTCCGTGACCATAAAGTGGTTTGTTCCAACCTTTTTTTTCGATATACTGCAATATAACATATTCTTTTCCGGAAATGTCTTTATCATTTTTTATCCTGTATGCTTTGCCACCGTTGTTTATGTTCCCCAATGCGACACTTCCTTTGTCTGCCGTTGAAAGGTCATTTATCGAGAACCATCCCATGGCTTCTCGTTCCCATGCGCTATACTCTGTTGGAGAGTATCCGTTTTTTAAGTATTCTCCACCATCCATAAGATCCCATAACTCCATTCCCGGATTGCATGCAGATTGTGCCTCTGCACTTACAGGATAAAAGTCGGGCAATCCCATGCAGTGCGAGAACTCGTGACAGAAAAGTCCAATACCGTTGATGGCATATTCAAGTCCCTGCTTTAAGAAAGCTCCGGGATACCCGTTTAATTCAGTGTGAACACCATATCGGTATGCCTTTTTTCCATTATATGTTCCAAAATGGAATGCTCCCGATTTAGGCCAAATGCAGTCTGTCGAGTTCTGCGACCATGATTGTGAATACCCTGCACAAATGACATATACCAAATCTATGTATCCATCGTTGTTTTGGTCATATTGTGAGAAATCGATCTCTTTTTGAGCCAGCCGGCACACTTCCGGCAGAAGCCTTTCCATGTGATCTCTGTTTCCTTCTCCATAGTATTTTAGTTCATGTGACAATTTTACCGGTCCGTATATGTCGAACTGTGGTTTAAATTTGCCGTAACTCATATCCTCGAAATATTTCTTCACGCTGCCATAATTTTTTCCTACCGTCCCGTTTCCTACGGTATTATCTATTTCGTCTGCATTAAGATACTGATTGAACACACTTTTCGGATCAGAATCTTTGAACGTGCTATCTGTAAATTCTGCGAGAATCACTATTGCTTTCGGATTTCCCGTATGTGGAAACAGGGTAGTATTGTCTGCTATCGGTTCTCGCCGTGCTGAATGCTTTGATATTTCTTTGTTGGCTTTTGCATAAAACAACTTACGGTTTTGTTTTCTTATCAATTCTTTTTCAACCGATGTCCTTGACGCACTCTCGTGCGCCAACTGTTTTGTAGGCAACAGGTTCCCCTCATTATCTACTTTCGCAATATAATAATCAAACCCTTCGTGCCAAAGCAATACTCCGTCGGATGTTGTGTACCAAACATAATGTTCGTCTCCGAATGCATAAACAGTAATTTTCGTGCCATCGCTTTGAGTTATAACAGCAGGTACAGGGTGTACTTTAGCCCCTTGTACAGATATTACAAATAACATAGACACGATAAAAAATACAAGTCTGTTCATCTCTTTTTCTCTTTTATATTTATAGTTCGTTATTTATATATTCTATTTGAAATAATATTGTCCTTTATGCTTGGTTCTTCTTCCATATTCTATGGCATGAGTTGGGCAGTGATGGTAGCAGTTGAAACATGTAAGGCATGTGTCATTGTGTTTCCATTCTGGTATTAATCCACGACCTCCATTTATGTCTCCTACGGGACATACGTTAGCACAAGTACCGCATCTTATACATTTTTCTTCTTCTACCCGAAATGGTTTGTCCGTTATGAGCCATTTTACGAACACCGTACCGAGTAAGTAACTATTTATCCACGGCCAACGACCTTTATATGTATTAGTAACTCCACGTTCCCGCCTCTTGATTATTTCGGCATAGTTTACGAGCAAATTTTGTGCTGTTTCTTTCTTTGTGAGTTCTTTTTGTGGCGTGTCAACGTCCATGAACGGCAGACCGACATAACTCTCCGGCATTATTAGTGAAAACATGCTGTCGATACTTATTCCTATCCGATTTAAATCTTTGACAAGAAATTCCATAGAAAGCCCAATGTCATCACCTGCAGTACATAATGCCCAACAATAGTTAGCATTATAATTTCTTATTCTAATTCTTTTAATGAAATTTCTTACTAAAACCGGTGGACGCCATCCATGTACGGGAAAACAGAATCCAATTCTTTCATTATTTCCAAGTTCATATTCCGAAAAAGCATTTACACTTGACATGTCAACAAGTGTATCTCCCATGACATCGGCCAAATACTTTGCTGCCCAAAGAGTGTTTCCTGTTGCCGAGAAATAGAAAATCATATAATGAAAGCAATAAAAGGGTTAATATTTGGAAGCAATTTTTATTTGAAAAAGCCTCCCCCGTTAAACACTAATGGAGAGGCTTTATTGTAATTGTAGAGGTACCTAGCAGAGTCGAACTGCTCTACACGGTTTTGCAGACCGTTACCTAACCGATCGGCCAAGGTACCATTTTTCATAACCGAGTGCAAAGTTAGTCTTTTATTTTTATTCCCGCAAATATTTGATGTCTTTTCTTTCCGACAAATGACATTTTCCCTTTCTTTTTACCTTTTTACTATGATGATGACTTCCCCCTTTAAGATTGCAACCATCACAACCATTACAAGGATTTCCGGTTCCACTTAACCTCTTCCATATCATGTACAAGGCACTGGACACAACTATAGATAAAATACTAAATACAATAATAATTTGCCAGTCCATACTATTTTTTTACCATGCAAAGATACACTAAAAATATTTTATAACAATGTTGGTTTTAACTTTATTAATGATTTGATGTTATTTTTATTTATATAGATGATTTGTTAAAAAGGTTAAATAATAGAAATTAACAGACATATATTTGTTGAAAGTAATAGAAAATAACTACCTTTGCAGCGCATTAAAATTAAAAAATGTTTCTTTAACATATTGAAGAATTATGGAATGCCTGCCGATATGGCTCAGTTGGTAGAGCAACGCATTCGTAATGCGTAGGTCCCGGGTTCGAGTCCCGGTATCGGCTCCAAAGTTCTTATTGATTCAAACATAGCGATTATTGCAAATGCGGCAATAGCTCAGTTGGTAGAGCATCGGCTTCCCAAGCCGAGGGTCGCGGGTTCGAGTCCCGTTTGCCGCTCTATTATTCCCCCTTACATTTATTTAAAGTTTTGCTTTAAGGTATTCCCCTGTAATACTTTTCTTGCATAACGAGATTTCCTCCGGTGTTCCACAGCACACAATGAAACCGCCGTCTGCACCTCCTTCCGGTCCTAAATCAATGATGTGGTCGGCACATTTTATCACATCCATATTATGCTCTATGACAATTATCGTATGTCCTCTCTCTATAAGTGCATCGAATGCAGATAGGAGTTTCTTTATATCGTTGAAATGAAGACCTGTTGTTGGTTCATCGAAAACGAACAGTGTAGGTTCTTGTCTTTCTTGCCCGATGTATAATGCGAGTTTCACTCTTTGATTTTCACCACCGGAAAGTGTTGATGAATTTTGTCCCAGTTTAATATAACCCAATCCTACCGCTTCAAGCGGTATCAGTCGGTTAACTATTGTTTTTTGATTGTATTTATTAAAGAATTCTATGGCCTCTGATACTGTCATTTCAAGAATATCGTTAATATTCTTTCCATTGAAATGCACATCAAGTATGTCTTTCTTGAAACGTTTCCCATTACAAGAGTCACATTGCAATGAAATATCCGCCATGAATTGCATCTCAACGGTAATTATTCCGGCACCTTTACACTCCTCGCATCTTCCTCCTTCGGTGTTAAATGAGAAATACTGTGGTGTAAATCCCATCTGTTTCGACAAAGGCAGGTCTGCAAATAATTGTCTTATGGCATCATACGCTTTAACATATGTTGCAGCATTCGATCGTGTACTTTTTCCGATAGGGTTTTGGTCAATCATTTCAACATGCTTTATCTCTTCCCAATCACCTTCAAGAGACACGTATTCTCCGGGCAGTTCGGCAACCTCGTTAATACGGCGTTTCAGGGCAGGGTAGAGTATTCCTTTAACGAGCGATGATTTTCCCGAGCCGCTTACACCGGTAACAACGGTCATTACGTTGAGTGGGAATTGTGCGTCTATACTTTTCAGATTGTTCATACGTGCCCCTTTCAACAGTATACTCATGTTCCACTGCCGCCTGCTTGTCGGCAATGTTATTTTTTTCTGTCCTGTGAGATAGCATACCGTATGACTTCTTACCTCTTTTTCGCTTTCGTAAGAATCTTTGTCCGTCAATCTGCAGATGTCATTAGTATCACCTTCAAAAACGATTTCGCCTCCAAATCTTCCTGCATCAGAACCTATGTCAACAAGATAGTCTGCAGATCGTATTATCTCTTCGTCGTGTTCTACCACAATCACTGTGTTGCCTATTGTCTTCAGTTCTTTCAGTACTTTTATCAGTCTATATGTATCACGACTATGCAGACCAATGCTTGGTTCGTCAAGAATGTATAGTGAACCAACCAAACTGCTTCCGAGAGAAGTTGTGAGATTTATTCTCTGACTTTCTCCTCCCGAAAGAGTATTTGACTGACGGTTTAGCGTAAGGTAGCCAAGTCCTACATTAACAATAAATTCGAGCCTGCTACATATTTCTGTAATCAGTCGTTTTGAGATTTTCTTTTCCTGTTCATTCAGTTCTATATTCTTAAACCATTCATAAAGATTTATAATAGGCATTTCTACGAGATCTGTTATGCTCATTCCGTTAATCTTTACATAGTTTACCTCTTTTTTCATTCGTGTGCCATGACAGGTCGGACATGTGGTTTTTCCACTATAACGGCTTATCATTATCCGATTTTGAATTTTGTACTTGTTTTCAGCAAGCATTTTGAAAAAAGCGTCAATTGATATTCGGTCGTGTTCATCGCGTTCTTTGTCTCCCGGCAGTCCGTGCCACAGCATATCCTTATGTTTACGGGAAAGGCTGTAGTATGGTTCGAATATCGGAAAGTTGTCATTGGCGGCACGTCTGCAAAATTCCTCTTGCCACATTTTCATTTTGTCGCCATGCCAACATTGTACACAACCATCAAATACACTGAGTGAAGAATTTTGTATTACGAGTTTCTCATCAATTCCCATTATCTTACCAAATCCTTCACATGTCGGACATGCTCCGAGAGAAGAATTAAATGAAAACATGTTATCGTTAGGTTCTTCGAAAACCATTCCATCTGCCTCGAAACGTTTGGAGAAATCGTAGGAAATGTTTGAAGGAAGAAACATTAACCTACATTCTCCGTTACCTTCATAAAAAGCCGTTTCTGAAGAGTCTATGATACGTGATATTACATCGCCGGATGTATCTACAGACAGACGGTCTATGAGAAGCATCAACTCATTCGTGTCTTTATCAAGGTTTTCCTTGTTTTCCATGAAATCATCAATCCTTACGAAATCATTATCTACCCAAAGTCTTACAAAACCTTCTTGAAGATACATCTTCAACTGTTTTTCAAGACTTCTGCCTTCAGGCAAGTTTATCGGGGAAAGTATTACGAAACGTGTGCCGTTACCATATTGTTTAGTACATGTTATTATGTCTTCGATGGTGTGTTTCCTAACCTCCTTACCGCTTAAAGGAGAGTAAGTTCTACCGATACGGGCAAACAGCAATCTGAGGTATTCGTATATTTCCGTTGACGTGCCAACTGTGGAACGCGGATTCCTTGATATTACTTTCTGTTCAATGGCTATGGCCGGTGGCAACCCTTTTATATAGTCACACTCGGGTTTGCTCATTCTTCCGAGAAACTGTCTTGCATACGATGAGAGACTCTCCACGTACCTTCTCTGACCTTCGGCATAAAGAGTATTAAATGCCAACGATGATTTTCCGGAACCACTGACACCGGAAATGACTATAAATTTGTCACGAGGAATATTTAGCGAGATATTCTTCAAGTTATTGACTCTCGCATTCCTTATTTCTATGTAGTTATGCATATTTGTTCTTGCTTATCTTTATCATTGTTTTGAAGCCAATTGTCAATAAGTTGTCTTGCTATTGATAGTTTTTCGGGGATCTGTGGCAGATTGTTTTTGCCGAACCATCCTCCGGAGGACAATTCTGAATGTTGCAAATGAATGTCTCCACCGGCATAATCGGCATTAAATCCGACCATAAGACCGGAAGGGTAGGGCCATGGTTGTGAGGCAAAATATTTCAAGTTGGTTATTTCCAACCCTGTTTCTTCTCTGACTTCACGTACTGCGGCTTCCTCAAGTGTCTCGCCAGTCTCAACAAAGCCTGCCACCAAACCGTAGTAGTTATCTTTAAAATTTTTCGCATGAACCAGTAGTACTTCGTTCTCTTTATGTATAAGCACTATAACTGCTGTGGCCAACTGTGGCCATGCTTCTTTTCCACAATTTGTGCAACGCTTTGATATGTCGGTATCTTTCTTCATTGGCTCACCGCACACACCACAGAATTTGGTGTTTATATCCCAATATATAATCTCCGCACATTTTCCTGCCTTAAGGTAAAGTTCGTAAGTAAGTTTAGAATACGAAACTCGCAGTCCGCACATTTCAAATTCGTCGTTATCAGTTACGGGAGTATCTATATTGTATGTCTTTACATTAATTTTACCAAGTGGCGATATGTCATGAATAGTCGTCCATGGTTTTATATCGGTAGGCGGATGTTCGCTGTATGGTATGTCATATTTACCTTCCATGGTTTTATGAAGCAATATGTCTGACTTACAGAAAACGAACCAGTACTTTTTTTTCATCAGAGTTTAGTTTTTATTTGTCGAAAATTAATTTCTTGTCCCTCTCTATAGCCGGAACGATCCATGCTTCAGGAACAAAACGCCAGTTGTTATTCGCCTTAGGATATATAACACCCATTTTCTCAATCTCTTTAATGAGATAATAACGTTGATCTTTGTCGCTTGCATACACACGTCTTTTTTTTAATTCGTCATGCGGTATACATGCACCACACGTTAATAATTCACCGCCACCGTTTCCGCGATAACTATTCATCACCACATTATACCATTTGTCTTCTTCAAATGGTTCGCTGTTTGACATACTCAATATATGTACTTTATTCCCATTGGGCTTAGTCACATCAACTTCATATATTATACCGGCAGCACTGTCAAAATTGAATGCAAGGTTCTTGAAACCGAAACGCTGCTTATCGTTCTTTGAATATGTGTCAAGGAGCATAATGTGATCATCGGGGGATTTCATTGTGGAAACCCATAAATCATAACTCATCTCAAGATGTTTCCGAACTTCTTCACCGGTCATGCGAAGTACAAATATTTGGTTCTCATATCTATATAGATTGAACATATCGCCAACTCGCAAATCACCTTTGGCTATCTTGTTGTCGAATGTAAGTGGCGCATTGAATGAGATGTCTGCCCCAGTAAGTTTGAGTTGAATGTTATGAATAAAATCAGTAAATGGTGCACTGCCGAAATAACAGTCTCTGGTAAACATTGTGGATTCGCATTTGCCAATAATTCTATCAACATAATCTCTCACACTATCAATTTGAGACTCGAAGTCAGCAACGAAATCCATGTCTATGTCTTCATTCGATATATCTACCACATCGCCATCAATTTTTTTACTTATGATCTTTCCATCTTCAATTCTTACAGAGACTCTTGCATCACTAACCATAAAAGCATTGCATGAAGGATCGAGACAAAGCACATCATTTCCGGCAGTATTTTTTATAATATCTTTATGATTTGTATGGTCATGCCCATAGAAAATAATATCAAATCCCGGAATTTCCTTTGCGACTTTCATAGACTGATCTTCTTCATATTCATCAGTCTTAATACCTCCCTCTCTTCCACTATGAAATAGTCCAATAACGAGGTCGGCATGCTCATTTTCTTTAACATAATTAACCCAAAAGGAGGCACTCTTTACAATATCTTCAAAACGTAGGCCAAGCCATAATTCTTCACATAACCAGTTGGGTATTGCAGGAGTAAGCATTCCAATTACTGCTATTCTAAGTCCGTCTCTTACGAATATCGTATATGGTTTTATGTATGGCTTATTCGTATTTGTATCAATTATGTTTGCACCGAGCATCGGACATTTTACTTCTCTTATCCATTTATCATAAACATCGTGTCCTGTTTCTATATCATGGTTTCCTATTGTCTCGGCATCATACTTAAGATAGTTTACGACACTTGCTGCAACATTTTCCATATTAGGATTAACATAATTACAATAATAGCATGTTGGCTGTCCTTGAAGAATATCGCCATTGTCGAGAAGCAATAAGTTTTCTCCATATTTACTCCTTAACTTGTTTACATAAGTACTTACACGTGCCAAAGTTCCTTTCATTGGTTTGCGATTAATAAAATCGTATGGAAAGAAGCATCCGTGTACGTCGCTCGTCTGTATAATCCTAAGTTCTATATTCTTTGTTTTAGCCATAATATTAGTATTCACACAAAAAACTGCAAAGAGTATGAAAATGTTTTTTCTCATAATTTTATAATTTGAACCGCAAAGTTACGAAAAAACAATCTTAATCTTCTCTTAATTAAAAAGTTTAACGAATGGATTTAAATAAAACATGACAGATTGGGTATTATGATAAATAAAACAATGCTCTATATTTCGTTTTTATAAAATGAATTATATAAACTTGAACTTTGCTCTATTGATGTTGTGTTCTTAACAAATCATTAATTGTTTTGACTGGATTAAATGTTTCTAATGGTACTTCAACAAAGATAGTATTCCAATCACTCATTGCACCATTCCAAAGTCCTGGTAATTCGAGAGCTTTAAGTTCTTTTCCACCACTACTTTTAGTACTTATAAAACCTGTCTCGTTGTCAACATATTTATTCAGACAGAATGGATTACCTTTAAAATCTTTTATTGCACATACAATGTCAACAGGATTAAAGTGTGTTCCATTATTAAACATGTTCATGTAATCCTTATTATTTTTGTCTATCTGACTACTTTCAAGGATTTGCAAACTTAACGTTCCATCCTGATTATATGTTACAAATGGTCCTCCACCTGGCTCTCCGACGTTTTTTACTACTCCGCAAACTCTAATTGGACGATTTAATTTGTTTCTCAAATAACAAGACAATTCTGAATCACAAAGTTCCTTGGCACCATCTTTAACACAATACAGGTCTTCTTCGGTAAACTTGAGTATCTCCAAAAGTCTTTCACGTGAACAAGAGTTATCAATCATATTGATATAGTTGAATATCTTTTTCTGCAATGAAATAAGAAATCCTGCAATAATTTGTTTGTAATTTACTGTTTCTTGTTTCAAATGATCAGGTACAACATTATCAATGTTCTTTATAAATACAACATCAGCATCAATATCGTTTAAATTTTCAATTAATGCTCCATGTCCTCCGGGACGGAATAGTATTTCCCCGTCATCTTTACGAAAAGGAATATTATCCGGTGTAACGGCTATTGTATCAGTACATTGTTTTTGTTCAGAGAAACTTATATTGTAATCTATGCCAAACTTGTCTGTGTATATTTTTTGCTTTTTTAAAACTTCTTGTTCGAAAGAGTTAAGATGTTCATGGCTAACAGTAAAATGAACTGTGGCTACTCCTCCACTATCTGCATATAATGCCGCTTCTACGAGATGTTCTTCCATAGCAGTTCGTGCTCCTTCTTCATAGTTGTGAAAAAGTAAAAGTCCTTTTGGTAACCGTCCATAATTCAGTCCATTGTTATTAAGCATTGATTTTACTACATCTTTGTAATTCCCATCAGCAACAAGTTCGGATATATCTTTTCCATAATTATTAATACAAGTCTCATTAAGTGCATTGAAGAATGCAAATTTCTTAATATTATCAAAGAAATATTTTTCAAAATCTGTTTTCGGCTTGCTGTAAGGAGCATCAATAAAGGTGAATATATCTTTGAACATACGGGTCGCTGCTCCGCTCGCAGGAACAAATTTTACAATTTTCCTACCTGTTGTTTTATATTCTTTCCATTCGTTTATATAATATTCTTGTTGTGTTTTTGTCAGTGAAAAGATTCCGTTTCCTATAGAGGCAGCCCTCTTTATTTTAAGAAACGGGAAACCGATTTTGAAAGTTTCAAGTTGTTTTTCTATCTGTTTTTCGGTAATTCCTTTTTGGGCGATTTGTTTTAAATCAGAACTTGACAGCATAATCGTATTATTTATATTTATTATTTTCCAATTCATTCGCAAATATAGTTACTTTTTCTTAAACAAGAAAGATTATAACAGAAAAACAATAACTTTGCAATAAATAAATCAAAAAACATGGATGAAAGATTAAGTTTTACATCAGAAGAAAAGTATGAGGCGTATGAGATTATACGCAGACTGTTGAAAACAACGAGTCCGAAATTGAATAATAGCGAGAAGAAATTTATTGTAAAACATCTATATGACGCGAACAATAAAGGCTTGCTTCAACGGGATTCTTTTGGTCTTAATCCAATTTTAACAAGTTTACAAACAGCGTTAATTGCATCGGAACAAATTGGGTTGGGCAAAGACTCAATCATGGCGACATTGCTTTATAACACGACAGAACAGAATCGTTTCGAAGACTTTGAAAATGAAGGAATCATAAATGAGGATGTTACAAGAATAATATACGGTCTTGCAAGGATTAAGCAACTTTATAAAAAGAATCCTATTATTGAAAGTGAAAACTTTAGAAACCTTCTACTTTCATTTGCTGAAGACATGCGCGTTGTATTAATCATTATTTCTGAACGTGTAAACTTGATGAGACGTATTAGGGATAATGCCAATATCAATGCAAAAAAAAATGTTTCGGAAGAAGCTAATTACCTTTATGCACCATTGGCTCACAAGTTAGGTCTCTATCAATTAAAGAGCGAACTTGAAGATCTTTCATTGAAATATCTCGAGCGCGATGCCTATTATATGATTAAAGAAAAACTTAATGAAACTAAAAAAAGCAGAGACCAATATATAGACTCATTTATATATCCGATAAGACAGGAACTTGTTTCTGCCGGATTTGATTTTCAAATAAAAGGTCGTACTAAGAGTATTCATAGTATTTGGCAGAAGATGAAAAAACAGCATTGTGATTTCGACCGAATATTTGATTTATTCGCAATACGTATTATATTGAAAGTAGATGAAACAGAAAATGAGAAAAAGTTCCATGCTTTGGAAAAGAAACTATGCTGGCAGGTATTCTCGATAATAACAGACATGTATCAGCCCAATCCGAAACGACTAAGAGATTGGCTTTCAATGCCTAAAACAAACGGATATGAAAGTTTGCACATAACGGTTCTTGGACCTGAAAGTAAATGGGTAGAGGTGCAGATTAGAACAGAGCGTATGGATGATGTGGCAGAAAAAGGAGTTGCGGCACATTGGAAATATAAAGGACTTAAGGGAGACGGCGGACTTGACGAATGGCTTAAAAGCATACGTTCTGCAATTGAGAACAGTGACGATCTGGAGGTTATGGAAGAATTCAAGATGAACCTTTATGAAGATGAAATATATGTTTTTTCTCCAAAAGGCGATCTCTTTAAACTTCCTAAAGGTTCAACGGTATTAGATTTCGCATATACAATTCATACAGCAGTTGGCAACAACTGTACCGGTGCGAAGATTAATAATAAGATAGTGAATTTCCGTCATGTCCTGCAAAGCGGGGATCAAATTGAAATAATAACATCAACAAAGCAAAAACCAAAGCGCGATTGGCTGTCGTATGTAAAAACATCACATGCTAAAAGCAAAATACGCATGGCACTGCGAGAATCGCAAGTAAAGGAAAGCCTGATGGCAAAAGAAATGCTTGAACGCAGGCTTAAAAACCGTAAAATAGATTTAGACGAATCCATAATGAATCAACTTATTAAAAAAATGGGATTCAAACAGACTACAGATTTTTATCATAAGATAGTAAGCGGTTCAATAGATTTATCGGAAATAATAGAAAAGTATGATGATTTAAAAAAACATGACAAGACTTTACGTTATACACAACAAACACGAAGTGCAGAGGAGTTCAACTTTGATGGAACGAATGTGTCATTGACAAATGAAAACGATGACGTTCTTGTAATAGATAAAAACATAAAAGGAATTGAATATCAACTTGCCCGTTGCTGCAATCCAATATATGGTGATGATGTTTTTGGATTTGTTACCGTAAACGGAGGTATAAAAATACATCGTAACGACTGTCCTAACGCATCAGAATTGAGACGTAGGTTTGGATATCGCATAGTAAAGGCAAAATGGGGCGGCAAGGGAGTTTCACAATACAACATCTCATTAAGGATAATCGGAAATGATGATATTGGGATAGTGAGCAACATTACAAATATTATCTCAAAAGAAGAGAAAATATTGACGAGAAGCATCAATATTGATAGCCATGACGGACTTTTCCGAGGTGTAGTGGTAGTAAATATTTATGATACTCAGAGACTTGATAAACTTATAAAGAAAATAAAAACTATAAAGGGAATAAAGTCTGTTGAAAGAATTTAGCAACGGTGTCAATACTTAATGTCTTCAAGAAACAGTGCATGGGCGGGCATACTCTCACCGGCATTCATTCTGTCTCCACTTTCAACAATATGATTGAATTGCTCAATGGTAATGCGTCCCCTGCCTACGTCTATCAAGGTGCCGACTATTGAACGTACCATGTTACGCAGGAAACGGTTGGCTGTTATTCTAAAAAAACATCTCCCATCCCCTATCTCATGCCAATAAGCCTCATTGACAACACAAGTAGTTGTTTTTACGTCACTCCCACTTTTACAGAATGATGCAAAATCGTTTGTACTAACAAGGGTTTGGGCGGCAATATTCATATTCTTGAAATCAAGAGGAAAACTTGTTTCCCAACTATATTTGTCAATAAACGGGTCTTTTTTAGTATGCAAATAATAATGATATGTTCGTGAGGTGGCACTGAATCTTGCATGAAGACTACAATCAACCTTCTCAATTCTATGTATTGATATGTCACTCGGCAAAAAACGATTGAGTCTGTAATGCAATTGCAATTCGTCTATACATTCTTCTGTATCAAAATGTGCAGCCATAAATCTTGCATGTACTCCGGCATCGGTTCTTCCTGCTCCTACTATTTCCATTTCATTATGCAATATTATACTTAATGCTTTTTCAATTTCTTGTTGCACTGTAATGCCATTTGGCTGTTTCTGCCAGCCATGATATCGATATCCGTCATAGCATAAAAAAAGGAAATATCTATTCATTGAGTATTATCTTTAAATAGTAATATTTTTAGTGTAAATATATAATAAATCTCAAAAACTATCAACATTATCAATAGGCATCGTTCCGAAAGGGGAGTCATTAATTATAGGCAAATCCCCTACCCCGCTGTTTATCTTGGAGCCAAATACTTCGCCCTCATAATCCAAATGTGAATCTCCGGGGTTTTCAAAACGTGTAAATTCTCCACGGAAATTAAGAAGAACATCTTTGGTTTCTCCCTTACGATGTTTGGCAATTATTATTTGAGCCTTTCCTCTAAGATCACGCCCGTGATCATCTTGATTAATATGATAGTATTCCGGACGATGTACAAATATAACCATATCGGCATCTTGTTCTATTGCTCCGGATTCGCGCAAGTCACTAAGTTGCGGACGTTTACCTTCGTTTCCTTCACGGTTTTCAACAGAACGATTTAACTGTGACAATGCAATTATGGGAATATCCAATTCTTTTGCAAGCCCTTTAAGACTTCGGCTTATGGTGGAAACCTCCTCTTGTCGGCTTCCAAACCTTGCTCCGTTGGCATTCATAAGTTGAAGATAGTCAATCATCAAAATTTTGACATTTTTTTCTCTTACCAAACGCCTTGCCTTTGTTCTAAGTTCAAAAATACTCATTCCCGGGGTATCATCAATATATAACGGAGCCACTTGCATTTTTCCTATATTCTTGTCAATGCGTTTCCATTCCTCATCATCGATTTGACCATTAAGAATTTTCTTGCCGGATATTTCACATACATTAGATAAAAGTCTGTTCACGAGTTGAACATTACTCATTTCCAAAGAGAAGAATGCAGCCGGTATTTGATAATCCATAACGATGTTCTTTGCAAGCGAAAGTGCGAACGAAGTCTTTCCCATTGCCGGACGACCTGCAATGATTATGAGGTCGCTGGGCTGCCATCCTGATGTTATGTCGTCCAATTTGTCATAACCGGTAGGAATGCCGGTAAGTCCTCCTTCGTTTTCTGCCGCCTTTGTTAACTGTTCAAGAGCTTGCTTCACCACAGGTTCTATTTGTGTATAGTCCTGTTTCAAGTTTTTTTGGGAAATCTCAAAAAGCGAACCTTCTGCTTCTTGCATTAATTCGTCAATATCTTGAGATTCGTCAAAAGCCTTTGTCTCTATTACACTTGCGAAACTTATCAACTGACGTGCAATATATTTTTGGGCAAGTATGTGTGAATGATATACTATATTGGCAGAAGAAACTACTTTTGAACTCAATTCCAATATATATCCGGGGCCGCCCACCTCTTCAAGAACTCCGTCTTTGGCAAGTTGATCCGTAACGGTAATAATATCAATCGGTTTCTCTTCCATGCTGAGAGACTGTATTGCCCTGAAAATTTTCTGATTGCGAGGTTCGTATAATGTTTCCGGACGCAGTGTGTCGCTAATCATACTGAAAGCGTCTTTATCTATCATAAGTGCGCCAAGTACTACACGTTCTGCATCTAAAGCCTGTGGCTGCAAATGACCATATACGGAATCAATGGGACTGGTATTTTTCTTCTTCTTTTCCGGCATACTCTCTTTTTGTTTTTCGCAAAGGTACTCAATTTATTTAATATTGCCCCAAAATTACTCATCTAATTTTGTATATTCGATATTATTAGACTACCTTTGCATTTCTAATGCAATATAATTGAAATATGATAGTTTATCCTTGTGCAAAAATCAATTTGGGATTAAATGTAGTGAATAAGCGTACTGATGGCTACCACGACCTTGAGACGGTTTTCTATCCGATTCCTCTTTATGACAAATTAGAGATTGAACAATCCGATAAAATAACATCATTAGAACTTAAAGGTACTCCTCTTTATGGTAAGATGGAGGACAATCTCGTTATAAAGGCGTATAACGCATTAAGACAAAAATATTCTATTCCAAACGTAAAAATTACTCTTGAAAAACATATACCTTCTCAAGCAGGATTGGGCGGAGGATCAAGTGATTGTGCATATACAATAAAGGCATTAAATGATATGTTTTCTATTGGAATGAATTATTCGGAAATGAAAGAAATTGCTGTTACTCTTGGTGCAGACTGCCCTTTTTTCATAGAGCCACAACCTTCGTTTGCAACTGGTATAGGTGATAAACTTAGTCCTATACCATTCTCTTTAAACGGATATTGGATTGTCATCATCAAACCGCCGTTTGCTGTTAGTACACGCGAAGCTTTTTCAAATATTATACCAATGCAACCGAAGAAACGTTGCGATTTAACTGTTCTTGGTGACATATACGAATGGAGAAATAATCTCTTAAATGACTTTGAAAACAGTGTATTTGGAATATATCCAATTTTGGAAAAGATAAAGCAAGATTTCTATGATCGGGGAGCAATTTATTCAAGTATGAGTGGCAGTGGTTCTTCAATGTTTGCTATTTTCAAAGACGAACCTACGATATTTAATATTAATGGAGAATATTATAAAATGATTTTGTGATTTCAATATCTAAAATCTATCATTAACCCCCGGTGCGTATTCCGTCATATTTTAATAAAAATATTGTCATTACTTGTTCAAAATTCCTTGTTTCCTATTTCCGTTTTGTGGCATATTGGCAAGCAAATTCGCCTGTTTTACACTTCAATTTGGGCGGTATTGCTAAATGATTTCGCCTAAATTGCGATCATCCATATATCTGTTGCGATATCTTTTTTAATGTAAATAAGATAAATTATACAATAAATCTGCTCATATCAATGATTTCAATGCCCATTTATATAATCGAGTAAAAATAAAAAACAGTTATGTCTTTTTACTCCAAATCTGTCATTAGAACCCTCAACCGATTTTGTTCGATTGTTGAGCAGATGTACAGCCGTTTCATCGAAGGCGTATCGGGCTACATCGAGATGTAATGGCTGCGCAGATGTCAGCAAGCGGGCTAAAGCAGTCGGGAAGCGTAACGGCAATGGCAAATCTAAGCAAATGCGGTCTAATGACTGATTTGGGTTTAATTGCTTATACTGATCGGTGAAGTGTATCATCGTTTTACAATCAAGACTTACTGAAAATCAACAACAAAGGGAAGGCCGTTTTACTGACTTCCCTTTATACTTCTGCGGAAGGTGAGGGATTCAAACCCCCGATACCCATAAGGGTATACCGGATTTCGAGTCCAGCGCGATCGATCACTCTGCCAACCTTCCTTCTTCCTTGTTTAATGGTGCAAAGGTAATGCTTTTAAATGACAACTCAAAATATTTTTATTATTATTCAAAAGAAAGTTTTGCAAGTCTGTCTTTTAGTTGTTCGGCAAGAGATTTCCTTATAGATAAAGAAATAACACATGTGTTGTCATAACTTTGAGATAATATTCGGGGTTGCATTTCTTTAACTACTTTCATAACCTTGTTCATCATTATGTATGGGAATGTAAAATCAATCTTTTCTTCAATAAGTTTGCATAATATTTCAGAATGTCTTATGGCGTCTGCTGCTGCTTCGCGATAAGCAACGATTAATCCGCCGGTACCAAGATTTACTCCGCCATAATATCTTACAACTACTATAAGAACGTCCGTAATTTCGTTACAGTTTATTTGTCCAAGTATAGGTTTCCCAGCAGTACTGCTCGGTTCTCCATCATCGTTTACACGAAATTCCGTTCTTTCTGCTCCAAGCATATATGCATAACAAACATGGCGAGCATCAAAATATTTCTTTTTGTAATGTGAGACAAATTCCTTAACCTCTTCAATACTTTCAACATGATGAGCAAAGGCGAGAAATCTACTCCGTTTCTCGGTGTAGTATCCCTCGCCCATTTTTCCTATGGTCTTGAAACTATCTTCCAAAACTTTGTAAAGTCCTTTTGTTAAGAAAGTTTGTGTATTACAAGACCTGAACGCAATTTAGGTTCAAACCATGTTGCCTTTGGAGGCATGATTTTACCACTGTCTGCAATATCCATAATCTGTTTCATGCTTACAGGGTAAAGTGCCAATGCCATACGCATCTCGCCACTGTCAACACGACGCTTCAGTTCACCTAATCCGCGCAGACCACCAACGAAATCTATCCTGTCACTTGAACGCAAATCCTTTATCTCGAGAATTTCATCAAGAATAAGACGACTCGAAATATCAACATCAAGAACTCCTATGGGATCCGAATTATCGTATGTGCCTTCTTTTGCAGTAAGTGCATACCAATTGTTGTCAAGGTAGAGAGAGAATTCGTGAAGTTTCGCGGGCTTGTAAATGTCATTTCCTTTCAGTTCTACCGTAAAGTTTTTCTTAAGTGCATCTATGAACTGCTCTGAAGTCAAACCGTTTAAGTCTTTAACAACACGATTGTAGTCAAGGATCGTAAGCTGTGACGCTTGGAAGCATACTGCCATAAAATAATTGTATTCTTCAGTTCCCTTATGATTGGGATTTTGCTTTTGTTTCTCTGCGCCTACAAGTGCTGCTGCGGCTGAACGATGATGACCGTCGGCAATATACAATGCCGGCATATTGGCAAACTGTTCTGTCACTACCTTAATATCATTATCGTCAGAAATTACCCATAATTGATGACGGAAACCGTCTATTGGAGCAATGAAATCATACTCAGGTGCAGTAGCGGCATATTTATTAATCAAAGAGTTTAGAACATCGTTGTCAGGATATGCGAAGAATACCGGTTCTATGTTTGCGTCATTTACACGAACATGTTTCATTCGATCCTCTTCTTTATCACGACGGGTAAGCTCGTGCTTCTTTATAACGCCTTTGGCGTAATCGTCACAATGTGCACATACAACAAGTCCAAACTGTGTCTTGTTTTCCATTGTTTGTGCATATATATAATACTGTTCTTTATCATCTTGAACGAGCCAGCCTTTCTCTTGGAACATTTTAAAGTTTTCTGCTGCTTTTTCATAAACGCGCGGATCATATTCGCTTGTTCCTTCCGGGAAATCAATTTCCGGCTTGATAATATGATAAAGAGATTTCTCATTACCATTTGCTTCTACCCGTGCTTCTTCTGAATTAAGAACATCGTATGGACGACTCTCCACCTGCTCAACAAATTCTTTCGGTGGACGAATACCTTTAAATGGTTTTATTATAGCCATGATTGTTATTAAAAAATTAGAAACGTTATTTCTTTCTATATTAATCTTGAATAAAGATAAAAACCTCCCCCTTGAGGGAACAAGAAGGAGGTTTTTGACTTTGTTGCAAATAAATTATTTGTTTACTTGGAATTTCGTATCACCGTCTTTGAAGAAAGCATTTATTTGCTTTGCGGCAGCTATACCGGCATTGATGTTTGCTTCAGCGGTCTGTGCACCCATTTTCTTAGGAGTGGTAAAGTAACGACCTTCGAATTTTGAAAATTCAGCATCGTTGTCAGGCTTGATGTCTGTGACAAACTTAAGGTCTTCACGCTCGCCAAACAATTTTATGAGTTCTGGCTCATTGATAACTTCCTTGCGTGCAGTATTTACAAGGATACCGCCTTTCTTCATTTTATTTACAAGGGCATAGTTGATACTTTCCTTTGTCTCAGCAGTTGCAGGAATATGCAATGAAACAACATCGCAACTCTCGAACAATGCCTCTTGAGAATCTACTGCTTTTACACCGGATTTCTCAATAACATCTTTCGGGCAGAATGCGTCATAGGCATATACTTCCATGCCGAATCCTTTTGCAATGCGTGCAACGTTACGACCAACATTGCCGTATGCGAGGATACCGAGTTTCTTTCCCATAAGTTCAGAACCGCTCTTTCCATTGTAGAAATTGCGTACCGCAAACACCATGAGACCGAATACAAGTTCTGCAACAGCATTTGAGTTCTGTCCCGGAGTATTTTCAGCTACAACTTTGTGAACAGTTGCAGCAGCAAGGTCAATATTATCGTATCCGGCACCTGCACGTACAATAATCTTCAATTGTTTTGCAGCCTCAATAACTTCAGCATCAGCCTTGTCCGAACGGATAATCATTGCATCTGCATCCTTTACGGCATCAAGCAACTGTGCTTTCTCTGTATATTTTTCAAGCAATACAAGTTCGTGGCCTGCTGCCTCTACCTCTTTTCTTATTCCGTTAACGGCAGCTGCTGCGAACGGTTTTTCTGTAGCAACTAAAACTTTCATTGTTTTTGTTTTATATTAATGTTTTGCTTCAAAATCCTTCATGCACTTAACAAGAGCTTCAACACCTTCGATGGTCTGTGCATTGTAGCAACTTGCACGGAATCCTCCTACCGAACGGTGTCCTTTGATGCCAACCATGCCGCGCTCTGTGGCGAAATCGAAGAAAGGCTTCTCGAGTTCGGCATACTCATCGTTCATAACGAAGCAAATGTTCATGAGTGAACGATCTTCTTCTGCAACGGTACCACGGAATAACTTGTTGCGATCGATTTCGTTGTAAACGATTTCTGCACGCTGCTTTGCGAGTTTGTCCATTGCAACCATACCGCCGTTAGCCTTAAGCCAACGCAGAGTCTCAAGTGCACTGTATATAGGTACAACAGGAGGTGTATTGAACATGGAACCCTTTTCTACATGTGTGCGATAGTCGAGCATAGTAGGAATTTCACGCGGAGCACGTCCCAACTTGTCTGTCTTCAAGATAACAAGAGTAACACCGGCCATGGCAAGATTCTTCTGTGCACCACCATAAATTACGTCATACTTTGACACATCTATGGGACGACTGAAAATGTCAGAAGACATATCTGCTATCATTGGTACGGGTACGTCCAAATCATTGCGCATCTCTGTTCCATAAATGGTATTGTTTGTTGTAACATGGAGATAGTCAACGTCTGTGGGGCATTTCCAATCTTTTGGTATATATGTGTAGTTCTTGTCAGCAGAAGAAGCCACTTCAACTACTTCTCCAAACAATTTTGCCTCTTTCATTGCTTTCTTTGCCCAAACACCGGTGTTCAGGTATGCAGCTTTCTTTATCAAGAAATTGTATGGGAGCATGCAGAACTCAAGTGATGCGCCTCCACCGAGGAAAACAACAGTATATCCTTCCGGTACCTCAAGAAGTTCTTTTATCAATGCTTCGGCCTCGTCAAGAACAGGTTGGAAATATTTTGCACGGTGGCTTATTTCCATAAGCGAAAGACCTGTGTCTTGGAATTCCAAGCATTGCTTGGCAGTGTTTTCAATCACTTCACGCGGGAGCATTGAAGGACCAGCATTAAAATTGTACTTTTTCATTGTTTTTTTAATTTGGTTATTAGGTTAATAAATTCAATGGCGCGAAGTTACGCATTAAAAGTGATACTGCCAAATATTTTATAACTATTTACATATAATATAACTTTTATGGGGCTATTTGACAACTTGGATTAGCGTTTTAACCCCTTTAATCTTTTCTCCTTGTGTCTTTTTAAGAATTTCCTTCACACACCTGCGGGAAATAGCCACATGACAATATCGTTCCTTAATATCAATTCTGCCAATCTCTTTTTTGTCAATCTCACCTTTTTGACACAAGAAGCCGACAATATCTACTTTTGATATTTTGTCTTTTTTTCCTTTACCTATATATATTGTAATCATTTTGGGAGGAGCAGGCAACGGTAACCGGTTTGGGATGTCGAATTCGTAATGTTCTCCTTCAATATAGTCCGGAATATATTCATCAGGACTCAATATAAAGAACGTTTTACCCAAAGCCTCCCATCGTGCCGTGCGGCCTACACGGTGAATGTACGCCTCTTCGCTAAGTGGTAAATGATAATGTACTATGTTTTTAACATTCGGAATATCAAGTCCGCGCGATGCGAGATCGGTTGCTACAAGTATGTTTGACGAACCATTGCTGAACTTGTTTAGCGATGCTTCACGTTGCAACTGTTCAAGTCCTCCATGGAAAGCTGTTGTCGAAAAACCGAGTTTCTCCAAATAATCATTAACACGTTCAACACTTTCACGGAAATTCAGAAAGACAATTGTACTATCGTCATTAAAACTGCGCAGTAAACGTTGTAAGATATCCAACTTGTCCTTTACAGGACTTTTCACGATGTTTATTCCTACTCTGTCAGATACTTGCTCATCTTCAAAAAGGAAATCCAATTTGGAAACTTTTCCCATGTTTACAAATGAGGGAATCTCTTCTGTGTCAGTTGCAGAAAGCAGTATTCGTCTTTTGGCATTCCCCACCCTTTCAATAGCTCTGGACATAGAATCTCTGAAGCCCATTTCAAGACATTTATCAAACTCGTCAATTACGATCCATTCTATATTGTATGTATTAAAGTTACATTTGTCCAAGTGGTCGTTCAAACGTCCCGGTGTAACAAAGATAATTTGTGGAAGATTTTTTCTTATCAACCTATGCTCGTCCATCGTTGGCCTGCCACCATAAAGAGCCATTGAACGGAGTCCGCTACCCATGTCCCTCAGCACCATTTGTGATTGTATTGCCAATTCGCGTCCCGGAACAATAACTATAGCTTGTACTTCATCAATATCGACAGACAATCTTTCAACCAACGGAAGCAAATATGCAAGGGTTTTGCCACTTCCCGTTGGTGATAATACAATTATATCGTTTGACGAATGTAAAACAGCATTTGCAGTCTCTTTCTGCATAAGGTTAAGTTCCTCAATACCGAGTTTATTAAATATCTTTTCTGTATCCATATTTGCAAAATTACGATTTTTATTTTAATTATTTACCATTCTCAATTATTTTTCATATTTTTGCAAACAAAATCTTGCATTTATGTAAAAGAGTAATAAATGAAAAAGAAAAAGATACTATTTGCCACCGGTACTAATTCGCCATCGGCATGTGATAAAGTGGCAATTATGAGAATGCGCATATCTGAACTTTTTAAAAATAATATACGCTTTACCCCGATCATCAAGACCACTCCCATTGGCATTGTCTCGCAGGACTTTTCGAATTGCGTTGGTATCGCATACACTGATTTGCCTTTCGAAAAGATAAACGAAGAGTTCAAAAAAATAGAATTTGAGTGTGGAGATACCTACGATAAACGTCGTAAGAATCTCGTGGAGATGGATATTGACATTCTTGAATACGACGGCATACGATACCACGAGAAAGACTGGGGGCGCGGATATATAATAGATATGATTAAACAAACTTGTATTCTTGAAAATGAGATATTAAATGGAAAACAAATAATATTATGAGAAAAACATTAATTTTTCTATTGTGTTTTGTTGCAAAAATGGTATCTGCACAAAACTTTGACGAGTTCTTCGAAGACAACACGTTGAGAATAGATTACATATTCTCGGGCAATGCATTGTCACAGAAAATTGCACTCGACTGTCTAAGCAAGTCATCGCGGTGGTATGGCAAACGTCAAAATCTTTCAAGTGTGCCTGTTGAAGGTAACGGAACCATAATCGTAAAAGACAATTCCACATTAAAAGTTATTTACAAGAACTCATTCTCCACATTGTTTCAAGAATGGCTTACGACGGATGAGGCAAAAAGTACCACAAAGGCTTTCGAAAATGTCTTTCTTATACCTATGCCGAAAAAGGCAGTTGACATAACGGTTGAATTACGAAATAACAGAAGAGAAGTGGTTGCTACAATGACACACACCGTTACTCCCAATGATATTTTAATAAGACAAATCGGAGAACGAAAAACACCATATAAGACAATTATACAAGCAGTCGATACCACGCATTGCATAAATATTGCATTTGTGGCAGAAGGTTATAATGATAAAGAAATGTCTGTATTTATTAATGACGTAAACAGGTCTGTAGAAGCATTATTTTCACACGAACCATTCAAGAAGTGGAAAAACTCTTTCAATATTATTGCCGTAGAAGCATTGTCGGAAGATAGCGGAACAAGTGTTCCACATCTTGGAATTTGGAAAAATACCGCTCTCGGCTCACATTTCGACACTTTCTATAATAATAGGTATCTAACTACACTTCATTTGAAAAAATTACACGATGTTCTTGCAGGTCTGCCCTATGAACACATAATCATTCTTGTAAACACAGACGTGTATGGAGGGGGCGGCATTCTTAATTCCTATAACCTTTCAGCCGCACATCATGCAAAGACATTGCCGGTCGTAGTTCATGAATTCGGGCATAGTTTCGGAGGATTGGCAGACGAATATGCATACGAAAACGAACAGATACCTATGTACCCATCTGACATTGAACCATGGGAACCTAATATCACAACCTTGGTTGATTTCCAAACAAAGTGGAATGATTTGCTTGATGAAAAGATACCGGTGCCAACACCACAGACAAAAGAATATACAGACAAATTAGGTGTTTTTGAAGGTGCCGGATATTGTCTTAAAGGCACTTATCGTGGCATGATGGATTGTCGCATGCGTACTAATGAAAACCCGACCTTTTGTCCGGTTTGCGAACGTGCTATTGATAAACTAATAAGTTTCTATGTGAAATGATGCGAATGCTCCATGTGGTATTGTCACTTTTCGCGTTCATTGCCTCTGTAAACTCACAGTCGCAGGAATTTCAGAAAGGTGAAGTTGCCGAGAAACTGGGTATCGCCATAGATTATTTCACATCGGAAAAATATCATGAGGCTTTGTTGATTTTCAACCACCTTGATAACGAATTTCCACTCAATCCTCGTTTTCATGCCTACATGGGCGTATGTCAATATTATGAATGGAATTATCCGGAAGCAGGCAGATTGTTAAGCGAAGCACTCCCTAAACTTGGCGGACTTGCTCCGCACGAACTTAGTGTCTATTATTTTCATTGTGCGGAAAGTTATTTCTACCAAGAGAAATATGTCGAGGCAATACCATATTACGAAAAACACACAAATGTGTGTTACAACCATGAAAAAGGCGATGCTTTATATCGCATCGCCTTTTGCTATCTTTTTGTGGGAAATAATGCAACTGCTCTCGAATATTTTATATCGTCATTATATTATTATGAAAAATATTCCGGTAATCTGACGGCAAGAATAACACAAATAAAGAATATGATAAACGGATTGTCAAAACAGAATGGAGAACCGTAAATCAAACATGCCTGCTTTAATTTTTCACTTTAATATTTACAAGATATTGCCCATAATATAATATTAACTTTTACGGTATTAATTTATAGAACAGACCTCAAGTAGGATGGGAGTATCTGTTTCCTTGTGCATAATATCCGATATGGCATTTGTAACTTCGTATAAAGTGCTTGCCGAATGATATTCCACCCCATACGACTCACAAAGTCCTTTTGCGGATGTTTCATGACTCGCAGATATATATTTGTTTAAAGCAGGAGTTTCTTCCAATCCTTTCAACTTGCCGAAAATCCCACCACAGCCATTATTTAGCAATATAATACGTAGATTACCATTGAGTTTTTTGTTCCAAAGAGCATTTGAATCATAGAAAAAAGACAAGTCTCCAATGAATACAAATGTCTTTTTTCCTGAAACAGAAGAAAATCCTGCTGCTGTTGACAGTGAACCTTCAATACCGTTCACCCCCCGGTTTACATATATATAATGATTTGAATACATACAGCCGTAACGTACCGACAAACTGTTTGCATAATGTACATTAATATTATCCTTGTTTTTACCCAATTCTTTCTCAAACACCCTTACCGTTTCCTTTAGCAAATTATTCGACGGTTGGGACAAAATTTGCATGCGATGTTTTTCAGTTTCATTTGTCCATCGCGAATGGAAATCGTTATTCAAATTTCTATGGTCATAGGTTAAGATTGTGGAAAGAATTTCCGCTGCACCACATACAAGAATTCTGTTTGCGTGCATAGTAACGTCATGCACTTCAGCATCACAACTGACCATACATGTCTCGCATTTATCAAGTTCCCTCAAATATTGTTTGAGAGACTTGCTTACCAACGTGTCTCCCATATATAAAACATAGTCAGGAGTGTATGCCTTATCGTTACTCACGGTATCATACATTTTATCGAACCATGTTGCTTCTCCGTCGTATGCCAATGGCTCGCAAAGGACTACATGTTTTTTCTTTATTTCATGCACCAAGTCTGATATTTTTTTGTCATATTCCGTCTTGCCTATGACAATCAATGGACATCTCGATTTAAGAAAAGCCTTGATGTCTTTTTCCTTAACATTGTTTTGAGGTACGGTGCAGTGTATGATTCTTTCTTTAGAGAGAGATTCCGTGGTGAAATTGAACAAAGGCTCGTTTATAGGAACATTAATGTGTACCGGCATGCCGCCATTTTTTTTCAAAGCAATAATGGCCTCGTTTACAAGTCTGTTACAATGCCATCTGCTTTGTTCGTCGTTTACCTCGGGAAGGTTGACACTCTTGCTTACAAATTTTTCCAATGCGAAATATTGTGGTATCGTTTGACCGTCAAGTTGATCTATCCACGCTTGTGGTCTGTCTGCACTTATCACAATCAATTCGCGGTGTTGGTACAATGCTTCTGCAACTGCCGGCAATACATTTAAGAGTGCCGTACCGGACGTTACGCATACCGCTACCGGCATGTTTAATGCCATGGATATACCGAGAGCGAAAAATCCTGCCGAGCGTTCGTCTGTAACCGAATGGCAATGGAATTGCAGGCATTCATTGAAATTATGCACCAATGGTACATTTCTGCTTCCCGGACATACCACTATGTGCTTTACGCCATGACAGACAAGTATCGAGGTAAGTATGTTAACGTTTTTTTTGTCACTATACACTTTAAGATATTTAAATATTGTCAACAGTCTATTATTCTAATCATTGTCTCAAGTTTCGCCTCAGTCTCCTGCCATTCTTGGCTTTCTGTGCTTTCCGGCATCAAACCGCCACCGGCATATAGCCGGAAAAGATTTTTCAAAATCTGCATACACCGCAATGAGACATAAAGATGCGTCCCGGTATCATGATTTACGACACCTGAAAATCCGCTGTAATAGTTTCTTATGCAAAATTCATTGCAGAGAATAAACTCTTCTGCCTTATTTTTGGGCATGCCGCACACCGCAGGAGTAGGATGTAATTCTGCGATTAAATCGCCCAATATGTGTTTTTTGCAAAGTGAGAAATGAAAATCACTCTTTAAATGAACAAGGTCGGCAGACTTTATCGTTATAGGACCTGTTTCCTGAATATTATCAGAGAATTTCTCAATACATTCATGTATGTAATCTGCGACAATACGTTGTTCTTTCATGTTCTTTTCATTCCATAATATATCGGAAATAATTTCATGTCCTCTAAGTTTCATTGTTCCTGCGAGAGCCACGGTCCTCCATATTCCTCCGTTATCTTCTAACAACAACTCCGGAGTGGCAATAAACCATGTCCCACTCATAGGCGTAGAGAATAGTGATACATACATTCGTGGATATTCTCTACATGCTTTCTTAAACAAACCGAATAAATCGGAGGGAGGGGTATGAACATCCGAATGTCTTGCAAGTACTATTTTGCGAAATTCTCCTTGCAATAATTTGGAGTGGAATATATTGAAACTTTTCCAATATTTCGCTCTTTCATCTTCATTTAAGTTTTCTTCCGGAGAATTTGCCGCATTACTCAATGCACAATTATTCAACTTTTTAACTATTTTTTCATCAACGTCTGAAAGAGAATCATATACATATTTTTGTTCCGGATTAATCAAAACAAGCGGAGTACGCTCTGAAATGCAGAACGGGGCAATAACGAACCCTGTTTTGGAATTAAGTTCATTAAAAGAGGATATGTTTTCCGGCATTACTTCTTCTTGGAGAAACAGTGTGCATCTATGCTCTTCAGGAAGTTTGAAAAATGCGAAACTTGTCATTCTGCGTTATTTTTCTTTGGCGTTATGACATAATTAGTTACATGTACCGTGGAAATAAGATTGCCGTCAGAGTCGGTTATTCTTACATCCCAAACATGCAGTTTACGACCTTTGCTTACAAGTTGAGCGCGTGCCGTAACTATATCGCCTTCAACCACTGCTTTAACGTGTTCTCCGCTTACACTTACTCCCACACATATCTTTCCGGGACATATAGAACACGACCCTACACCTGCCAAATTTTCGGCAAGAGCCAATGATGCACCTCCGCTGAGAAAACCGAAAGGTTGACGATTTTGTTCATCAACTTTCATGGTGGCCATACACATATCATCTTCTGGAGTACTAATAAATTTCATACCAAGAACGGTCGATAGATTCCGTTGTCTCTCGATCAGTTCTTTCATTTTTTCAACGTTCATCCGTATTTCGATTCAAGATACTATAATTATTTATATGACAATCGTTTGTCGAAAAATGCCATTAAATATTATATTCAATTTTATAATGACAAATCTAACAACTTCGTCCTTTCATTTTGCAAATATAGTATAATAATTTTGATTTTCAAAAATAATATGATTAATTCATATTAAAAGTATTGTTATGAGGACTATGCAAAAACAACTTGTTTTGCCGTAAATCTCGAACCATTTACGCTGTTTTTTACCTCAAAATGGAGTCTTATTTGTGTTTAATTGTACTGCAATATCGCCGAAATTACCGACCAATTTCGTCTGTTTTACTCACCAATATCGCTGAAATTGCCAAATATTTCCTATCGAATGACAAACATGCTCGTTATCAACTCATAATATAACGCATGTTGATGAAAATATATACAGATGGTGGTATGCAGAATTATTTTCAAGATCTCTGTAAAAGCAAATGCTTCTGCGGAGGTCTTGTCATATAAATTACTAATTTAGACTCTATTTACCGATACAAAAATCATTAAAAATTGTATGTAATGTCTCGTCAGGGGTTATTATGCCTTTTCCTGTTATTTTCGAGAGATTATAAAGAACCATGCGGAGATTTTCGGCAACAAGATCTCCACTTATACCTTGTTTAAGTCCTTTTATGGCATGCGAAATTTCGATGTGAGCCTTTAACAAAGCCTCGTAATGCCTTGCCGAAGTGATAATTACATCATTCTCCGTAAAAATAGGTATGTTGGCAGAATTAAAGATGTGTTTCTCAAGGTTTTCTATACCTGTACCTTTTTTTGCAGAGATTTCCACCGATAACAGACGCTTTGAATATATATATTCTATATTAACAGGTATCGAATTTTTATCTATTTTATTCCGTACTATTATCACAGATTTGTCTTCCGTCCGTTTCAATATGTTTTCAAACTCTTCGTCGGTGGGTTGCTCGTCAATTACCCACAATACAATTCTTGCCTTCTCTATGGCTTGATAAGTACGGTCTATTCCTATCTTCTCTATCTTATCTGTAGTATGACGTATCCCCGCCGTGTCAATGAACCTAAACTGCACGCCTTTTATATCCATTGTATCTTCTATGGTGTCACGCGTTGTGCCGTGAACATCGGATACAATGGCTCGCTCATCTTTAATTAGCCTGTTAAGCAATGTTGATTTTCCTACGTTTGTCTTTCCTATGATAGCTACAGGAATTCCATGCTTTATAGCATTTCCTGTCTCAAAAGAATGCGCAAGTTTTTGTATTTTCATATCTATTTCCACTGCCAACGACAGGAGTTCCGATCGGTCTGCAAATTCTATATCCTCGTGATCAGAGAAATCAAGTTCCAGTTCAAGAAGCGATGTCATTCTCAACAACTGCTCACGCAACGCAAGAAGTTCCGACGATATACTTCCTCGTAGTTGAGACAATGCCATTTTGTGAGTTGCGGCATTTGTCGAAGCGATAAGATCTGCCACGGCCTCGGCTTGTTCAAGCCCCAGTTTCCCGTTAAGAAAAGCCCTTTGTGTATATTCCCCGGGCATTGCCTGACGACATCCGTGTGCAATAAGTGTTTCTATTATTCTGCCTGCAATATATCGTGAGCCGTGACACGATATTTCTACGGAATTCTCACCGGTATAACTATGTGGTGCACGAAATACACTTACCATGACATCATCAATAATATCTCCGTTGTTATCACAAAAGTCTGTGTGTAATATAGTGTTTGCAGGAGTATTGATTGAAATACCACCACATGTTTTGCAAACAATGCTTACAGCATCCTTGCCGCTAATGCGAATTATGCACAATGCTCCACCGGTGGCAGTGGCAAGAGAGCAGATTGTATCGTTTTCGTTCATTGACATATTATATTGAAGCAACAGCTTCCTTTAGTGTTTTGAGATCGCTTTCTTTTGTTGCCCAAGATGTTACAAAACGGCACAAGGTATTGTTGTCATCTATTTTCTCCCATGTCTCAAAAGCAACATAGTGTGCAAGTAACTCCATCTGAACATTTGAAAGTACTACAAATTGCTGGTTCGTTGGTGAATTCTCAAGTACAAATCCCGCATCCAAGAAAATTTTTCTCAGTTGCATTGCTTTATTGAAAGCATTCCGTGAAATGTTAAAATATAGGTTGTCGGTAAACAAGACATCAAACTGAACACCGATAAGACGGCTCTTGGCAAGTAATGCCCCGTGCTGTTTCACTATTGAAAAGAAATGCTTTGGTGCATTATCTTTAGTAAAAACCACTGCTTCGCCACAAAGAGCACCAATCTTTGTCCCTCCGATATAGAAAACATCGCAATGTCTCGCAAGCCAAGGAAGATCGAAATCGCATGCATCAGACACAAGACCATAGCCCAACCTTGCTCCGTCAACGAACAAAGGAATGTCGTAATTCTTACATATTTGGTTTATGCTTCCTATTTCGGCAGCACTATATATTGTGCCAAGTTCTGTGGGGAAAGTGATATATACCATTCCCGGCCAAACCATGTGGTCGCGTGTTGGGTCGGCATGGAATCTCTCTAATAAAGAAATCAAGTCCTCTGCGTGCATTTTCCCTTTATGTGAAGGAAGTGTAATGACTTTGTGTCCACTTGCCTCAATCGCTCCTGACTCATGTACATTGATGTGTCCCGTATCAACCGATATGACACCTTCGAAAGGTTTCAATAATGCATCAATTACTGTTGCGTTTGTCTGCGTGCCTCCAACAAGAAAATAAATTTCGGCATGTTCCAATCTGCATGCTTCACGAATTTTTTTCCGTGCACTGTCACTCCATTCGTCATATCCGTATGATGCGCTTTGACTTTCGTTTGTATTAAAAAGAGATTGGAGCACACATGGATGTGCTCCATTATTATAATCACTTTCAAATGAAATCATATTATAATGACTGTCGTTTCCAATATAATTATATACGGTCAAGTACAAGTTTTATAAGGTCGTCAATACTGTTCTTATAACTTGTATTTGCTTCCTTTGCAAGTCTGTTTGCAACTACCATGCAGCATGTGAGTGCTTTATGTCCGAGCAGTCGTGACAATCCGGCCAAGGCAGAACTTTCCATTTCGAAATTTGTTATACGTAGACCGGCATGCTCAAATGCCTCCACCTTCTCATTTTGCTTAGGGTCGGCAAGCGGAATGCGCAATTCTCTACCCTGAGGACCGTAGAAACCTCCACATGCTATCGTAACACCGCGTACCATGTCATTTTGTGCAAGTCGTTCGATTAATTCTTTATCAGCATCTATAACATACGGTGCCCCAAGTTGCGGATTCCAATTCATATATTCTGTGAAAGCATTCTCATACTCAAGATCACAAACATCATTTCTGCCGGCATAGAAATTCAATAGTCCATCGAACCCTATGCTTTTCACAGAAGCAATGAAAGTGCCAACGGGCGTATTTGGCTGTAGACCTCCACATGTACCTATTCTTACTATTGTCAGTTGTCTGTGTTCGGGATTTTCTTCGCGTACCTTGAAATTAATGTTTGCAAGAGCATCCAATTCGTTCACCACAATGTCTATATTATCACAGCCTATACCTGTACTCTGCACCGTTATGCGCTTACCTTTATATGTTCCGGTAACAGATTTGAACTCACGATTTTCAACTTCACATTCCCTGTTTTCAAAATGTTCTGCTACTGTTGTGACACGTCCCGGGTCGCCGACAAGTATAACTTTGTCTGCCAACTGTTCCGGCTTCAAATGAAGGTGGAAAACACTACCGTCAGGGTTAATTATCAATTCCGATTCCGGGAAATACTTTTTTGCCATATTCTTTAATTTTTATTTAGTTAATATATTTTCCGTATTTCTTATGGATTTCTCCAAAACACGTTTTTCTTTCTCTCTTTTCATTATTTTCTGTTCGAGCTTTATTATTTCATCTGACATTTTTATTCGTGCCGACCTGCTCGCAGAAGCATATCTTTCACGCAGTTCTTTTAAAATTCTGTCATCATCGCCAAGTTCTCGCACAATGATCTGAAGTCGTTTAAATTCACTTGTACTTGACGGGGATTTGAATTGGTTGACAGATGTATATGTTAACTTGTCGTTCACGATGAACGAGATACTGTTCCCATTTTCTGCTCCATTTCCATTCCCGTCATTATGTGCAAGACGTTTCAAAGCCGCATTCCTCTCTGCCATGTCTCCCCATGTATCTTTAATGCTTGAAATTCTTGCAAGCCCTCTTAGTCTTTCATCAGAAAGTTCGGATATATCGTATGACCTACTGCCATTCGGCAAAATAGTATATATGCATACCATTCCCTCCGGTTGGTTACGATCAGTTACGAGCCATGCAATCGAGTCTGTTTCATCTTCGGCATATAGGTAATCATTGTCAAATGAATTGAAAGGTAAACCTATGTTTTGTGGTTCGAGGAGAGAGCCGTCTTCTGAATCATAACGTGTCACAAAGATATCATATCCCCCAAGTGATGCATCTCCTTTTCCGGCAAAATACAATGTCGTACCATCAGCCATAAGGAAAGGATAATCAGCATTTCCTATAGTTGAAAGTTCTTGTGGCTCTGTCCATTGTCCAGCCAGTCTGTCCGATACATATATTTTTGAGAAACCGGCAGTGTCACGTCTTGAAAAATATTTCTTGTCTATGAAATCATTACGGAACGAAGCCCCTTGGCCATTATCTTCAAGTTTTCCACTTTCCGGAGACAGCGGTATCCGACTGAGGAATTCGTCCTTCGCAACAACCACACTGTCAATAATAACTACTTTGCGGATAGAAGAGAGCATATTCTCGAACATCAGTTCCGCGACAGTAGGTTTATTGTTATCTACGATGGTTTTACGACTTTTGGGACGTTTTTTGCCCTTTTGTGCCATGGAAGGCACAACTATGAGCAATGATAACACTACAATCAATATTCTCATTGGCAAGATGTTTGTTTTTTAAGACAACAATTTTTCTGCCATGGCTGCAGCGGCACGTCGTCCGTCTCCCATGGCAAGTATAACAGTTGCCCCGCCACGAACTATATCGCCTCCGGCGAATATATTCGTGCGTGAACTTTCCATTTGTTCGTTAACGACAATCGTATTCTTCCTTCCGAGTTCAAGACCTTTAATCGATTTCGGAACAAGCGGGTTCGGAGACACACCTACTGCCACCACTACCTGATCTACATCAAGCGTGACGGTCTTTCCATCTATAGGTATTGGTGTTCTGCGACCACTTGCATCCGGTTCTCCAAGTTCCATTACCTGTAATACTGCCTGCTTTACTGCCCCACTCTCATCTGCGATATATTCTATCGGATTATGCAACGTGAGGAAGTTTATCCCTTCCTCCTTGGCATGTTTTACCTCTTCAATGCGTGCAGGCATTTCTGCTTCCGAACGTCGATAAACAATTGTTACGTTTGCCCCGAGACGTTTGGCTGTTCGACAAGAGTCCATAGCAGTATTTCCTCCACCCACCACAAGCACATTAGTAGCAGGATTTATCGGCGTATCTGCTTCCGGATTGGCAGCGTCCATAAGGTTTACGCGCGTAAGGTACTCGTTAGACGACATTATGTTTATTGCGTTCTCTCCGGGTATGTTCATAAAGTTTGGCAGTCCTGCACCAGACCCTATGAATATTCCCTTGAAATTCTGTGCCTCAAGTTCTTCAACAGATATTGTCTTTCCCACGATAACGTCTGTAAGGAAATGTACTCCCATCTTCGCGAGATTCTCAATTTCTACGTCAACAATACGGTTGGGAAGTCGGAACTCCGGAATACCGTATTTCAGCACACCGCCAATCTCATGCAGTGCCTCAAATACATATACATCAAATCCTTTCTTTGCCATGTCTCCGGCAAAACTCAATCCTGAAGGTCCGGAACCTACTACTGCTATCTTTATTCCATTGTTGGGTGCTATCTCCGGCAATGATATATTTCCGCTCTCCCGTTCATAATCGGCCGCAAAACGTTCAAGGTATCCTATTGCCACAGGCTGGCCGCCGCTCTTCAAATGAATACACTTGCTCTCACATTGTTTCTCTTGTGGACATACGCGTCCACAAACTGCAGGAAGTGCCGAGGTGTTTTTCAGAACCTTTGCTGCGGCAAGGAATTGTCCACGCTCTATATTCTTGATAAAAGAAGGAATATCGATGTTTACCGGACAACCCTCCACGCATGTCGGCTTCGGACAATCTAGACATCGTTTTGCCTCATTAACTGCCATCTCGCTTGTCAAGCCAATATTCACTTCCTCTGTTCTCGTTGTTGCACGATAAACAGGATCGAGTTCCGGCATTATGACACGCTCTATCGCCATACGCCCTTTTGGCTTCATACTCTTTCGCAGTTCTGTCCTCCATTCCGATTTGTTGTTAGTAAGTTCCTCTATTGTCTCTTCCGTCGGCTTTACTTCCATCAAATATTTTTCTGAAGACTTCTGTTTTATACCAACCTGTTCATTGATATACTCGGCATGGTTTTCAAAGCGCGTAAGTTCCTCTTGCTCCTCTCTCTTGAAAGTTCCCATGCGCTTGAACATTTCGTCCCAATCAACGAGTGCTCCATCAAATTCCGGACCATCGATACATACGAATTTAGTCTTTCCTCCTATCGAAAGGCGGCAAGCACCGCACATCCCCGTACCATCAACCATTATGGTATTGAGCGATACGTCTGTCGGTATGTTATATTTTTGGGTAAGCAGGCAGCAGAACTTCATCATTATGGGAGGACCTATGGCAAATGCCTTGTCAATTTTCGGTTCTTGTTTTATGAATTTCTCCATGCCTACCGTTACCACTCCTTTTTCTCCGTAAGAGCCATCATCGGTCATTATAATCAACTCGTCAGAACATGCTCTAACCTCATCTTCCAATATTACGAGGTCTTTGTTACGCCCTGCAATGACAGATAACACTCGGTTTCCGGCAGCCTTGAGAGCCTTTATTATGGGCAACATGGGGGCAACCCCGACACCACCTCCGGCACAAAGCACTGTTCCAAAATTCTCTATGTGTGTAGGGGTTCCAAGCGGTCCTACAACATCTGTAACATAGTCGCCAACATTCAGGTTACACATTTTAATGCTTGAAAGTCCAACTTTCTGCACCACAAGTGTTATTGTCCCTCTATCAATGTCGGCATCAGCAATCGTAAGCGGCATTCGTTCTCCTCTCTTGCCTATCCTTACTATGACAAAATTGCCAGCCTTTCGGCTTTTGGCAATGAGGGGAGCCTCGATCTCGAATAAGAAAACCTTTTCTGAGAATTGCTTCTTACTAACTACCTTGTTCATAATTCATTTGTTTTTTGTTAAGTTATTAGAATATAAGGATTATTTTTAGTTGTAATTCATTAGTCAATCATATCAAACCCCGTATATGGTACAATAGCTTTTGGTATGCGTATGCCATTCTCCGTCTGATTATTCTCAAGCAATGCCGCAACAATGCGGGGGAGTGCAAGTGCAGAGCCGTTTAGTGTATGACACAACTCTGTCTTCTTTGTATTGCTGTTGCGATAACGACATTTCAATCTGTTGGCTTGATAATTGTCGAAATTACTAACCGAAGAAACCTCAAGCCATCGTTTCTGTGCCTCCGAATATACTTCGAAATCATAGCATATTGAAGACGTGAACGATTGATCGCCACCGCATAACAGCAATATTCGGTATGGAAGTTCGAGTTTCTTTAACAGTCCTTCCACATGTTCCAACATCTCTTTGTGGCTTTCATTTGAATGTTCCGGCTTGTCAATGCGCACAATTTCTATCTTTGAAAACTCATGCAGTCTATTTAGTCCGCGTACATCTTTTCCATACGAGCCGGCCTCGCGGCGGAAACATTCAGTATATGCACAATTCATTATAGGCAGATCTTTCTCGTCAATGATTACATCACGGTAGATATTGGTAATCGGGACTTCTGCGGTTGGAATGAGATAAAAATCATCAACTTCCGAATGATACATCTGTCCCTCTTTGTCCGGTAACTGTCCTGTGCCATAACCAGAAGCAGCATTTACCAACGTCGGAGGAATTATCTCGGTATAACCGGATTTACGAGCCTCGTCAAGAAAGAAATTAATCAATGCTCTCTGCAGTCGCGCTCCTTTGCCTATATATACAGGAAAACCCGCACCGGTTATCTTTACTCCGAGGTCGAAATCTATGAGATTGTATTTCTTGGCAAGTTCCCAATGTGGCAGACGCTTTCCGGAGACATCCGGATAGGCACTCCAATTTCCTACAGTATCACCCTTGTGACACTCGCACAAGTTACTCTTAACTACGTGATTATCCTCGGCCGTAATGCCTTCGGGCACTTCATCGTATGGTATATTCGGTATTTGACAGAGCATGTCATTAAGACTTTTCTGTGCATTGTTCATCTCTGCCTCGAGTTCCTTGTTTGTCTCTTTCATTTTAGAGACATTCTCTTTCACGGTGGCAGCCTCTTCTTTCTTCCCTTCTTTCATCAGCGCACCAATCCGTGCAGCCATTTTTTTTGCTTCAGATAAGTTGGCATCTAATTTCTGTTGTGCCTCCCGACGACGCTTGTCAGTATCAAGCACTTCTTTTATGGCTTCCTCGGCGTTTTTGAAATGTTTTTTATTGAGACCGAGTATAACACGTTCTGTTTCTTCGCTTATGAGTTTTAGAGTAAGCATAATCTTTTTGTTTAAGACATATTATAACGATGCAAAAGTAAGAATAATATTCCGAAATTCCAAGATTTGCAAGTCATAATTTAGTAAGTGGTGGTTCAAAAACAATTACTTGTATATCTATGTCTGTTTTTTAGTAAATCCTTTGCATGGAAAAGGTGTGTGACAGCGGAATATACTATTGACGGAAGACGGCATAATTATAAAAAATGAGCAAAATAAGATACAGGCAAATGGAAAATAGTTTCGTTACATGACAACAATCCCGCAATTCGACTGAAATGCGGGATTCTGTGTTTGTTTGAAATAAGTTGTTTTGTTTGTTATGCTTCTGCTTCCGGTATCACTGAAACGGTACTCTTGTTCTTGCGACCTTTCTTGAAGTTTACCACACCGTCAACCAATGCAAATAATGTGTCATCTTTGCCGATGCCTACATTTTTACCCGGATTATGGTGTGTACCGCGCTGACGAACTATTATGTTGCCTGCGATAACTTTCTGTCCGCCCCAGATTTTTACGCCGAGTCGTTGTGATGCGCTCTCGCGTCCGTTCTTAGAACTACCAACACCTTTTTTATGTGCCATTTCCTGTTCCTCCTCTGTTTTAAGCGTTAACTGATTTGATTTCCACCTCAGTGAACTGCTGGCGGTGTCCGTTCTTCTTGCGATAATCCTTGCGGCGTTTCATCTTGAAGACAATTACCTTGTCGCCCTTTACGAGCGGCTTCTTCACTTCGGCTATTACTTTCGCACCTTCTACGGTTGGTGCACCTACCGTGACGTTCCCACCGTTATCAACGAGGAGAACCTTGTCAAATTCAACAGTTTGACCCTCTTCAGAGTTCTTGATGTGGTTAACGAAGAGTTTCTTTCCCTCTTGTACCTTGAACTGTTGACCGTTAATTTCTACAATTGCGTACATGTTTTATTTGTAAACGGTTTTTTCCGCAAGGCGGACGGCATCGTGCCATCTCTTTACCAAGCCTCCACGGACTATATTATTATCAAATTCCAGTCAATGATTTGTAAATCGGCTGCAAAGGTACGATTTTATTTCTTATTATCCAAATTATTTCCAACGCTTTTCAATGATTTTTCATTAATACGCATCGTTTTTTAACATTCATGCCAAAAAGTTTTGAGGTTTCGGTATTTTTGCATAACTTTGCAATTAATGTGGGGGGATGAAATTAATCTTGTCATATATTGATAGAATATTCTTAGGCAAAAAGTGTTAGTTGGCAAAAGAATGTGGAAGACTATGAAACTGCATTACCAAATAAGCCAACGCTTGTAAAAGTGACATTAATATGACAAAACGGCTCTCGCGAGATAACTTATTTTTTAAGGCGGTAATTTATATAACCTGCCACAAACAAAAGGATATGAATATGATGAAATTAATTTCTTGGAATGTGAACGGACTGCGTGCATGCGTAGGCAAAGGTTTTAAGGAGGCGTTCGAGGCTTTAAATGCAGACTTTTTCTGCCTTCAGGAAACCAAGATGCAGCAAGGACAGTTAGATTTGGAGTTTGAAGGATACAAGTCTTATTGGAACTATGCCGACAAAAAAGGATATTCCGGAACGGCAATATACAGCAAACATGAGCCTTTGAATGTAAGTTACGGTATAGGTATAGATGAACATGATCATGAAGGTCGTGTAATTACACTCGAGATGAAAGACTTTTTCCTCGTCACCGTATATACGCCTAATTCACAAGACGGGCTGAAAAGGCTTGATTACAGAATGCGTTGGGAAGATGATTTTCAAAATTACCTTAAACATTTGGACGAAAGTAAACCAGTAATTGCATGTGGAGACATGAACGTGGCACACAAGGAAATCGATCTCAAAAATCCGAAATCAAACCGCAAAAATGCAGGATTTACAGACGAAGAACGAGAAAAATTCACGCTGCTCTTGGAAAATGGTTTCATTGACACTTTCCGCTTTTTTCATCCTGACACTGTCGATGCTTATTCATGGTGGAGTTATCGTTTTCGCGCCCGTGAGAAGAATGCCGGCTGGCGTATAGACTATTTCGTCACTTCCGAGCGAATTGCCGGCAAACTTAAAGGAGCAAAGATACACAACGAGGTGTTCGGTTCAGATCATTGCCCCATAGAATTAACATTGAATGTTTAAAAACATTAATCTCAATGAATTAAGAAAAGTATTTCGGGTTCTTAATGATACAATCGGAGTCGAAAAGAATTTAATTAAGCGTTCGCCATAAATATGCTTGGCATATAGTATACCAAGACTTGCATAATCATAAAATATAAAACTTTTTGAATTAAGGTATTAAAAACTTTCATCGTAGTCCGTATCTCTTTCTTCCGCACTTTCTTCCGCACCGGGAATTTCATCAATACAGTTGTCTCGTTTAATATTTATTTCGCCCATGCGAGAAATAGTTACAATGAGAGGGATATAGTCATCGCTCATGGCATCGGGCGACCCGACGCTTGCAACAAACACGAGGCAGTCGTTTTTTACCTCCGTGAACCTAAAGGCAAGCATCGCGCCGTCTTTTATAGTTGCCTCGTCAAGATATTCATGGAACGACTGTTTATTAAACACTCTGCCGAAGAATTCAGTTCCATCAGGTCTCAACACTTTTACCTCAATGTGATTGTCAAAATATTCCACGCCGTACTCGTCACGAGTCTTAGGCAGTTCTTTGTCTGAATAGCGGTGTATCTCAACAGTATATGTCTTGCCCAGCCATTTAACAGCTTCCGCATTATTTATGGCTTCCATTGTTACCGGTTCTGTTTTCTTTACCACCATCGGTTTCTGCGTTATTATGTCGGTGCTTTTCTTTTCCTCCTTACATGCAGCAAGAAAGCATATTGAGACAGATAGTACTATTGCAAAGTATTTCATATTTGGTTATTTTTAATGCAAAAGTAACTAAATTCCAAATAAAACCAAAATTTAAGCATCCATATTTATCAATCATTAGATATTTATCTTAACTTTGCAACATGATAATATTAAACAATATGAAGAAAATATTTGCATTTTTAATTATATTGTCAGCAATGGCGTGCAGCGAGAAAGGAAACAAGTCTGGCAATGCCATGTCGCATGACGACGAAAATCCAAGTCACTCGAAGGCTTTGCTGATAACCCAAATACAGAAGTGTTCAAAACTATATACTGCCGAAATAAAGGTACACAAGATAGTAACTCACAACGATGAGATTAAACTGAAAGGCAGTATCCTGCAACAAGACTTCGACATACCCCTGCCACTCGGCTCGCGCAAGATGGCAATCCCAATGGATGCGACAATAAAGGCATATATTGATTTCTCCGATTTCTCCGACAAAAACGTAAAGATTACAGGAAAGAATATAGAGATTATACTTCCCGACCCTCAAGTGGAACTAACCTCCACACGCATCAATCACGAAGATGTTAAAAGACATGTACCACTATTGCGGTCAAATTTCAGCGACAATGAAATGGCAGAATATGCCGCGCAAGGACGTAAAGCCATAATAAACGACATACCAAAGATGGGTATAATCAGAATGGCTCAGGAGAGTGCAACGCGCACCCTTGTACCAATTTTGCGACAAATAGGATACGAGGAGAGCGACATAACCGTAACGTTTAGGAAGAATTTGAATTACGAAGACATAACAGACATAATAATAAAAACAGACTTGGAAAGAAAATGAAAATACACGGAAAAAAAATACTAACATTCGGGAAAATGACATGTCTGATATGGTCGTTGACTATTCTTGTCATTGCTATTGCCGTGGTAATCTTTGCATCAAAGATTAAACGCGACCACATTGAAACCGAATTGACCGAGACAATCTCCCCCACCCCGACACTGATAAAGTCGATGCAGGATATAGGCGAATGGGAGTTCCTTTCCATAGCCGATGAGGAAATTGTGGATACCGTACGTAAAGGAATTTTATCTGACGACGAACTTGTGCGTATATATTACGGTACATTACGTCTCGGAGTAAACATGCACAAGGCAACACCAAACTGGCTCAGAATGAATAACGACACGTTGATGGCACGTCTGCCGAAAATCGAACTGCTCGACAACAATTTTATTGATGAAGGGCGCACGCAATCGTTCTACGAAAGTGGTTCGTGGACTGACCGCGACCGTGCCACACTATACCTGCGCGCATACAGACAAATGAAGCGGTGCTGTGTCACGTCTGTTAACATAAAAACAGCAGAACTATCATGCACGGAGCAATTTACAAAGATTTTCAACGCATTAGGCTACGAGAATGTTGTCATAACATACGAAAAATAGATGAACTTCAAGGTTGTGAATACTTTTCAGGCAGATCATATAAGTAAAGTAAATATGTAGGTGTAACAATTTTGAACACCCGTTTAATGAAATTCAATACAACAAAACGAAAACGCCTGCAAGTATGAACAGGACGGCGATGAGACGTGTAAACCATGCCTTTACAAAACGCATGCCACTGTCAAGACGCGAGAAACGCCCGAAACTATAAGCAAAAAAACACGACATAAGTACCACGGGCAGCCCCGTGCCGATGGCAAAACTTACAGGGAGCAGGTAACCGGAAGACAATTCGACAGACATCGGCATAATCATTCCAAAATAAACGATGCCGCTCTCCGGACAAAATGCCATGGCAAAGACTATGCCGAGTACGATGGGTGTAACATGCTTGCCACCGAAAGGCAGCCGGGGAACATGGTCGTGATGGTGCAACAGGTCGCTATATAGAAGATATGCTCCGATAACTATCAACAACGGTCCCAACACACGTTCCCCCCACTCGGATATTAAATCTCCAAGATTTAACACCTCAACACCACTTCGCACGAGCAATATTATCGCCCATCCCGGCAACGTGTACCCTATGGTTCTTCCAAGGGTATAAAGTAATCCGTCAAGAAATACCCTGCGGCGATTACCAACGTCTTTCCCTATATAACTCATCGCAGCGATGTTCGTGGCCAAAGAGCATGGATGCTGTGCCACGAGTACACCAAGAATGAATGCTGTGAGTACAGGCCATTGGGATTCTTGCATGATGTTCCGTAAAATTTCCATTTCAATCTTGCTTTTATACTAATTCGAATGCAAAGATACTCATTCTTTGCAAAAGACATGTATAAAATCATTGAAAGACACTCTAAAATAAATATTAATTGGTATTTTTGCACACCGTTATGAACAATTCTTTCAAAGGTTACGTTTTAGGAATATTGGCAGCCGCCTCTTATGGCACAAATCCTCTGTTTGCACTGCCGCTGCTGAATGCCGGAATCGATGCATCAAGCGTATTGTTTATCCGTTATTTACTCGCCATACCAATGCTTGCAACAATAATGGTGGCACGGGGACGCGGTTTCGGACTGAAGCGCAACCAATGGATTCCCCTTGCAACACTCGGACTGCTGATGGCGGCTTCTTCACTATTGTTGTATGTCAGTTATGCCTATATCGGTGCCGCCATAGCCTCCACATTACTTTTTGTATATCCCATAATGGTCACGATAATAATGGCTTTGTTCTTCCACGAGAAAGTGTCGGTGCTTACCGTATTCAGCATAGTCTTGGCAATGACAGGCATAGGACTGCTTTACCGTGGTGGCGACGGTCGGGCACTATCTCTTGCAGGTCTCGTCATGGTGGCAGGCTCTGCTCTTTCTTACGCAATATACTTAGTATGGGTAAACATGCCGAGACTGAAAGACGTACCTACACTTAAACTTACACTATATGTAATTTTCTTCGGAACCTTCCTATACGCATACAACTTTGATACAGACAGTTTCAACATTCTCTCAAACTCGCCATGGTTGTGGGCAGACGCGTTGGCAATGGCATTCTTTCCCACTGCGTTCTCACTTCTATGCACAAGTGCCGCAATACAAAAAATCGGTTCAACACCGGTTGCCATACTTGGTGCCTTCGAGCCGGTGTCGGCTGTACTATTTGCCGTTACCATATTCAACGAGCCAATGACACTGCGTTTGGGAATGGGCATATTGCTTATCATTTCTTCTGTGACACTTATTATTTCAGCAGGTTCTGTAGTTAACTTTCTTATGCGAGTGCGCAAAATGTTTCCAAGAATAAAACGATGATAAAAACAATTCTGCCGAAATTACTTTCCAATATCGCCGAATTTAGTAAGCAAATTGGGCGATATTGTTTTCCAACACCGCCCAATTTACAAAAAACATCATGTTTGTCTGTATTCCAAATGGTAATCAGCGAGTGCTTCTATTGGCTCTTTGAGTATTTTAGAGACATTAAAACCTTTATCCGCAGCCACTTCCTTGAATATACTTTGATAAACGTATGCCATACCTCCGACTGCTGCAACAGACAGGTCACGGCGTGAATATCGAGATACATTCTTTACGAAGAACTGCTCAATGTTCTGTTCAACAATATCAGCCAACTGCCTAATGTCTATATGTTTGGCAATAAACATTGAAGCAGATGCAAGAAATCTGTTTGCTCCCGGTTCACGATATACGCGGCGTATAATGTCATCGTATGTCTGTCGTGTCTCTGCAAGATATTCGTTCTTCAACCATGCAGGCAGTTCGTTCTTGAAAAGTGCATTCAGAAATGCTTTCCCAATTGCGGCACCACTTCCCTCATCGCCAAGGATATAACCGAGCGGGGGGATGTTCTCTATCATGTTTTTTCCATCGTACAAGCATGAGTTGCTTCCCGTTCCGAGAATACAAGCAATACCTTCCGCATTGCCAAACAAAGCACGAGAGGCACCAAGCAGATCGCTCTCCACCTCTAAATGCTTAACTCTCTGCGTATCTGTAAATACCGACCGCAATAGTTCTGCCATACTCCGGCGGACATCTCCGCGGCATCCCGCACCATAGAAATATATCTTACACGGAATTTCAGGTAGCGAGGAAACCATATCTGCCAAAACAGAAACCATTTCCTCTCTGTCTTGCACCGCAGGATTTATTCCGGACGTTGCTATCCTCGTTGACTCACGGTCTTTCCCTGCAAGAATCCACGAAGTTTTGGTACTCCCGCTATCCGCAACTAATATCATTTGCGAGAATTAGCCTCTTTTGCCATTTTGAACAGAGATGCCGGAAGATGACAATAACCTTCGGGATTCTTATCAAGGTAATCCTGATGATATTCCTCCGCATCATAAAAATTATTCAGAGGCAGCAATTCCACAGCCAACTTGCTTCCCACTTTCTGTTGCACACGGTCATACACTTTCTGTAATTCCGGTTTGTCGGCATCATCTTTGAAATATATCCCTGTACGATATTGGCTTCCGACGTCATTTCCCTGCTTGTTAACACTCGTAGGATCAACGGCTTTGAAATACATTTCGGTAAGGAAATCCAATGTAATGACATCGGGATTATATACAACGCGTACCGTTTCGGTAAAACCTGTCTTGTCAGTACACACCTCTTTGTATGTCGGATTGTCGATATTGCCGTTGGCATATCCCACATGTGTTTCAACAACTCCGCGCAACTGTTTAAAGTAATGCTCCGTACCCCAGAAGCATCCTCCTGCAAAATAAATCTCTTTCATTTTATTATCTTTCTTTTTTGACGGAACAAATTTTAAAGATACCGAGTTCACACAATGGCGCGTATCCTTGGGAGTGAATCCCTCACCCGTAAACACATGCCCAAGATGTGCACCGCATTTGGCACATTGTATCTCGGTACGCACGCCGTCGGCATCGGTAAGGCGTTTTACCGCCCCGCTTATTTCATCATCGAAACTGGGTCAACCGCAACGGGAACGAAATTTGTCTTTTGAGCGATACAATGCGGTACCACAACGTTTACAAACGTAAGTACCCGCCTCAAAGAAATCGTTATACTCGCCTGTAAAAGGACGTTCTGTCCCTTTTTGTTCTATGACGTAACGTTCAATGTCTGTTAATTCATTTGTTTCCATCTTGTTTCTCTCTGTTTGCAATCCGCCGGACTTGTTGGTGGAGCATGCTCCGATGCAGGCGGATATAAAAATTACAATAAGATACCTCATAACAATCCTTTCCTAATAACTAATATTTCCTATCCTTTATAATTAATATTCCCTGTCTTTTCTTGTCGTAACAAGGAAAGAAGCGATATTTGACAGGCAAAGATAATATTATTTTTTATATTCGTTCAATTCTTGCATTAAAAACATTCTTAATTTTCCTAAACTAACACGAAACAAACACACTAAATTGCTTTGCATTACACTTAATTTTAATTACCTTTGCAAGTAAATTTGAAAAAAGAAGATTATGGAAAAAATCGTATTGATAGTAGAACATCTTATAAATATATGCGGAATAACCGGAAGCGCAGTGCCTGTGGTGCGTCATGCCCTGCTCGTGCTGATCACCATATTGCTTGCCGCAGGGACAGGTTATATTTGCCGTAAAATCATTGTTCCGCTCGTAATAAAAGCAACTAAAAAGACCAATACGAAATGGGATGACATTTTGCTAAACAGGCGCGCACTAATTTCTGCAAGTCATATCGTACCCGCCGTGGTGGTGTGGCTGCTGCTACCATGGGTGTTCTTTCAGTTCCACACCGTACAAATGGTTCTCACACGCCTTACTGCCATATACATAACAATAATGTCAGTGGCCACACTGATAGTTTTTATAGACTCGTTCAAACAGTTCGAGAGCGAAAAACGTACGGCAACCCAGCAGTATCTCTATACATTCTGCGGACTACTTAAGATTGTAATGATTTTCATCGCCGTAGTCGTCGTAGTATCCATATTGATCAACAAGAGTCCAATGGTACTGTTTGCCGGACTCGGAGCCACATCGGCAATTTTGATGCTGGTTTTCCAAGACACAATTACCGGTCTCGTGGCCGGTGTACGTCTCACGAGCAACGATATGTTGCGCAAAGGAGACTGGATTACGGTAGGCAACACGGGGGTTGACGGCGTTGTGGAAGAGATGACGCTGACAACTGTGAAGGTTAGGAATTTCGACAACACGATAATGACCATATCGCCCAAGACACTTGTAGATGAATCGTTCCAAAACTGGAAAGGAATGATAGAGAGTGCAGGTAGGAAAGTGGTGAGACGAATGTACTACGACTTCAACCAAGTGACCATTATTGACGATGACACGCGCGCTGCACTTATTACAAAAGGTTATTTTAAAGAAAAAGAGATAGAAACAAATGCTGTGAATGTCACACTATTTAGAAGGTATGCCGAACGTTGGCTAAAGGAAAATGAGGCGGTAAATTCGGATATGATGATACTTGTGCGACAAGCAGAGGCTACACAGAGCGGTCTTGCCGTGGAGTTTATTTTCTTCCTAAAAAACAAAGTGGCAGTGCAATACGAACACGACATTTCCACAATAATGGAATATATCATCGCCATAACACCCGATTTCGGACTGAAGATTTATCAGAAAACAACAATCTGATGTTATCCATATTTTGAAAATTCAAATGGAAAGTATATTGAACAAAGGCGTGGATAATATTTAATGTGAGGATTATAAATTGTTTTATAAAGGTTGAGAGAAATGTTTACTAATAACAAATTGTTGGTAGGCGAAAGGAATAACATGAATTTATCGGCAGTTCGGCTTGGTATAACATTATGTCGAATCTCCTAACCTTGAAAGAAAATAAAATGGAACATACTCCCCAAAACCTTACATGTACAATAGAACGTTTGACGGCAGACATTCCGGCAAGGGAGTATATAGAGCGTTTTCGCAATGTAGATTATTTCGTTGAGTTGTGCCGTAAATGCAGCAATTACGGCAAACGGTACGGATGTCCGCCGTTTGCAAAAGAAGAACTCGATGTAATAAACAAATATGAAAAAGTATGGATTATGGGCGCAAAGATTATTCCGAACGACCTTACGCTGCCTTTAAGTTCCGCCAACGACCTTATGTTACCTGTGACAAACGAAATGAATGACATGTTACTTGCCAAAGAAAAATGTCTCGGAGGTCATGCTTTTGGGTTTGTGGGAAACTGCCCACATTGCGGAGGGGCTTCGTGTCAACGCATCAAAGGAAAACCATGCTTGCATCCCGACAAGGTTCGCCCGTCACTTGAGGCATTCGGATTCGACATGTGCAAAACGGCAAGCGAACTGCTCGGACTTGACATTAAATGGAGTGACGGTGTTCATGTTCCCGAATACCTGACACTTGTCTGCGGAATATTCTACTGAGAAGGCAACATGCAGAGAACGAGTAAGCAAACAATTTCAACAATGCATGTTTCCAATAAAAAAACAAACCGGTGTATGTCAAATCATGTTAGATTTACATACACCGATGTCCTATATTTTAATCATATACCGTAAAAGATATTTTTACTGCATTTTACTAAGACGGTAGTCGAGGATTCCTAAGGCATGGCCTTGGTTGTTTACAAAGAAATTAAGAATTTCTTTTACCGTTTCTTCCTCTTCTACCTGCTCGTCAATGAATTTCGACAAAAGATTTGCTGATGCCCTGTCTTTCTCTTCGTCGGCAACATCGGCAAGTTTGTTGATAAGATTGGTAACTTCTTGTTCGTGCTTGTATGTCATTTCAAATATTGACTGAGGACTTTCAAACTCTGTCGGAACCTTTTCTATCGCGGTAACTTTAGGCTCTCCGCCACGACTTAACAAATATTTTGCCATCTCCAAGGCATGTTCTCTTTCCTCTTCACTCTGCCTAAACATCCATGTCGCAAATCCTTTCCAGCCGCGAGCACGAAACCAAAATGCCATTCCGAGATATAGATTGCTTGACCAAAACTCCTTTTCTATTTGTGCGTTGAACGCATCTTGCATTTTCTTACTGATTGTCATAATGTTTCTTTTTACTTTTTTATAATTAATATTAGTATGTTTGTTTATCTCGCAAATATACTCTTTTCTATATGATTACACAAATATTTAACATTAATTTGTATGACTAAAAATCGTAGTGTAATATCATAAAAAAAGCCACCCTTTAATTAAGGACGGCTTGTGCGGTGCGTACGGGACTCGAACCCGTGACCTCCTGCGTGACAGGCAGGCATTCTAACCAGGCTGAACTAACGCACCATGGCTTTTCCATTAATCTTTATGAAGGGGTTAATCGCTGACTTTGCGGTGCGTACGGGACTCGAACCCGTGACCTCCTGCGTGACAGGCAGGCATTCTAACCAGGCTGAACTAACGCACCAATCAAATGCCCCTTTAAAGATTGCGGGTGCAAAGGTATGATTTTTTTTTATATCCACAAAATTATTGGACTATTTTTTTATTTTTTTTTGTAACAATAGTGCATCTTGATATCCGTTGCCTATTGACAGCCATTGTCGCAATGTAGCGGTAGTTTCATAACCTTGTGAAATGAACAGACGCAATGATTTTTCGTTTGATGACGGCACTACGGCATACAATTGGAAAATATCCAGAACTTCGGCAACATATCGGTGCAATTCTGCCAATGTCTCCTTTGCAATTCCTCGTCCGCGCAATGCCGTTTTCATAACTATGCCTACCTCGGCTCTACTGTGTCGCGGGTCGAAGTTGAATAAATCGACAATTCCGGCAACGCGTTCCTCTTCAGTATCTATTACGAGTCGCAACTGGCGGTCGGCATATATATCATTGGTCGTGTTGGCAATGAACTCACGCAATGAATAGCGTGAATACGGTACATTGGTGATTCCCACGTCCCACAGATTGCGGTCGTTCTCTATCAGGTAGAGGTCTTCCAAGTCTTCCGGTTCAAGTGCCCTGAGAATTATCTTTCCCTGTGTCATGCCAACACTTCTTTAAATGTTATTATTCTGTTATTCCTTATATTGAAAGTGCCGATAATCAGGTTCTTTGATGGATTTCTGCCAAATATTCTCAAAATATCCTCGTATGAGTAGGCATTTATGTCATAAACTATATATGTAGGGGTGTCAATGTCGCATATTTCCTTAATTGCATTATGTCCCTCCGGCATACTGTTGCAGTCTGCAGTAAAATATCTCGCCGTAAGACCGAGTTTCTTTGATATACGCCTACAGTTTTTGATGGCACAATCTCTGCCAATGAAAACATACCCCGGATAACGCTCGCGTCCTTTGTAAAATCCCAAAGTTTTGCGCAGTCTGCCCCATGCCAATGCAATCGCAGCCATAGACGCTTTGAATATAATAGCCGTCCTAATGGGAATGCTGAAAAATATCGTCATGTTACCGTAATGCTTACGGAAGAATATGAACATGGCTTCATAGAACACATGGACATATCTAAAACTACTTTTCTGCGTACTTTCTCCCTTATAATGTAATATGTCGACAGGATAGTACCAATTTTTAAAGCCTGCTTTCAACAATCTGCAACTAAGATCTATATCTTCGCCATACATAAAGAAATCCTCGTCAAGCAGTCCTACTTTGTCAAGAACTGTTCGGCGCAGCATACAGAATGCCCCGCTTACCACTTCTATTTCTACCGGTTTGTCCCATGACAAATAACTCATATAATATTTCCCATATCTGTGACTATTGGGGAAACGCTTGCACAAACCAATCATCTTATAGAATGCGGTCATGGGTGTAGGCAGTCCGCGACGGCTTTCCATTGCGGCATTGCCATAACTATCCAGCATTCGCACACCGAGTGCCCCGGCATCCGGATGTCCATCCATAAACGCGAGGCATTCCTCTATTACCTTTTCTCCCACCAAAGTGTCAGGATTAAGCAATAGCACATACTCGCTGTCTGTCTGTCTTATGGCTATATTGTTTGCCCGTGCAAATCCGAGATTGTGGTTGCTTTCCACAAGATTTACTTCCGGGAAATAGCGATGTATATTATTTACGGTGTCGTCTTTCGAGTGATTGTCAACAACATACACCTCGGCATCTATGTCCCGCAACGCTCTCCGCAGGCTGCCAAGACATTGCTCAAGATAATATCTTACGTTATAACTTACTATTACTACCGTTAATTTCATTCTTCTATTGATGTTTCTCTCTTTACCCGCGCCCCCGAAGGATAAATGAATATCATGGATATTAGCAATATTACAGCCATGTACCCGAATGCTACATTCATATATATATAGTATAATAAAGTATTGGCAATTAGCAACAAAGCCAACATGAGCAGACGCACAAACGCCCAACGGATATAGTGCCCTGCTTTTATATCATCACGCACCATTTTAAAACGAAACATTCGTACGGCAAGCGGGATTATGCAAACGGTAAGCAATTCTAACAATGAAACCACGACGAATTGTATTTCCACATCGTCTGCAAGCACTCCCGGCATCAATGTGGCTGTCTCGAAAAGTACGACCGTCAGCAACGAAACGACAATGGACAGCCAATATATTGTTTTTATCATATTCATTTTATACTCCCCTCATAAGGAACTCTGTTGATGATACTGCGTCCCAAGGTTACCTCGTCAGTATATTCGAGTTCGTTTCCAACACTGATTCCCCTCGCTATTACAGTCTGTCGGACATCATAATCAGCAAGTTTTCGGAATATGTAAAAAGCAGTAGTGTCGCCTTCCATTGTACTGCCGAGTGCCATTATAACCTCAGACGCAGAACCTTCCGCCACCCGTTTTACGAGCGAATCCACCTCAATGTCGCTTGGTCCGATACCGTCTATGGGAGATATTATACCTCCGAGTACATGGTACAATCCACGATACAGTTGTGTATTCTCTATGGCCATAACGTCTTGTATATTCTCCACGACACAGATTGTCGTAGCATCACGATGTTGGTCGGAGCATATCGGACATACATCGGTATCACTGATGTTGTGGCACACTTTGCAATGACGCACCTCGTGCTTTAGTCGACTGAGTGCAGTGGCAAGGTCGTCAACCGCCGTGTCTTCCTGTCTAAGCAGGTGCAACACGAGTCTCAATGCCGTTTTACGACCTATGCCGGGCAGTTTTGACATTTCTCCAACCGCTTTTTCGAGCAGTAAAGATGGGTATTGCTGGGTCATTGTTTCATTTTTTCAGGTGCAAAGTTAGTTTAAAATAAGCGTAATGCAAAAAGATTGTAATATTTTTCGTACCTTTGCGGCAAAAAGGAATGAAAATAAACAAATCGGAATTCAGCATAAGCAGTGCAACGGTAAATCAATGCCCGAACGAAAACAAGCCGGAATACGCTTTCATCGGGCGCAGCAACGTGGGCAAATCAAGTCTTATAAACATGTTATGCAACCACAAGGGGTTGGCAAAAACATCGGCGACACCCGGCAAAACACTGCTCATAAACCATTTCATAATAAACAACGAGTGGTACATTGTAGATCTTCCGGGCTACGGATATGCCAAAAGATCTAAGACACAACGTAACAAATTAGAGCAGATGATTTCGTCATATATGCTGCAGAGGAAACAACTTACCAATGTATTCGTACTCATTGACATAAGGCATGAACCGCAGAAAATTGACCGCGAGTTCATAGATTGGCTCGGACAAAGTCAAATTCCTTTTGCCATCGTATTCACGAAAGGCGACAAAATTGCTCCGTCAAAGATTAAGCAGCAGGCACAAGCATACATGTCGAAACTTGAAGACACATGGGAAATACTGCCACCTTATTTTATATCAAGCGCGGAAAAGGCATACGGGCGTGAAGAAATACTCGACTATATTGAGAGTATAAACAAGGAGGTCAAGAAAGACTAAAAGGAACAAACAGATTGTAAATCACATAAAATAAACATCAAAAATTGGCTGTAATACCCTATCTCGACATTCAGAACCTCTCAAAGTCTTTCGGTGAACTGGTGCTTTTCGAAAACATAAACATGAGTATCGCCGAGGGGCAACGCGTTGGTCTGATAGCAAAAAACGGCACGGGTAAAAGTACGTTGCTGTCAATAATAAACGGTAACGAAAGATATGAAAGCGGAGAGATAATCTTCCGTAGAGACTTGCGAGTAGGTTATCTCGACCAGTCGCCGCATTTCGACCCAAACGAGAGTGTGCTTGACGCATGTTTCAACCATAAAGGCGAAGAAGAGAGCGTTTTGAAAGCAAAGCAAATCCTTACACAACTTAAGATAAGGAACCTCGATCAACCTATGCACGAACTAAGCGGAGGACAACAGAAACGGGTGGCACTTGCCAATGTTCTTATAACAGAACCAGACTTGTTGATTCTCGACGAACCGACAAACCACCTTGACCTCGAAATGATAGAATGGCTCGAGGGATTCCTGAACAGAGGAAACAAAACGCTGCTAATGGTTACACACGACAGGTTTTTCCTTGATCGCGTATGCAACATAATAATGGAACTCGATGACAATACGATATATACATATCGCGGAAACTACAGTTATTATCTCGAAAAGAGACAAGAGCGTATAGACAACAAACGTTCTGAGATAGCACGAGCAAACAACTTGTACCGACGCGAACTTGAATGGATGCGCCGCCAACCGCAAGCACGCGGACACAAGGCACGCTATCGCGAGGAAGCATTTACCGATTTGGAGAGGATTGCCAAACAACGTATTGAAGACAGACAGATGCGGCTACGACGCTCAAATGTGTATATAGGAAGTAAAGTTTTTGAATGCCAATATGTATCTAAATCATTCAATGCAGACACATCATCGCCAATAACAATACTAAAAGATTTCTATTACAATTTTGCACGTTTCGAAAAAATGGGCATCGTCGGTAATAACGGCACAGGCAAAAGTACATTCATAAAACTATTATTGGGTACGGAGAAAGCAGATAGCGGACGGTTCGACATCGGAGACACCGTGCGTTTTGGATATTTCTCACAAGAAGGACTGCGATTCAACGAACAACAGAAAGTGATTGACATCGTAACCGACGTTGCCGAATATATCGACCTCGGAAGCGGAAGGCATCTCACCGCATCACAATTTTTGCAGCATTTCCTTTTCACCCCGGAACAACAACACAACTATGTATATAAACTCTCCGGAGGAGAGAAAAGAAAACTGTACCTATGCACGGTACTTATGCGTAATCCGAATTTCCTCATACTTGACGAACCGACAAACGACCTTGACATTCAGACACTGCAAATTCTCGAGGAATATCTGCAAGATTTTCCGGGATGTGTAATCGTAGTAAGCCACGATAGGTATTTTATGGATAAAGTGGTTGACCATCTGCTCGTATTCAAAGGTAACGGAGAAATAAAAGATTTCCCCGGGAACTACACTCAATACCGACAATGGGCGGCAATGCAAAGCAAAGAAGAAGAGACAAAAAGAACAACAAAAAAGATAAACAACGGACAAAAACAAAATGACACGGCAAAGCAAAACAACAAACCGAGACGACTATCATACAAGGAACAACGGGAAATGCAACAATTAGAAAAAGAAATTGAAGCACTCGAAACTGAACAAAAAAAACTGGAAGAAGAACTTTGCAGCGGAACATTAAACATAGAAGATCTCACAACAAAAAGCATACGACTGCCTAAACTGAAAGAAGAACTTGACGAGAAAAGCCTGAGATGGTTGGAACTTGCCGAGAAGATATGAGAAAAGGAATATAAAGTACTAAATTTGTAACATAAATTGATGATACCAAAAAAATATGTTTAATAAAAATATACTTACAGCACATGGGTTTAAAAAGAAAACAATAAAAAAAACGCAAGTTCGGTATAGAGTGACATTTCGATATTTCTTTAAATGCTTTATTACAAGTATATTAATACCTCTGCAAAAGTAATTCCGCATAGTACCATCTGCATATATTTTTTTATTGACATACATTCTTTTACGAGTTGATCACAAGAACGTTTGTCATTCGATGAAAACTATTTGGCAATTTAGCCGAAATTGGTGAGTAAAACCGCCGAAATTGGTAAGTAATTTCGGCGATATTGCATTACGATTAAGCACAAATGAGATATCGGTTCGGGGTAAAAAATGGTGCAAACAGTTAGAGAATTCTGTAAAATTAGTCACTTATAAAGAGATCTTGTATTACTCTTTACAACTTTATTTCATATTTATCTTGTTCTGACAAAACAACCGATCAATATCTTTTTTTAAGTCTTTGAGCATCAAAATTATGAAACGTCTATCATAATTCACTATTCTTAAATGTATAAGTGCTTATAAAATAAAAGCTTAACATGATTCATTTTACCTAACTTACGTTAAAAAAGAAGATGAATTATATTTGCCGGACATTCGTCTTCTGTTAAAAATAACTAAACAGCCACTTGTTAAACAAACAAAACAAAGACAAAACATGATTTTATAAAAAAAAGAAGTAACTTTGCAGCGTTTTAATAAACATTCTCGTTGTTTCCATTCGTGAAACAACAAACAATCTTAACTTTGCATATTTAAATTACGTATGTACACAATAGACGAATTATCATCTAAAGATATTTCCGAACTGGGAAATATTGCGAAAGAAATTGAAGCTGACGTGCAAGAAGGAGCAGATCAGCAAGGTCTTATCTATGCCATTCTGGACAAACAGGCTGTGCTCGAGAGCGAGAAAAATCTGCTTGGAGCAAAACGTCGTAGGACAAGGATACAGAAAAAAGACACAGACAGAGTATATTCTGTAAACGGAAAAGAAGGAGAAAACTTTGATACAAAAAAACAGAAACCTGCCGAACAACAACAACTTTTCAAAGATATATTGGAAACTGATGCACCGATTGCTGAAGACAATTCAATAGAGGAAGTGGCGGAAGAACAAGTAAAGACACCGGCAAAGAAAAGGGGAAGAAAGTCGAAAGCCGAAATTGCTGCCGAAGAAGTCAGGAAAGCCATTGAAGAAAACAAAGAACAAGAAGAGGAGGTTTCTGAAATAAACGAAGAAACTGTCGTGGAACAAAAGATTGACACAGAACAAATTCTTGAAAACGAAGAAGAATTTATTCCTGAAGAACGTTTTGAAACAGAAATTTCAGAAGGGCAAGACAACGAGGAAAATAATCTTATTCAACAACTACAGGCAAAAGTAAATGCACACAACGAGGCTGAAGAAATAAAACCTGTCGGATTGGAAGATAGTGTGTGGGAAGGAGATCCGGGGGATGGAACGGATTTCATAATATCCATAGACCTGCCAATAGAAGACCATGCCGCAATGCCTATCTACGACATGCTTGACAATCCTACGACACCGTTGATGCAACCATTGCAACCCATACAACAGTTCATGCCTTTAAATAATGATGAAACAGAAATTGAAGACTTTGATTTCTCTGACATAATAAATGCAAACGGAGTACTTGAGATTATGCCTGATGGATACGGTTTTATACGTTCGAGCGACTACAATTATCTTTCATCTCCCGATGATGTATATGTATCGGCAGCACAAGTAAAACGTTACGGACTTAAAACCGGAGACGTACTTCAATGCAATGTACGACCGCCGCGTGAAGGAGAGAAATATTTCCCACTTACGAGCATCGATAAAATAAATGGCAGGGAACCTTCCGAAGTACGCGACCGCGTATCATTCGAACATCTCACACCACTATTCCCCGATGAGAAATATAACCTGTGCGGTAATCCCAAAACAACAAATCTTAGTACAAGAGTGGTAGATTTGTTTGCGCCCATAGGAAAAGGACAACGCGCATTGATAGTCGCACAGCCAAAGACAGGTAAGACTATACTGATGAAAGACATAGCAAATGCTATAGCAGCCAACCATCCTGAGGCATATCTGATGATGCTTCTCATAGACGAACGTCCCGAGGAAGTCACGGACATGGCAAGAACCGTAAATGCAGAAGTTATTGCATCTACATTCGACGAGCCGGCAGAACGCCATGTTAAGATTGCCGGCATTGTGCTTGAAAAGGCGAAGAGAATGGTTGAATGCGGACACGATGTTGTAATTTTCCTTGATTCCATAACACGTTTGGCACGAGCATATAACACTGTTGCACCGGCAAGTGGAAAAGTACTAACCGGTGGTGTCGATGCAAATGCGCTGCAAAAACCGAAACGTTTCTTCGGTGCGGCACGCAACATAGAGGGTGGAGGTTCTCTTACGATTATCGCAACAGCACTCATCGATACCGGCTCGAAAATGGACGAAGTGATATTTGAAGAATTCAAGGGCACCGGAAACATGGAATTGCAACTTGACCGCTCACTGAGCAACAAGCGCATATTCCCGGCAGTGAACCTTGTGGCATCAAGCACACGTCGCGACGACTTACTGCAAGACAAAACAACCATAGACCGTATGTGGATTCTTCGCAAGTATATTGCCGACATGACATCAATGGAAGCAATGGATACCATACACGACCGCATGGAAAGGACTCTGAGCAACGAAGAATTCCTTCTAACAATGAATTCTTGAGAAAGTAATATTATATAAAAGAAAGAGAGTATAAAAAGAACAGTGTAAAACTACTTATTGTTGTAGTTTTACACTGTTCTTTTTATACTCTCTCGGATTATGATATTATATTCGTTTTATGGAGTCAACCGAAAAGCATTCCGAAGAATCAGATATTTTTCCAAACATACTTTATTTGGGAGAACTATTTTTCAGTTCCTGCATCATTTTCTGATGGTGCTTCTTCAACTTAAATTTATCGAATCCTTTACCATATACCCCCATAACTGCACTTTGTGTAACGAAAGCGTTTGGGTCTATCTCGTCAATTATGCGGTACAAAAGCCCTGCTTCCCTTTGTTTTGCGACAACCAACAACAATCTTATATTACTCCCGGTATAAAATCCATGTGCATCTATTATTGTACATCCGCGGTATGGCGGTTCTGTAGTAATACGTTCGCATATTTCTTCATATTTCTCTGACATTATTAGAAGTTGTACCGAGCGTCTTCCGGAGTTTACTACTTGGTCTAACACGAACGCAATTATGATTAGTACGACATATCCGTAAATCACCTGTTCCCAGCTCTGCAACACAACGTAACTAAGCGTTACAATGATCATGTCAACCAGCAATATTACGCGCCCGAGCGAGATGTCGCGGTACTTATTAACTATTGCTGCAATAATGTCCGAGCCTCCGGCACTGCCATTGAACGAAAGACCGAATCCTATGCCCACTCCACAAAACACCGCTCCTATTATACATGCCATGAACGGCTCGTTTGTAAGTATCGTAGGATTAGGGAAAATCTGACGGGAAATAGTGATAAAAAGAGTTAGAATCATTACTCCGTATATCGTCTTTATACAGAATTTCAGTCCAAGTGATCTCAGTGCAAACACAAGCAGTATGGCATTTGCCAAAAAGTAAGTGACATAAATCGGTATTTCTGTTCCCCAAAACAGTATTGACGAAAGACCTGCCACTCCACCGGTAGCAATATTGTTTGGCAGCAGAAATATCGTCCAGCCTATACAATATGACAGCATGCCCACTGCTATCATTATGTAGTCCATAATCTCTCGATACAAAATCGTCTTCTTGTTTCTTGTTTTCATCATAACGTTAAACTAAATTTAAACATAATGTATATAAATGTATATATAAGTGGTTATATTGAATTTAAACGTGTATTATTTTCTCTAAATTATTTTGTTTTATCACGGAATGTTAATACCTACCTATAATTAATAGAAAAAGAAAGTGCGGCATTAAAAGTTTCGGAAATTACCGTAAACTCTTTTATTGCTGCACTTTCCTTTTTACAGGTTCCTCTTATTATTCGCCTTTTATGGCAGCTACCCCGGGAAGAACTTTCCCCTCGATGGCCTCAAGTAGTGCGCCACCGCCGGTTGAGATATAACTTACCTTATCTGCCATTCCGAATTTGTTTATGCAGGCAACTGAATCTCCCCCGCCAATCAAAGAGAACGCACCGTTTGCAGTTGCTTTCGCTATGGATTCTGCGATGGCTTTCGATCCTCCAACGAAATTATCGAACTCAAACACCCCTGCCGGACCATTCCAAAGTATTGTCTTTGCACCTTCTATCGCTTCGGCAAATGCCTTTCGAGTTTCCGGACCGGCATCAAGGCCTTGCCAGCCTTCGGGTATGGCATTCGACCGTACCACTTGTGTCTTGGCATCATTCGAGAAACCGTCTGCTGCAATGCAGTCACTTCCGAGTATGAGGTTAACTCCGTTCTCCTTAGCTTTCTTCATAACGTTGAGTGCTACATCAAGTTTGTCAAGTTCAACGATAGAATTTCCTATTTCTCCGCCTTGAGCCTTGGCAAATGTATATGTCATGCCTCCGCAAAGGATAAGGTTATCCACTTTTCCGAGCAAGTTCTCAATTATTCCAATCTTGGTAGAAACTTTCGAGCCACCCATTATTGCAGTGAACGGGCGTTTGATATTGTCCAATATGGCATCTACGGCCTTTACCTCTTTCTCCATTAGATAGCCAAGCATTCGATTATCCTTGTCGAAAAATTCGTCTATGACGGCAGTAGAGGCATGTTTGCGGTGTGCCGTACCAAAAGCATCCATGACGTATGCATCGGCATAAGATGCAAGTTTCTTTGCAAAATCTTTCTGCGATGCTTTCATTACTTTCTTTGCTTCGTCATATTCCGGAGCATCTTTATCAACTCCCACCGGTTTTCCTTCTTCCTCGGGATAGAATCGCAGATTTTCAAGCAACAAAGCCTCTCCCTCTTTCAGTTCCGCAGCCTCGTTTGAAGCATTGGCACAATCGGGTGCAAACTTCACTACAACCCCCAATGCCTTGCTTACCGCCGGCACAATCTGTTTCAACGAAAGTTTGGGATTAACTTTGCCCTTCGGCTTACCCATGTGAGACATCATTATTACAGAACCTCCGTCGGCTATAATTTTCTTCAGCGTCGGAAGTGCTCCGCGTATGCGAGTGTCGTCGGTTACGTTACCATTCTCATCAATGGGAACATTGAAATCTACGCGAACGATTGCCTTTTTACCGGCAAAATTAAATTGGTCAATTGTCATAGCTCTTAAAATATAAGTTGTGTTTGTTATATGTTTTTTACTAATTGCAAAATTAAATAATTAAATTGACATCTGCTAATGGATAATGATTATTTTATCTTATTTTATGGAATAACTGATTTATGTTATGTCTTTATGGAAAACAATGAGTTAACAATGATGTTTTTATGCCGGAAAAATGATACCTTTGCAGTCGTAAACAATATCATCATGGAAAAGGACAGCATCATAATAGTAAGCGGCGGAATGGATAGCATCACACTGTTGTACGAATATAAGGAACGCATCGCACTCGGTGTTTCATTTGATTACGGAAGCAATCACAATGCTCGCGAGATACCTTTTGCACACCGACACTGCGAACATTTGGGCATTGAACATATCACAATAAACCTTGCTTTCATGCCAAGATTTTTAAAAAGTTCACTGCTTGACGGTGCTGGCGCAATTCCCGAAGGACATTACGCCGAAGATAACATGAAGTCCACGGTTGTTCCTTTCCGTAACGGAATAATGCTCTCAATAGCAACCGGAATTGCAGAAAGCCGCGGACTGAAATATGTAATGATGGCTAATCACGGTGGAGATCACGCCATTTATCCAGACTGCACCACCGAGTTTGTCGAGGCGATGAGCAAAGCGACCAAAGCAGGTACATTTCCCGGTATAGAAATACTTGCACCATACACCGGCATTACAAAAACTGACATAGCAAGGCGGGGTGACAAACTCGGCATAGACTATTCAAAGACGTGGAGTTGCTACAAAGGCGGAGAACATCACTGTGGCAAATGTGGGACATGCATCGAGCGGATTGAGGCATTGCGCGATGCCGGAATATTCGACAATACGGTATATGACTGACCTATCTGTCCGTCTTCTTTTCCATTAGTCTCGCACTTATCGATCCGTACTGGTAGTACATACAAAAGAACTGCCATAGCCACACCGGCGAACAGGCTGCGGAAGCAATGAATGCACCGGTAAAAATAAGCAACGGGACTGTATGTGGCATACCGGATTGATCACCAAAATATATGCCGAGCGAATCTTGCAGACTTGCCACCGTAATCACCCATAACGGTGCGGCAAGAAGAATGGCAAGAAGAATGCCTATAAGCAGCGAAACAAAGATTGTAACGAACAATCCTCCATAGAAACGTATGCCGGTAAAGTAGTTTTTCCCAATTATGCTTGCAAACCTCACATTATCTTCTGCCATATATTTAATTCCGCTGTAACCTGTCGGAAGCAACAACAATGAAGTAATGATTGCTATGACAACTGCAATCAACACATGGAGAAGCAGCATTACCTGTTTCCATATCACCACGAGCGAAATGCTTATTGAATAGAATAGTACAATGTCGGCAATGAACACCACTGCCGGTATGGCATAATATTTCATTGCTCTCGCAATGTTATGCCTTGTGCCTTGTTCTTTCAACACCGCCATGACGCTGCCTGAAGTGCATGCCGCAAGAATAAGAGTTGTCAACGAACCGGCTACCCATACAAACCACAGGATAACGGTTTGTATATCTGTCGTGGCAGACGGCATCATCAGTGCTGCAGAAAATGCGACAGCCGTTGCCAACGATATGCCCAAAAGCCATGGCCAAAGACGTTTAATCCATAGTGTTGTGTTATCAGCCATAAGCCTGTATGCGGTTTTTGCAACAGCAGATTGGCTTCTACTCTTAACTTGGTTTTCTATTTTCAATGTTCCCATGTTCCAAATCATTATGTTTCGCATGTTATTGCAATTATATACCCTTTGTGGCAATACTTATTCTCGATACTCATAGTCCGATGACACGCCCTGCCTGATATACAACGGCAGAAGCTATCCATGCCAGTGCAGTTGTATAGAAAGCCGTAAACAAAGCCCATCGCCACGAGCCCGTCTCGCCCTTTATTGCCGCTATGGTGGCAATGCATGGGAAATAGATAAGCACGAATATCAGGTATGCGAATGCTGTCAGCGGTGTTATGCCATCGACCTCCATCTTATGTCGCAGGTTTACATACTTTGCTGTATTGTCATCGAGCGTGTCGTCAGCCACTTCTTCATCGTTGGCATAAAGCACTCCAATCGTAGAAGCAACAATTTCCTTTGCTCCGACACCGGCAATTAGCGACACATCAAGTTTCCAACCGAATCCCTGCGGATAGAAAAACGGCTCTATTGCCTTGCCCATCATTCCTATATAACTCTGTTCCTGCTGCTCCTGCGGTTCGAGCGAGTCGTCATGAGGAAAATATCCGAGTCCCCATACTATAAGGCTTGCCGCAAGAATAATACCTCCCATCTTCTTGAGATACTGTTTCCCTTTCTCCCATGTGTGACGTATGATTGCCTTTGCCGTCGGAAAACGATAAGGTGGTAATTCCATTACGAACGGCGTGTCTTCTCCTTTCACAATGAATTTGCTGAACAACCTGCTCATCAATACAGCGACCAAGATACCTATGGCATATAAAAGTATCATTATGTAAGTCCTGTATTCAATGGCAAAAAACGTTCCAACTATCATTATATATATAGGCAGACGTGCGGAGCAACTCATAAAAGGCAGCACGAGCATCGTTACGAGTCGCGAGCGTCGACTCTCTATCATTCGCGTTGCCATTACGGCAGGCACGTTGCAACCAAAGCCCATTATCAGTGGGATAAACGACTTCCCGTGTACTCCCATGCCGTGCATAAGTTTGTCCATTATGAATGCCGCACGTGCCATATATCCGGAGTCTTCCATAAACGATATGAACATATACAGTATCAATATCTGCGGAAGAAATACTATTACCGCACCAACACCTGCTATGGCACCATCTACGACCATGGCTCGCAGCGGTCCGCTTGGCATAATGTCGTTGAGCCATTCTGAAAGTGCTGCAACTCCCGTTTCTATCCACTCCATCGGATACTGCCCTATGTTGAATGTTGTGAAAAACATCAGATAGATAAACAGGAAGAACAGTGGGAAGCCGAGCCACTTGTGGGTTATCAGTGCATCTAATTTGTGAGTGATGCCGTAGTTGTAAGTCTCTTTACCCTCGGCATATCCTATTTCTTTCAATGCACCATGTATGAAACCGTATTTAGCATCCATAACTGCCGTTTCCGATTCTTCGTGTGTCTCTTTTTTCAACCATGAGGCAGCATCGTCCCTATGTTTGATAATTTCCTTGAAATCCGGAAGCAAGGATATTGATTTTTCTACCTGCTTGTCGTTTTCGAGCAGTTTTATGGCAAGGTAACGTGTCGAAAATCGCCGTCTTACATCGTGATATGCCTTAAGGTGTTCTTGAATGTCGCTTATGGCACTCTCTATGTATTCTCCGTGGTTTATGTGGATATGTCTCACACGTGTCTTCTTGTATTTTCCCTCATAAACTTGGATAATGGTTTTGAAAAGTTCGTCTATACCCTCCCCGCTCTTGAAAATTGTTGGTACGAGAGGAAACCCCAACAACTCACTCAACTTTGTATAATCAAGCGTGTCGCCGCGTTTTTCTATTTCATCGTACATATTTAATGCACCAACCATACATAGGTTCATATCAATGAGTTGCGTGGTTAGATACAAGTTTCTCTCAAGGTTACTAGTATCAATCACGTTGAGAACCACATCGGGGGTTTTGTCCACTATCTGTTTCCTCACATACAACTCTTCCGGCGAGTATGCAGAGAGTGAATATGTGCCGGGAAGGTCAACAAGATTAAATCTGTATCCTTTAAATTCCACAATACCTTCCTTGGCATCAACGGTAACTCCGGAGTAGTTGCCTACACGTTCGTGTGCCCCACTCGCAACGTTGAATAAAGATGTCTTTCCACAATTCGGGTTGCCAACGATTGCCACATTTATCTCGCGGTGTTTCTCCATAGCCTGCGAATGTGTACTTGCCGCCTCGCTTCCAATTGTCAGTTTTCCGGTATTTTCCGTTTCTTCGTCTTGAACAGATTTATCACTTGCTATTTTAACCACTTCTATCTGTGCTGCTTCGCTGTGACGCAACGAAATCTCATACCCCATGATTTTGTATTTCACAGGGTCTTGCAACGGGGCATTCAGCAAAACCTCTACGTTTTTCCCTTTTATGAACCCCATTTCAATTATGCGCTTTTTAAAACCGCCGTGGCCATACACCTTGACGATAATACCGCTCTCTCCTCGCTTTAATTCTGATAGTCGCATATCCAAATATGGTTTAATTCATGTAAAATTACGGAAATATACCGAGATAATAGCAAATTCCTTGTAAAAATACCTACAAATGATTACTGTGAAGAAAGGTTTCAGCCCTTTTCAAGTCATCGGGAGTATCTATGCCGATTGTCTCTGCATCAGTTATGCCTACTTTTATCTTATACCCGTTTTGAAGCCATCTCAACTGTTCAAGACATTCTGCCATTTCAAGCGATGATTGCGGGAGTGAGGTAATTTCTTTTAAAACTTCTGTTTTATAAGCATATAAACCAATATGTTTCAGGAAAGGAAATGAAAAAAGCCATGCGTCCTCTTCTTTTCCGCGAACAAACGGAATTATGCTGCGACTGAAATACATGGCACAATCGTTGTTGTCAACCACTATTTTGGGAGAGTTGGGATTGCGCAACGTGTCAATTCCCGCGTCATTGCCAAAAGGCTTGCCGAGTGTTGCGATTTGGGTCCTATCGTCATTAAAACACTTGCATACGGCAACTATTTGTTCCGGCAGTACGAACGGTTCATCGCCTTGGATGTTTATTATCACATCGGCATCAGTCCCCAATTTCACTACCGCCTCGTTTATTCTGTCGGTGCCGCTTCGATGTTGGTTGGAGGTCATAACTACCTTTCCTCCGAATTCTTTCACTGCACGAGCAATTCTTTCGTCGTCGGTGGCAACATAAACCTCTTCGACGGCCTTGCCCGCCTGTTCATACACTCGTTGTATTATAGTTTTTCCTCCGAGCAATGCCAGCGGTTTTCCGGGAAATCTCGTAGAGGCAAAGCGTGCAGGTATTATTGCAATAAACTTCATCGTTTTATTATAAATTGATGCTTTTGTTTTATGCTGCAAAATTAGATATTTTTTCCGAGATAATGTTCTCGTATATACAAAAAAACGTTTCGGCATGTATTTTCAAATAAAGTATTTTCCAATTTCGGCGGATTTGCAAAACAAACTCGGCGAAATTGATTACTAATTTCGCCGAAATTACAAACCTAATCAGCCAAAATTATATTGAGACTGCATTACTTGTGGAAAACAATGCACATCATTATTATTGTATAAAGATATAAGGTTATGCCATATATTGAGTTTTGCAAATCAATTTAGATGTTCAAAATTAATCACTTGCCACGGTAAAGACAAGTTTGTCTCGCGGACAAACCAAAATTTACATAATCAACAATTATATATTTATAAGCAATCTGTTGTTTTGTGGAGTTATCTAAAAAATATATGAAAATGCCGCGACAATTAGTTTTGAAAGCCTGCTTAAAAAAATAAAATAAGAAAAAAGTAATCTGAATTTACACTGTTTTCTTTTGTAATCTTGCCTTTTTTTCATAAATTTGCGTCTTGAAACATTAAAATTACAGCATAATGAAGAAGATTGTTATGGCTATGGTATTTGCCATGCCTCTCGTTTCAAACGCCCAAAAGATAACTCTCAGCTCGTGTGTCACAAAAGACGGGACAAACTACAAAGGCGAGATGTCGGGCGGAAAACCGCATGGAAAAGGCAGTGCCACATACAAAAACGGCGATATATACGAAGGAGAGTTTGTCAAGGGAAAACGCCAAGGAAAGGGAACATATACTTTTTCCGACGGGGGAAAATATGAAGGACAATGGTTTCAGGATCAGCAACATGGTCATGGTACTCTATACGACCCTGACAACAACAAATACGTCGGACTATGGTATCGCGATTATCAGGAGGGACATGGCATAAAATACTACTATAACGGTGACGTGTATGACGGGGAGTGGTATCATGACAACCGACAGGGATATGGAAAATACACTTTTGCGAGTGGCGCATATTATGCCGGACAGTGGGACGAGGACAAGCGCAATGGCAAGGGACTGTTCGACTGGGGAGACGGGTCGTCATACGACGGCGACTGGATTGACAATCAGATGAACGGCAAGGGTACATATAAATATGCTTCGGGCGATTCATATACAGGCGACTTCAAGGACGGAGTGATGAATGGTAAAGGGATTTACAAATTTCAGAATGGCGACATTTACGAAGGGGATTATTTCAAAGGGAAGCGTACAGGAGAAGGTATTTTCCGATATGCAAACGGTGATGTATATACCGGACACTTCGTCAACGGAGAAAAAGAAGGCAAAGGAACGCTGAAATGGAAAAGCGGAGACGTGTATGCGGGGCAATGGAAAAACGACAAGCAGAACGGACATGGAAAACTGACAAAGAAAGAGGGAGACGTTTTTGAAGGCGATTTCAAGGACGGCAATGTGGAAGGAGAAATAATAATACATTATTCCGATGGGAGCAAGTTCCGCGGAATATACAAAAATGGAAAACGTAACGGCAAAGCAATAGAAGTTGACAAGGCAGGAAACCGTTTTGAGGGTACATACAAAGACGACCTTCGTGATGGAGAATACGTTGAAAAAGATCGTAACGGAAATGTTACATCTAAAGGAACATACACAAGAGGAAGTAAACGGTAGAAAATGTATATCAGAAAAATAAAAACAAGCATGGCAAAGAAACAAGCAAAACAACAGAAGCATATTGGTCTTGTGAAAAATGATGCATATCTCGAACCGTTCGAAGAGGCGGTAAGAGGAAGGCACGAACATGCCGTGTGGAAAATAAACCGGCTTACAATGAACGGAAAGAGAAATCTTGCCGACTTTGCCAACGGATACTCATATTACGGACTACATCGTAACGCACGAGGCGGATGGGTATTCCGCGAATGGGCACCAAATGCCACTGATATATATATAATAGGCGATTTCAACGATTGGAAAGAGGAAGAGAGATTCCGTGCTAAAAAGATTGAGGGAACCGGAAACTGGGAGCTCAAACTGCCTAAGAATGCGATGAAACACGGAGACCTTTATAAGATGATCGTGAAGTGGAACGGCGGACAAGGAGAACGTATTCCGGCATGGGCATGCAGAGTGGTGCAAGATGACGAGACGAAAATTTTCTCCGCTCAAGTGTGGGCTCCCGAAAAGGAATATGAATGGAAAAAGACTTTCCGGCGTAACAAGAACACTCCGTTGTTTATATATGAGTGCCACATCGGAATGGGTCAGGACGCAGAAAAGGTGGGAACATACAACGAATTCCGCGAAAACGTGCTGCCGAGGGTTGTAAAAGCGGGCTACAACTGCATACAGATAATGGCGATACAGGAACATCCTTATTATGGATCGTTTGGCTATCATGTTAGTTCGTTCTTTGCACCGTCAAGCCGTTTCGGGACACCGGAAGAGTTGAAACTGCTCATTGACACGGCACACCGGAACGGGCTGGCTGTAATAATGGACATAGTACACTCGCATGCCGTGAAAAATGAAATAGAAGGACTTGGCAACCTTGCAGGAGACCCCAATCAATATTTTTATCCCGGAGAAAAGCATGAGCACCCTGCATGGGACTCGTTATGCTTCGATTACGGAAAAGATGAAGTGATACATTTCTTACTTTCCAACTGCAAGTATTGGTTGACAGAGTTCCGATTCGACGGCTTCCGATTCGACGGAGTTACTTCAATGCTCTATTACAGTCACGGACTCGGGGAAGCGTTCACAAACTACGGTGACTATTTCAACGGTCATCAGGACGACAATGCAATATGCTATCTTACGCTTGCCAATAAACTTATACATGAGGTAAATCCTTCTGCGTTCACAATAGCCGAGGAAGTGAGCGGAATGCCGGGACTTGCCGCCAAGTTTGATGACGGCGGATACGGATTTGATTACCGTATGGCAATGAACATACCCGACTATTGGATAAAAACGATAAAGGAAATATCCGATGAAAACTGGAAGCCAAGTTCAATTTTCTGGGAAGTGAAAAACCGTCGATCTGATGAGAAAACAATTTCATATTGCGAGAGTCACGATCAGGCACTCGTAGGTGACAAAACTATTATTTTCCGCCTCATAGATGCAGACATGTATTGGCATTTTCGCAAAGGAGACGAAAACGAGACGGCACGAAGAGGTATTGCATTGCACAAAATTATACGTCTCATAACGGCTGCTGCCATAAATGGCGGATACCTCAACTTCATGGGGAACGAGTTCGGACACCCCGAATGGATTGATTTCCCGAGAGAAGGGAACGGTTGGAGTCACAAATATGCTCGCCGGCAATGGAATCTCGTAGATAACAAAGAATTATGCTATCATTGGTTGGGAGATTTCGACAGGGAAATGCTGAATGTTATAAAGAAAGAGAAGAATTTCTTAAAAACACCTGTTCAGGAAATTTGGCACAACGACGGAGATCAAGTACTTGCCTTTATGAGAGGCGATTTGCTCTTCGTATTCAATTTCTCTCCTTCACGCTCGTTCACGGATTACGGTTTCCTCGTACCCACCGGCTCGTATGACGTATTGCTTAACACAGATTCAAAGGAGTTCGGAGGAAATGGTTTCGCAGACGACAGTATTACACATATTACAAATTACGACCCTTTGTATGTCGGGCAACACAAGGAATGGTTAAAACTATATATTCCGGCTCGCAGTGCAGTCGTGTTAAGGAAGAATTAATTATTGCACCATGACGTACAACAAAAAGAGCGAGAGCACGGTTGTAATACGCGTATTTTGTGCCATTGCTTTCTTCGGTTTTACATTCTGCTACATGTATTTCTATCAGTGTGATCTAATAGGAGCAATGCAGCATGTTCTTTCCTGTGGTCAGACATCATATTCAAGACCTGTCGGGGCGGTGATTGTCACACTCTTATTATATCTTTTGCAGATTGGAGTATATTCCATTACGAAACAAAACAGACATGCACATGCACTGACTTATTTCCCTTCGTTGATGTTGCTATGTCTCTTAACCGGCGTTGAAGACACATTCGACAAACATTTCGCGTTGAGTACATGGACTTGGTTATCTCCAATTCTGATAGTAATGTTTGCTCTTACAGTCTATCTGTTGATGAAATATAAGCCGTATATGTCGGACAAATCTGGTAGCGGATTGTTTTCTGAAGCATCATGGGTAAATATGCTCTTAATGGCATTGATGTTCTTTTCTGTCGGCATTTTCAGCAACGGAAACGATGTCCTGCACTATCGTATGAAGATAGAACGATTTATGAACGAAGGAAAATATGCAGAGGCATTAGACGTCGGAAAATCATCGTTGGAGACAGATAGTTCATTGGTAATGCTTAGAGCAAATGTGCTGGCACGCTCCGGACTGTTGGGCGAGCGACTATTCGAATACCCTCTGATCGGTGGCTCGGCATCATTATTGCCAAATGGTGGCAGCGTAAGATGCGTACGATATGACTCCGGTAATATTTATAGAGTGGCAGGGGCTGTTCCCAAAACAAAAATGACGGTCGAAGATTATCTCAAAACCATAAAAATGACGGGGCAGACGAAAGCCGGATATGCAGATTATCTATTGTGTTCGTACCTGCTTGACAAAAAATTGGATCGCTTTGCCGGTGAATTGGGAAATTATTATAAGATGGATTCCACATCGGTATTGCCGAAGCATTACCGTGAAGCACTTGTTATATACGAGCACAAACACTCAACAAATATTGACGGTTTCCACGATGATGTTTGCAAAGCAGATTATGAAGATTTTATAGCAATGCGTAAAAAATATCTACATAAAAAAGAGTGCCGTACAATCCTGCGTGATATTTATGGAAAAACATATTGGTATTATTACCTTTACATGTAAGATTTAAATGAAGGGGAATAACAATATTCAAAAAAATTATCACCACAAATATAAAAAGTACATAAAAGTGCAGTTCTACACTATATGTGTATTTCTGCACTTTTTATAAATCTTTCCACCAAGGATCAAATCAATCCTGTTTGACAGAATTTATTTCTCAACAAGTATTCGGGCATCAACCGCAACTACATCGTTCTCGTCGGCAAGCAACGGATTGATGTCCATCTCTTTTATTTCAGTGGCATGACGCAGTAGTATTGAAAGACGAACAATAATCTCTGCATATTTCTTTTCATTCAGTCCTTTCTGTCCGCGGACACCTTTTATTATCTTATATCCCCGCAACGAACGAATCATGTTTTCTGCCTCTGTGTTTGACAACGGAGCAAGACCGCTGGAAACATCTTTCAATACCTCGACAAAAATACCTCCGAGACCGCATAGCACAACATGTCCGAAACGCGGCTCATACTTCGCTCCGATAAACAGTTCCGTACCCTTTATCATCTTCTGAACCATTACTGCCGTTGCATCAGGTATCTGCATCATACGATCGTATTCTGTAGCAAGTTGTTCTGCGTTGCACACATTAAGTACTACACCTCCCACATCACTTTTGTGTACCGGACCGACAACCTTTACCACCACCGGATAACCACATTTGTCGGCAAAATCAACCACTCCTTCCTTATTGCAGCCTACAAACTCCGGTACGGTTGGAATGCCGGCACTGTCGAGCAGTTCGTTTACGAGTTTCGGTGCAATATATCCATTCTCTTTTATTCCATCGATTATATTTCGAATGCGTGCAACATCCACGCCGTCACAATTCATATTATGTTCAGTCGGTGCAGGAGTCTTCATAATCTGAGCGAGAGCGGTTGCAAGCACAACTTCATCTGAGAAATTGACATGCCCGTTTTTCAAGAACTCACTTACTTCGGAACCCGCAGTGACGACACTCGGGAGTATTGGGAAAATCGGTTTCTTGCATTCAAGCATTTTTTGGTGCAGTACATCGTATGCTTCATATAGTTGGACGAGACCCGGTGTTCCGAAAATAACCATTATGGCATCTATGTTATCGAACTTATTCTCACAATAGTCGATTGCAATGCCGAGATGTTCGGGAGTTCCTGTAGCGAGAATATCAATGGGATTTGCCACCGAAGAGCCCGGCAACAATAGTTCTTTCAGTTCATCGGCAACCTTTCCGGATATTGGCGGTACGTTCATCCCGCCTTTGGACAGAGCATCGGTAAGCATTACTCCGGGTCCTCCGGCATGTGTTACTATTGCGACGTTCTTGCCTGTAAAGCGCGGGAGCGTGAAGATGCAGCCGACAGTGGTTAGTTCATCGCGAGAGAAACAACGAACGATACCCGCCTTACGGAACAGTGCCTCCACGGCAGAGTCGCTCGAAGCAATGGCTCCCGTGTGACTCGATGCCGCGCGACTGCCACTCTCGGATGCTCCGGCCTTAATGGCTGCAATGCGGCATCCCTTGCGAATCAGTGACGTTGCGTGCTTCAACAGTTTGTCCGGGTCTGATATGTTTTCGATGTAAAGCAGTTTTATCCTTGAATCTTTCTCCGGATCGAAATGTTCGTCCATATATTCCAATACACTCTCTATACCGATCTGACGACCATTTCCTACCGACCATACCGAGTTGAATGGCAGTCCTTTGGTAACGGCACTCTCAAGTATGAACACGGCCGTTGCACCCGAACCTGATATAAAATCTACACCTTTCGGGTTGAGGTTCGGGATTGGTTTGGTAAATACCGAATGATGCCAGCGCGTTAACAAACCTATGCAGTTAGGCCCGATGAGTGCACATCCGTAACGTTCGCATGTTTCGAGTACTTGCTGTTCGAGTACGGCACCCTCTTTTGTCTCTTCTCCGAAGCCGGCAGATATTATTATAAATGCCCGTGTCTGCTTCTCTTTGGCAAGAAATTCGACGTATTCGGGACAGAATTTCGCTGCTACCACGAGGATTGCCATATCTGTTTTGGGCAATTCTTTCACGTCATGGAATGCCTTTATTCCCTGCACTTCATCTTCCTTGGGATTTACGATGCGCAGCGTTCCTTCATACCCTCCACTAATAATGTTGCGTACCACGGTACCTCCCGGCTTGTGACAATTGTTGGAACCACCGATTACAACGATGCTTTCCGGTTCTAATAGTTGTTTGTTAATCATAAGGTTTGTATTTTCATATAAGTTTGGTAATTCAAGATTTTATTATGGTGGCATTCCGTCATTTACGGAATAATGTTGCAAATTTAACAAAAAAGCAGTAAAAGCCAAAAGTTTCACAAAGTATTTTTATGTAATGTTCTTATTTTGACATAAAAAAACCGCAACGAATCATGTCGTTGCGGATTTGTAATATTTTACCTGCCTCACGGTAAAACGGTGTCATTTATCATCGGGACTGACATTTGTTTCTTTCAACATCTCAGCCACCTCGGCATTAATCTGTGCTGCGAAATCTTCCATCTTCAACTGTCCCTGATCACCATGCCCCTGCTTGCGAACGCTGACAAACCCTTCGGTCTCTTCTTTCTCTCCTACGATGAGCATATACGGGATACGCTTCAATTCGTTATCTCGGATTTTACGACCTATTTTCTCATTACGTTCATCAACGGTAGAGCGCACCCCAACATTGTCAAAGTAACGTTTCACACGACCGGCATATTCTACGAATTTCTCGGAAATTGGCAGTATTGCCACTTGTTCGGGTGTGAGCCATAGCGGGAACTTTCCTGCCGTGTGTTCTATTAACACAGCCGTGAAACGTTCCATAGATCCAAACGGTGCTCTGTGAACCATTACCGGTGTTTTCTTCGAGTTGTCCTCGGCAGTATATTCCAGTTTGAAGCGCATCGGCAAGTTATAGTCAACCTGTATCGTTCCCAACTGCCAACGTCGTCCGATTGCATCTTTTACCATGAAATCAAGTTTCGGACCGTAGAAAGCTGCCTCTCCATATTCAATCTTGGCATTAAGTCCTTTCTCATTACAAGCATCGATAATTGCTTGCTCCGCTTCTTCCCATACTTCATCCGAACCAATGTATTTCTCTGTATCCTTCGGGTCGCGCAGTGAAATTTGCGCCTCGTAGTTCTCGAAATTAAATGTTGAGAATACTGTCTTTATGATGTCCATAACACGCATGAACTCAGTCTTGATTTGATCAGGTCGGCAGAAGATGTGTGCATCGTCCTGTGTGAACGAGCGGACACGTGTCAGACCGTGTAGTTCGCCGCTCTTTTCGTAGCGATAAACCGTTCCGAACTCTGCTATACGCAATGGCAGATCTTTATATGAGCGTGGCTTACATGCGAATATCTCACAGTGATGCGGGCAGTTCATTGGTTTCAGCATATACTCCTCGCCCTCCTCGGGTGTGTGTATAGGTTGAAAAGAATCTTTGCCATAATGTGCATAGTGTCCGCTGGTAACATACAGGTTCTTAGATCCGATGTGTGGTGTTATCACTTCCTGATAGCCGTAGTTTTTCTGTATCTTGCGTAGCATATCCTGAAGTCGCAGACGCAGATCGGTTCCTTTCGGAAGCCATATCGGAAGCCCTTTTCCCACACGATCCGAGAACATGAAAAGTTCCATCTCTTTGCCAATCTTGCGATGGTCGCGCTTCTTTGCTTCTTCAAGCATTACGAGATATTCATCCAACATCTTTTTTTTAGGGAACGTAATGCCGTAGATACGCGTCATCTGTTCACGCTCGGCATCTCCGCGCCAAAAAGCACCGGCAACACTTGTTATCTTTATTGCCTTTATGGCTCCTGTTGACATCAAATGTGGTCCACGACACAAGTCGGTAAAAGAGCCTTGTGTATATGTCGAGATAGTTCCGTCTTCGAGGTCAAGGTCAATGTGTTCGCACTTGTATTCCTGTCCGTCGGCCTTAAATTCTTTCAGAGCATCACATTTTGATATGTCACGTCGCACCACAGGCTCGTCCTTGCGTGCCAGTTCCTGCATCTTCGCCTCAATCTTCGGGAAATCGTTCTCGGAAATAGAAACGCCTTCGGGAGTCATCACATCATAAAAGAAACCATTTTCTATGGCAGGACCAAAACCGAACTGTATTCCCGGATAAAGTTCCTGCAATGCTTCGGCAAGCAAGTGGGCACTCGTGTGCCAAAAAGTATGCTTTCCCTCTTCATCCTCAAACTTGTAAAGGGCTATTGTCGAATCAGAGTTTATCGGTCTGTTCAGTTCTACTGTCTCGCCGTTAACTCCGCAACTCACAACGTTGCGTGCCAAAGCCGGCGAAATACTTTCGGCAATCTGTACTCCGGTTACGCCCTCTTCGTATTCACGCACAAAACCGTCCGGAAAAGTAATTTTTATCATATCTACAATATATGTTTGTTTATCGTCTGCAAAGTTAGTGCAAATTGGAGACAATACAAAATAAACGCCGTTTATTTTTATTGTTGGGAGGCACACGAAAGAAACCGCCCCGGCAACCCATCTGCCAAGGCGGCTTTCCATTGTCTACGACAGTCCGGTCTTCCCTTCCCCGCTATTTCCCCTGCATTATTACGCGTTGCACGATCTTGGATCACTTCTCGCTAAACCTGCGTATCACGCTGTACGCGTCGAACAGACCAAGTTCCCCTGCTTTGCTGAGGTCTGCCATTCCTTTTTTCTTATTGCCATTTTTAAGATGTGTCATGCCGCGGTTGTAATACGCTTCGGCGAGATTCGGGTCTATACTGATTGCCTCGGTGTATTCTTCGATGGCACGTTCAAGTTCCTTTCGTGCCACATAAAAATTTGCACGATCGTACAATAAAAATGCACTTGAAGGATTAAGGCTTGCAGCTTTATTGAAATCATCGAGTGTACGGGCGGCTTTCAACTGTACATCAACACCTTGTGAAGCATTAAAATCATTCATCATCGATTGGCATACGGCACGCTGCCAGAATGCCATTGCCGAAGTGCTGTCGGAAGATATATATGCTGTAAAGTCGTTAACGGCATCTTCGAAATTCTGCATTTGAAGATATGCAGCAGCACGCTTCAATAACAATGGACGTACGGTATCCATGGCATTTACGGCGGCAATCTCTTCACTTAATTTATCTATAAGCGAGAAATAACGTTTGGCATCTTCCTCAGACATGGATTTACGACTGCATACGAGATACATATTTTCACCATTATCATTCAGACTGTTAAACTTCTCCAACTCTACATCAAATGCTGTGTATTTACGAATACCGTTCGCACGATTCCCGAAAGCAAGCATGAACATCGGCATCAACTGTTCATCAATTTTTCTATTCTGCACTTTCCCGCGATATTCACTGTCATATTCGTGTTCAACCGCCGGTTCGTCAGCAACAACCATTTGATTATATTTGTCCATATCTATCTCACTCAGTTTCCGTACTTCGCGAGTTTTCGATTTGCTCCATCTTTGTTGAATACCGAAATGTTTGTTGTTCTGAGCCTTGAAAATTCGGAACTCGTCTTGTTCTGCCCGTGCCGTCATACCGAGTCTCCGATAACATTGCGCCCTATAATGCAATCCTGTCCAAAAATTAGGAAATTTATTTATTACGGTTGTATAATCTCGTATGGCACCACGCAGGTCTCCTGTACGGTCTAACAGTAATGCCCTGTTGAATACTGCCATGAAATTCTGCGGTTCATGTTGTATTATAAAATCGAAATCGGCAATCGCGCGATTGTCGTCTCCCACTTGAACTCGCAGTTGCCCACGATTATAATGTGCCATGAAATTTTCCGGGTCAATTTCTATCGCCTTGTCATAGTCTGCCATTGCACCACGCAGATTATTTATGTTATATCGCGCAAGTGCCCTGTTGATGTAGTTGCCAACTATATTTGGCTTTAAGTGAATTGCCTTTCCAAGTTGTCTGTCGGCATCATGCCACTGTTTTCTCGAAAGACTTATCATTGCACGCACCATCCAGGCATCGGCATCGTATGGGTCAATTTCAAGACTTTTGTCAAGATAGTTGCCCCCTCCCAATGTATCTTCTTGTAGCAAACAGACTTCTGCTTTCAAGGAATACACCTTTGAAAAATCCCCCCACTTTACCATCATGGAGTCGAGTTCGGTATTTGCTTTGTAAAAATCCTTGTTTTCTATTCGACAAAGAACACGGTTATACCACAATCCACGGTTTGCCGGGTCGAATTTTATCGACATGTCGTAGTCAGATATCGCATCATCGTACTTTTTCTGCCTAATGCGGCAAAGTCCCCTCAACTCGTAAATTCCCGTTACATACGGATTGCGCGATACCGCCTCGGAACAATCATTCTCCGCACCTACATAATCATCAAGATAGTATTTCGCAACACCTCTGAAAAACCACGGTTCGTAAAGGAAAGGCTTAGCGTTTATGGCTTGGTTGAAATATTGTATTGAAAGCACATAATCCTCATAATAGAGCGCGCTTCGCCCCATTGTAACAAGTCTGTCAACATTATATTGTGCCATTGCCATCAACGGCATAAACATTGACAAGCAAAGGAGTATTCTGTGCATTTTTCTTTATCTCCTTGCCGGTTTAGTACGATATCCGCAACGATATTTCCCCTGCAACATCGACTTCAGCCTGTTTTTTATCATTGTTTTGCGTAGTGGAGAAATGCGGTCTGTGAACACCTTTCCATCAAGATGATCAAATTCATGCTGCATTACCCGTGCAAGATAACCATCTATCCATTCATCGTGTTCGTTGCGGTCGGTATCTTCCCAACGCACACGAATTCTTGTGGGACGTGTTACTTTCTCGTGTATCCCAGGCAACGAGAGACACCCCTCTTCCATTGTCTCTGTTTCTGTATCATCATATTCAACAATATGAGGATTTATGAACGCTTTCCGAAATCCTTTGTATTCCGGCAGGTCATCAGAGATAAGGTCGAGATCAATTATAACAACGCGTATGTCACGCCCTATCTGCGGAGCGGCAAGACCTATTCCCTCGCTTGCCGCAAGTGTGTCAAACATGTTTTGTATAAGTTCCGGCAACTCTGGAAAGTCTTTAGGAATGTCCTCACTAACCTTTCGCAATACCGGCTGCCCATAAATGTATATTGGTAAAATCACGATTTTATAATTATATTTTTCGATTTGACAATCAAGGGTTTCGCCTTCTTTCCATGTAACTTTGAAGTATGATGGTGGCAGAAATTTCATCTACAAGAGCCTTGTCTTGTCTCGCCTTCCTACCCAATCCTCCGTCTATCATGGCTCTGTGAGCAAGAACAGAAGTGAAACGTTCATCAACATATTCAATAGGAATATCCGGCTGAACTTTCTTCCAGTGTGCAACAAATTGCTGAACACGGGAAAAATTCTCGCTTGGCATTCCGTTAGGTTGCATGGGTTTTCCTATAACAATCCTTTCCACCTGCTCTTTTGCCATATAATTGACAAGGAATTGGTATAGTTCCGATGTAGATACAGTCGCCAACCCATTGGCGATAATCTGCAATGGGTCGGTGACTGCTATACCTGTTCTTCGCTTGCCGTAGTCGATTGAGACAATCCTCGCCACGTCTTATGTGTACCGGTTATTTAATCTCCGGCGAAAGCAGCCATGCATCGGGATATTGTGCACGGAAATCGTTACGGCTGCGTACTGCATCAACCTTGCTGTCGAATGTTGCCACTACTACGCGATACATACGCCTTGCCTCGCTGTATGCCACTTGTGCATTGTATCCGGCATTCTTTAGTTTATCTTGCAGACCGTAGGCATTGGCATCAACACTGAACGAACCTACGACAACACTGAAATTCTTCAGACCGTTACCGTTTACCACACGAACGTTTTCCTGTCTCACCGACACATTGTCGTAATTGTCAGTAACAGTGGTTTCCGTAATAGGACGTTCTGTTACAGGAGCCACAACTACCGTCTCTTCACCCATATTGTCGTTTGTAATGGCACTTACTCCAACATCTTCGTTAGCCTTAGCTGCGTCATACATCTTACGGTAAGCACTCTCCGACGATTTACAACTTGTGAACGCCATTGCCAGAGCCAAGCCGGCACAAACTAAAATGTACTTCTTCATAATCTTAATTTGCTATTTGTAATTTGAAATATTCTTGTTACGATTCATAATTAAACCGCTGCGAAATTACATAAAAACAATCAAACACTACAAAAAAGAGCGCATAAAGTTTGTTAAATGACACAAATCGTTGGGTTTTTCTAAAAAACGATGTTATTTTTTTGGAAGTTAAAGAAAGAATTTATATATTTGCAATTCAGTAGGAAACGAAATGTTTAACAAATAAAACAACAAGAAATGAAGACAGTTGGTTATATCAGCGCATTTCTCGGAGGCGCAATTGCAGGGGCTGCACTCGGACTGCTATTGGCACCGGAAAAAGGAACGGATACTCGGAAGAAACTCAGTGAAACTATCGAGGATTTCTGCGAAAAGCACAAACTGAAACTCAGCCGCAAGGAAATAGAGGATTTTGCAGACGACCTTGAAATAGCAAGTGCTGCGGAAGATTAATTATCATGTTCTCAAGCGACAGAAACATTGAAACGATAGGGCAACTCGTAGAAGTGCTTAGGCATTATGTCGGGTTGCAGACCGAGTATGTCAAACTTGACGTAATCGATAAGGTCGTACGCCTAATAACCATTTTCGTAATAGGAGCGGCATCGGCACTCGTAATGTTGCTTATGCTCATATATCTCTCTTTCTCCGCAGCATGTGCAATGGCACCGGCAACAGGCTACCCATTGGCATTCTGTATCGTGGCTGCATTTTATCTGATAGTACTTTTTATCCTATACCTTTTCCGCAAACCCATAATAGAAAGGCCGTTGGTAAAGTTTCTTGCAGAAATGCTGTTCGACAATGAAAAGAAAGCGGATATTTAAAAAACACTCGAAAGATATGGAAGATAACAAGAATATCACTCTCGCACCTGCAAATCCACCAAGGTATAAGACTCTGAAATCTATATCTGAGAGGAAACAACAGTTGCTGACAGGAATAAGGGCAGACCATGCACAGATGGATACATTGTGGAAAGATTTAACGACAAAGCACGAACAACCTACAAAAGGATTGAAGATGGCAGACATGTTGAATACCGGTGCGGGAATATTTGACGGAGCCATGCTCGGTTGGAAACTCTATCGTAAATATTATGGCTTTCTGAGCAAATTTAAGAAGAAAGATAAGTAAATTATTTTCAACAAAACACTTCTACCTCCTGCCCATCGAATGCGAGTTGCATGTCGGGTGGGAGTTTTTTGTTTACTTCAGAATGTAATCCTATGTCATGGCAACAATGTATGAAAAAAGTTTTTCGCGCTCCTACCTTTTCAGCAAATGACACTGCATCATCTACACTCTGATGGGAATGATGGTCGGGGGCATACCTCAAGGCATTGACTACAAGCGTGTCAACATCGCGCAGAAAATCCATCTCATATTCATTAATTGTCTTCATGTCAGTAATATATGCCAGTCCGCCAATACGATATGCTGTTATTGGCAAATTGCCGTGCATTACCTCAAAAGGAATTACTTCAAGTTCGTTTACATGCAATGGAATATGGTGTTTCAAACCAACAAGGTTTATCTTTGGTACTCCCGGGTAGTCATTATCGGCAAAGCAATAAGGCATAGTATTTACAAGTGCCTCTGAAGTAATATTGTCGGCATAGACATTAATTTCTCCAAACTTACAGAACGGACGGAGATCATCTATTCCTCCGGCATGATCATAGTGTATATGTGTCAGTAGTACGGCATCTATCTTACGATATGGCTGCGAAAGCATCTGTTGTCTGAAATCTGGACCCGGATCTATCAGTATCCTCGTGTTGCCGTGTTCCACCAATGCCGAGCAACGCAACCGCTTATCATGTGGGGCTTTACTCATACATACACGGCATTTGCAACCAATGGTGGGAACTCCAACAGATGTTCCGGTTCCGAGAAAAATTAGTTTCATTAATAATAATGTACTATAAAATCAATACTTGGGAAGAATATTAACTTCGGGAAAAATCTCTATACCGAATTTAGTCAATACATCCTTTCTTATCGCGTCACTTAGTGCAACAATCTCATCGCCAGTTGCTCCGCCGCGATTGACAAGTACCAATGCTTGCTTGTCATGCACCCCTGCCCTACCAAGCGAACGTCCTTTCCAGCCACAACGATCTATCAGCCAGCCTGCCGGAATTTTCTCTTTCCCGTTTGATAGCGTGTAATGCGGCATATCTTGATATTGTGCTGCAAGACTCTCATATTTCTTTTTATCAACAACGGGATTCATAAAGAAACTACCTGCATTGCCTTCTATGTCAGGATCAGGCAATTTTTGCCTCCGTATGTCTATCACCATTTGACGCAATTGTTTTGCTGTGGGCATGAAAATACCATGTTTCCGGAGTTCGTCGTTTATGTTGCCATACCCTGTTTCAGGCTCAAAATTTCCGGTGGTCAGCCGGTATGTCACCTTTGTAATAAGATAACGATTCTTCCATTCTCCTTTAAAACGACTGTGGCGATAGGCATATTCACAATCGGCAGCATTTATTGTTACCACGTTTGATGTATCAATCTCTACCACTTCTATAGTTTCTATCAAGTCCTTAATCTCTGCTCCATACGCTCCTATGTTTTGAACGGCACTGGCTCCCACATCACCCGGGATTAGCGATAAATTCTCGGCACCATGTAGATTGTTTGAAACGCAGAATATAACTACATCATCCCATTTTTCACCCGATCCACAAGTTAGTATTCCATTACCTTCGTAGGATATTCCTTTTATTGCGGAACGAACTACCGTCCCGTTGAAATTATCGGTAAACAAAACATTGCTACCACCACCAATGATAATAAAAGGAGATTTATCCGATTGCAATATACGTGCCACCTGACGTGCCTCTTCAAGAGAATAAAACTCAATGAAACGATTGCATAACACATCAATGCCGAAAGTGTTGTTACCAAGCAGACTATATTTTCTAATGTCCTTCATTTAACTTACTGCACTATTTTTGTCAGTTTCCATTTCCCGCCATTCTTTTTAAAAGTCATTTCCATTTCCTGTCCATTGGCAATACCTCGCATACAGAAAATTTTCTCGTTGCCTCCCCCATAGTTCTTTCCATACATTATATTATATATAAGCCCGCGCGGCATGTCTGTCGGTGCAAAGGCAAACCATGTCTCGGGTGCTATTTCTCCGGACATCGTGGCAAAATCATCATCAGGATCCGGTCCGGTAAATTTTACGGGGTTGTTTAGACTTGCTATTTGGAATGTAGTGTCATTTGCAAATTTGTTATAAAAATTAAGGAAAGATGCATTCCTGTTTTGTCCAATGCCTTGGTTTACGATACCTGTCAGCATCCATTTTCCTTTTATGCGGTCGAAAACGAACTGCTGCACACTTTTCTTTGACAGAAGTATCTTCTCCACCACAACATGACATATTGAGGTGTCCTTACCCAATAACATTTGGCGACGATTGTCACAAATCAGCGTATAGTATCCTTGCTGCATAAAGAAATGTTCAGTACGCCATTGGTTAGCCTGCAACATTGTAGTTTTGCTCCCCGTAGTTACAGGTAGCGGAAACACTATTCTATTGCGCTGCAACTTACTATTGCCTGCGAAATTGAACACGAAATCGTCAAAAAGTTCATCTGCCGTTTTCGGCATAGGTGCCTCCTCAATGATACTCTCAAGTGAGTCCAATGCAGAAGTATCACGTACGGAGGAGTCTCCGATGATACTATCTTGACCCACTTTCTTGTCCGTGCAACTCGTCATCTGCATCGTCATGATTGAGCAAAGCAAAGCTGCAATCACAAAAACAAATGCTTTTTTCATTTATTTCAAAAATAACTTACTTATAAATATAACCTACCAAAAGAAGCCATAATGCTTCATTACGTTTGCAAAGTTAGTGTAAATAGAAGACAATACAAAATAAATATCATTTATTTTTATTGTTGATATGCCACATAACTTACATCCACAAAAACATCAATAAATGCTGTTTAAATTCTTTAACTTGATAAAGTTGAAAGTTCTTAAAAAAAACAATAAGTTTGCAAACTATTAAATACGGATAAAAATATATTATGCTTAGCATCATAATACCTATATATAAAGTTGAAAAGACATTGGACAAATGCCTTCAGAGTGTTGCTTCACAAGGTATTGAAGACTGTGAAGTAATAATGGTAGATGACGGATCACCGGATAAATGTGGTAAGATATGCGACTTGTGGACGGCAAAGGACAACCGTTTCAAGGTCATTCACCAACAGAATGGTGGACTCAGTGCTGCGCGTAATGCCGGATTAGAAATGGCAGTCGGCGACATATTTACATTTGTTGACTCGGACGACTATCTTGCTCCGAATACATTATTGCCATTGGTAGTTCGTATGCAAGACGACAAATACATTGATATATTGGAATATAATGTGATTAAACTTGACAATTTAAATAAACAGAAACAGCTCTGTATTCCTGATGCCGAGTGGTATGATGTAACAGATTATTGGTTTCGCGGAAAGGCATACGCTCACACATATTCATGGAACAAGATTTACAGACGCAACATTTTTTCGGGTGTCCGCTTCCCAATAGGTAGAAATTTTGAGGATGTTCATATCCTCCCTTTACTCCTTAACAATGTGCGGGGTAAGGTTGTGACAACTTCTCATGGATATTACAACTATATAGAGAATCCGGAAGGCATTACACAAAATGCTAAGAAAGGGGATTATCAAAGTCTGTTGGATGCACACACAAAGTTTCTTGACAATAATATTAATGAAATGAAGAGACAGCCGATTGATTTTGTTGCCGAATATTATGCTCATGTTTTAAACATACAGATAACAGCTTTCTCACGTTACGGCTCCAAAGTAATGTTGCGCAGCATGAGTGATTACGTAGGAAAATGGTACATGGCGGGAGATTGTATAAATATTATCACAAAAGTAAAGATGACCATTGCAAAGATATTCGGAGTAAAAACAGTTTGTAAGTTTTTCCGTCTTGCAGAAATAATTATCGGCAAATAAACACGAAATTAAAATGTTGAAAAATATACAAACTACTACGGACGGCAAAGAGCCTCACAAAGGCGATCTTGAAAATTACGACCTGTCGAGGCTTTCATTACACCCATGTTTATTATCGAAAAACATATAAAATGACCATTTGGCGCATAAAGATAACCGGCAAGCGAACTTACTCCCGTAACTGTGCCGGTCTTCGCACGTACATTACCTTCTGCATCGGTTCCACGCATACGTTTCTTCAAAGTTCCGTCAACTCCGGCAACAGGCATAGAAAGATAGAGAGGAGCAAAGATATTCTTGTTCTCGAAAGCATATCTTAGGAAAGCCACTTCCTCGTGCGGAGAAACATAGTTATATAGCGACAAACCACTTCCGTCTGCCACATAATAGTCTGAAGGATTAAGACCAACTTTCCTTATTATATTATTATAATGAGTCTTTACTTCTTTTGCAGAACGACCTAACTGATAAAACATAGATTCAGCATAAGTGTTGTCGCTATTTTTCATCATGCGGTTTAGGATTTGATTTATTGGGCGTGTCAAAACATATAACTGTTTTGCTGATGAAGGAGTCCGTTGTTCGTCTGTATATCCGTTCAGCACCATCCCTCTCTGTCTTAATAATGATGTAAAACGCTGTATAAAATTATCTTTTTTATCTACCATAAGCGGTGTAAGTGTAGGGTTGTCATCATCCCAACACCATCCTTCACCCAACCGGTCACCGTCCTTAAAACTCAAGTCGGCATAGATATTGCCTTGAATTGTGTCTATTCCGACCTCCCTGACGGCAGACACGAAAGATTCCATGTCATCGCCGTTGAAAGCAGGGTCGAAACCACCAATGCAATATAGTGAACCGAGTAATGTCCTTCCATCTATTTCTCCTGTATAGCAAAGTTGAGTTTTATATTCATAATCTCCGCCAAGACGGTCGAGAGCGGTTACGGCAGTTAGCATCTTCTGCGTACTGGCAGGTCTCATTGTCTGTCGTTCGTTACAAGCATAAATCACTTTGTCATCAGTAAGGTCATAAATCTCAACACCAACGATCGATGTCTTTAATACATTGCTATTCATTATGTCTTCAATTCTGTAAAGGACATTATCCTCCCACAGAACATCCAACGTTATGCTGTCTTGACTGAAGATTGTCACAGAGTCATTGCCATTGCTGCCTTGTGCCACACAATTCAACGTTGCGACACACAAAAAAAACAACAGGCAAATCTTTTTAATCTTCATCATTACAGTTTTGTCTCAATTTTCTTAATATTTCATCTTCATTAACAGTGCATATTGTAACATGTTTCCTACCGGCATATTCAACCAATACATAATGGGTAAAAAGAGTTTTTACGCGCTCTACCCTTTCTATCTCAAGTAACTTTATTGCCTTCTTTCCACCGAATCGTCCTCGTTTTATTGTTATAATGCCATCAGAAATAACGTATATGGTATTCAACAGACGGTCAATGACCAAAACTTCAACAGCAATGAATATACAACCAACAATGACATTTGTTGTTGTTCTATCCCAAAAACACCACAATATGATTAGGGCGATAATAATCGCCCCTGCCACCTCTACGTATGAAATACGATGTTCGAAAGTCCTATTCATCAAGTGTTACCGGTTACTTGCGGTAATTAATAAGCCGCCTCAAACTCTCGCAAGAAACGCGTGTCGTTCTCCGAGAACATACGTAAATCGCTTACCTGATATTTAAGGTTGGTAATTCGTTCCACTCCGAGTCCGAAAGCATATCCACTATATATTTTGCTGTCTATTCCGCATTGTTCGAGTACGTTAGGATCAACCATTCCGCAACCAAGAATTTCCACCCAACCGGTATGTTTACAGAAACCACATCCCACACCACCACAGATATGGCAAGATATGTCCATTTCCGCACTTGGCTCCGTAAACGGGAAATAACTCGGACGAAGGCGTATCTTGGTATCGGCACCGAACATTTCGCGTGCAAACGATAATAAAACTTGTTTCAAGTCTGTAAAGGAAACCTCTTTGTCTATATAAAGTCCTTCAACCTGATGGAAGAAACAATGTGCGCGTGCCGTTATTGCCTCGTTGCGATAGACACGTCCGGGACATATTACTCTTATCGGTGGTTTTTGTGTCTCCATAACACGTGTTTGTACCGATGAAGTATGCGAGCGAAGTATTATGTTTTTCGTAACATCCTTGGTGTTTGTCTCTACAAAAAATGTATCCTGCATGTCGCGTGCGGGGTGCTCGGCAGCGAAATTCATTCTCGTGAACACATGCATATCGTCTTCTACCTCCGGACCATCTGCCAAAATAAATCCCATTCGTGAGAATATATCTATAATTTCGTTCTCAACTATCGTCAATGGGTGTCTTGTACCGAGTGGTATCGGATATGCGGAACGTGTCAAATCAATATTATCAGAATTATTGTCGTTTGTCACAATCTGCTCTCGCAGTGAGTTAATCTTTTCTACCGCCGTCTGCTTCAATTTGTTGATGTTCATTCCCACAGTCTTTTTTTCTTCTGCTGCCACATTGCGGAAATCAGACATCAGCGAATTTATCTCTCCTTTTTTACTGAGATATTTTATTCTTATAACTTCTAATTCTTCAGCGTTAGAAGCTTTCAGCGAGTTCACTTCTTGAAGAAGTTGTTCTATTTTTTCAAGTATCATTTCTTTTAAATAAACTTTATTCTGCCTGCAAAGTTAGTGCAAATAGAAGACAATACAAAATAAATAGATTTATTTTTATTGTTGATAGGCATCTTGATAACTTCACTAACAAAATATATAAAATTAATGCAAATAGAAGACTATGGGAGTAAAACGTGTTTATTTATCATTGAGATATGAACAACCTCAGGCTATCTGCCTCAATGCGTTCACCAATCCAGAGTTTCATCTTTTTCTGTTCAACATCGTTCATTCGCTTATCTTTTTTAAGTTCCACTATTACAGCGACATACTGCCTATGTGGTAAAGTATCAGTAGATACCGATAACATCTTTGCCAAACTGATGCTTTTAACAGATGGGTAAAGCACTTTTATCTCCCCTTTCATTTTACTACTAAGTTCTTCATAACGGCGATATTGCTGTAGCGAGTCGTATGTAGCAGCCTGCCTCGTAGTCTCTTCCATAAGCATCTGTTCATATTTTTCGTGCGTTTCTTTATTTTTTGCAAGTTTGTTCTCCAGCAGTTGTATATTTGCAGATGCTGCACCTTGTATAAGTTGCAAACGATAATCTTTCATTCCATAGAACTCAAGAAGTCTTTGGGCTTGTTGCTGCATACTATCAGCCACGACATTTCCTACCACAACCACTCTCAACCGCTTCTCGTCCCGATTGGCATCGTATGATATTATCTGTGATCCTTTCCAGTTCAATTCTTTGTCAACGAAACTTCTTACACGACTTTCAAATACCGTCTCTCCCAACATATTGTATGTCATTACCGCAGCAGGTATCAAAGTGGCTACCGTAAGTATTAATATTCTGTTATGAATAATATTCGACTTATGACTATCGAGTGATGCTATCGGTCTGAATTTTAAGAATTTCACACCGAGATAAGTGGCAATACATATAAAGACGGAATTTATGTAAAACAGATAGAATGCACCGATAAAATAACTAAAATTGAGAGTCGCAATACCGAAACCTGCAGTACACAACGGCGGCATCAGTGCAGTGGCAATGGCAACACCGGGTATAACATTGCCTTTTCCACCGGTTGCCTGTGCCACTATGCCTGCCGCACCTCCAAAGAGTGCAATAAGAACATCATAAAGCGTAGGAGAAGTACGTGCAAGAAGTTCCGATTGTGCCTCGCTGAGTGGTGATAATGCAAAATATATCGTTGCTGTAAGCACACTTATTCCCGTAGCCACAACAAGATTCTTGCCCGACCTTTTCAACAATACCATGTCGTTAATTCCTATGCCAAGTCCCAAACCCAGTATAGGCCCCATAAGTGGCGATATAAGCATTGCTCCTATGATAACCGCTGTTGAATTAACATTAAGTCCAAGCGATGCGATAAAAATTGCAAATACAAGTACCCACAAGTTTGCACCACGGAAAGACACGCCACTCTCAATGCGTTCTATCGTATCACGCTCGTCACTCTTGTCGGGCATCATGTTGAAGTATCTCTTTGCAATTTCCTTTGTCTTATTAATATCGAAATTCATTGTTATAAAGAGAATTATTTACTTTTAATATTAGGCAAGTATATAAACAGCCTCAAAGTCTGAAAAGACCAATTTATATAAACCTACCATTAATACTCTCATTTAATCTGTTTACCTTTCCAATAAGCTATAAGCCCTCCATCGGAATCTCTTATTATCTTTATTGTGCCACCTAACCATTCCGTAAATGGCAATTCTAAGGAGAACGTATAGTAATTCCGTACGTGACCTCCGGACAATTCTACCACAGCGTTATTGAGCAAGTATTCTCCGCATACATCAACTTCGTGGGCAGCAACTCTCCTAACGTCTTCCATATATCAACTAAAACTTTTCAAGTGCATATTTATCAAGTTGTACGGCAGTATCTTTCCTCTCCTCCGGCACTCCGTCAGCTGGCGGTATTCTATCATTGTGTGAATTCTTACCGGCACGGTCGTGGAAACGTATAAGGCGAATATTATGTATGGAAATAATTTTTAAAGTCGTGACATCTTGTTGCAAATCTCTCGTGTTCATATAAAAAAATCCTCTAATTTCCTTTATTCCGAGATGATGACTGTCTGTTACCTCTACTGTCTGGTGCATTGTGCCGGAGAAATGAACCATGTTAGATGCTACGCTGTCATTTTTGAACACAACTGCAAGCATGGCGACACCATCCTGTATCCCTGTCTGGAATATGAAATCGGAATCAAAATTCAATATCATACGGTCTCCTTTTTTATAAACACTATCGGCAACTATCGTGAACGAATAAGTGTTGTACGGCGGATGTGGCAACAATATTATAGAGTTTTCTCCCAACCAAACATTAGTGGTATCGGCATCAGACGTTATCGTGCCGTAACGATTTACATCTGCGGCCGAAGCACCTAATGCTATGGCTTTCTTGCCGAGACGTTCTGCAACTTCTTCGTAAATATCATGTAGGCGGTCGGCATGACGTGAGTAATAAACCATAGATGAATCGAACTGTGCCTGCGTTATATCATGCTTTTTAAATACTCCGAGCCGATACAATAACTTGTAATACTCCATATTATCGGTTGCAGAGGGATTAGCATTTGCCATGCCCTCGGCAATATGGAGGTCGAGCAATATCTCCTCCATTTCACCGGGCTGTATTATTTCACTCGGAACACTCGGCTTGCAAGCTGTGAAGAAATAGCAAACCGAGAAAAAAAGCAATATATCACGAAGCCTTTTCATACCTTTTTGCGTGAGAAACTTATCGAAGAAAGTTCCTTTCGGTAGAACAGCAGCAATATTGCCACACCGACACTTATGCTGGCATCTGCAAAATTGAACACCGGACTGAAAAATATGTATTCATCTCCACCCACGAAAGGAACCCATTCAGGCCATGTTGTCTCTATGAGAGGAAAATAGAACATATCCACAACTTTACCCATAAGGAACGGAGCATAACCATCGCCGAACGGCACAAAATAACTTACATAGGCCGGAGAAGAAGAATTGAATATCAGTCCGTAGAACATACAGTCAATCATGTTGCCCATGGCACCGGCAAGTACCATGGACAGACAAACGATATATCCCATACGTGCACCTTTCCTTATAACTTTTACAATATAATATCCGATAAAGGATATAGCCACTATACGGAACAGACTAAGTGCTAACTTATTGAAAAAAGTCATACCATATGCCATACCGTTGTTCTCAATAAAGTTTATCTTGAACCAACCAGTAATATCAATTACCTCGTGAAGTCGCATGTTGGTCTTGACCTCGATTTTAATAACCTGATCTATAACCAACACTGCAACAACCAAGATTGTTGCAATGATGGCAGCACGTTTGTTATCGTCACGCATTTATTTGTTCCTTGCTTCCTTAGACTGCACACTCAATGTTGCATGAGGCACAATACGCAGACGTTCTTTCGGGATCAATTCTCCGGTAATACGATCAATGCCGTAGGTCTTGTTCTCTATTCTGACAAGTGCCGCTTCGAGTGACACGATAAACTTCTGAAGACGACCTGCCTGTTGTATCAGTTCTTCCTTTGTCTGAGTGGCACTTCCCTCCTCAAGTACTTTATACGTCGGCGATGTGTCTTCAACACCATTGCCATCAGCATTCATCAGCGAGCGCATCATTTCATTATAGTCATGACGGGTTGTCGCCAATTTCTCATTTATTATGCCACGGAACTCCTCGAGTTCTTCGTCGCTGTAACGTGTTTTGTCTGCCATAGTCGTTAAGTGTTAATATGGTTAATAAATCTATATCTTATCTACTTTGATATTCAGCACAAAATCATCAAATTTGATCTCTGCACCGTTATTTTCGGCAACTATAATATTATCGGCAAGAACCTGTGAGGCAATATATTCTCCGAAATTTCTCACCGCAGCATCAATAATATCATTGGGTGCAAGTTTTACGTTGACACGATCAGTTATCTCAAAGCCACTGTCTTTCCTAATGTTTTGAATACGGTTAATCAGTTCTCGTGCCATGCCTTCTTGACGCAATGAGTCTGTTAGTTCTACATCAAGAGCCACAGTAAGATTACCTTCGTTACTGACAAGCCAGCCCGGTATGTCCTCACTCACAATCTCTACATCTGCAAGTTCTACCGTTACTTGTTCCCCATGTATGTTGAGAGTTATACTACCTTCGTTTTCAAGACGCATGATATCTTCCTGTCCAAGAACCGACATCTCTGCCGCAATACCTTTCATCAGTTTTCCAAACTTCTTCCCCATTGTTCTGAAGTTACACTTTACTTTCTTTACAAGGATTCCTTGACCTTCAACGAATTGCAATTCCTTCACATTTACTTCGCTCAAAACAAGGTCTTTCACAGACTCAATGCGTTGTAGTTGTTCTTCATCAATGGCAGGAATCATTATCTGCTGTAGCGGCTGTCGCACCTTTATATTTACTTTACGTCTAAGTGCAAGTACGATAGATGTGATTTTCTGCGCCATTCGCATTCGTTCCACGAGTTCCAAATCGGTATCTCCGATGGGAGTAGGGAATTTTGCGAGGTGTACGCTAACTGCACTTTCACGTCCCGTAACGCTCACAAGGTCTGTATAGAGACGATCTGCATAGAAAGGTGCGAAAGGTGCAAGCAGTTTCGCCACATTCTCAAGACAAGTATATAATGTCTGGTATGCTGCGATTTTATCCTTCGACATGCCTGTACCCCAAAAACGTTTTCTGTTCAAGCGAACATACCAGTTGCTCAGGTCGTCATTGACAAACTTATCTATCATTCGTCCTGCTTTCGTTGGCTCAAAATCGTTCATTGCCTCATCGACACCGATGATTAGTGAGTTTAGTTCGGATAGTATCCAACGGTCTATCTCATGACGTTCATTAACGGGTATATCCGGCTGCGAATAATCAAAACCATCTACATTTGCATAGCGGCAAAAGAAGGAATATGTGTTAAAGAGAGTACCGAAGAATTTGCGGTTCACTTCCTCCACTCCTTTCGGGTCGTATTTAAGATTATCCCACGGCTGTGTGTTTGTCATCATATAAAAACGTACGGCATCGGCTCCGTTCTTCTTTATCTCAGAGAATGGATTTACCACGTTGCCTATATGCTTAGACATTTTTATTCCTTTGGCGTCAAGTACAAGTCCCGTAGATATGACATTTTTGAATGCTACAGAATCGAATACCATAGTGGCTATGGCATGAAGCGTAAAGAACCAGCCACGTGTTTGGTCAACGCCTTCATTGATAAAATCGGCAGGAAACGCCAACCTCTCATCTATATATTCTTTATTCTCAAACGGATAATGAATCTGCGCATAAGGCATTGATCCCGAGTCGAACCATACGTCTATGAGATCTGTTTCACGGTGCAATGGTTTTCCTGTCTCGCTGACAAGTACAATATCGTCAACATAAGGACGATGCATATCTATCCTGTCATAGTTTTCCTTGGAGTAGTCGCACGGTACAAAGCCTTTATCTTTCATGGGATTACTCTTCATAATACCGGCTGCAACACTCTTTTCTATTTCATTGTATAATTCCTCAAGACTTCCTATACACATTTCCTCGCGCGAATCCTTGTTGCGCCATATAGGAAGCGGTGTACCCCAAAAACGTGAACGAGACAGATTCCAGTCATTCAAATTTTCAAGCCAGTTTCCGAAACGTCCGGTACCGGTCGATTCCGGTTTCCAATTTATTGTATTGTTTAGTTCCACCATGCGTTCTTTGCATGCCGTGGAGCGTATAAACCAAGAGTCGAGTGGATAATACAACACCGGCTTGTCTGTTCGCCAACAGTGTGGATAATTGTGTACATGTTTCTCTATTCTGAATGCTCCGCCCGCTTGTTTCATTTCAATACAAAGCATAATGTTCAGGTCTTCTACCTTTGCTGCAGCCTTCTCATCATATTTCCCATCAATATTGAACTCCGGTGCGTATGCATTTTTTACGAATTTTCCCTCGTATTTTGAATACATTTCCGACCTCAGACATTTTTTTGCAAACTCATCTGAAAGTTCTTCTTGCATGTAATATTTTCCTTGAAGGTCAACCATCGGACGTGTTTCGCCATCACGTGTAATCATAAACAGCGATGGTATGCCTGCCGCCTTTGCCACTTTTTGGTCATCAGCACCGAATGTCGGTGCGATATGTACAATACCCGTTCCATCCTCTGTGGTAACATAGTCACCGGGGATTACGCGAAATGCCTCCTCTTCCATCTCCACGAAATTGTCATTACCAACGGAGAAGATACTGATCTGACGTTTTTCCGCAGCCTCTTTAACAAATTCAGGAGAATTATCATCAAGTTTCTCAGACGGCTTTACCCACGGCATGAGTTGCTTGAATTTCATTCCCACGAGGTCAGAACCTTTATAATTACCAACTATTCGGAATGGTATCACCTTGTCTCCCGGTTTGTATGTTTCGAGTTCAAGGTATTCTCCGTCCGGATTAAGATAGGCATCTACACGTGCGGCTGCCATGATGGCAGATATTCTCTCACCGGTATATGGGTTGTATGTCTGTACGCACACATAATCAATCTTCGGTCCTACGCACAATGCAGTGTTTGACGGAAGAGTCCACGGTGTAGTTGTCCATGCTAGGAATACCGACTTGCCCCAACCTGTCATTTCCGGCCGTGGGTTTACAATTTCAAACTGTGCCGTAACAGTGGTATCCTTAACATCACGATAGCATCCCGGCTGATTAAGTTCGTGACTCGAAAGCCCCGTACCTGCAGCCGGAGAATATGGCTGTATTGTATATCCTTTATATAATAGTCCCTTGTCGTAGAGTTGTTTAAGCAACCACCACAATGTTTCTATATATTTGTTGTCGTATGTGATATAAGGATTGTCAAGATCTACCCAATACCCCATTTTTTCCGTAAGTTCACGCCATTCTGCAGTAAACTTCATAACGTTCTCACGACATTTGGCGTTATATTCAGCCACCGAAATATACTTTGCAGAAGCATGGTTGTCTATGTCAGCCTTCGTTATTCCGAGTTCTTTTTCCACTCCAAGTTCCACCGGAAGACCGTGAGTATCCCATCCCGCCTTGCGATGTACCTGAAAGCCCTTCATCGTCTTATATCTGTTGAATGTATCTTTTATGGCACGCGCAAGCACATGATGTATTCCCGGATGTCCGTTTGCAGAGGGTGGACCCTCGAAGAAAACGAACTGCGGACATCCCTCCCGTTCTTCTATTGAGCGGCGAAACATGTTCATGTTATTCCATTCCTCCAATATGTTTTCATTTGTCTTCAGCAGGTCAAGCCCTGCATGTTCGGCAAATTTTCTTGCGGCTGTTATCTTCTCTTTATTTTCCATATATCGTATGTTCTCTTATCAAAATATCATTTTATATTTTAAGAGGTGCAAAGATAAGCAGAATTATCGACACTGCCAAAATTTCCATTCAAATATTGTACACAACGCGCATGACACAACACTTTTACGACACGATAGCATAATTGACAGAAAACAATTCTGCAATTATAAAAAGCACATCCGGACATCAACACTTTTGGGAAAACCAAGTTTGGTCATAACTTTTTGAATCAACTTAAAATTTTTGTTCCTGAAAATTCAAAAACTAAGTGCAAAAGTTTAATTTTGAGTCAATATGTTTGAAATATTTGGAGATAATATATTTTTTTTGTACCTTTGAATTCAAATATTAATATTCATTATGAAAACATCTAAGTTTCAAATAGTTATATTCACATCACTAATAATTATCCTTACTTGTGGCAATGTGTATGCTCAGTCTAAAAGAGAATTCCGCGGTGCATGGGTGCAGTGCGTGAACGGGCAATTCACGGGACTTTCCACACATGCCATGCAATCCTCTTTGACACATCAACTTAACGAACTGCAAAAAGACGGTGTGAATGCCATAATATTCCAGGTGCGCCCGGAATGCGATGCACTATACGAGAGTTCGTTTGAGCCATGGAGTCGCTTTCTCACAGGAACACAAGGCGTTTCTCCATCACCATATTGGGATCCGTTGAAATGGATGGTTGAACAATGCCATAAGCGCGGAATGGAGATACACGCATGGATCAATCCGTACCGTGCAAAAACCAAAGGTACCAACAACCTTTCAAGAAACCATGTCGTAATACGTCATCCGGAGTGGGTGTTCGAATATGACGGTCAATTTATTTTAAACCCGGGAATACCGGAATGCAGAGAATATATCTGTAAAATCGTCAACGATATAGTTAAACGATATGATGTTGACGGACTTCACATAGACGATTATTTCTATCCATATCCCGTTGCAGGACAGAAAATAGATGATGAACGCCAATTTAAGCAAAACAACAACGGAATAAAGAATATCGGAGACTGGAGACGTTATAATGTTAATGTTTTCATAAAACAAATGCACGATTCCATAACCTCTGTCAAGCCATGGGTTAAGTTTGGAGTGTCACCTTTCGGCATATATCGTAACAAGAAAACATCTCCAATAGGCAGCGAAACAAATGGGTTACAGAATTACGATGATTTGTATGCAGATGTCCTTATGTGGGTAAATAACGGTTGGATTGACTATGTGGTGCCGCAACTTTATTGGGAAATCGGACATAAGGCAGCCGATTACGAAACTTTAATTAAATGGTGGAATACTCATATAACAAAGCGTCCTTTGTATATCGGAGAAGATATAGAACGTACCGTAAAAAAAGCAGATTTAAAAAATCCGAACATAAACCAAATGCCAGCCAAATTCAAATTGCACAGCGAAATGCGCAATGTGAAAGGAACGGTATTGTGGTATTCAAAGGCTGCCGTAGATAATGTAGGTAATTATGGTATTACACTTCGAAATCATTATTGGAAATTTCCTGCACTTCAGCCTTTAATGCCGTTTATTGATGGTAATGCTCCAAAGAAAGTAAGAAAGATGAAAGTAATTGACACTCCGGATGGTTCCGTACTTTTTTGGACTGCACCAAAAGGTAAAAGTTGGGAAGACAAAGCTGTTAAATATGTAGTTTACAAGTTTTCAAATGGAGAACGCATCAATATAGGCGATCCTTCAAAGATTGTTGCAATAACAACAAACAATTTTTATAACATAATTGAAACAGGCAGGGCAACATACGTTGTTACAGCATTAGACAGAGTCGGGAATGAAAGTAAAGGAAAAAAGAAAAAAATATGAATACAAACGAACAGACAATTCAAAAGATTGAACGCTTTCTTGGAAAAATAGTACAAAAGTTTCCTTGCGTTTCCGAACCGGGAATAATGACCGATTTACATATAAAAGTTGTTCAAGAAAGTGGAGAACTGCTTGCTTTCGATGACGATGACAACGAGATTACACGTTGTGTCGTTGATCAATGGATAGAAAACAAGGAAACAGATTTCTACTCAAACGTTGCAAAAATATTACGTGAAACCATAATCAACAATAAAAGCAAGATAGACAATCTCGGTATAATAAAGCCATACAACCTTGTCCTTGAAAATGACGAGAGAGAACATGTTTCAGAACTTTATGTAGCTGATGATGACACGGTAATCATTGGTGGCGATTTAATGCAGGGACTTGATAAGGAACTTGACGCTTTTCTCAACCATCTTCTTTCTGAAGAATAAACCAAAAGTTGATGTTCAGAATTAATTCCTTATGTAAAATTATTTTTAACACCAACTATCACATTGACTTATATATATGCGAGTTCGGGTTAAGAAAGTCTTTTTAAAAGTTGGTAATCTCGTTAGTTCTTTGTAATTTTATTGTTGTAAATCAGTTGTTTGCAAAACAACCAAGCGATGATTACCAAAGACAAAATTATAG
>NZ_RQZH01000051.1 GCF_003932845.1 Prevotella sp. OH937_COT-195
GTGGAAGCAAAGTCCAGAAGACATAGAGAGAATCCGAAAGAATGTACAAATCATAAAATAAGATCATTATGAAAAGATTAAAGAAAGTCTTAATTTCACTTGCTATTTCAATGGTAACAGTAAATGCAAATGCATGGCCTTGGATTTCGCCGTATGCTTATTGTTTCGGAAATCCGGTCAAGTTTATCGATCCTGACGGAGAAAGACCTAAAGCTTCAGAGGCTGCGTTAATGGCTGCATATGCGTACAAAGATAATAGACAAGCAATGGAGCAATATGCCTTACAATTAGCAAAAAGTGGATGGATAGTGTCTGATTATGAAACGTCTATTCAAAAGGATTACACACGTTTTTATCCGAATGGCTTGCAATCAACATTATTCCAACGTACTAAAGATGGGATCACAGAATACGCGTATGTCTATGCTGGTACTAATTCTGTTGAAGATGCAATAGAAGATGTTGCACAACTTGCAGGTGCTGCACCTCAATACCACACAGCCATTTATAATACCACACAGCCATTTATAATGCAAGAACATTATCTAATGAGTTAGGGAATAGTGAATTGACATTTGTAGGGCACTCACTTGGAGGAGGAGAAGCAATAGCCTCAAGCATGGCAACAGGTAGGGCTGCTATAACATTTAATCCTGCTGCAGTTAGTGGGTTAACAAAACTAGTAGGAGGATTAAATAAAGATCCTAATGTAGTGAATTATCGTGCTATAGGGGCCAAAATCGGTATTGGTAATATTAGATTGGGAGGAGACATGCTGAATAATCTTCAAGAAAAGATAGGCCTATCTCTTCCGGGAAAAACAATAGGAATTCCAACAGGTATAGTACCGACTCATACTATAGATGATTTTTTGAAACATAAACTTCCAGAGCCATGAAAAGATTGTTAAAATGGACTTCTTCTATTTTGCTTCTTTTATTCTTTTTCCATTCTTGCGTTTATCATTACATAACACACATGAATGATGAGGAACTGGCATGGGTGGCAAATAGACATGAGGGCGAAATTATGTATTTCCAATCTAGTAATGGGACAAAAGATACTGCTAAAATATATAAAATTGAGATTTACAATTCTTTGAATCCTTTCAACATGGCATACTTTAATACAAGTAATACGGATTATATAGCTGGGGGATGCATTCATTATAGTTTTAATAGAGCTACTGGATGCGTAGGAACTCTTTATGTTCAAAAATTGTATAATAACAAGCCTCTCTTTTTTTCGGGCGGGCTATTAGGAAGATGGTCAAGAGAAATACCTCTAAAATTGACAACATTAAAAGTCAACAGTTTCACGTTCAATGATATAATGTTTTTTGACGAAAGGAATACAGAACAAATTACAAATTATGATCACGCTAACTCTATAAAGAGTTATGCTTGGAGCAAAAAATATGGACTTGTGCAGTATACATTCCAAGACGGAACGATTTTTTCAAGGATTTTAAAATGAACTCACCTTTAAAAGTAAAGATAAGATGAAGAAAGACTTTATTACGTAAGCGAATATTCTTGCGAAATAATACGAGACATCAACGTGCAGAACGTGCAGAATGCACGAAAAATGCAGCCCAAATGTTGACCAGCTCAAACGCAAATAACTAATAATCAGCAAAATCGCCTCAAAATTAGTCGCCGCCCAGGCAGCCGTAGAGGAATAATTTTAATCCGACAACAAAGTAAAGGGACTTGTCCGCTTGGGCAAGTCCTTTTTTGGGTATATTGAGGTCATATTCAAGTTAGCTTTTGGCATATTCGCTTGAAAAAATGCGTTAAAATATATATTATTCATTGGAAAAAGTGCGTTAAAATGATGGTTATTCGTTGGAAAAAGTGTATCTTTGCAGCACAAAATCGTTTTAAAATATGCTGAAAAGGAAAATAGAAGACTCTCTTACCCTGTGGAAAGACTCTACGGGACACAAGCCTTTGGTGATAATGGGCATTCGTCAGTGTGGTAAGACATTCATAGCACAGCACTTCGCAGAAACAAATTACAAGACTGTTGTCTATATCAATTTCATAAAGGAGCCTGAGCGTATCACAGCGTTTCTTGGTGCAAAAGATGTGAACACCATCTTATTGAACTTGTCCGCACAGATTTCTGGAGTGACTTTCACTCCCAGAGAAACGTGTTTTATCTTTGATGAAATACAAGAATGCCCTGAAGCACGCACTTCACTGAAGTTCTTCAAGGAGGACGGCCGCTTCGATGTGATTGCAACAGGTTCACTACTTGGAGTGCAGGGGTATGGTGATGAACTAAAGAAACGACACCGCAGGTTGTCAAAAACGAAAGATCCAGGCATCAATTCTGTTCCAGTCGGCTCTGAAGATATCATTGAAATGTATCCGCTGGACTTTGAAGAGTTCCTATGGGCCAACGGCATGAGCACTGGAGTTATTGACGCTCTCTCAAAATGCTACGCGCAAGAATCTCCTGTTCCTGCCGGCATACATGTTGCCTTGAAGAATATGCTGAACCTTTATGTTGCTGTCGGAGGACTACCTGACGCAGTCAATGTTTTCCTCAGAACCAATAACATGAACGAGGTCAGAAAGGTCTATCAGTCCATCTTGAAGGAGTATCGCGACGATATGGTAAAGTATGCTCCCGACAAAGACAAGCCACATATCCGTGAGTGTTTCAACTCCGTACCAAAACAGTTGGCAAAGGAAAATAAAAAATTCCAGTACAGTAAGGTGAAGCCAGGAGGGCGCGGAGAGACTTATGCCGGGTCGCTACAATGGTTGGAAGATGCAGGTATTATCTGCCGTTGTTACAATACAGACATCACTGGGCTTCCGATGGAAGGCAATGCCAAGGACAATGTTTTCAAAGTCTATATGTCCGATATTGGCTTGCTCGTAGAGATGCTTGGAGAGGGAACACGCGCAGACATTCTTCAAGGCAATCTTGGTGGTTTTAAAGGTGCTATATACGAGAATCTGATGGCCGACACGCTTCACAAGAAAACGCAGAACCTTTACTATTTCCAAAAGGATTCTGGATTGGAATTGGATTTTCTTGTGCGAATGAATGGAGAGTGTGTTCCGCTGGAAGTCAAAGCAAAGTCAAGCAAGGCTAAAAGTGCAAGAACTGTTTTGAATCACCCAGAGAAGTATCATGTCAAACAGATTATAAAGTTCGGTGATTACAATATAGGCAGGGAAGGGCATTTGTTAACTCTCCCCAGCTATATGCAGTTCCTGCTGAACTTGCAACCAGAAGAAATCGTGCTTGAACCGATGGACATTGATGAAATTAACCGCATGGCATCAGAGTTTCTTGGACAAGTATTGTAATATAGACGTGCAAAATTTGTGCAAAGTAATTGGAAATTGTTATTTTTGCAAACATAATTAACGGAATATACTTTAACGACTCTTGAATAGAAAATATAAATGCGAAATAAATTAGTTCTATTAGTTTTTTGTGTGCTCTTTGTTTCTAATTCAAAAGCGCAACAGATTCAAATCGAGGAACGATTTGAGTCTGCTTATAAAGAAATTGTAGCTATGCTTGAAGACAAGAAGGCATTGTCTATTAAAAGGAGTGTTTTTCTTGCAGAATGGGCGTATTTGGATGGAAATCTAGACTACGAGAGTGATTTCTGCCAGCCTATCCGAAAAGGAGCA
>NZ_RQZH01000052.1 GCF_003932845.1 Prevotella sp. OH937_COT-195
ATCTCATAGGTTATAATTCCGTTATTCATATATTACTGCAATAATTAAAGTAAAACTTTTAAACCATTCATTCGCCGGCAGAATCTGTTGAGTTTTCTGTCCTCGCCCTTTCCTTGCACCTCTCACAGAACTCGAAATACTCTCTGTACTCTTGTTCTTTGATGTTGCGCTGGCGCAACAGTGCTATCTCGTCGTCAACACTGTACCGTTCGCGAATAAGCATCACCACCTTTTCCTCGTAGGCAGGTTCGTAGTTCTCTACACTTGCAGGCGGTGGGTTATATTCTTCCCACCCTGCCGCGTTCATCTCCTCCTCGGACGCGTTGAATATCTGTTTCCCGTCCTTGATGAGCGGTTCTCGGAAAAATTCCGTGACACCGTCTTTCTCTCTCTTGTATTGTTTCATATATTGTATTGTTTAAAAAATAATTCCGTACCTCTTTCTGTCTTGCTCCTGATTATATCTCATCTCGTCTTCACTTAAGGTTCTGTGATATATCCTTACTTGATAGATTTCACCTCGGAATGAGTACCAACCGTCATGTCTGCAACCCATTAAAGTACCAAGGCCATTTCTACGTGTAATAGATACATAATCTCCCATACCATAGTCGGTACCGTTGTAGATACTGTGGTCGGCATTAAGGCTGTGAGTGAATAATTGTCCTACCGTATCTTTAATGGAGGGAAGCAATCCTACTTTCGTTCTATTCCAAGGTTGATTGCACTCGATAGAGTATGTAACCCAATTATCTTGAATATTTGTTACATAACCGGGTGTATAGTAAAGTCCGTTTTGAACAATAAATTCTGTCGCATTGTTGTGCCAACCTGTGTTTAAGTCAAGTGGATGTAAGTGATTTCTCCTAAGCACAACTTCTACCGTCCAATTGTTCTCCCCTGCCTTTTTAGCCTGCAATCCCCAATCACCCATAGTATGTTCAGGACAATTAATCCAATGAGGCGGTTTTGTCACATATTGGTTCTTGTCCGGTGCGAAAAGGATATGATTTCCCTTCCATTCACAATTATTGAGTTTAAAATCCCAACCTTTCACTTTTTCCCGCACCGTATTGGTTTCCGGGGCATAGTCACTCATGTCCAAATGGAATTTAAGCCCCTCGCTGACATACGGTTTGACCGTGAGAAAATCCCCCATTATTTGCCGCCTTGAATATACTCTTGTCATACACAATCCTCCGTTTAACGTGACCAGCCAACCATTATGCCGTAATATTTCTTCTCCCGCTCGTTATGCAATATGGTAACCTCATAGTGCATATTGGGCAAGACCGAGACGGCAGATGCCAACACCACGCCCTGTGGGAGCGCGAGGCGGGTTGCCGCGGAGCCGCTGTCAAACGAGAATTGCCACTCGTTCAACTCGCCCTCGACGGGTGGAGAGAGCGAAATGTTCAACGATGGCATCTCGGGAAACTCGTACATCTTCCAAGGAAGAAGAGTTTCCGAAGAATCGGAAACGGTCTTTATCACCACCCGCTTCTTCGTATTCTCGTCCGCCCTCGATTCTGCCTTTGTCACTGCCGAAGTAGCGTCTATCATCAAACGCCATTTCGAGGTGTCGTCAAGGTTGTTGCCTTTGTTGTCGGGAACTAGCGAGACATAACACTTCAAACCGTCGCCGTCTGTCACAACTCCGAGTTGCGGATACGACTTCGATGCGTCATACTTGCCGTGTGTCGTCATCGTCACTTTTCCTATTCTTACCGTTGTCTTTGCCATACAATATCCTTTTTAAAAGTCATACACTCTCGGTGGTCACACACAAGTACCCCTCGCTGTCAATGCTGAAACTCATTTCCGCATCGATGGCATTGGCTTGTATAGTGTCCAACACCTCGTTAACAATCTCTTTTCTCTCTGATGCCGTCATATCTTGAACTTTTTAAATTATCAAATAACTGTCAAACGTCTGCGGGTACATAAATTCCGGGGTCTGTACCTTGCCACGGTTGCACCGAGTAAACGTTCTTTCCGTTAATAACACTGAACTCCACTGACAGACTCGTGTTTTTAACAATTCTGCTGTCCTTTACATAATATATTAAGAACTTACGTGTTATCCATGTCGGTGGATTTAGTCCCGGACTATTCTGCCACCCTTGTTGTGAGGTGTACTCACTTATCCATAAAGTATAGACTTGCTGTGTTATTACCGAAGAACCGCAACACTCGTTCAGGGTTCGTCCCGTCGGCAGACTGTTTGCGCTCATGGCATTGCTGTCATAATACTTTCCGTCAACATCAACGCCCCCCGGTACGAGTTGAAGCGTGCCGTCAGCCTGCCGCACCCTCGATTGGGTAAAGCGGAAATATGCAGCCATTCCGTAAGGGTCGCAGGCTTTGAAAAGTTTCTCCGCACTTATGCCCTCTTCAAGGTCTTCCAAAATACCCAAGTACCGCAATCGCAAAGGAGTCCCGAAACCGGCTTTAACACTGTCGTTTATTATTTGCGTCAACCCCGTGTATCCGAGATTATATGCCGGCGTCACCCCGTCGGGCATCATAAAAACAAGATACGGCACACCTTGTTCGTCCATACCGATTTTTATGAAAGGAAGTCCCGTCGGTGCAAGAAAACGTGTATGCTCCGCAAGCAGGTCTATACGAGAATCTTTGCCGTTGAGATGTATGCCCGCGCGTTCGAGGTCGTTAACCTTTGCGCTGATTGACACTCCGTTGGCATTCTGCGCTATCAGAGTCTCCAATTTTTCGGTGTGCATGTTACCGTCGGCATCGTTATATGTTACCGTCTTTTCCGATACCGCCTGCATAACATCATTTTTCACAGTCTGCTTCCAAGTGCCGAGCAAGTTGGCCGCCCAATTGAGTGTCAAT
>NZ_RQZH01000053.1 GCF_003932845.1 Prevotella sp. OH937_COT-195
AACGAATCATCAATTCCGAGATACAACGGTGACATATCCTCCATGGATTGGTTTAAAGGCAACGTTGGTAAATACGATTTCCATTACGATGGTGTTGGTCGTTTGGAAAAGGCCGAATACAAGACTTACGACGGTTCTGAAAATGCCAGATTCAATACTTCCTACGAATACGACAGAATGGGCAACATTCTTTCACTCACTCGAAATGGACTTCTTGACGACGGGGAATACGGTTTTGTTGATAATCTCGTTCTCGAATACGATGGCAACAGACTTGTCCGTTCAACAGACATATCCGGAGAGGAACCTCTCTACAAAGGTGCTTTTCATTTCCGTGACGGTTCAGACGAATCTGTGGAATATTCTTACGACCGTAACGGCAACATGACAAAAGATTTGAACAAGGAAATTTGTAAAATAGAATATAATGTGTTAAATTTGCCGCATGAAATTACGATGTCCCGAAACAAATTCATTAGATACACCTATAGTGCGACAGGCACGAAGTTGCAGGCTATTTACAGTGTGAACGGACTTAAATTGATGCAGCCCATGAGCGAAGTCATGTCAGACCGTTCCGGAAATGATGACGTCCCTTTACCGTCTGTTATAAATTTGGGCGGGTCGTTGGCCGACTCCCTTTCAGATTCTGGTACATTGACATCAAGTCTAAACATATATGGTCTTCCTGTGTTGGACTACTGCGGCAACATCGTTTATAGCGACAAGGAACCCGTTAAGATTCTTTTTGACGGAGGATATGTCAGTATTAAGAAAGGTGTCCCCACTTACCATTTCTTCCTTCGCGATCATCTCGGCAACGTACGTGTGGTTGCAGACGCTAATGGTAAATTGGAGGAACGCAACGACTATTACCCTTTCGGTGGTCTTATGGGCAAGGGCTTGAACGGCGATTTTCAATCCTACAAATACAACGGCAAGGAACTCGAACGCCAAATCGGTCTCGACATATACGACTATGGGGCAAGACGCTACGATGCCGCCACCTGCCGCTTCACCACGATGGATCCACTGGCGGAGAAATATTACTCCACAAGTCCTTATGCGTATTGTGTGAATGATCCGGTGCGGTTTGTCGATACTGATGGGAAATGGGTAGAAGATGCTAATGGGAATCTTGTAGCAGAAAAAGGAGATAATGCATGGACTTTGGCTAAATATCTTAATACATCTGCCGAAATCTCAACAAAAATGTTAAATTGTCAGGGATATTCTATAAATGAGGAAGGTATTTTGAATTTAAAAGTTGGTGATATTTTCAAAGTCGAACGAGAAAGTCCTAAACCCAAAGAAAGAATGGATTTAGGATTCTTAGGAAATAATATAAGAAAAAGAGCTGGTTCTGAATTTAGTAAAAACTTATTTGAGAATTATTGGAATGGAAATGGAGATTTTGAATTATCGGGGGAGAGATTTGCAGGTATTTTGCTTTATGTAAAAGAGAATGCTCCCAAATATTCAAATCAGATGCCTGCCATTTTTATAGATGCCAATAATGGAAAAGTTGTAGGCCATGGTACTAAAAGAGTTGTTAGTTTTTATTCAAGTTCTGAATATGATAAAGCTTTCGGCACTGCAACCTTATATTATAATTCTAAAGGTAATATAATTGGCTTCTTTGACCATTATGATTTTGACTCGAAACCATGGGGTGAAAGAAGTGTTAAAAATGAACTTATAACAAGAGCAGTAGAAACATTTTCCCCTTCAGAGGCTAAGGATTTTAAGATTAGATATGGATATTCGAAAAGATAGATTTATGAGAAATTTCACCTTATTTATTTTATGTATTATTTTCATCGCTTGTGAGAGGTCATCTCTAAAAAGAGCAGAGAATGTACTTAATTTTCCTCTCAATAATAGTGTGTGCTTTCTACAGGAATATGAGTATTGGAATGACTTTAATGGTAATGGTTTCAGGATAGAAGTTTATAATATTTTAGATATGAACTATATAAGGAATATGTCTGAGAAATCGCATCTTAAATCCTTTAATTGCAATAAAAAGAACGATGAACTTAGAAATAGTGAATATAGTAAATTTATTAATAACGGTGCAGGTTTCTATAAGACAATATGGAAAGATGACAATATAGAAACAGTTGTTATTGATACTCTTAATAAAAAGTTTTTATTCTATTATTGCTTCCTATAGATAAAACTAATGAGTTTATTAATACCGTCTATAACTTAGGAAACAAATAACTCACTCTAACGCTAAAGTAACAAGAGCATATTGTTAACGTGGGTTCGGCGAAAGAACGTTCACTCCTCGTGGTCTTGCCACAGGTTTTGTCGTGAAGCGTATAGACGGCGGAATGTCAGCCGGTTACGACTACCATGTTACCTATTACGACCGTTTTTCCCGACCTGTGCAGACGCATTCCACAAACCATCTCGGCGGTTATGACCGCGACTATTTTCTCTATGATTTTACCGGTGCCGTGCTGAAACACCGTCATTTGCATTCGTCTAAATTTCACAAGAAGATACAAGAGGACTACAACTATTCCTATGACCATGCCGGACGATTGCTAACCGTCACTCACTCTGTTGATGGTAATGCACCTGTGACATTGAAAAACAATTCATACGATGAACTTGGTCGATTGTCGGCAGATGCGGTGAACGGCAAGGGAAATCTGCGCACGACCTATACATATAATGTTCGGTCATGGCAGAAAGAGGTTGAAAGCGGTCTCCACTCATACCATCTGTATTACAACGAATCATCAATTCCGAGATACAACGGTGACATATCCTCCATGGATTGGTTTAAAGGCAACGTTGGTAAATACGATTTCCATTACGATGGTGTTGG
>NZ_RQZH01000054.1 GCF_003932845.1 Prevotella sp. OH937_COT-195
CTCTAAGGGTACATTCCCCGCCGCTTGCGGCGTAAACTGTGGGGATGAGCGGATATATCCATAAAAATCGGCGTAAGGGACAAAAAAGGTGTTAAAAACGGCTGCGAGCCTTACGCTGCAAGGCTTTAAGCGGAGTCAAAACCTTTGAACACAAAAAATGCCCTTTTTGCGCTTCAAAACATGTCAGAAAAGACGGTCGGCAAAATGCCAAGCAACGCTACAGATGTTCGTGCTGTGGCAAACGATTTTCGGGCGGACAAAAACTCAATGCAGACGCACTATGGCAACACTACAGCCAAGGCAAACAAACCGCCGCAGAGCTCGCCAAACACTACAACATCAGCCGCAAAACCATCGCCCGCTATCTGAAAAAAGCTCAGACAAAATCCGTACTTCCGACACCAAAAACCGCCAACCTCATCATCGATACCACCTACTTCGGGCGCGATTACGGGGTGATGGTGCTCTTGGATTCCATCAGCAAACAGGCGCTGTTTGTCGATGAAGTCGCTTATGAAACCACCGCACTTTACCTGGCAACCATCACCGCAGTCCAAGAAAAAGGCACGGTCATCCGGAGCATTACCTGCGACGGGCGCAGAGGGTTGGACAAACTCTTGCCCGGAGTGCCGATGCAACTGTGCCACTTTCACCAAGTACAGACTGTAAACCGCTATCTCACCCGCAGGCCGAAAAGCGTGGCGGCGTGTGAGTTGCGCGAGTTGGCGTTAAGCCTGAAAAACAGCACGCGGGCTGGCTTTGCAGGAGCGTTGGAGGCGTGGTACGAGCGACATAAAAGCTTCATCAACGAGCGCAGCACCAACCCCATCACCGGCAAGTCGCATTACACGCACAAACGCTTGAGAAGCGCGTACAACAGCTTAAAACGCAGCCTTGAGCGGCTGTTTACCTTTGAGCGTTACCCCGAACTCAACATCCATAAAACGACCAATCTGCTTGAAGGGAAGTTTGCCGACTTGAAGCGCAGATTGAGTTGTCATCAGGGAATGCGGAAGGAAAATAAGCTGAAATTTATAAAAGATTATTTATCCATCCGCTAGCCTTAAAAACACCTTTTTTGTCCCTTAGAGCGCAACGTCTCTAAAAAAACACCTTTTTTGTCCCTTACGCCGAAAAATCATACAGACAGAGACCTTTGCAAAATTCCCTCCAATCCCCTAAATTTCCTCCCAAGATATTTAGGGGATTTCTCATGAGCACCTTCTTTCAGCAAACCGCCCAAGCCATGATTGCCAAACACATCGACCGCTTCCCTCTACTGAAGCTGGAGCAAGTAATTGATTGGCAACCGATCGAGCATTACCTGAACCATCAAAGAACCCGTTACCTTCGAGACCACCGCGGTCGTCCGGCTTATCCCCTGTTGTCTATGTTCAAAGCCGTTTTGCTCGGCCAATGGCACAGCCTTTCTGCTCCCGAACTCGAACACAGCCTCATTACCCGCATCGATTTCCATCTGTTTTGCCGTTTTGACGAACTGAGCATCCCCGATCACAGCACCTTATGCCGTTACCGCAACTGGCTGGCGCAAGACAACACCTTGGCCGAATTACTGACTGCCAACTGACGGACAAGGGCTTAAAAGTAGAGAAAGCATCCGCCGCCATCGTTGACGCTACCATTATTCAGACGGCCGGCGGCAAACAGCGTCAGGCCATAGAAGTGGACGCCGAAGGGCAAGTCAATAGCCAAACCACACCGAGTAAAGACAGCGATGCCCGTTGGGTGAAGAAAGACGGCCGATACAGACTGGGCGACAAACAACATACCCGTACCGATGCGGAAGGCTACATTGAGAAACTGCACATCACTGCCGCCAATGCCCATGAGTGCAAACACCTGCTGCCTTTGTTGGAAGGCCTAGCCAAAGGCACGACTGTCTATGCCGATAAAGGCTACGACAGTATGGAAAACCGGCAACATCTGGAAGAACATCAGCTGCGGGACGGCATCATGTGCAAATCCCACCGCAACCGGCCGCTGACGGAAGCGCAAACCAAACGTAACCGACATTTATCGAAAACCCGTTATGTGGTCGAACAAAGCTTTGGTACGCTGCACCGTAAATTCCGTCATGCCCGGGCAGCCTATTTTGGTCTGAGCAAAGTGAGTGCGCAAAGCCATCTGAAGGCGATGTGTTTGAACCTGTTGAAAGCAGCCAACAGGCTACGTGCGCCTGTTGTTGCCTGAATAGCAGTTCAGATACCCAATTATCGGGTGTCCGAGAGGAATAAAGGGAGTATTTGGAACGGAAAACAGCCGAAACCCTGTGTTTGGGGTTCAGCTGTTGGGTAAAAGGGGTATTTTGCAAAGGTCTCAGACAGCCTATTGAATAAAGACCTTTATTCAATAGGTTATAAGTAGAGTACTGTATGATTTTTTGGGGGAGCGGGTATAAATCCAGCGCCACCGTGCGAATCAGGCTTTCCATGCGTTGCGCGGCCTGCAGGTTA
>NZ_RQZH01000055.1 GCF_003932845.1 Prevotella sp. OH937_COT-195
ATTCTCTTTCAGGAATGAATACGATGGTCATACCATACAAAAGACGTTGGAACAAACCCAAAGGATGACCGGGAAACATATTAATAACCCGGCGGCAGACAGAGGGTTATAGAGGTGTGAGACAGATCGGGGATACAAAGATACTCATCCCGGACGTTCCTAAAGCAAAAGATACCTGCTACCAAAAGAGAAAGAAACACAAACTATTTTGCAAACGAGCGGGAATAGAGCCAACGATAGGACATCTTAAAAGTGACTACAGACTATCTCGCAACTTTTATAAAGGTGTGAAAGGAGATGCTGTCAATGTCTTATTAGCTGCGGCGGCATATGACTTCAAAAGAGCTATGAGAGTTCTTTTGTGGCTTATAAAAAAAATCAGCGTGAACTTCGATTTTACAAACTTTACGCTGAAATATAGTTTTTAAGGGACGACTGGATACCAAGATTACCGAACGCTCCAAGATGCTTGAAGAAACGAGTTCCAAGCTTCAGAATATCCGAGAAAAACTCTTTGAGATGAAACGATAACACCAGAGAGCCTTGGAAAGGGAAGGTGATGATATTGATAGGGAGGCAACACGCATCCATATGGGAATCAACAGTACCTACAATATGATGCTGGTTATGACTATGCAGGAAATAATCCCGACTCTAAACGATAGTCAGCGTGACATTTTACGAGAGAAAGGTTATTATGACCTTACTGAAAACGCACAACATGTAGCACCTTGTGCCATGTTGTTGGCTATCAACTATGTCAAACAAGCCACCACCTACGCAGAGTCATGTGGAGGAGGTGTGTCCAACCTATCCGGATGGGGCAGGAATAAAGACGAAGATGATGTGCAATGGTGAGTGCGTTGTATCGCTACAGCTGCCGCAATGGTAAAGCCTTCATCTCGAAAGAAAGCACAAGGTGTAGGAAGATAAAAAGTTCCGCCCGAATGAATCTCTATAAAGCAACTCTATTTGTTGTATTGTTACAATCGTGTAGTTGAACTAATCAATTCCCAAATATACTTTTTTGTACCAACTTGACCAATCAGGCAAATAAGCAACAGCTTTATCAACAAGTAAATTAGATTTAAAGGCATAGAACTTGGGAGAGTTCTTTGTAAGTCATCGATATTCATTCATTGTCTTGTCAAGAAAGCAGTTTTCTGGATGAGAAACAACAGAGAAATAGACCTCAAAAAATACACCTCTATTCTCAAGTTCAAATGCCAACAATTGATTCCTCCAAAGTTGGTTCATACCACTTCTAAATGGGCAACCACCACCTTCATATTTTCCACAGAAAAACGAAGACTGTTTTTCCATGATTCTCCAATAATAATAACCACAATGTTTGTGGTAATAACACTTATCGTGGTTTTCTAACAGTTCTTTTATGTCACATGATGTGCAATTTTCTTTCTCTGACTCAGAAATACCTTTTGAACGATAACCTCCACAAGTTGTAAATTCTTGTTCCGTTAGCTTGTGCTCTATAAGCCAAAGGCAGAGTTCGTTGCCTTGATTTCGATATGCGATAGCAACATCTGAGTCTGTACCTGCATGAGGGCTATGGTCACCTAGAAGGCCTTTTGAACCTTCTAATGATGACTCCCAATACTCAAAGCAATAGCCTTTGCGAAGTTGTTTTCTGTCAATATGGTCAAACCCTTTGGGCGCGACTCCTGACCCTTTAAGTATTCTATCAGCATACTCGCTCTCCAATATTGGCACAAATAGGTTAACACATGCTGTTTGAGAACTTGCCACATGCACAGAAGCAGCAATATGTGGCTTATATGCAAACTTGCCTTCTTGTATCTCTTCTACAATTGTCTTAATACCCTCATATAGCATAATAGGCATCTTTGCATCACAATATGGACTTAGGAAGCAAGCAATCGTGTTCAACTTCACGTGCAGAAATACCCTTGCCATCAATTTTGAGTATTTCTTTTTTGTACTTAATCAGGTATGAATAGACCTTCTGCTGAAAATCATGATATGACATAAGTTGTTATCTATTTATGGTTTATTCATATTATAATTTGTCTTTTGAATTTAAAAAGAGACTAATTAGTCGCCCCTTAAAAAGTCATTTAATATTTGGTATTCAGTGATATAAATTCCTAAATACTTTGTCAAGTCTGCAATTTTTTGTATCTTCGATG
>NZ_RQZH01000056.1 GCF_003932845.1 Prevotella sp. OH937_COT-195
GCTTCAAAGGAATGATTAGAGTTCTTTTCGAGAAGAATATACTCCCCCTTTACCCCTCGTCGGGCTTCAAATCCGAGCCCAACGAGGGATTTATTCGATCATTCCAAACATCGGGATATAATTATCCCCGGGGTACGATAAAGATTAAAAGCGATACTTTCGAGAATGTTCTGTGTATGAGTCTTGGCAAGACCTCGATATCGACATCGACCGCCTTGAAACCATCGTCTGATACTGCCGGACGTCCGCTTGCTGCGAATCGGACTGATCTTTTGATTGATCAGCTTCTGAAATCCTGTCAACGGTTTGTTACGTTGAGCTTTATGCATGATACCATCTCGCAGATGACGACTCGTCAGATAATCTCTGTTTTCTTTCGACGAATACCCTTTATCCGCATAAACGGGAGTATATGCGGGGATAGATTCTTCGCCCAATAAGGGAAACAACTCATTTATGTCACTACGATTGGCCGGAGTTGTGATGACTTTTTGAACGAAACCCGCTTGGTTGGTCATCACATGCTTCTTATAACCATAGCGATAAACTTTCTTCTTCACCCGACGGGATTCACTGTCTATGCCTTTACGCTCTTCCAAAAGAAACTTGTGATAAGCTTCTTCTTCAGCCTTTTCGGCTTCAATACGCATATCCTATCGATCTTCCGCAACAGCGATTCTAAATTTTCCGTCCGGTTTATAAGGACTGTCAACGATGCCCGCATCAATGAGAACACCCTCTTTAATTTCAATATGATGTGTTTTGAATTGCTTGTTAAATTCTTTCGGCAACTTGTCCATTATTCCCAAGGTCGTGAGAGAAGTACGAAAACGGCTGGGAGTACTATGGTCGGGAGATACGGCGTCTATACTCAAACCTAAAAAACGAGAGAACGTCAAAGAGTCATTGATGCGTTCTTCTAAGGCACAATCACTCAATCCGTACCAAGTTTGCAACAAGAGCATCTTGAATAGCAGGATAACATCGTAAGCCGGAGCACCCGCTGCATTCTGTCGTTTGGTATACTTCTTATTGATAAGCGTACGAACAGGACACACCGATCGATAAGCATATCGACTTGATTCAAAAATTCATTTTGGGCTTTCCTATATCGCTTCTCGAAGATGACGTCTGCAAATGATACTTCTTCGTTAAATGATTTTCCTTGTTGTGCCATAGGTGGCAATGTATTCAATTATACCGCAAATATACGAAATAATTCACTGATATACAATGGTATAACATGAAAAATAAAGAAATTTACCGTGCAAAGGTCTCATATAGACAGTATGTTTATCACACATCGCAATCCCAAAGCCATCCGTCAGTTAGAGCAGAAGGTCATCGATTATGAGCAAGCCCTGCAAAGACAAGCCGAGTTGTTGATGCAACAGAAGAGGATAGAGGAGGAACAAAGCAAACTGAGAAAGCATTTGAAGAAATAGCAAATACTCCAAGAACTTGTTTAGTATAGTTTCTCGGGTATCTTCGTTCAATAGTTGTTTTTATACTTGTAGATAAATAATAAACGAGTGAAACAATCATATTATTTTCGCTCGTTATTATTCGGGGCTTCCAATAGTTAGTATTCAATTATTTCAACGAAAGTACTATCCGCATCCTCTGTTATAAGTATAGGGAAACATCTATTTGAGAGAATTTCAAGAATAACTATTTGAGAAGGGTGTCCATAAGAATTGTTCTTTCCTACAGAAATAGGGCATAGAAAAAACTTTTCTTTAAGGACGTTAACATCAAATGATGGCAAACTACCATGATGTGGAATTTGTATAGTTCCTATTATGTCCCAATATTTGCTGTATATAGTTGTAACGTCCACTTTTTTCAAATCACTATCACCAGTGTATAGGCAAGCAACTCTATGTGGATTGCAACGATGGGTATAATAATCAAAATGCCAACAGAATATATTGTCACGCCAACATCTCCCTCTCCAATAACATCTCCCTCTCCAATAATGTATATTTGAATTTTCTAGCGATAACGGTCCTGAATACAAAAACATAGAGTTCTCATTAATATTACCGCTAATATCCTTATAGATATCCTTTATTGTCTTTTTGACCTCAGCGTCGAGAATATACTCAGGGTCAGTTTTAAGTTTGTAAACATCAATACCTTCCTTTTTCAATTTATTTTGAAACTCATTGCTTCTAATCTTATATTGATAATTAAAGGGAATGTACACCCAGTCGTTGAGGTCATTTAAGATTATCTGAGTTCCGCTTTGTATTTCTGACACATTAATGGGAGTTATTTCTCCAATCTCCGTATCAGAACTTGGTTTTACTCCAATAATATGAGTTTCTCTTTCAAAGAATTCATTTGGATTACTTACCAATTCCGCTAAACTGTCTTCTCCTAAAATCCTATATATACTGGATAGGAAAATCTTTTCTTCATTATTAAGAAGCGGTATCACAACTCTCTCAATCCTCTGAACTGTTGTCTTCAATGTATCGATTAGTGAGATGTGATCTTTGTCAAAATGAGAGATAAAGAGAATGTGAATAATCTCGTCTTTTCTAAAGCTTTGATTTACTACTCTTTGTTTGGCTAGTGAACTTGGGTTTGTCGTACCACAATCATACACGATATTGATATTGCAAGACGTGTGCCTTTCGGAGTAAAAGGCTCCCTGGCCTATTGGGTGAAAAAATCTTTGAATCATAATTTACATAAAATTAGTCGTAAATATACTCTCCAGTGTGAAGATGATATTCCGTTTGATATTCATATCTTCGGGTGTATTGATTTATGCACCCAAAGTTACACTCTAAAAATGATATTGCAAAGGATTTCTCGTGAAATCTTATTTTATTAATCTTATTCGTAATCAGGATAGAGTCAACCAGCAAGTGCAAAATTACAATATCTTATTGAAGAATTCATTTTTTTGTGTGTGAAATTTTAATTTTTCTCTTGGTCTTCCGTTCAATTTCTTTTGAATATTCATTATACGTTTGTGACTGAATTCGTCAAAATCCGCTTTCTTTGGAATGTATTTTCTGATGAGTCTGTTTGCGTTTTCGACACTTCCTTTCTGCCATGAAGC
>NZ_RQZH01000057.1 GCF_003932845.1 Prevotella sp. OH937_COT-195
AGTTCCTTGCCGTTGTATTTGTAGGATTGGAAATCGCCGTTCAAGCCCTTGCCCATCAAACCACCGAAAGGGTAATAGTCGTTGCGTTCCTCCAAATTCCCATTCCCACACGACTCACCGCAAGTGTATTTCACAAATATATTATTGCTCATATTCATCTTATGCAACAAATTTAGCACATTATATTCTATTTAGCAAATTTAACTGTTCAAATCTTTATGTTATTTACATCCCGAATCAACTGCGTAGAGTCAACCAGCAAGTGCAAAATTATAATATTTGTTTGCAGAATTCCTTCTTAGGCGTAGAAAAGTTTAGTTTCTTCTTTGATCCTTCGTTCAAATTCTTCTGTATAGTCATAATTCTTTTATCATTACAGTTATCAAATGATTTTTTTTGGGGGGGGTATATTGCCTAATCAACTTGTTTGTATTCTCAATAGATCCCTTTTCCAAAGAGCAATACGGGACTGATATATTCTATATATCTGCCTTTATGCTCTAATTTTTAAAATTAGTCTTGATAATCAGATGATTATTTCGACAACTCACGTTCCGGAGCATTACTATGTTTCAAATAAATTATTTTTCAATTGTCAAAAGTAACTTGTCACACCCTCATTAAAGTTCATTTTTTGTAGTGGTAGGCAGGTGTGGGAGTGGTGGCGGTGTTTTGATGTTGTTCTTTTGGGTGGTTTGGTTCGAGGTAAGGAGTTGTTTATTAGTGGATTGGGCAGTTTAGGTGGTTGTTTTTAGTTGATTTTGGCGTTTAGTTATTGTTTTGTTGTGGGTATTTTACTCTTTTGTTTTAGTTTTTTTGCTTTTTTGTTTTGGGGGATAGGGGCATTTTGCTCTCTTTTTACCCCCTTTTCAATTCGCTAAAAAACCGATAAACAGAGGGTGCGGAGCGGCGGGCGAGCGGGCGGCATACAAGGCGGAAACCCCGACAGGGAGCGAGATATAACCACCTCGCCCCCCGCCGATAAATTTGATAGGAAACCGCTTTTTTAACCAAGCACATGGCGGATTTAAGTAAGTTTAACAGATACTCCCATAAAAAACAGCTCCACTTTTGCGAAACTGTTTTGCGATTTTACAATGAGCGGACTTTAATCTCATCCAAAACTTTGTCATAAATTCTCTTATTTCTTTTGGAAACATTGTCATAATATATTCTGACACCCTCAAAAACATCTTTTCTCCAAAATTTATTGTTTTCTACTCCAACGGATGTTTTTTTCTGATTTTTTACTTCTGTTTTTTGCGGGTGGTATTTATCTATTGGAATTTCCATCATTGAACCTTGAAAAACAATAATATATACGCTATCAACGAAGCTGTAAAAATAAATCACACCTTCTTCATAATTATCTTTTTGAATATGAAAAGGAGTGGGTAGTTTCATTTCGAATTCTTTTGATAAAAGTTTTTGACGCTCCAACTTAAAAGAAATATTTTCTTTTTTTATTATTGAGCACCCCAATAAAGCAAAACCAAATACTATAATTATTATTTTATGGATTTCTGTCTTCATAATTTTTGATTGCTTGTTTTTCAACTTTCTTTATTTGATTTTCAAGAGCAGTATTAGTTTGTCCAAAAATAAAGTATGGTACATTTATTTTTAAATCAGGGTCGTATTCAACACCTGTACCAACTACACCCTTTGTATGATTCGGATTTATAGACGGATTACTCTTACTCAATTCAAAAAAATACGCATGTCCGTAACCCTCGTGTGCTGTGTTCCTTGCTTGTGTTTTTTCATCTAAGAAAGAAGCTGTAAAAATATATACATTTTCATTCGGCGAAGGGTCATGTTCCATTCCGGGCATATTTGTAACTCCATAAAAAAAAATTATTAGGATTTTCGGGATTGCTTCCTTTCTCAAAAAACTTACTGCCATTTATATCTTGGTTTGCAACAGCAAATATATAACTTGTTTCGCTATTAGCTAATGCATGTAATGCCGTGAAGTTTTCCGAACTACCGCTATATTGATTTAACAAAGTAACATCTAACCTGCCATTATCGTCAAATCTCACATATTTAG
>NZ_RQZH01000058.1 GCF_003932845.1 Prevotella sp. OH937_COT-195
GGAACCCTTAACAATCCCAAAACTTGTCGAATGGTCGGCTTAATAGCTCACGCTATGCCGACATTCGTCTGCAAGTTTAGTTAAGGGTTCTTCTCAACGCACAATAAATTTTCTCGGCATAAATGCGTGTTCTTGTTATAATATAGACATCACATTTAGGGTGCTTATTAAAAGTAGTTTTTTATAATCTACTTCGCAAAAGCAAATAAAAAGCCAATCCATTTTATCTGGGTTGGCTTTTTATTTTTATATGCCTTTATTTGAATTTTAAGGGGGCATTTTAAAGATTCAGGGGTAAATCATATAGTTTTATACCTAAAAGTCTATATACGCTTTTAAAACGCAAATATGAGCCAAATAAATATATCTTAATTTCACAAACAAAAATTTGAGCAAAACCAGTGACTAATTTTTTAGACACTGCCCAGTTATATGCAAATTAAAAATTTAGCAAACTGGGCAGAAAAAAATAAACACTGCCCAGTTATATGCAAATTAAAAATTTAGCAAACTGGGCAGAAAAAAATAAACACTGCCCATTTATATGCAAACTTAAAAGTTAACATGAAAACTGGTCAACCATGCCGGTTGAACGCTATAGTTCCCGCAGGGGCAAAAAGACATAAAAAAACACTAGCTTTTTAGCTAACGTTTCAAATCTTTTAAATAATAATTTTGTTTTTCAAAATTCCAAATTGCCGTAATTGAATGTGCTTTTTCTTCTTCGTCTGTTGTTTTATCTTCGTCACTTGTATTAATCAAATTGCCATCTTCGGCATCATCTAAATTTAAAATCTTATGTTTTTGTTTAAGCAAACCACCATAACTCAACATACGTTTTCGATATAAACCTTTTTCTAAATCATTCACGATTTCTTGATTTCTTTCATCATCATCAGTTAAAAAATCAGATGACTTAACCGAATATTTAGAGGTTTCTTTGATAGCTGCTTGAATATCTTTATCGCCTTTTTGATTTGGTTTGATCGCTTTAATATTTGCTACGGGTCGATAATTTACTTGTAATGCTTTTTGCCATAAATTAACCCATTCTTCTTGAGTTATATAATTAGCTTTATTCTTAAAATAACTATTTTCAACACATAATAAAACATGCATATGTTGATTATAACTACCATCATTTTTATTAACTGTTACTTCCGTTGAACGCAAAAACCCAACAAGATTTTGCTTCACTTTTTTATATCTACTTAACCTATCAAATGCTTTCGTTAAATGTTTCAAACTTTGTTCTAAAGTATCCCCATCTATCGCATTTTTCGTTGAAAGTGTTAAAAATAACCAACGCGCTTTTGGTTTTTCTTTAACAACTTCTTCAATCACTTTTTGAGCTTGATAACTATTTTTCATAGCACGCCTCCAATTACAAACTGGGCAGAGTTTCGACTTACAAAACCATGTCTTATGTAACTTCAAATAACCTTCATCAGTCGGCTTGAACTCTAAGACGTTACCACATTGTTTTACATTAAAAGCCTTTTTTATTTTTAAAATTTCCAGTATATCTGCATAACTTACATTATCTATCTTCTTTTCTCTCCATGGGCGTTGTTTCCCACTTTTCGTCATATCTTTAAGTGTTTCGTTATCTTGATTTTCGTCTATACATCTAGTAGTATTATATTGCATATAAAGAGACCTCCAGTAGTTGTTTATTGAGTAGACGCTTTAATCATACTACTGGGGTTTTTTTATGTCAAAAATTCCTTTCAACAAGAAAAATAGCTATAATCCCTTACATACCAAGGATTACAGCTATAATTTTAAAATCGAGTTATTTCTATATAGTATCAAGACAAGAAGAAACTCGTTTTCAACTCGTTTCAAAAACCTTTCAAAAACCATCAATCCACAAAAATACCACGCGAATGACACTCAAAATACAAGACTACAATTAAAAAATACTTAGAATAAAATTAAATAAAATACGAAAATTAAAAGGAGTTAAAAATGCCTTATATTTATTTAATAATAGCCATAAGTACTGAAGTTATTGGAAGTGC
>NZ_RQZH01000059.1 GCF_003932845.1 Prevotella sp. OH937_COT-195
CCCTTCCGCTCACGCCGTCAATCACGCTGAGGTCGTTGCAGTTGTCGGAGGTTACCTGCGTGCCGGCAATCCAGAGGTCGTAGTAGGTCTGCGCCTGCGCCGTGGCGGGCAGGGCAAAGAGGGCTGTGAACAGCGCGACTGTCGCCGCGAGCATGTTCCGTAGTAAATTTGTTTTCATTATTGTTTGAATTAAAGAGTTTAATCCCCCCACCCCCGTGAGGGGGCAGGGGTGAGCCTTTTACTTTTTGATGATTTTCTTACCATTATATATATACACTCCCGCGGGCAGGCGGTCGAGGCTCTCGCCGAGGCGCACGCCTTGGAGGTTATACACGCCGCGCTTGCCGGCAGGCACGTCGGCATTCACGGTTTCGATGTAGGTGGTAACCGGCTCGATCGTCACCTCGGATTTGATGACATTTCCCGAGGCGTCGCACACAGCCTTCTTCTCGGCGTTCCACACAGCGCCGTCGGGACTTGTGATGGCGCAGCCGTCGAGGATGAGTTCATTGATGTTGTGGATGGAACCGTCCGTGCCCTTTGCCGTTACCGTGGCATTGCGGATGATGAGGGATTCCGAGCCGTCCCGTCCGTAAAAGCCATTTCCCCCATCGGCATTGACGGTGCAGCCGTCGATGGTGAGCGAGGTGTTGTTGGTATAGATACCATAGGCTTCTATGTCCTTTGTGTTGAGCGTGCCGCCGCCCGTAATGGTCATCGGAGCGTTGTGCCAAACGGGTGTTCTTTCCGCAATTATGGTGTTGGTGCCGATGAGCTTCACCGTGAGACCGTCGATGTATGAAGAGATACCGTCATTGTGAACGCCGTTGATGGTGGCGTTGTCGAGGGTGAGCGTCTTGGTGGCGGGGTCGTACTTCACCGTGCCGCTCACACCCGGGATGACGCTGAGGTCATTGCAGTTGGCGGAGGTTACCGGCTTGCCGATAATATAGAGGGCGTAGGTGGTAACCGGCCCGATCGTCACCTTGTCGGTGATGACATTTCCCGAGGTGTCGCACACGGCTCCCTTCACGTAGTTCCACACAGCGCCGGCGGGGCTTATGATGCCGTAGCCGTTGGAGGGCATGAAAGCATTGAAGTTGCAGATGGAACCGTCCGTGCCCTCTGCCGTTACCGTGGCATTGCGGATGGAGAAGGATCCCGAGGAGGCGTCATTTCCTGCGATGCCAAATTTTCCCTTGGCATTGACGGTGCAGCCGTCGATGATGAGCCAGGCAACATGGATGCCCCAATCATTTGCGCTCTCTGCGTTGAGCGTGCCGCCGCCCGTAAGGGTCATCGGATAGCTGGGCTCGTGCCATACACCTTTAACTCCCGATGTTATGGTGTTAGTGCCGGTGAGTTTCACCGTGAGGCTGTTGATTTTTGAATGGATGCCGGTGTATTCACTGCTGTTAATGGTGGCGTTGTCGAGGGTGAGGGTCTTGGTGGAGTGGTCATACTTCACTGTTCCGCTCACGCCCGGAATGACGCTGAGGTCGTCGCAGTTGTCGGGGCTTACCGGCGTGCCGGCAATCCAGAGCTTGTAATGGTTAATCGGTGCAATCGTCACCTTGTCGGTGATGACATTTCCCGAGGCGTCGCACACGGCTTGCTTCCCGGAGTTCCACACAGCGCCGGCGGGGCTTGTGATATCGCAGTTGTCGAGGACGAGGTTCTTGAAGTCGAGGATGGAGCCCCACGTGCCCTCTGCCGTCACCGTGGCATTGCGGATGGTGAGGTATTTCGAGAAATCCCTCAGTCCGAGAATGCCCCATTTCCCTTTGGCATTGACGGTGCAGCCGTCGATGGTGAGCGAGGTATTGTAAACAGAGATGGCATATGACCCTATGCTATTTGCGTTGAGCGTGCCACTGCCCGTAATGGTCATCGGATGGCTGTGGCCGACGGCTAATTTGTTTGCATTTACCGTGTTGGTGCCGATGAGATTCACCGTGAGGTCGTCAAATTCTGAATAGATTCCGTGCTTGTCACCGCTGTTGATGGTGGCATTGTCGAGGGTTAGCGTCTTGGTGGCGGGGTCGTACTTCACCGTGCCGCTCACGCCGGCAATCCCGCCGAGGTCGTTGCAGTTGTCGGAGGTTACCTGCGTGCCGGCAATGTAGATGGCGTAGAAGTTTTTCGCCTGCGCCGTCTGTGGCAGGGCAAACAGGGCTGTGAACAGCGCGACTGTCGCCGCGAGCATGTTCGTAAGTAAATTTGTCTTCATTATTGTTCGAA
>NZ_RQZH01000060.1 GCF_003932845.1 Prevotella sp. OH937_COT-195
CTTCCTGTCGCCGCTGTATCGGTTGTTTTCCCTATATCGTTGTTATTTCTTGGGATAGGACTGATGTTCGGTGTCGGAGGCGGAGTGTATATATCCCGACTGTTGGGGGTGAAACAGATTGTCAAGGCAGGTCAGATCGCTTCCGTCTCGGTGATTACCTCTGTGATGTTGGCAGCTCTTGTTGCCCTTGTGTGCAATGCGTTCCTGCCGGACATCCTGCTGTTTATGGGAGCAAATGCCGGGATGATGAACTTGGCAGAAGCATACGGCAGACTCTTCATCATCAGTTGTCTCATAGGGACATTGAATGTGTCGATGTCCAATATCATTGTTTCACAGGGTGCGTCGAAAACATCTGCGTCGGCAATGATTATCGGCTCTATCGTCAATGTTGCATTAGACCCCTTGTTTATCTACACTTTCAATTGGGGTGTGGAAGGTGCTGCATGGGCAACTATTCTTTCAAGAATCATCACGACAGCTATTTACATCCGTTTCCTTACGAAAGCAGAGGCAAAAGTATCACTTGCCTTGTTCGCTCCCACAATAAGAATGTACGCGGATATCATAAAGATTGGTATCTCTATGCTCTTTTTGCAACTGCTCCAGACCCTTTCCATCAGTTTGTTGCAAAAAGCCGCCGTGAAATATGGTGCAGAAGTTGTTGCGGCTGTGGGTATCGTCTTGAAAATCGTCACATTGGGAACAAACATAGTCTTCGGATTTGTCAAAGGACTCCAACCGATGGCAGGCTATAACTACGGAGCAGGCAATTTCCAACGATTAAAAGAAGCGGTGCGCTGTTCCCTGATACTCACAACCTCGTTTTGTGTGCTTTGGAGCATTCTTATATTCGTTTTTACCTCTACTGTCATCAGTTGTTTCGGCAAAGACGAAACAATGCAAGAAATAGCAAGAATTGCGCTTAGAGCCAATACGATTATGTTCTTCACTTTCGGATTTCAATTTGTGTATTCCACGCTATATATGGCTATTGGAAAAGCGAGACAGAACTTTCTGCTCAATATTGGACGACAAGGACTCTTTTTTATCCCTGCCATATTGCTGCTTCCATCGTATCTGGGACTGAACGGCGTACTTTATGCCCAACCTGTCGCCGACATCTTTGCAACTTTGATGACGATGTTCTTTGCAATCCAAATTCATAGGGAAATACGTCATAAATCACATCTCACAACAGAGAATCTGCAATGTTGAACTTAACAGATATGATTATGCTAAGATTTAAGCAAGCAGAAGATTTTGAGACAATTGTCTCTTCTTGCTCTACAAAAGAACAGATAAAAAAAGCATCAAACAATTTTATGAAGTGGGTTGTTGGTTTATGTGATGCAGAAGACAATAACATCTCGTTGTTTCATATTCTCCGCTATACCCGTTTTCGGTTACAAGATGTATATCCGATGGACGGAAAGAGGAAAAATGTGTCGGAACTACTCTGTGTCATTGACACTGAATTGAAGTTGCTAAAGACACGGATTGCAGAGGCTTCTTCCTGCTTTGCCAGTCAGACCTGTTAAGAAACTCCATTGGACAGGAAAAACTACACATTTGGTGGAGGTTCTCTATGCCCTTGACACCTGCGATTGTATTAATACGCGAATTCGGAATAAGAACTCGCGTACATATAAGAAATGTAACTCACATTATACCCATAAGAACCTCAGAAGCACATGGTTAAGCATTAAACCCAAATCGGTCATTAGAACCCTCAACCGATTTTGTTCGATTGTTGAAGCAGATGTGTAGCCGTTTCATCGAAGGCGTAGCGGGCTGCGTCGGGATGTAATGGCTGCGCAGATGGCAGCAAGCGGGCTAAAGCAGTTGGGAAGCGTAACGGCAATGGCAAATCTAAGCAAATGCGGTCTAATGACCGATTTG
>NZ_RQZH01000007.1 GCF_003932845.1 Prevotella sp. OH937_COT-195
CGAGGTTAAATGATTGGACATACAATACAAAGTTAATTAATCTTAGGGAGACTCAGGTCTCCTTTCTTCTTTTTTTGTATTGCCGTCGGACGCTCCCGGGGACTTTGCGCCCCCGCCGCCGTGGCGACCCCCGCAGTGTTTTTCATGGATTTAAGGCTGCGCAGGAACAAAAAACGTTGCGTTTCTAAATGGAATCTTCACTCTTTTAAACAAGCGTTTGCGAAAAAAAGAGATTACACAATGTTTATCAAAAAGAGCGCGAACAACATATCCGAAGAATGTAAACAAAACACATTCGCAACAAATAACAATACATTGGGAAAGGAAAAACGTTATCACACACAACTGTCGTCTCACCGATTCGGGTGATATTGTCAACCCAAACCGCCTGAATTGGTTGAAAACTGATAAACCATTGGTTGAATCAAAATAACGTTAAACATTAAAGACAGAGATACAATTTATCATAAGTTTTATATAAAAGTAGATTTCTTCCCACCATACGGATTATCTTGTTGCCATGTTCCAAGAACGTCCATATACCAATAAGGGGTGGACAAAATACCGAAAGCCAAGGGAAAAATTAAACTTTTCTACATCAAAGCAATACTTTTACAAATATTATTAGTAATTTTGTAATTGCATATCAAGTTTTTATTATCAAACAAAAATATGTGAAACTTCTTTTATCAAGAAATGTTGATGAAGCATGATTAAAGGGTGTTATAATTGTTATAAAGAAAAGATGTTCCTGTTCTTTTTCTTGTGTTCCGTACAAATTTGCTACGGGCAAGGATTTTATATCAAAGGAACTCTTAAGGATGCTTCAACTCTGAATCCGGTGGAAGCAGCTCAAGTGATTTTATTGAGGGACAGCACTATAATGCCCAAGTATCATACATTAAGCAGTCTTGACGGTAAGTTTACACTCGAAAATATTCCCGCTTCATCATACCGCCTGCAAATTTCTTGCATGGGCTATAAACAGACACAGATATCTATTATAGAGTTGACAAAGAATATTGATTTAGGTGAAGTCTTTGTAGAAGAAAAACCTATGGAACTCAGTGAGGTTACAGTTTCTGCAACTGTGCAATCTAAAGCGGACCGATGGGTATATTATCCTTCAGATGTTATCAAGAAACAGGGTGTAGATGCTTACGATATTCTCCAACGTATGAATTTACCCGATCTCCGATTTGATATGATTAATCATTCCTTGTCTTCATTAAAGCAAGGCACATTACAAATCCGTATCAATGGCGTACTCTCTCAACAATCCGATTTAATTGCTTTGCAACCTCAGGATATAGCCAAGATAGAGTACGTGGATAATCCCGGGATTGCTTATGGTGAAGGGGTGAGTGCCGTAATCTTAATTAAAACGAAACAGCAATACGAGGGACTTCAAGGTGGGAGTAGGCTTTTAAGTGCAGTTACAACGAACATGGGTAGTGCTTATGCTTACTTTAAATGGATCGGGAAAGTCGATTTCTTGAATCTGAAGATTAATGGACAGTATCAAGATGTTAGAGGAATTTATGCCAATAACACACAGAAATTCAATTATCCGACATCCGCCATGACACTAAACTCTGTTGGAGAAGATGGACGAAGCAAACATTGGAATGGTGACATACAATTAGATTACAACCATTCTATCGACAACCGTAATTCTTTTTTCAATGCAACCGTAAAGTATAGCGGTCTGTGGCAACCAAAGAATAACTCTGTTGGCAATGTTTGGAAAAATGACGTCCCAACTTTCACAGAGATATTAAGTCGAAAGAACAAAACTCACAACATAATGCTTGAGTTCTATCTTGATAAATCGTTTTCAAATAAATCCAATCTGCTGGCAAGTCTGACAGGAACTCATATTACAAGCAATTATAACAGATGGTACAACAAAGAATACACCAATAATTCTTTGTCGAAATATGAGAGTGCATACGATGTGAACGGAAAGCATCATTCGATAATTGGAGAAATTATTTACAAATATCCATTGACAGAATGTCATTGGCTAACCGTTGGCACTTATGAGCGTTATTCTCATACAGATAATATTTATACTATGACAGAAAGTGTAAATCCAATTTCTCTCCTAAACTTCAATAGTTATAATTATTTGGAGTTTAGCGGTGCATTTGGAAAGTTATCTTACTCTTTGGGAGGAGGTTATTCTTTTTATCGAATTAAAAACAACAGCATTCTTTCGCAATACCATTTTTTTCGCCCTTCTCTGTCTCTGTCTATTCCGTTGTTAAAAAAGTTTCGCCTACAATACCATTTAAACATCAACCCTCAAGAGCCGACATTGGCTATGCGTTCGGATTTTAGTCAAACAATCTCAGAATATGAAATAAGTAAGGGAAATCCTTATCTCAAACCCTATCAATCATACAGCAATCAAGTATCGCTGAGTTTTCGCAGAACAGATACCTTTCTGAGTTTAACGGCTTATTTGCAGTACAACAAGCATCCTTTCACGAATAATCCACCATATTACGATCCTAAGATAGATAAATTTGTATATACTATATCAAACCAGAAGAGTTTCACACATACCCAGATTCGCATGTATGCAAGTCAAAAGTTGTTTTCACAAGCACTCAATCTGTCGGGCTATCTTACGCTTAATCGTTATATCAATGACGGATTGAAGTTTTCAACCTCATATACAGGTTTATTGGGAGGATTAACCATCAGTTACGATCAACCCAAATGGGGAGTCCTTGCCAGTTATAGAACAGCTATTAGTTACATGTTCAATGAAACCAAAACTCGCATGGCTCCAAATCTTCAGTTGAGTGCTTATTATAATATTCACAGAATACGTTGCTCTATAAGCATCAATAACCCTTTTATGAATCCAGTTAACACCATAGAAGTCAACAGCAAAGCTATACAAGGACAAACGCATAAATATCAAAAATACAATAGCAACTTGGTAACGATTGCATTCAGTTACAATTTCAGAATTGGAAAAACTCGCAATCCGCAAAAACAAATAAACAACACTGATACAGATAACGGAGTTGTCAGGTGAGTATGATCTAAAATGCAATAAAAGAAACTTGTCATATCATATTATTATTTTTCGTAATTTTGTTTTAACTTCATGGGAAGAAAAGTCGTGAAACACGATCGTTTATAATTTCTTCATTTGTTGCTTCATTTCCTCGAATAATTTCTGTTTCAGTTCCTTGAAAAAATTGATTGTCGGGATTGAGTTTTTATGGCTTTTCGTAATTCCTCATCACATCAATGTAGTAAAGTTGACCGTTCCGGACAAGATTCCGCACGATACATATCATGTATTGGATACCGCGGAGGGTACATATATCTGATCGGCAGGCGTTCTTCATCTTCTCCATTTATTATCAATAAAAGTTGTGGAAGCGGAATATCTCTGCAACTTCACAAATGATATCCAAACAGTCACAAACAAGTATCAACTATCATGACGGGATTTCCACAAATCTTTCGTCATGATTGACAGCATATAATTTGTTGCCGAATAAACTTCTATATTATTGGCATCTGTATGGAATCGAACATTTTTCATATCGGAATCATGTTAATTATTAGTTTTTTATTACCTTTGCAACATTAATCAAAATCACACTGAGTTTATGAAAAAGATTTGTTTTTGCTTGTTTATGCTCTGCATCTCCACCGTGGCATTGGCACAGTCGCTTTCCGGAACATGGAGCGGTAAACTGAAAGCAGGGTCGCTGACTCTTACAATTGTGTTCCATTTTTCAGAAAAAACATGCAAGATGGACGTTACGGAACAAGGGGCAAAGGGAGTGCCCACAGAGGTAATACATATAGACAATGATTCGGTGAGCCTCGCAGTGCCAAGCATTATGATGACATACACGGCTAAAATGAGGGGCGACTCTCTTGAAGGAACATTCCATCAGCGCGGTTTCTCGGCACCACTGAATCTTAAACGCGGCGAGGAGAAACTGAACAGACCGCAAGAGCCGAAACTACCGCTGCAATACACAACAAAGGAAGTAACATTTGTCAATACCGACGCCAAAACCATTCTCACCGGTACACTCTCCTATCCCACAGACTACAAGCCGGGGAAGCGCGTGCCGGTGGTACTTATGGTAACGGGAAGCGGACAGGAGAATCGTGACGAGGAACTTTTCGGGCACCGACCTTTCTTGGTGGTTGCCGATTGGCTGGCGCGCAACGGAATAGCATCGTTGCGATACGACGACCGCGGATACGGCGAGTCGAGGGGTGATGCGACAAAAGCCACAAGTCGTGATTTTGCCGACGATGCCAAAGCAGGCATCAAATGGTTGCGACATACGGGGGAGTTCGACAAGGTGGGCATACTCGGACACAGCGAAGGAGCCATGATAGCATTCATGCTCGGACAAGAACAGGTACCTGATTTCATAGTGAGTTGGGCTGGTCCGGCAATTCCCATCGACACACTGATGCAGCAACAACTGTCAATGTTATACAGTGCAATGGGCGTACAGAAAGAGATGTTGCCGAAGACGGCAGCCGAGGCAAAAAAGATGATGCTGGGACAGTTCGACAACGAATGGATGCGTTATTTCATAAACTATGACCCCACGGAAGCCGTTAAAAGTACCCGCTGTCCGGTGTTCGCACTGAACGGTGACAAGGACATGAACGTGCCAGCCGAGCCCAATATTGCCGCATTACGCACTTTACTGCCTGCTAACGATAAGAACAAAACAAAGATTTATCCGGGTCTGAACCACATGCTGCAACACTGCACCACAGGACATCCCAACGAAATAAGCACAATAGAAGAAACAATATCTCCGGAGGTATTGAAAGACATGTCTGACTGGATAAACAGCCTTTAATATATTTATGTCTTGAAGCCGGTTTTCTTTTTAAGAGTATAAAAACTCGGCAAGACGAATTACTTCCGAGGAGGGCTTGAAAAACAATTCTGCATGGAACTTTTATTCTATATCTCATAGGAATACGTTCTGCTACAAGTTGATAACGAGCATGTTCATCATTAGACAGAAACGGCTCGGCAATTTCGCCGAAATTAGTGAACAAAACCGCTGAAATTGGTCGGTAAATTCGGTGGTTTTGCAGTATTGTCAGGCACAAATCAGATGCCGGTTCGGAATAAGAAATAACGTAAGCGGTTAGAGACATCTGCAAAATTAGTTACTTTTGATTATGTCTCAGCATGGCATTATTCTCGCAATGTATTCATAAGCGTAGGAAGAATAAAAGAAATTGGCAGGCATGATTTTTCACGCCTGCCAACAATAAAGAGTCTGTTTCACAAATAAAGACTATTCGGTAAATCCCGAATGGCGTGTACCTGCAATTCTGTATGTCAGGTTTTTAGTGTCATCGGAGAATTTCGCATTGAATACGATGCTGTCTGCCGGCATGCCGTGAATGTTGTGTCCTTTCTTAAGCAAAACCCTGCCTTCGGTTATGGTGACATTACCTGCATTTTCATCGTTAACATCGTATTTTGTATCGTTGCACGAGAAAGTCTTTGCACCATAATTTATTGGAATTATGAATTTCATGTTCCAAAACGCATTTCCACAATTCAAGTCCATCCACATGTTATTATCCACGTTCTGGGCGGTGTTGTAAGTTCTGAGATTAAATTCTCCGGCAGCCGCGGGAGTAACCGTGCCGTCACTATTAAGCACAACAATGGTTACGTCCCAAAAACCGGCCATGTCTTGCACATTGGTTCCTCCGGGTTCCTCGTCTGTTTCAAGACTGCAAGAATTGAGACCGAAAACAGCCATTGCGGCGAACATTAACATTGAAATATATTTCTTCATAACCAATTATTTTTTATTTTTTTCCAATACTACAACAAACTTCATTCCGGCATAGTCGGTTGTCCATGACAACTTTCCGGTTTCCGAGTCGAAATTTCCGTTTACGGCATCGAAAGAGTCGCCGAAGCATTCATTAAATCCGTTCAGTCCGGTAATGGTCATATCCTTATGCAGCCATATCATGCCTTTCATGGCAGTAAAATCTCCATACTGCGGATAAACAAGCTGTGCATAATATCCGCCGAAGAGGTCGTCAACATAGAACACACCCGGAGCAATCTTTTTAATGTTTACTTTGAAACCCGGGAATTCGGTAACTCCTTTAGATGTCTCGCGGTATGTACCGTTCACGGTTATGTATCCTCCGGAGATGTCTGCGGTAACTTCGGGGTCATATACCACTACAACTCGTGTTACGGAAGATGAAAATCCGTCAGATCCCACTCCCGAATAAGTGACATAGTATATTCCCGGTTTGTTAACATCGACATCTATCTTAGTGGTAATTTTATCGGTATAGTCCTCGCCGCCCAATGTTGCCTTGCAGCCCGGATCGACATACGCCTCCCCGACGGGACACATTAATGTGTCTTTTCCTTGTATCTCAAATCTCACATAGTAAGTAAGACGCGAGTCGGTAAATTCTTCGTCTTCGCTGCATGCCACGAAACCAAGCATCATAAGGCAAAGGGTCAGACTGTATAAAAAATATTTCTTCATTGTCTTATAATTTAAGTTGTTACATAATATTCCGCTTACTTAACATCCCAGAAAACGGGGTCGCTCATTTTCTTCTCTGCCGGTGTGTTCTTGTTCAGACGGCGTGCTGTTCCCGGATAAGGGATACGCTTGGCAAGTCCGCCGGCCTGTATATAGTTCACCGCGGGAACAATCATCTCTCCCGGATTGTATCCGTCTTTCTTGTCGAATACATCTTTTGCGTTGAGAGAGGTAAGTTTCGGCACGTCCGTGCGGCGTATCTCAGACCAAGCCTCCATGTGGTTTCTCATGAAGAAAGCAACCCATTTCTGCATATAAATGAGGTTTAGTTTATCTTCATTCGATCCTAAGTTGGTTATGTCAACCAAAGCACCGGATAGGAAGTCGGCTGCCTTATCTGCCATTCCGCGCGATGCGAAATCGGCTTTTACACCGTTCTCGTATGCCGTGGCTGCCGCTGCGGGGTCATTGTTGAATCGCAACTGCACTTCTGCGATGAGGAATTGTAGTTCGCTCTGACTGAAGATGCAAATCGGTTCTGCCTTCATTACCTCAACATTTATCGAACTAACATTGGCATTTTTCCATTCTCCGCCATTCCAATCTTTCAGAACAGTCTTTGCTCCGGGTATCTGTCCCACAAACTCATCTGCCTTGCTGTTTTTCAATATCCCGTAATTAATTCGCGGGTCGTTCGTAGCCTTGTAGTAACTTACGATTGGGTGTGCCGCCACATAATTTAGTGTTTTCAATCTAAAGAATGCCCCGTACCATGGATTGTACTGACCTTCTGCATTTGTGAACACGTTGAATGCCACGTCTCCCTCAAAGAACTTGTTGGCAGCAACGAGTGCCTTAACCTTTTCGGTATATGCGGCAGCATCTATGCCTGCATCTATCATGCGCAGATATATGCGCAAACGCAGTGCATTCGCAAAACCTTTCCACCCATTGACATTGCTTTTGAATATCGGGTCTTTCATCGTTATGCTGCTCACCCCGATGTTTGCCTCCGCCTCATCGAGTTCATTCAATACACTTTCGAATATGGTTTTGCCATCGTCCCATTTCGGTGTTGGAATGTCGCTGCCATTCAATGCTTCTTTGTAAGGCACATCGCTCATGTTATCCACGAGAAGTTGATAGCCCCACACTCTCAACACTTTGCAAACATATATATCTGCCGGAACGTTGGTTTTGGAAAGTATGTCGTTTATGTCGGCAAATGCTCCGGCGTAAATATTTCGGTAGCAACGGTCGATTGTGTTGCTGCTCTCATCGAGGTTCAGTTCGGCAAGATTGTTATACTGGTTTGCCTCCGGTCTCTGATCGAAATACTGTGCGAAGAAACCGGCATAGGTAAACATCTGGTCGCCGAGTGCATTGGCAATATAGTTTTCTGCCGATGGCAACACGAGATCCGGTGTTACGTCGTCTCCCGTTGCATAATTCGGGTTGTCGTTAATATTTAATGCGCAACTCGAGAACATCAGTAAACTCGCTGCTGAATATAATAATATCTTTTTCATATAGTTATCTCCTGTCCTTTAGAATTTAACAGTTACGTTGAAACCAAATTTACGCGAACTTGGATTGGCAGAATACTCTCCGAAGTTACCCTCCAAGTCGTTTCCGAAAGAAGTCATTTCCGGATCTATGAAAGTATTTTCCGAAGGAGTCCACAGAATCAGGTTGTTGCCGAACAATGACATTCTCACTCCTGTCAGGAACGTTTTCGCAAACCACTTGGTTGGCAAATCCCATCCGAGTACCACGGAACGCAGTTTCACATACGACTTGTCTATAAGGAATGCAGCATCAAGGTCACTGCCACCCTTGTCCCAGTATTTGCCTATGTTCACGGCAGTGAGCGGAGTGTTGTTCTCCACATATATCGGATTGCCGTTTGCGTCTTTTCCTGCCTCAACCACCGAATTGGGTATAACCCACGGATTACGGTTGTTGTATATTGTCTGTATTGCATTACCCACGAAATAGTTTATTTGCTTTGTACGCGAGAACATCACGCCACCTTTGCGAACATCTATATCCACAGATAGCGTCAGACCTTTGTAGCGGAATGTGTTGTTGAAGCCCATTTGGTACTTGTAGTTCATGCTTCCCACCACTTTCTGTTCGGCATCTTTCACGGGTAGTCCTTGTTTGTCAACCACGATGCGTCCTTTGTCGTCGCGTACCGGAACATACGCTTTAAAAAGTCCGAGTTCTTTGCCTGTCTCGGCATAAAGTCCCGTTCCGCCGGTGAATGCCCATATTGCCGTGCTTCCGCCGAGCGATTCGGGCAGACTGACAACCTTGCTCCAGTTCTTGGTATAGTTCCACGTTATGTCCCATGAGAAATCCTTTATCTTTACCGGTGTTGCGTTGACCATCAACTCAATTCCCCTGTTGCGTATCTTACCGAGATTTATGTTCTGTGCACCGAAACCGGTGGACGGATCCATATCAAGCGAGAATATCTGTTTGTCAGACTCTCTGTTGTATAACGCCACGTCGAAACCTATGCGGTTCTGAAGGAACATCATGTTCAATCCCATCTCGACCTCGGTAGTCATCTCGGGACTCAACGTCTTGCTTCCGAGAATGTTGCCAAGTGTGTATGCGTTCCAATTGCCGTTGGTGAACGGAAATTCGCTCAAGTGCCATCCGCTGGAGTTTGCGCCCGACTGTGCAAATACCAAGCCCGTCATGTACGGTCTTGCATCGTTACCGGTTTTTCCCCATGCGGTACGGAATTTACCGTAACTGATAATTTTCTTCATGTTTTCGTTGAGCATCTCCGAGAAAATCCAACTTGCAGTAACACCCGGATAGAAGAAAGAGCGGTTTTCTTTTGGCAGTGTTGACGACCAGTCGTTTCGTGCCGTAAGAGTAAGGTATATCATGTTCTTATATGCGAGTTCTGTTTGTCCGAACACACCCATCAATCTGCGTTTTTCGCTATAACTGTCGATTGTCGGCTTTTCTGCCGAGTTACCGAGATTGAACCACGTAGGAATGCTCAGGTTGGTAATACCTCCTCTGAACCATGAAAATGTGCGTTCGTTTCCGTTGAAACCGACGAGTGCGTTAAGATGCAGGTCTTCAATCATGTCTTTATCGAACACGAGCATCAAGTCTTGGTTGATTTCACGACGACGCGATGTGTACTGCTGATAGTACCCTGTCATTGGTTTCAGCGCATCCGCCCAGTTAGGCGTTCCGGCATAGATTGCCGACAGGTTCGGTGCGCCTGTGTCCTGATGACCGGTGCTTGTGTCAAGTCCGAAACGATATGTCAACTTGAAATAGTTAAGGAAATCGTAATCGAGTTGCAACTTGCCATAGAAACGTTCCGACTCGTACTCATTCTTGAAATTATTCAGGATATAGTACGGGTTGGTAACGCCGTATGGTGTGAAATAATATCCCGGATTGTTGAACGGATCATTGAGATTTTTAAGTTCTACGATGCTTATGTCGCGTGGTGTCTGCATGATGTTGTTGTACATCGAGGCCGCACCCTGACCGGTAGAAACGAAATTGTTCCGCTGGTAAGCATAGTTGAGCGAAGTGCTGAAAGTAAAGTTTTCCACCTTGTGACTTCCGCGTGCCGAGAATGTGTATTTGTTATAACTGTCGGCATCGGTAGGAATAATACCGTCTTCGTGTACCTGCGACAGACTGAGGAAGAACGTGCTTGCATCGGTTGCGCCATTGAACGAGATACTGTTGTTGTAACGGAAACCCGTATCGAAGAAATCTCTTATGTTGTTTTTCATCGGCACATACGATTTCATCTTCTGCGAATAGTCATATACGTTTCCGTATCTGAGCATCGAACCGTCGAATGCCGGTCCCCACGAACCGTTCTCTATGTCTGTTTTCTCGCCGTCCCAGCCCATACCGAATTCGTTCTGCATCTGCGGCAGGCGCAGCAATGTTTCCCACTGCAATCCGCCGTTATATTCTATACCGAAACCTTTCTTCTGCTTTACACCGGCTTTCGTGGTAATAAGTATGACGCCATTGGCGGCGCGGCTTCCGTAAAGTGCTGTTGCGGCTGCGCCTTTAAGAATCGTCATGCTCTCAACGTCGTCGGGGTTAACCGCGCCCGCTCCGTTACCAAAGTCATAACCTTTGTTGAGACCGTCGGAACTAAACGTGGCGGCATTTGTCAAAGGTACGCCGTCGATTACATACAGAGGTTGGTTTGTCCCCCCAAGAGAACTTACACCACGCACGATAACCGAATTGGAAGAACCCGGATCGGAAGATGAGTTTGAAATCTGAAGACCGGCAACCTTTCCCTGCAAACTCGACATGATGTCGTTAGTGCGGGCAGCCGCGATGTCTTCTCCCTTTACGGCTGTGGCAGAGAATCCCAATGCCTTTGCCGAACGTTTGATACCCAAGGCCGTTACAACGACCTCGTCGAGTGCATTGTCCTCCAAATCAAGGACAATTTTCATGTTCTGACTTGCAGTAACTTCGCGTGTCTTCATACCAACCGAGGAAATTCGAAGTTTCCCATTGGTCGGAACCGACAATGTGAACTTACCGTCATAATCGGTCATAGTACCATTGTTTGTACCTACGAGCATTACAGTGGCACCAATAACAGGCTGACCGTCTTCGGAACTGACAACAGTTCCGGAAACTTGAGTTTGAGCCGTCGCCATTCCCATACTCAGGAACAAGCAGGCCAACATCATTGTTAGTTTTTTTACCATAAACAGTCTTGTCTTTAATTGGAATAATAATATAGGTTAACTCTGCTAAAATAAACAAAAAATTAATAACATCCAAATTTTTAGTAAGAAAAGTTGCGTTTTTAACTAAAAAATATTCAAAAAGACAGAAAAAACGTGCCAAAAGCAGAAAAATTAATTAAAATATTCAACTTTCACATGCCTTAAAATGATACATTATTCATTAAATATACCATAATATATTTAAGTAGTCGAGCATGACATTTTATACATTATTATATATAACGGACACGAATCAATCATTGTCGTTGTATTAAAAAAAATTAATTATTTTATTTTATAGAAATCAAATATGTACATAATTGCTCAAAAACGAACCCAAATATCGAAGGTGGAGAGGCGTTACGAAATACATTTATACCCCCGGTTGGGGAGAAGCAATCAAAAAAGACATAACAGTTTTGTGTCTTTTCTGAACCTTTTACGCTGTTTTTTACCTCGTACAGGAGATATGTATCGGCACGTCCCCGGTGCGTATGCGGCAATCCTTGAACGGCATTGTTGCCATTATTTTTTCACGACTACCCGTTTCTTCTTTCCATTTTGTGGCATAAAAACAAGTAATTTCGGCGGTTTTGGAAAGCAATTTCGCCGAAATTACTCTGCAAAACCACCGAAATTGCGACTGTCACGATATTTACCGTGAGAATTATATGGCAACTCTGCCTATATAAATGATTTCGATGTTCATTTACGGTTTTGGAGAACAAAAGATTTTATGTTGTCAATACCTGACAATATATTTGTGGCAAAGTTGTCAATGAACTTATATTTTGCATGCCTGACCCGGCATTTCGATTGCCATGAAAATTAAGTGTGTTTTTCTTTTTTCAATGTAAAATATTATCCCGCCCCGGCGTATTTATACACAAAAAAAGGAATTGCCATCGGACAATTCCAACCTGCAACGAAAAGTAGCGAGAGTGGGTCACGATCCCACGACCTCCGGATTATGAATCCGACGCTCTAACCAGCTGAGCTATCTCGCCATCTCTTATTAGCGGGTGCAAAGGTAACACAAAATTGTTAATACACAAAATAATTTGAGATTTTATTTTGTTTTTGCTGTTTTTTTATTATATTTGCAACGAAAAAAATGCAAACGGAGACAAACAATATATCGGATGAACAAGAAAAAAATCATTTTCGAACGCGAACTGCGGTCTCGGTCAGGCAACATTATATGGTCTTTGATAAGCACCCCTGAAGGACTTACCAAATGGATTGCCGACAGGGTGGAAAGGAATGGAGATATATTGGAGTTCACATGGGGAGAACCGGAACAGCACCACGAGAAAAGAACGGCAAGAATAACAGAGGAATTTGCAATGAGCCATTTGCGATGGACTTGGGAAGACGATGACAACGATTTCGTGGAAATAAGAATGAAACGGTGCGACATAACCGACGACTATGTACTTACCGTTACCGATTTCATAGAAATTGACGATGAGAACTGGCTGAACTCGGTGTGGGAATCGAACTTCAAGAGATTGCATCATGCCACGGGAATTTAAAACCATGACACACGGCTGTTTGCCTGACGCGAAGAAAAAAGAGCAAACCCACGAACCGCACGTCTCTGTGCGGTAAATTCTTTTTGCATGAAATAATTTTGTCTTACGCTCATTTTACACTACCTTTGCAGGCAGAATGGCAATAATCAAGAAACTTGATACGTTCATCGCCCGGCAATTCTTGATGCTTTTTGTCGGAACTTTCTTCATAAGCTTATTTGTGCTTATGATGCAATTTTTGTGGCAATACATCGACAAACTTATAGGCAAGGGACTCACGATTGACGTATTGGCACAGTTTTTTGGGTACATGAGTCTGATTCTCATACCGCAGGCACTGCCGCTTGCCATACTGCTTTCGTCGCTAATCACGTTCGGAAACCTCGGAGAAAGTTCGGAACTTACTGCCATAAAAGCGGCAGGAATCTCACTGCGGCAGTCAATGCGCTCACTGACGGTAATAGTGGTATTCATTGCTTTGGTCTCGTTCTATTTCCAAAACATCGTGGCACCAAGTGCAAACATTTCGTTCGCGCAACTGTTGCTGTCGATGAAACAGAAAAGTCCAGAACTGGAAATACCGGAAGGAGTGTTCTATGACGGTATTCCGGGAAGCAACCTATATGTACAAAGAAAGGACGTGAATACGGGTAAATTGTACGGCATAATGATTTACCGAATGACCGACAGTTTCGAGGACGCCGCAATAATACTCGCCGACTCGGGCATGCTGCAATCAACGACCGACAAGAAACATCTCGTGCTGAACTTGTGGAGCGGAGAGTGGTTCGAGAATATGAAAAACTCACAATTGTCCGACAATGCCAACGTTCCTTACCGGCGAGAGACTTTCACGAAGAAAAGAATTGTACTCGATTTCGATTCCGACTTCAACCTTGCCGATGCAAGCGTACTCTCGAACAATGCAAGGGGAAAGAGTCTCGCAAGAATAAAGCGCGACCTCGACTCGCTGAACCAAACCTACGACAGCATTGGAAGGGAAAACTATAAAGTGTTGGCCATAACGACGGACAACACGAGGAACACTCCGATAAACAGAATTCCCGACAGGAAAAGGGCAGAAAAAGCAGTCGGGGCAAAATCATTCAACATAGACTCGGTATTCTCGAAGATGCCGACTGAAAAGAGACTAAGTGCCGTAAACAACGCCATGATGCAGGTACAGTCGGAAATCTCGGAGATAGGTTTCCGCGAGATGGTTACATCAGACGGCGACCGTCTCATAAGGCAGCACAAGATTGAGGCAATAAACAAATTCACCATGGCATTGTCGTGCCTGATATTCTTCTTCATCGGTGCCCCGCTCGGTGCCATTATACGTAAAGGAGGACTCGGCGTGCCGGTAATAATTTCCGTAATAGTGTTCATTGTGTATTACATATTCGACAACACCGGATACCGAATGGCACGAGGCGGAATGTGGGCGGTATGGTTCGGCAAAGGCATCGCAACTTCCATATTAACTCCCCTTGCCATATTTTTCACATACAAAGCCAACAACGACTCAATGGTGTTCAACGTAGATGCCTATCGCGAAATGGGCATGCGAGTGCTCGGCATGCGCATAAAACGGAACATATCAAGGAAAGAAGTAATAATAAACACACCCGAATATACCGAGGATAAGAACACTCTTGAATCCATAAGCAAGGAAATCACGATATATGCCGAAAGACATAACCTTATAAAACTGCCCAACCCCATAAAGGTGTTCTTTAAATACGAGCCGGACAACGCCATAAAGAATATAGGCGAACAGTTAGATTCTGTCATAGAAGACTTGTCGAACACACGCGACAAGGTAATCCTCACAGAGCTCAACAGTTATCCCGTAATGTCGCTAACTGCACACACACGACCCTTTGAACGAAAATGGGAGAACATCATTACAGCATTGATATTCCCCCTCGGCATCATACTGTATATAAGGATGTGCTGTTTCCGAATACGCCTTTACCGCGACCTGCGCACCATAAAGCGTACAAACGATAACATTACAAGGAGAATTGAAGAGGTATTCTCTTCTCACGAGATTCTTCAAAATAAAATATAAATCCCCCAAAATACAAAATAAGTCATGCAAGATTTCAAACTCAGCAGCATAGAAGAAGCTGTAAAAGATTTCAAAGAAGGAAAGTTTGTCATAGTGGTAGATGACGAAGACCGCGAGAACGAGGGAGACCTTATCTGTGCAGCAGAAAAGATTACCCCGGAGATGGTAAACTTCATGTTGAAAAAAGCACGCGGAGTACTCTGCGCTCCCGTAACAAACTCGAGATGCAAAGAACTTGACCTGCCACATCAGGTAACAGACAACACATCAATGCTCGGAACACCTTTTACCGTAACCGTTGACAAACTCGAGGGATGTACCACCGGTGTGTCCATCAACGACCGATGCGCAACAATCAGAGCGCTTGCCGACCCTAAGAGCACGCCGCAGACATTCGGCCGACCGGGACATGTCAACCCGTTATACGCACAAGAGAACGGAGTACTAAAACGCAGCGGACACACCGAGGCAGCCATAGACTTGTGCAAGATGGCCGACCTGTACCCCGCCGGAGCACTCATGGAAATAATGAACGACGACGGTTCCATGGCACGCATGCCACAGTTGATCGAGTTCGCCAAAGAACACCAACTGAAAATCATAACGATAAAAGACATGATAGCCTACCGGCTCAAAAAAGACACGCTCGTAGAGAGAGGAGAAACGGTGGATATGCCCACTCAATACGGACATTTCAAGTTCGTACCGTTCCGTCAGACAAGCAACGGAATCGAACACTTCGCACTCATAAAAGGCGAATGGAAAGAAAACGAGCCGGTGATGGTACGCGTACACTCGTCGTGTGCCACGGGAGACATACTCGGCAGCCTGCGCTGCGACTGCGGCGAACAACTCCACAAATCGATGCAGATGATAGAAAAAGAAGGCAAAGGAGTGGTAGTGTACATGCAACAGGAAGGACGAGGCATAGGACTGATGAACAAGATTGCGGCATACAAACTGCAAGAAGAAGGACTCGACACCGTGGAAGCGAACATACACCTCGGTTTCAAATCGGACGAACGAGACTACGGATGTGGCGCACAGATATTGATGAAACTCGGAGTACAGAAGATGCGACTACTGACCAATAACCCCGTAAAACGCGTGGGACTGGAAGCCTACGGACTGCAGATAGTCGAGAACATACCGATAGAAGTAAAACCGAACATGTACAACATCAGATACTTGGAGACGAAGAAAAACCGCATGGGACATACCTTACATATATAACTAATAATAACATAAACGGCCGCTTGTAAGACACCACCGTAACGATACGGCAATCACAAGCGGCCGACTTTTTATTCCGATTTTCTTTTTTTCACAATAAAGATGAAATAAAAAACACTTTTCTTGGTTTTAAGCATAAAACAATCACTTTTAAAAAGCAGATCGGACTAAAACAAGACATTACGTCAACAAACAAAACCGGTCTTAACGCCTCCCTTTTCCGAGACAGTTTGAACATCTCGAAGGATAAATGGCGCGAGAAATTCGAAAGGATACATGCAATATTATAGTAACAATAAAATGGCGACCGCAGGTAACAAAATCATCTGTTTAATAAAAAAAAACACATGTTTGTTGTTAAAACTTATTAAATGCCGCGATAAGTTTCCATTATTTGTTATCTTTGCGCAACTTATTCCTACTGCACCCAAAGCGTGCAGACGGATTAGAGTGAAATCTGAATTAAATAGAAATTTATTAATAACTTAAATTATTTACAACTAAAATTAAACATTTAAATTATGGCAACTACACAAAAGACCGCAAGCCCTAAAAAATCTCAGGGCTTCACAGGAGTAAGAGGTGCATTTTGGATTATCATCGTTTGCGCTGCTATCGCTTTCCCATTGTTCTTCATCTGGTTCGGAAATGACATGCACTTCCAGGACGGAGACTCTGCAAACAGTCCTATCGATGTATGGGGAACAATTTTCAAGGGTGGTATCATCGTGCCTGTCATCCATTCACTGTTGCTCACTGTAATCGCTATGTCGATTGAGCGTTGGCTCGCAATGAAGACTGCATTCGGCAAGGGTGCCCTGCCTAAATTCGTGTCAAACATCAAGGCAGCTCTGAACGCAAACGACTTCGCAAAGGCACAGCAACTTTGTGATGCACAGAAAGGTTCGGTGGCAAACGTTGTTGGCGCATCTCTACGTGCTTACAGGGAGATGGAGAACACAACAGGTTTGAAGAAATCACAGAAAATTGCCAAGATTCAGCAGGCTCACGAGGAAGCGACTCAACTTGAAATGCCGACATTGACAATGAACCTTCCGATCATCGCAACTATCGTTACGCTCGGTACTCTTACCGGACTTCTCGGTACTGTTATCGGTATGATTCGTTCATTCTCTGCTCTGTCTGCAGGTGGTGGTGCTGACTCTGCCGCTCTTTCAGAAGGTATTTCTGAGGCTCTTATCAACACCGCATTCGGTATCGGTACTTCATGGTGCGCCGTTGTGTCTTACAACTATTTCACAAACAAGGTTGACAAGTTGACATTTGCACTCGACGAGGTTGGTTACTCTATTGCTCAGACATACGAAGCAAACCATACGGAAGAGGCTTAATTTTTGCTAACCCTTTAAAAATTTATCGCTATGGGTAAAGTAAAAATTAAGAAAAGTGACATCTGGATAGACATGACACCTATGTCCGATGTTATGACCCTGCTGCTCACTTTCTTCATGCTGACATCTACGTTCGTAAAGAACGAGCCGGTGAAGGTGGTCACCCCGGGTTCTATCTCGGAAATAAAGGTGCCTGAAAACGGAGTCCTTACAATATTGGTAAGTCCCGAAAGGGACGCAAATGGCAAGCCCACGGGCGAAGGCCAAGTGTTTATGAGCATTGACAACACCGAACAACTCGGCAACGCATTGTCTGACATGGCACAAAGATTCAACGTCTCGTTGACTCCAAAGCAGATGGAGACATTCAAGACCGAAGCAATGTTCGGAGTTCCAATGTCGAAAATCGGTGCATATCTACAGCAAAACAGTGCAAACCGTAACAGAATGATTATTAAAGAGGGAATCCCTCTCGACTCTATTCAAGGCGGTATGAGCGAATTCCAGCAATGGGTTGACGCTGCACGTACTGTGAATGACAAAATCAAGATTGCCCTGAAAGCAGACGCCAAGACACCTTATAAAACAATAAAAAAGGTGATGAACGAACTTCAGGACATGGACGAGAGTCATTACTTTATGATTTCTCAACTTGATGCCGGCAAGTCGGTAGAGGCAAATTCTTATGTAAGGGGAGGCAACTAATATGGCACAAAAGAAAGAAAGCAAACAGAAGAAGATGGATGTCCGTGTGGACTTCACTCCTATGGTGGACATGCTTATGCTTCTCATCACGTTCTTCATGCTCTGTACTACACTCAGCAAGCCGAGTACAATGGAACTCACCATGCCGAGCAACGACGACAACACACTTGAAGAACAGAAGAATGAAGCCAAGGCATCACAAACGGTAACGTTATATCTTGCTGCAAACAACAAGATATACTACACCAAATACGATGACGAAGGCAATGCCAAAGAGTTGCAAGAAACCACATGGAGCAGCAAGGGAATACGCGATGTGCTCCGCTATCACACCATCGGTGATGGTACGAAGCCCGCAAACCGTATAATACTTGCAGTGGAGGAATTGAAGCAGAAACGCAGTAAGAATCCGAAACAATGGCCTGACAGTATTTATCAGAAAGAACTGTCAAAGATAAAGAAAGGTAATCTCGGAGCAGAGAAAATACCGACATTGACCGTTGTTATAAAGCCTACTGACAACTCTACGTTCAACAACATGATTGACGCTCTCGATGAAATGCAGATTCTTAGCATAGGTACATACGTCATTGACAAACTCAATGACGATGACCTTAAGATGCTCAAGGAGAAGAATGTACAATTGTAACGATAAACCATAAAGCAAGAAAAAATGGCAAAAATAGATCTTTACGACCCGAAATGGGTTGATATGGTGTTCGCCGACAAAAACAAAGCCTACGGAGCGTATGTGATTCGTAAGGAAACTTCCGGTCGTAACATCAAAGCCCTTGTGATACTGATTGTCGTTGCATTGTTAGTCGGTGGCGGACTCGCTTACAAAGTACACCAGAACAAAGTTGACGCAGAACACCAAGCCTATCTTGAACAACTCGAACTGCAAAAATTGCAGGAAGCAGCCAAGAAGGAAAAGAAGGAAGAAATCAAAGTTCAACCCAAGGTTGAGCCAAAGAAAGAAATTCCTGAAGTTCGCGAGTCACAGAAGTTTACCGCTCCGGTCATCAAGAAAGACGACCTCGTAAAAGAGGAGAACACCTTGAAAGCCATGGACGATCTTGAAAAAGATGTGGCTGTCAGCAACGTCGATCAAGAAGGTACTAAAGACCGTACGATGGAAGCCATCCGCAATGACATCAAAGTGGAACCGGAACCAACGGTGGAAGTTCAACAAAAAGTCGCAATCAAGGTATTCGACGTTGTTGAGCAGATGCCTTCGTTCCCCGGCGGACAGAGCGCACTCATGCAATACCTCGCAAACAACATCAAGTACCCGACATTGGCCGAGGAAAACGGTGTGCAGGGTCGCGTAATAGTGCAGTTCGTTGTCAGCAAAGACGGCTCCATATCCAATGTGCGAGTAGTCAAGTCGGTTGACCCGTCACTCGACAAAGAGGCTGCCCGCGTGGTTAACAGCATGCCAAAATGGATACCTGGTAAGCAGAACGGTCAGGAAGTAAACGTAAAATATACGGTACCTGTAACATTCAAACTTCAGTAATCACAAAAATGAAAGAAAACAAATTCTACATCATAGTAGGATTACTCTTACCCTCTTTGTTCTTCTTCTCGTGCAGCGGGAAGAAGGACAAGAGCGGAAGGACAGACACACGTTCATCGGGGACAATTCAGTTTGTCGCCGATGAAAGTTTTAGTCCTATCATCGAAGAACTCAGGGAACAGTTCGAGTTCAAGTTCCCGAATGCCCGCTTACAGGCTCAATATACCAACGAAGTGGAAGGAATGAAGCAGATAACGGACATGAAGACCAATCTGCTATTTACCTCTCGTGCCCTCAAACCCAACGAGGACGCATACATCAGAAAAAACAGCCGCATCCCCGAGGTATTCCCCATTGGATACGACGGGCTGTCGTTCATCATAAACCGCGAGAACAACGACACCTGCATCACCGTGAAAGACATAAAGAGAATACTTGGCGGCGAGGTAACCGACTGGAGTCAGATATATCCCGGCTCCAAGCGAGGAAAGATTGAGTTGGTGTTCGATAACAAAGAATCGGCAACCGTAAGATATGTAGTTGACTCCATATTAAACGGAAAAACTATCGAAGGGGAAAACATGTATGCCGCAAAGAACAGCAAAGAAGTTATCGAATACGTTGACAAGACACCAAACTCGATAGGTGTTATAGGGTCGAACTGGCTAAACGACCGCCGAGACTCCACAAACACCACATTCAAGAAGAATATCCATGTAATGTCTGTATCGTTGCAAGACAAGGCAACACCAATGAACAGTTGGAAACCATATCAGGCATACTTACTGGACGGACGCTATCCGTTCGTAAGAACAATATACGCAATAGTTGTAGATCCGCGCAAGGCTCTCCCATGGAGTTTTGCAAACTACATTACCGGTCCGCAGGGACAACTCATAGTATTCAAATCCGGACTGCTGCCATACAGAGGCGACATTATAATAAAGACTGTTAACGTGAAAAGGAAATAAATAAACTTTCACATAGCAGACAGGTCAAAAAAGAAAAGCAAGTTCAAAAAGAAAGAATAATACAAGAAATAGAGAAAACAATAATTCGAAATAAAAAATTTAGAATATGAAAGCAATGAAATATCTCGTAAGCGGCGCATTAGTACTTAGCATGTCGGTTGCCGCAAACGCTCAGGTGGCAGATTACAAAACCATGCTTGAGCCTATTTTGAAAGAATTGAAAGCTTCTCCGAACGACAAAAATGTCGCAAAAGATCTTCTAAAGACCTACAACAAGACATTCAAGAAAGACCCGGAGGCACTCACTGCATTGGGTAATGTCTATCTCGCCGTAAAAAACTACGAAATGGCAGACCACTATGCAAACCTTGCAATAGCACGCAACAAGAACTACGGCAACGCATATATCCTAAAAGGCGACATTCAGGCAATGCAGGACGAAGGAGGCGGTGCAGCAATGTGGTATCGCCAGTCGATCGAACTCGACCCGAAAAACCCACAAGCATACATGAGTTACTCTAACGTATATCGCAAGATAGACCCGAAAGAGTCGGAACGAATGCTCATGGAATTAAAGAAGAACGTGCCTGATTTCCCAATAGAAGCAGAAGCGGCACACTCTTTCTACAACACCGGCAACTACGACAAGGCACTCGAGTATTTCCTCAAATCTGACATCAACAAACTCGAAGAAAGCCATCTTACCGAGTATTCCGTAACTGCCACATCGCTTGGCAACCGCGAGAAAGCCCTCGAAGTGGCAAAAGTCGGCATATCAAAATTCCCCGCCAACATTTCTTTCGTTCGACTGGCACTCATAAATACCATCGGACTCGAAAAGTTTGAAGAAGCACTTGGATATGCAGAGAAACTTATTTCTAACGAAGGCGAGAACAACTCCGGCGACTTGTGCTACTACGGTAATGCTCTTGCAGGCAACAAACGCTACGAAGAAGCCATCGCAAAATACGAAAAGGCTCTTACCATAGATGGAACAAACATCATGCCGTACAAATACATTGCCGCAGCCTACAACGGCATGGGACAGGAAGACAAGGCTCTTGAATACAGCGCAATTTACCTTGACAAGAATCCTAACGCAAAACTTGCCGACTACCGCGACATAGCCGACATCTACCTTAACAAGATAAAGAAAGCAAAAGAAACGGAAGATGCCAACGGCATAGAAGCAAACTTTGCAAAACTCGTGGGAGTTTACGATCAGGTTGTAGAGAAATATCCGCAGGCAAAGGTATGGAGTATATACCAGAAAGCAAACGCTGCATTCACGGTAGAACTCGATGACAAGTCCGTACCTTACTTTACGGAAATAATAAACATTCTCGAGAACAAGACAGACCGCAGTGACAACGAGAACTACTATCTCGGAACGTCATACAGTCGAATGGGATACTATCATTGGAGCAAAAACGACCTCGAAGCAGCAGGACCGTTCTTCGACAAGTGCATCACGATTACTCCCAATGACAATATTGCCAAGACATGGTTCCAAAAGAAAGCAGAGGCAGAAGCAGAAAACACAGAGACTGAACAATCTCAAAGTGCAACAGAATAAACAAACAAGTCAAACATAAAAAACATCATCTTCCCAAACGAGAAGATGATGTTTTTTATGCCGTAAGGTAAAGTTTTGAAACACCATGTCGAGACATGCTTTGGAAAAGTCTTGATGCAATGCCATACTTAACGAATTGTTGTGCATAACATGTGGAATTCAAGATGTAAAACAAGCAAATTAGATTTTACGACATTGATTTCACACAAAAAGAAAGGGTGTCTGTCCCGAAGAACCCGACACCCGAAATCATGTCTAACAATTAATATTTACCCAAAAGGGTAACAAAATCCTTACGGAAGTGATATTGCCTCAGACGGACAAACACCTGCACAAGTGCCACACTCCGTACACTCATCCGGATTAATTGAGTAACGCTCGCCCTCAGAGATTGCTCCTACCGGACATTCATCAATACATGTACCGCATGCGATGCAGTCTTCGCTAATTACATAAGCCATAATGTTCTTATTTTATACGTTAATATTATAGTATTTACTTTTCACATTGCAAAGATAATAAAAAACGCGGTCACATACCTAATATTAGGTATGTATTTTTGCATTAATTAACTTTAATGCCACCTTTCCGATACCCATTAATAATGATTTAGACTATCATTTATACCCAAAAGTATTGACATTAATATCCGAATGCAGTAAACAAGCATGTCTTCTATACGACAAAATCGGCGGTTTTGACGACCAATTTAGGCGAATTTGTAATGCAAAATCGCTGAAATCATAATGCAAAACCACCGATTTTCATTTTCGGTCAACCACAAACCATATATTGACAGACATTCAGACGGATTACAAAAAGCATCTGTCAAGACAAACGGCACACTATTTCTGAAATACACGGTATCTGCAACATACACGAGAATCTCCCCGTAGGTTGATTGCAAATAACCGGTACATGCGACAAACTCCACATTTTGTCAAAAGTTTTAACATAATATTCAACATTTTAAATTTGTAATAATAATAAAAAAACATACCTTTATAAACATAACACTACCATCACACAGTTGGTAATAATAATCTTAAATACATCTTTACTATAAAAATATTTTTATGAGAAACTTTGGTTTGGTACTTATCTGCTCCACACCCTTCGGATGAAGTTATAGTTATTGGGCATTGTAAACTTTTGCTCCCACCAACTTGCCCTGTTCAGAAGCCATTGCAACCGGTATATCCAGAATTTGAAATACTGATATTGGAAAGAGCCGTATCCAACGGCGCAACAGGAATGGTATCAAGTTGGTTCAATGCTGCAACCGGTGGGTGGGACAGAAGTATGGTTAAGGCAAAATCATATTTCATATTCAGATGCAAGTGGTTTTAGGACAAAGGCTATACATTGGAGGTCAAATCAACATCACAGGAAGAATATCGATAATCATTATCCGAGTAATCTAAATGGGAAGTTGAGGAATACAAGGATACCAATTTACAATTGGCGCACTGCCGACAAGAGGTATTTCCATTGGAAGTGGGGATACAAAAAAGATACTGACGAATGGTATTTGGAGTACAACGAAGAAAACAATGAATCTTGACGTGAAATTGGATTTAATGAGAATAAAAATATTATCGTTAAAATGTCGGATGAAAGGAATTACAGTTTCGGGTTGGATACCAATTGCGATATAGAGTACTTTTAAGAAATTCGGCATTCAAATGATAACCGAACAGGAGTTCTGTGACTTGTGGGATTCGGTATGATTTCCGAAATATCGTATGTCGACAACGGGAACATCAGCCGTTTCCTATGCCCAGACAAATTTGTGCAGACGCCGGACAACATCCGGATTTTCAACCGCTACGGCTACTGTCTGAAGCGGATGGCAGTTCTAAAGCGACAAAATTTATAAAAGATAAACGTATTAATACTTATTTATGGAGAAGATGATGAAAGCATTATTGACATTTGTTTTATTGACGACCCTTTTCATATCGTTCAATGTGAAATCGCAAAACAAGATGGTAAACGGAGGCTTGACTGTTCATTCCGTTATATTTGAAGACAGTGAACGAATCAATACTGTCGGAGAGTTCTTTTGCTCGATGGGGACAGACACGTCAACTTATTCTATACTTGTTGTGGAATATAGTTATATCGGTAATCATATTAGGATTTCGTTCAATTTCAGAGACTTAAACGAAATTCAGAAAAGAAAATTGAAAAGGTATTATAAAAATAGAACCTACGATGAAATTATGACGGAATTTGATGCCTGTCTTGGCGAGGCTTCGAAGTTTTATAATTTGAATAGTTTAAAAGAAATAGTATTCTATGTTTCCGAACTGGGAGAATGCTCTGTGGAGACAAATCTTAATTACAGTAAATTACTTCCACGGAAACTTCCTCGTGAATATTATTTAGGCATGTTTTATAAAAATGTAAATAAAGCAATATATATGAGCGGATTAAAGAATCGCATTGATGAGATAATAAAAAAGTACGACGTGCAGGTTGACACGATCAATTTCGATGATGAACACTTTTATTGCAAGAAAAGATCCGAATTCTTGAAACAGAACGTGGTGACACGGGATGATATACCATAAAAAATCCTTGCAGGAGTTACAATCTGTGTCGTGAAACCAAAGGAATGAACTTTATACATTCAATTATATACAATACGCGAGTTCTTATCCCGAACTCGCGTATTATTTATGATATTATGGAGTTTTTAAAGTGGAAACAAGTAGGGTAAAGAGTGTAAACCACTCTATCAATAGTTTTCGAGAAAACATTCGTAATGATACTCTTGCCATTAGACTCTATACTACCATTGCAACATTTATATGATTTATTTTACTTTTAAAAACTTATGTTATACTTTAACCCAAATCGGTCATTAGACCGCATTTGCTTAGATTTGCTATTGCGCATTACGCTTCCCAACTGCTTTAGCCCGCTTGCTGACATCTGCGCAGCCGTTTCATCTTGACGTAGCCCGCTACGCCTTCGATGAAACGGCTGCACATCTGCTCAACAATCGAACAAAATCGGTTGAGGGTTCTAATGACCGATTTGGGTTAAAATACTTTGGTTCCGGATAACGAACTGCAATAATCATAAAAAAACAACGTTATATAGAATATGAAAAGACTTATCGCATACACAATAATAATGACGGTGTGCGCCTTGCATGGTTTTGCACAAGAGCGAACGGTGGAGAACCGACCTTACACCGACCTTCGCCCGTTCCATTTCGGAGTCTTGGTGGGTACGCATCTTCAGGACATCGAACTGACGAATGTGGGTCCGCAAACGATAACCACCGAAAACGGTAGCAAAGACGTGTTGGTAACTTGCGACCAAGATCGTTGGGACGCAGGCTTCAATGTTGGCGTATTGGGCGAGTTTCGGCTCGACACATATTTTGCCATGCGCATGGCACCGGCAATGTATTTCGGAACGAAACACTTCACTTTCCGCAATCACAAAGAGAAATTAGAGAACGGACGACCGATAGAACAGCGACAAGAACTGAAAACCGCATACGTTTCCTGCGCTTTCGACATTATTTACAGTGCGCAACGTTTCAACAACCACCGCCCATACATGATGTTGGGACTCAATCCGATGATAAACCTTTCTAACAAAAATGACGATTATCTGAAGATGAAACGTTACGACGTTTATCTCGAAGCAGGTATCGGTTGCGACTTCTACCTACCCTATTTCAAATTGCGACCGGAACTGAAATTCGCTTACGGACTGACTAACAGTCTCGATACCGACCACAGTAATCACCTTAAAGACAAGAACATGTTGCAATACACAAAATCGGTGAACAAAGGTCGCAGCAAGATGATTGTACTTACTTTCTACTTTGAATAGTCCGTTACACAAACTTATGCGTATCGCAATAATCTATATTATACAATGTAGAATGCACATATTATATTCCAAATCTGTATTCCGAACATAATTGTTACGCCATATAATACAATTTCGATGAGAAGGGATTATCCGTATTATATTTCAAAGGAAATGATTATAAATTGCACAGATTATTGAAAAAACACACATACTTAAAGCCATATTCCATAAAAAAAATACATTCTCGCGTGTCATACATATAAAGACCGGAATAAAAAAGTGTCTGTACATATATTACCGATATGCTTGAAAAAATAATGCTTGAACTGCTATTCCGAACGCACTACTGCGCAATGACAAGGTTGGCAAGGACAATCCTTGACGACGAGGAAGAGGCGGAAGATGTGGTACAAAACGTGTTCGCACGATTGATGGAGAAAGGAATGACGGTACCCGAGAACAAAACCGAGGCATACCTTATGACAGCCGTGCGCAACGGTTGTCACAATGTAATAAGGAAAAAACAACTTAGAAAACAAGTGAAAAACCTATATCCCGTAACCGGAATGGCAGACGAGGAACCAATAGAGACAAGCATACGGAAATTCAACGAGATACAGGACTATATGGACGAAATGCTTGCCGAGCCGCACTCAAGCATTATGCGTATGCGTTTTGACGACGAATTGACACTGAAGGAGATTGCACAGCGACTCGACATGAACATAAATACCGTATATAAGTACCTGCGACAAAGTATCCGGCAACTGAGAAAGCATTTTAAACAAGACTGAAAATGGAGAAAAGAAGAAAATATCACGTATCGCACGGAGAAGAAAGACAGACGGAAAAGTCTCTGCCGGAAATGATCGAAAATCCCGATGCATATACGGAAGAAGAGATACTCTGCATCATAAACCGGAACGAGGACTCGCGCGAAACATATAAGACAATGGTCGAGATCAAGCAAAGTTACCGGTACAGGCGCGCTGTAAGCCATAATCCGGATGTTGAAAAGGCATGGCAACGTTTCCGGAAAAAGCAACGTAAGCCTTACACAACGATACCGGGACTGCGCAAGGTGGCTGCCATAATAATCTCCGTGATTGTGATTTCGGGCATCGCAATTGCATCCATATACACCATTATAATACATTCCGAAGAAAGATCAACCGCCAATGCTGTGCATAAAAAGGCTGCCATAAATGGCATGACAACAACCGAAGATACCGTTGCCACCCATACCGGAGTCGCAGAAGGAACAGAGACCTTCGACAATGTGCGCCTTGACGAGATGCTTCCCGAAATAGCACAACATTACAAATGCACGGTTAAGTTCGATGACGAAAGGCTTAAAGAACTGCGCTTATATTTCCAATGGAATCCACAGGAACCGATAGAGAAAGTCATTGAGAAACTAAATCTCTTCGAACGGCTCACAGTGATGCGCGAAGGAGACTGCATAATAGTGAAACAAATGCCATGAAGAAATTCGCTGTCATACTGTTCCTCATCGTGGTCGTTGTCCACGCATGGGCACAACGTATAAACCGCACGTTCAACAATGTGTCGCTGTCGGAAGCACTGAAAAGCATAAGTGAGACTTCCGGACACTATGATATAAGTTTCATATACAACGAACTTGAGGATTTCCGCGTCACGGCGAATATCAACAGACGGTCGGTTCCCGATGCCGTGCGCGATGCGGTTGGGCATTACCCGGTACGTATTGTGGTGAGCGACTCGCTAATAGTGGTGGAATGCACTCACAAGAGTGCCCGACATCTAACAGGAACCATTACCGACGAGAACGGTATCCCCATGGAATATGCCAACGTGGCACTGCTGAATCCTAAAGATTCGACATTGCTATGTGGAGGAGTATCTAACGCAAGTGGCATCTTTGTCATTCCATACGACCTCCCGGCGGTCATAGCCCGCATGTCATACGTTGGCTACAAAACCATGTACAGATTATACACGAAAGAGAATGCCGGTACGATAAGAATGGAGCCGGAGACACACATGCTGGACGGCGTGGTAATCAAGAGAGGACGCCTACTGATGTACAAATCAACCGACAAAGGCATAATGGTAAGCATAAAGGGCACTCCGCTTGAGAAATTTGGGTCGGCTGCCGAAATGATGAAGCATCTGCCGCTGATGATGTCAGACGGCACCATTGCGGGACACGGCACTCCCGAGGTGTATGTAAACAGCAAGAAAGTGCGCAATCCCGAGGAACTATACCGCCTGAGTGCAGAAGACATTCTCTCGGCAGAAATCATCACTCTGCCAGGAACAGAGTATGATGCAAACGTAAAGTCGGTGGTCAGGCTGAAGACTGCAAGGCGTGCCGGCGAGGGATGGAGCGGAAGGTTTTCCTTGTCATGCCGCAAAGGAAAGGGACATTACGTCAACACGGGAGCCGAACTAAACTATCGAACACGCAACGGAATGGACTTCTTCTCACATAATTATTACACTGACAACGAAGCACGAATATGGGGAAGTTCGGACGACCGGCTTGAGGCTTCTTCGACATGGGATTTCCAAAGAAGTACCAAGCGCAAAAGCCGCATGAAGTACTATTTTGCCAACTTCGGTTGGAACTGGGAAATAAACGAATGCCGGTCAGTGGGAATAACATATACGGCATTTAACTATATCGGCAACCGCGAGGATAAGATCGAAAGCGAGGAACAAACATGGCGCGACGGAATACTTGCAGACGAAGGAAAGAGCATTGCCGCGACGGTGTCGAAACCACGCATGAGCCACAGCATAAATGCCTATTATGTGGGCAAAGCAGGCAATTGGGATGTTGATTTCAGTGCCGACTACTATCATGACAACAGCCTTGCATACATGAGTGGCAGTACGGCAGGAAACACTCATGTTGGCAGTTCCACGTCAACAAGGAACCTACTGCTTGCGGAAAAACTCGTCGTCACGGCTCCCGTGGCATCAGGCAGCCTGACATTCGGCGAGGAAACATCACACGTCAGACGTACAAGCGATTTCGTACAAAGTGGTTTCTCGGCAGACAAACACATAAGACAGCAGACAACCACATGGTCTCTGTTTGCCAATTACTCGTTGAAATGTGGCAGGTTCAGCCTCACGGCAGGACTGCGTTGGCAGAACGAGCACAACAGGTATTACGTTAACGGACTGCATGACAGCGACATGAGTCCGGACTACAGCGTACTTGTGCCGCGTGCATCGGTGGGCTATGCCGGCGTGATTTGGACCCACACTCTGTCGTTCCACACCACACGCAGCAACCCTCCATACGGACTTCTGTCGTCGGCGGTGAACTATCGCAGCAAATACGAGTATGACACAGGTAACCCCTCGCTGAAACCAAGTACGGAATATACCGTATCGTGGATCTCGTCATGGAAGTGGCTGCATGTAGAGACATACTACCAGTATGTGAGAAACGGCATACGCTCGTTCCAATATGGCTATGACGACGTAAAACACCCGGGCGTGATGATGTTTGACTACCGCAACATGCCTCGATGCCGCAACTACGGCATAATACTCAACATGTCACCGAAAATCGATATATGGCAAATGAACTATTCCGTCACACTCGGTTTCAGCGATCAGGACAATGCTCCTCTCGGCATCACTCACAAGTGGAACGGACTCATATCATCATTCTCCTTGGACAACACATTGACACTGCCACATGACTTGATGGTGAACATACAAGGCAACCTGAATCCTTACAACGAGTCGGGGTGTGCACAGATAAAGGCTTCCGGCTCTGTCGATATGCACATCGGAAGACAATTCCTCAAGGACAAAAGTCTTTACGTCGCCATCGTGGCAAAAGACATATTCCACACGAGCAAAATCGGAATGACGGCATACGGTGGCATAAAAACACGCACACGTTTCAACGAATACCGCGACATTCGCCGATTAGGGATAGACATATCATGGAATTTCAATGCCACACACAGCAGATATAAAGGTTCGCACGCCGGACAAAGCGAGCGCGACAGACTGTAAATTATCTCTATTGTAAAGTCCGGATACGTCTAATTGCCGTATAAATTAGCGAGAACCCCGAAAGTATTTTTCATAACTTTCAGGGTTCTCGCTTTTCAATTTATTTTAATATCTCTTCGACAGGGAATTATTTCTTGTCTATGTTCAGCAATAATTTGCCGACATATACGGCATGCTTACCGTTCTGATCCACCGGTATTGTCTTTCCGTCAAGGTCGGTCACATACTCCAAACCTTTAAAATATGTGTGCGAGTGTCCTCCCAACACGAGGTCTATGTTGCGTGCATTCGCAAACGCATAGTTGTCGTCATCGCCCCCGATTTCCCATCCCAAGTGCGAAATACAAATCACTATGTCGCATTTCTTCACGTTCTTCAGGTAGTCTCCCCATTTCAACGCCTCCTTGGCAGGGTCGAGATAGCGCACTCCTACGCAGTTATGGTCGAACACAAGTCCTTTCAGTGCCGGCGAAAGTCCGAAGACACCAATCTTCACTCCGTTGCGTTTGATTATGACGTATGGTTTTACGAGCCCTTCGACCACCGTTCCGGTAAAATCATAGTTGGCGCATACGATGGGGAATTTTGCCATTTTGAACAAGCGTGCCATGTTCTCCAGCCCGAAGTCGAACTCATGGTTGCCCACCGTTACCGCATCGTAGCCCATCATGTTCATCAGTTGTATTTCCACCTCTCCTTTGTAGATGTTGTAATATGGCGAGCCTTGCGAGAAGTCGCCACTGTCCATAAGCAACAATGACGGATGCTTTGCCCGCTCTTCCTCTATCATCTTAATCCGTCGCAGAAAACCGCCCCGTCCTGCTATCATGGTATCGGCAAGTGTTGGGTTCAACGGATATATCGTGCTGTGTGTATCGTTGGTGTGCAACACAACGAGTTGTTTGTCTTGTGCCGGTGCCGCAATCGTGCTTGCGATACATATCAATACGGCGATTATCGTTTTCTTCATCATAGCCATTTCAGTTCTTTATTGTTATACGTCCTTCCGACTTACTATCAATTTTCTTTCCCTGTTCGGTAAGTTCTTTTACATATCGCAATATCACGTTGCGCGAATTTGCCGCGTCTCCGCCCGGCGAGTTCAGGTTTGTACCGCTCTTGAATGCCGTCAAGTCGTCGTTTCCCTGCTGCACATAGTCTATTGTCGTTATGCGATAATCACGTTCCGGGTCGACCGGTTCGCCTCCCACGGTAGCCTCCAACAATTTATATTTCTTGTCTGCCACTATGCGCACCTCGTGACTCACGCACTCTCCTCCTCGGTCAAGCATCTGCTGGAACAACTCGAGCACCTTGTCTCCCTTCAACGTTATGAATACAATTTTGTTCTCGAACGGTGCCACATCATTAATATCTCCCTTTGTCACGTTACCTTCCGGCAGTGCCGCACGTATTCCACCATAGTTATATGTGGCGAAATCGGGGTTCTCACCATACTCGTGTGCCATTGCCATGAATATGTCCGGCAGCAAGTTTGACAGGTTTCCTTCGGGTCTTCCACGCTCAAGATAACGTGCTGTGGTTCCCACCACGGGACTCATTAACGAGTCAACCGTATTCTTGAACGGCACAATGAATGCCGCGGCACGTGCGTCCGGGGCTGCGTCATAACGCTTGTCGACAAGCACGCGCGTCTTCGACACCGAAGTAAGTTCGTAGTGTGTGCGGCATGCAGACATTACAAACGCGGCTGATAATACTAAAAACAGAGTTTTGTTTCTCATTTTTTACATATATTGGTTTGGATATGCAAAGGTAAATAAAATATATCCAAATAACAGCATTCAGGCTCGACAAAAAACAAAAAAAAGGCTGAAAAGAGAAAAAACATACGATCAATAGTTTAAAATTCGGAAAAAAGCATTACCTTTGCAACGCTTTTTCGACGTAACCTATGGCAGGAAGAAGAGTTGCCTCGCTATGTTGCGCGAAACCATTCAAATTATAATCATTTAATATCAATGGATTTAATAAAAGTTGCTGAAGAAGCATTTGCAACCGGAAAAGAACATCCGAAGTTCAAAGCCGGCGACACGGTAACGGTTGCTTACAAAATCATCGAGGGAACGAAAGAGCGTATCCAGCTCTATCGTGGTGTGGTAATCAAGATTTGCGGTCACGGTGAGAAGAAGCGTTTCACAGTTCGCAAGATGTCAGGAACAATAGGCGTAGAGCGTATCTTCCCCATCGAAAGCCCCAACATTGACAATATTGAGGTAAACAAGATTGGAAAAGTGCGTCGTGCTAAATTGTACTATCTGCGCAAACTCACCGGCAAGAAAGCGCGTATCGCAGAAAAGCGTACCGTTGCCATGGCAAAATAACCACCCGTACCAAGTATTCGGAAAAACTAAAAGAGGATGTGCAATTATGCGCATCCTCATTATTTTTATTATTTCGTATTTTCAAAGTCACATCACCCTTCTCCCGAACAAGTATCGGCGAGCATAGTAACTCTCGCGAGAGTTGCTTACCTTTACCCCTCGTAACGAAGCATGAATAAAGTCGAAACTACCGGTTATCGGGTCAACATCAACCACAATGCCCACATGTCCGACGTTACCGCCGCTTCGCGGACTGGTGAAGAAAACGAGATCTCCGCTCTGCAATTCGTTGTTGTCGATACGGTATCCCTGCGTCGATTGTTGGCGCGACGAACGACTGAGCGATATTCCCATCTTTCCGAATACATAACTCGTGAAGCCCGAGCAGTCGAACACATACGGTCCGGCACTGCCATGACTGTAACGCGCCCCTATGTGGTTGAAAGCCTCGTCAAGTACGTTGCCCGCCATAAGGTTGTCGCTGTAATCAACATTTACTCCTTCGTTAATATACAAGAAATCGAAATTGTCAATCTCCTCTATTCTCTGTTCCTGTTTCGGACGTGCCTTAGCCTTTGCCCTGTGCTTCTTTTTCCCGGCAATTGCGGGTATGAACGGCGAAAACAACAGCAATATGGCAGTAAGCGCAATAAATTTCTTCATTATTATTAATAGAATGATTAGGTCGTGATAATGCCTTCAAATAGAAAGACAAGTGCAAAGATACGAAAAAAAAATAGCCATGAAATAGTCTTTACATCTTTTTCGATATAGTCCAAAAGTCGGTTTAAAGGTTCCGTTTTTCCACGTTATCTCTATGTTACAACGACTTACAAAACATTACTCGTAAAAAGGTTTAAGCAAATGCTTTTACATCTTTTAAGAAATACGCTTCGACATATCCAAAAATATTTAGCATTAACCATCTGTCTTTTCCACCATCACACAATATTTTTTCAACATGCAAAACATACTATCTTTTAAAATATTCACCACGATTCAGAGATATATTTCTGCATAAAAAACTCTGTTTCATTCATTAAAAAAATAACAACGATTAAGTATTGCACGGATAAAAACATCTTAGTACCTTTGCAAAATTATTTGATTTTATCATAAATTTTAGGAAAAAAATGAAGAAGATTTATCTACTGTTTCTTGGCATGTTATTCGCAATAACTGCCATGGGACAACACACGGACGCCATGTTGTTTGGCGACGTAAAGGCGAAAGAGGGCGGAATGCACCTGCCTTATGCCAGTATCAGTGTTAAAGGAACAACGCTTACAACGAAATGTGATGCCACGGGACACTACAAACTGACCGACCTGCCCGTAGGAAAACAAATCGTGGTGGCAAGACTCGACGGATATCAGGAGCAGGAAATCGAAGTTACGATGGAACAAAACAAGTCGGCAAATGTATGCTTCCTACTTGAAAAAGACCCATTGGAACTGAGTCAGGTAGTAGTAACGGGTACGCGCACTTCCCATTTTGTGAAAGACGTGCCCATACGCACCGAGGTATTGACATCGCAGGCAATAAAACGCAAGAATGCACAAAGCCTTTACGAGGCACTCGAAGGCGTGCCGGGAATACGCGTGGAGCAGCAATGTCAGTTCTGCAATTTCTCAGAAGTGCGCATGCAGGGACTCGGAGCGGAACACACACAGGTACTCATCGACGGCGAACCGGTTTATTCGGGATTGGCCGGAGTGTACGGACTACAGCAGATGGGCACCAACGACATCGACCGTCTCGAGGTTGTGAAAGGCGCAGGCTCGGCTCTCTACGGCAGCAGTGCCGTGGCAGGTGCCATAAACATCATTTCGAAAGAACCTTCGTTCGAACCTTCGGTAACGGGCGACATACAGTTCGGCAACTGGGGATACAAGAGTTACAAGGGAGCCGGTTCAATGCGTTTCCGCAATATCGGACTCATGGTTACGGCACAGCACACCGAGATGGATGCCGTAGACGAGACCAAAGACGGACTCACACGCGACGAGGTAAAGAAAAAAGACGGTGTTTCAGACCGTGTTAACAGCAGAATGAACAACGTCGGCATGAACGTTTATTTCTTCAACCCGTTCAGCAAGAACGACAAACTCGTTCTTCGTGCCAAAGCCATTGACGAGCTGCGCTACGGAGGCACCATGACCAACGACCTGTACCTGAATCCCTTTTCGGCGGGAACAGAAAACATACGCACAAACCGCTTGTCGCTGGACATGGCATACACTCTGCCTCTCGGGGCGCACACCGAATTGAACTTTGCTTCGGCTTATGTTCACCACAAGCGCAATGCCACCAATGACACTTTCTTGGGGAATTACCAAGAATCACACGAAGGCGCAAGCCCCGATGTCGAGTTGATGCGCCCATACGTGGCAAAGGAAAACTCATTCACGCCGTCGCTTACCATAACGAGTATTATCGGCAATCATACTCTGCTTGCAGGTGTTCAGGGATATTTCACACGCCTGCGCGAAACAGGTCTTTATGTATTGTCGGGAGAAGAAAACAAGACCGACCCGTTCTATGGCATTCCATACACTTCAATCGGCAAGAAGCATGCAACGGAATTCGGATTCTTCATTCAGGACGAATGGAACGTTATCCCGAAACTCACCATAGTTCCCGGACTGCGTCTCGACACGCACAGTTCCGGCGAAGAATATACATCGAGCGAGAAAGTGTTCGACAAAAATTTCCCGAAGACCGAGTTCAAGGAAACATCTTTCAACCCGCGTCTTGCAGTAAAGTATGAAATCAACCCGTCGTTAATTCTGCGTGCAAACGTAGGTACGGGATTCCGTGCCCCATACGGTTTCTCCGAAGACCTGCATCTGTGCAGCGGTTCGCCGCGCGTGTGGAAATCGTCCAAACTCAAGGGCGAACGTTCAATCAGTTACAACCTGTCTGCCGATTATTACGGCAAAGGCTATCAGTTGAGCCTCAACATCTTCCGCACCGACCTCATGGATAAAATACAGTTCTCGCCCGCTACGGAAGAGGTTAAAAAACTCGGATATACCTACGAGTGGCAGAATGTTGACGACGCATACGTACAGGGCATTGAACTCGGTGTCAAGGCAAACCTCTTCAAGGATTTCAACACAGGACTGAATTGGACTTTCAACCAAGGAAAGTTCAAGAACATACGCGAGGATTGGAAAGAGACCGCCTATGCCGAGGACAGCAAGAACATATCGCGCTTCCCCGCCATGACCGGCGACATCACTCTCGAATACACTCCCGGCACATGGACATTCTCAGTGACAAGTTCACTGCAAGGCAAGATGTACATCGACTACAACTCTGAAGAAAATGCCGCAAACTCAAAGATAAAGAAGACAGATACTTTCACATTGTGGAACTGTCGCGTGGCAAAACGCTTCGACACGATGAACATATACGCCGGCGGAAAGAACATTTTCAGTTACATTCAGGACGAGAAGCACACCGACGATGCCGCTTTTATGTATGCTCCAGTATATGGTGCGACATGGTATGCAGGTGTAAGCATAACGCTGTAAACACCATGCCGGACGATGATAAAATGGTTTAACCCGAATCGGTCATTAGACCGCATTTACTTAGATTTGCCATTGCCGTTACGCTTCCCAACTGCTTTAACCCGCTTGCTGACATCTGCGCAGCCAGTACATATAGACGTAGCCCGCTACGCCCTTGATGAAACAGTTGCACATCTGCTCAACAATCGAACAAAATCGGTTGAGGGTTATAATGACCTATTTGGGTTTAAGCACGACATGGAATAACCACAATTATCGTTACAATACAATTACACCGCCGTGTTGCACCCGTAGCATGGCGGTGTTTCATATCCGAACCCTTCCCGTTTCATGGAAAAACGGAAAGCAAATTGGGCAGAATTGGTGAACAAATTGGGCGAAATTGCAATGCAAAACAGGCGGTTTTGAAAACCAAAACAACCGAAATTGCCGTGCCGTACAAACAGAACCGGTTGCGAGTTCAGTGCGACACACAAGGAAAAAGACAGTCAGGGACAAGAAAAAGTTATATCATGTCATTTCAGAATGATGCCGGTGAAGATGCGGCCGGAGTCCGTTCCGAGACGGCGGGCGGAGAAGAACGCGTCGCAGGAGGCGTATGTGCAGATGCCGGAAGAATATATGTTTGAGGCAGGTATGCCGCTTGCGATGAGTTGCAGGCGGTTGCACGCAGGAAGGTCGATGTGCCATTTCATCATGGTTTGCGACTCGGAGTCTGCCGTGCCGTGCATAAGTGGGAAACGACGTGCAATTTCTTCCATCGGGAAACGTTCCTTCAAAAACTCGTAATACACCTCGTCGCCCACCTCGAATGCTTCGAGCGATATGCCCGGTCCGATGACGGCTCTCAGCATTTCGGGTTTCGACGAGAAATTGTCGCACATCGCCGCAACCGCAATTTGTGCCATCCGCCTCACGGTTCCGCGCCAACCTGCGTGTATTGCCGCGGCACAATGATGTTCGGGGTCGTATAAAAGAATCGGTATGCAGTCGGCCGTGGACACTCCGATGCATATATTCTCAACATCGGTAATGAGTGCGTCGGAACCATCTATCATGGATTGGCGTTCGGCAGTCGGCAGCGAGATACAATCTTTCGTTATGCGTTTGTACACCGTACCGTGAACCTGTCGCGGATATATTATGCTCAACGGAGCGATATTTAATGTATCGGCGAGTATCTCAAGGTTTCGCGCGATGTTCTCTTCGGAGTCTCCGCAGTAGCGGTTTATGTTGAACGAGGCATAATTACCCTTCCCCACGCCCCCTTGGCGCATTGTGGAGAATGCGTACACCGTGTCTCCGAGACAGTATTCATGCAACGTCATTCTTCAATATCCTCAATCTCGTAATCATCGAGTTCCTCTATTTCGTCTTCATCGACAAACTCAATTTCCACGTTCTCGCCCTCTGCGGCAAGTTCGTTGGAGAAGCGCGTCATGTCCTTGTCGCGATGAACGATAATGTCTTCGGCGGTTATGCTCTGCAGTTTGTTGCTCTCGCTGTTGAGTTCTTCCCACAGAATGTCTTTCAGTTTGCCCAATCCTTGCTGTGTCACTGCCGACATGAATACCAGCGGAAGTTTTTCGTCTATTCCTTTTAATATTTCCTCGTGCAACATCTGTGACAGCTCCTCGTCTATCATGTCGCATTTGGTTATGGCGAGCACTCTGTGTTTGTCGAGCATGTCGGGATTGAAGCGTCGCAGTTCGTTGAGCAGAATGTTATAATCTTTGACTATGTCGTCCGAGTCGCACGGCACCATGAATAGCAGCAGCGAGTTTCTCTCGATATGTCTCAGGAAACGCAGTCCGAGTCCCTTTCCCTCGCTCGCGCCCTCTATTATTCCCGGAATGTCTGCCATTACGAACGATTTTTGGTCGCGGTATGACACTATTCCGAGTGACGGCTCGAGTGTTGTGAACGGGTAATTGGCAATTTTCGGTCGTGCCGACGAGAGTGCAGACAGCAACGTTGACTTGCCGGCGTTGGGAAATCCCACGAGACCCACGTCGGCGAGCAGTTTCAATTCGAGTATCACCGTCATCTCCTGCATCGGTTCTCCGGGTTGTGCAAAGCGCGGTGCTTGGTTGGTTGCGGTGCGGAATTGGAAATTCCCGAGTCCTCCCCGTCCCCCTTTCAGCAGCACCACCTCTTGTCCGTCGCGAGTTATGTCGCACACATATTTTCCCGTTTCCGCATCATACACAACGGTTCCGCACGGCACGTCTATATACTCGTGTTTCCCGTTCGTACCGTGACATTTGTCCTTTCCTCCGTTTCCTCCATGCTCGGCATAAACGTGCCTTCGGTATCTCAGATGCAGCAACGTCCAATAGTTGTGATTACCGCGCAATATAACGTTGCCGCCATTGCCTCCGTCGCCACCGTCGGGACCGCCGTTGTAGTTGTATTTCACGTGCTTGAGGTGCATGCTCCCCCTGCCACCTTTTCCCGAACGGCAGTATATCTTCACATAATCTACGAAATTGCTCTCCATATTAAAGTATAAAAAAACAACCCCTACCCTGCCCTCGTTTCGGGGGATGCGCCATTACATGACGCCAAGAGTAAGGGGCTTCGGTATAAAATTCTATCCAATAATCTGCTCTATCTGCGCGAATATGCTTTCGAGAGAACCTACACCGTCAACATGGTGGCGTATTCCCTCGCGCTTATACCATGCCACGAGCGGCTGTGTCTGGTTGTGATAGACATCGAGACGCTTCTTTATCGTATCGGCATTGTCGTCGGAACGTCCGCACTCTTGTCCGCGCTTTATGAGACGAGTCACGAGTTCTTCCTCCGGAACGTCAAGTTCTATCATGGCTGCCAGACAGTGTCCGCGCTCTGCAAGCATTGCTTTGAGAGCCTCTGCCTGCGGAATGGTGCGCGGGAAACCATCGAAAATGACTCCCTTGTGATCCTGCCCGAATCCGTCATATACACTTGCCAGAATGCTCACCATCAGGTCGTCGGGAATAAGTTGCCCCTTGTCTATGAAACTCTTGGCGGTTTTGCCCAATTCCGTTCCCCTCTTGATTTGCTCGCGAAGCACATCGCCCGTGGAGATATGCCCCAGCCCATACTTCTTGATAATTAACTCACTCTGTGTACCTTTGCCAGAGCCCGGTGCACCGAAAATCACAATATTTTCCATTTGTTTGCCTTGTTTATGTTATAAAATAATGGAGTCTTTCGGTAGGAAATTGACAGACAACTACTCCACCACGGTGTAGATATCGGACAAGTTGCGTCCCTGCTGGTCGTAGTCGAGTCCGTAGCCCACTATGAAATCGTTAGGTATCTCAATCGCTGCATACTCTATGTTGAGATCGACTTTAAGTTTTTCCGGTTTCAACAGCAACGTGCAGATGTGTATTGAGGCAGGATTGCGCGTTCCGAGCGTTTCCACCATTCGTTTCATGGTAAGCCCCGTATCCACAATGTCCTCCACGATGATTACCGTGCGACCGCTCAAGTCTTCGTTAATCCCCAATACCTCGGTTATCTTTCCGGACGATGTAGTTCCCTCATACGATGCAAGTTTCACGAACGAAATCTCACAAGGTATGGTTATCATGCGCATAAGGTCGGCTGCGAAAACGAACGAGCCGTTCAGCACCGCAATAAGTATCGGATTCTTACCCGCCATGTCTCGGTTTATGCGGTCTGCCACTTCCTTTACGTGTTTTTTTATCTCTGCTTCCGGAATAGAAGTCTTGAACGTTTTGTCTAAAATTTTAACTACGGACATAAGTTTTCTATTTATTTTGCGACAAAAGTACTAAAATATTCCATCTTTTTATCTATTATTGGAGAAAAACACAAAATTATTCCGAAACTTTTGGTTTCTGTATTCATTTTTTTGTATTTTTGCATCGTGATGAAGATTTTTACGAGCAACCAGATACGCGAACTCGACCAATACACCATAGAACACGAGCCGATACGGGGAATAGACCTCATGGAGCGTGCCGCCAAGACATTGGCTCGTGCCATCAGCGAGGAGTGGACTACACAGACTCCCATGGTGGCGTTTGCCGGGCCGGGAAACAACGGCGGTGATGCGCTTGCCGTGTCGCGCCTGCTTGCAGAGCAAGGGTATCGGATAAGCGTATATCTCTTCAACATAAACAAAAAACTAAGCGAGGAGTGTGCCACGAACAAGAAAAGGATTGCCGAGTCGAAACGCATCATGCAGTTCACCGAGGTTACACAGGAGTTCGACCCGCCGAAACTTGATGAGGATACGGTGGTGATAGACGGACTGTTCGGCTCGGGACTGACAAAACCGCTCGCCGGAGGGTTTGCCTTGCTCGTGAAATATATCAACCAATCTGCGGCAAAAGTGGTAAGCATCGACATGCCGTCGGGACTTATGACCGAGGACAATACCTACAACGTGCGTGCCAACATCGTAAAGGCAGACATCACACTCACGTTGCAACACAAGAAACTCTCATTCCTATTCCCGGAGAACCAACAGTTCACAGGCAGACTCAAAGTACTCGACATAAGACTGAGTGCCGAAGGAACAGAGTTAATAAAGGCACAATACGGAATATTGGAAGAAAACGACGTGAGACAAATGCTGCTGCCACGCGACCCTTATTCGCACAAAGGCAACATGGGCAGCGCACTCGTCGTGGCGGGGAGTTTCGGCATGGCGGGGGCTGCGGCAATGGCGGCAAAGGCATGTTACAGAGCCGGTGCGGGCAAGGTTACGGTACACACGCCGCGAAGGAACAACGACATAATACAAATATCGGTGCCTGAGGCCGTGGTAAACCTCGACCACGAAGAGACATATATCGGCAATGCCATAGCCACCGAGGATTTCGATGCAATGGCCATAGGATCCGGACTGGGACAGGTGGAGACAACGGCAATAGCGATGATCTCGCAGATAAGGCGAGCCTCGTGCCCCATAGTGGTCGATGCCGACGCACTGAACATTCTGTCAAACCACCGCGCATGGCTGCAACAGATGCCAAAGGGAGTAATAATGACGCCGCACCCGAGAGAATTCGACAGAATTAACGGAGCACAATGTGCCGACAGTTACGAAAGACTTTCGAAAGCACGCAACATGGCAGAACATCTCGAAGCATACATATTGCTTAAAGGGCATCACTCGGCATTGTGCATGCCGGACGGAAGCATAATGTTCAACAGCACCGGAAATGCAGGAATGGCAACGGCAGGAAGCGGAGACGTGCTGACGGGTATCATAACCGGACTACTTGCACGGGGATACAAGCATGCCGATGCATGCATGCTGGGAATGTACTTGCACGGACTCGCAGGCGACCTCGCGGCAAAAGACAAGGGTGAGGAAAGTCTCATGGCAACAGACATAATAGAATATATGCCCAAGGCATTCGACAGACTGAAAGATTGAGAAAAAGTAAAGTTGTGATATATTAACATACTAAATCGAAACAATTATTATATGAGAAAAGGAATTTTATCAATAATAGCCATGCTGTTCGCAGTATGTGCGACGGCGCAGGGAAACGACTACTATCTGCCAATGACGGGCATAGAATTTATTTTCGAGATAAAGCGCAGCGGGCCGGTGGATAATACGGAATATGCCATTGAAAGCGTAAGGACATCGCTGTTCGGTGTTCCGGACGAAACGAAACATTACAAGGCAAATATAGATAAAGACCACTCGATAGACTTTATATGCAAAAATGACGACGGGGTACTGCTCGGAGTGAACAAAGAAGTGAAACAAAAAAAACAGGAAAAGGTAAAAGACATCAAGGAAAGGGTGTCTTCCGAACCTGACATAGTGGAAATTTCGGCAATCTACATACCCGTAAAGGGGGTAAAGCGCGTGCCCATCTGTAATGTAATTCGCGATCAGGGAGTGTTCTTGGGGGAAGGAGAGTTGGCAAACACCTACTATCTGTCAATCAAGGACAACCACGAAGTTTATACCCCGCAGGCAACAATAAAAACAAAGAAGAATAAAAAAGACGATGCCAATATATTCGTAAACCTGCCCGGAAAGGCCACATTGACACTCGAAAAGGGGAAAAACTTCCTTTTAACACAGGAAATATATGTTGCACAATTCGGCAAGGTGGAGGCAATAAACGGCATATTCTTTGAGAAAGGACAGAAATACTCGCTCGAACTTAGTCCGACGACGGGAGAATTAAAAATGCTGAAATAACGCGAAAAGAAGAACAAAGTTTTTTGAAAATGAACAAATTCATTGCCGCAACAGCATTTGCCATAGTATTAATGACGGCTGCGATGGCGAAAACACAGCAAATAATTCAAACACAGGAGGGGTACTCGTATTTCCTGCCAAAGACATCGCTAAGACTAAGCGTACTGGTGGAGAAAACCACCGTAACGCCCGGAGAGTTGTGCATATATGCCGGACGATACCTGAAAAAGAACGATGCACCGCAGACAAAAAGCGAGCACTACAAGATTGTGAGCATATCGATGGCAACGGAAGCGGTGAGGGACACGGCACGATATTTCGTGCTCCAAGCCGACGCTAAACACTGCATAAACCATGCGGAGATAGACCGCAACGGCATACTCACGGCAATAAACACCGAGGGAAAAACTGTAAAGGATTTCGTTCCGTTTGAAAAACAAACCGCAATACCAAGGCAAGACCCGCGAAAATTCTTAAATCAGGAAATTCTCGCGGCTGCAAGCAAGGCTAAGATGGCGGAACTAACGGCGCACGAGATTTATGACATACGCGACAGCCGCAACGAACTGACACGCGGGAAAGCAGAGTTCATGCCGAAAGACGGGGAACAACTGCGCATCATGTTGCAACAACTCGACACACAGGAACGGGCACTCCTGCAAATGTTCTGCGGCACAACGACACGCGACACAACGCAGACAGTTATAAGGTATGTGCCCACCGAAGAGGTGAACGACCTGATATTGTTCCGCTTCTCCGAGAAACTCGGCATACTCGATGCCGACGACCTTGCCGGTTCTCCTTATTATATTGACATAGAGAACTTGAAGGAACAGATGCCGGAACCCGAAATTCCAATCGGAAACATCAAACCCGATAAGGACGACATCGGGCTGCGCGTAACCGTACCGGGCAGAGTGCGCGCCACAATACATACATTGTCTGACAAATACACCGTTACACCATACGAGTTTTGGGCGGCACAGTTCGGCACGCTCATTAATCTGAGTGGCGAACTTTTCAACAAAAAGATACGCGCCGAACTAATACTTGACCCTACCACGGGTGCCGTGGAACACATTAAGACGGAGTTATTAAAAAAGTAACAAACCGGTGCTCGAAAGCAATTACCTTTTATCAAATATTATGAAAACACAACAAGGGACTTTCTGCGTGATGCAGAAAGCCCTTTATTTTTTACGAGGCAGACTTTATACGGGATTCATCTGCCAACATGAATAACAAAAGAGAACTTTCTTGGACAACGATATACCGGCGTGAAAAAGCGGCATTTGTTATCAAGGGGCAGCCGACAGAGGCAACCACAATACAAAAAAATCCCTGCACCTCATACGAGATACGGGGATTGTTATTATAAGCCGTCAAAATAAACGACCAATGTTTGTGCCTTATCCGAGTTTGTTGTCGGAACCGAGAACGTTCACTATCTTGTGGACATACAAGTTCTTCATGCTCTCGCGAGCCGGCTTCAAGTACTGGCGCGGGTCGAAATGATCAGGGTGCTCGGCAAGATGCTTGCGCACTGCGGCTGTCATGGCAAGACGACTGTCAGAGTCTATATTAATCTTGCAGACAGCACTCTTCGTAGCCCTGCGCAGTTGTTCCTCGGGGATACCAACCGCGTCGGGGAGGTTTCCGCCAAACTTGTTAATAATCTCAACTTCCTCCTGCGGAACGGAAGACGAACCGTGAAGTACTATCGGGAAACCGGGAAGTTTCTTCTCTATCTCCGCAAGAACATCGAAAGCCAACGGTGGAGGAACGAGACGACCGGTCTTCGGGTCGCGCGTACACTGCTCCGGCTTGAACTTGTATGCTCCATGACTTGTTCCTATGGATATTGCCAGCGAGTCGCAACCTGTACGAGTGGCAAATTCTATCACCTCTTCGGGCTTTGTGTAGTGGCTCTCCTCGGCAACCACATCATCTTCCACACCTGCAAGTACACCAAGTTCTGCCTCAACGGTAACGTCAAACTTATGCGCATATTCCACAACCTGACGCGTGATGGCGATATTCTCCTCGAAAGGAAGTGACGAACCATCGTACATAACGCTTGAGAAACCGCAGTCTATGCAGTCCTTGCAAATCTCGAAAGAATCTCCGTGATCGAGATGCAACACTATTTCAGGCTTCTCGCAACCCAATTCTTTCGCGTATGCCACGGCACCCTCGGCCATATAACGGAGGATGGTTGCGTTGGCATAATTACGCGCACCCTTTGACACCTGCATGATAACAGGCGACTTTGTCTCTACGGCTGCCTGCACGATGGCCTGCATCTGTTCCATGGTGTTGAAATTGAATGCCGGTATCGCATATCCGCCGGCAACGGCCTTCTTGAACATTTCGCGTGTGTTCACAAGACCAAGATTTTTGTAATTTACCATAATCAATAAATAAAATTTAATAATGATGATATCCTGTTTATTTTTTGCAAAGATAACACTTTATTTCGTCTTTACCAAGAGTTTCCATGTTTTTATAAACCTTTGAAACATATTTGACATAAGTAAAGATTGGTATTATTAAACAGATGCCCAAAATTAAATTTAAAAGTTGCACGTTTTACATTACAAATAATATAATAAACTTACACAACAAACGTTATTATATGAAATAAAGGTATTGGATACCTTAACCTTGTATGTGACAAAATGTTTCACAAACGTTTACAACTTAATTTTAAACCTTAAATAAAAAACAACTATGTTGACAACAGAAGAAATTGCAAAAGCAGGATTTGCAACAAGGGCGGTACACGTCGGTGCAGAGAAAAACATGTATGGCACATTGGCCGCCCCAATCTATCAGACATCTACTTTCATATTTGACAACGCCGAACAGGGAGGCCGACGCTTCGCACTTGAAGAGGACGGATATATTTATACCCGCCTCGGGAATCCAACCTGCACTGCCGTGGAGCAGAAAGTGGCATCGCTCGAAGGTGCCGAGGCATGCATGAGTGCCTCTTCCGGGATGGGTGCAATCACATCGGCTATATGGGTTTGCGTGCAAGCAGGAGACCATATTGTTGCCGGGAAAACACTTTACGGGTGCACATACGCATTCATGGAACACGGACTGAAACGCTACGGCATTGACGTGACATTCGTTGACATGCGCGACCCGAAGGAAGTGGAAAAAGCAATACGCCCGAACACAAAATTAGTATATGTGGAGACACCGGCAAACCCGAACATGCACGTTGCCGACATTGAGACAATTGCCGAAATTGCACACCGCCAAGAAGGATGCCGCGTAATGGTGGACAATACTTTCTGCACACCGTACCTCTGCCGTCCATTGGAGCATGGTGCAGACATGGTGGTTCATTCTGCGACAAAGTTCCTAAACGGACATGGCGACGTTATTGCCGGATTTGTGGTGGGAACAAAAGAATATATAGACCAAGTGAGACTCGTAGGCGTTAAGGATTTGACAGGTTCGGTACTCGGTCCGTTCGAAGCATTCTTAATAAATCGCGGTCTAAAAACTCTCCATGTACGCATGGATCGCCACTGCGAGAACGCACAGAAAGTGGCAGAATACCTAGAAAAACACCCGAAGGTGGAAAGTATCGCATACCCGGGATTGAAGAGTTTCCCGCAATACGACCTCGCAAAGAAGTACATGAAGAAACCGGGATCTATGATTGCATTCGAGGTAAAGGGCGGTCTGGAAGCCGGACGCACACTCATCAACAACGTACACCTATGCTCGTTGGCAGTAAGTCTCGGCGACACGGAAACCCTTATAGAACATCCGGCATCGATGACACACTCGCCATACACTCCGGAGGAGCGCGCCGCATCGAACATTCCGGAAGGTCTCGTGCGCCTGTCAATCGGTCTTGAAGATGTCGAAGACATAATTGCCGATCTCGAACACGCATTCAAAAAGATATAATTCATCGTATCAATAACAACGAATCAGGCGGGACTTGCAATGCTTTTCCCGCCTGATTCGTTTTATAATACCACACAATTTTGCGCAGAAGATACTTTTACACAATGCTATTTGCCCTTGCGTCTGTTGGATCTCTGCTCTCTATATTTTGCTTTCTGCATGGCAGAGCCGCTACCGTGGGCACCGGTTATGTATTTTTTCTTCTTCGCCTTGGTCTTAACTTTCTCCTCGGCAACTTTCTTCGGACCTCCTTTGCCGAAGTTGATGCCGTTCATCAAAATATCATCGAAATCAGACATGGTTTGTTGTAAATTATTGGTTTAACATGAAAAATGAAATGGCATACACCCGTTCCAAATATCCATCAATGGTGAAACAGACGCACACCGGTGAAAGCACAGGCTATGCCGTACTTGTCGCATGTCTCTATAACATTGTCATCGCGTACCGATCCGCCCGCTTGTGCCACATACTGCACTCCGCTCTTGCGGGCACGCTCTATATTGTCGCCAAACGGGAAGAAAGCATCACTGCCGAGAGACACACCGGTTAAACGTGACAGCCACTCCTTTTTCTCTTCAAGACTGAGAGGCTCGGGTTTCTCTCTAAAGAACATCTGCCATGTACCATCGCGCAGAACATCCTCGCAATCGTCACCGACATAAATGTCGATTGTGTTGTCTCGGTCGGCACGGCGAATATTATCAACGAAAGGCAACGACATTACTTTCGGGTGCTGCCGCAACCACCAGATGTCGGCTTTGTTGCCGGCAAGGCGAGTGCAGTGTATTCTGCTCTGCTGCCCTGCACCAATGCCTATCGCTTGTCCGTCCTTGACATAGCATACCGAGTTGCTCTGTGTATATTTTAAAGTTATCAGCGCGATAATGAGATCGCGGCGGGCATCGTCGCCGAATGTCTTGTTTCGCGTGGGTACATTCTCGAAAAGTGCGGGGTCGTCAAGCCGTATCTCATTACGCCCTTGTTCGAAAGTTATGCCGAAACACTGCTTCGCCTCCACAGAGGCAGGCATATAGTCGGGATCTATCTTTATCACGTTGTACGTTCCATTGCGTTTGTCACGCAATATCTTCAAAGCATCATCGGTAAAACCGGGGGCTATCACACCATCGCTCACTTCACGTTTCAAGAGCGTTGCCACTGCGGCATCACAAGTATCGCTAAGTGCCACGAAATCGCCGTACGAACTCATGCGGTCGGCTCCGCGTGCCCTTGCGTATGCACATGCAATCGGTGTAAGTTCGATGTTTAAGTCATCGACAAAGTATATTTTCTTCAAAGTGTCGCTCAACGGCAGTCCCACCGCAGCACCTGCCGGCGAAACATGTTTAAACGATGCAGCGGCAGGCAGTCCCGTTGCCGCTTTCAGTTCTCGCACCAACTGCCATGAGTTCAGCGCATCGAGAAAATTGATGTATCCGGGACGCCCGTTCATTACCTCGATAGGCAGTTCTCCCTCCTGCATATATATTCGCGATGGCTTTTGGTTGGGGTTACAGCCGTATTTCAATGTCAGTTCTTTCATTCTCGATATTTTTTTCTTTGACTAATATGGGTGCGAATTTAATAATAAAATGCGAATTTAACGACAATTATTCGTTAAATTCGCATTTTACGTCAATATAACACTCCGGTTCAATATGAGAAAAGGTATAAATGGTTCTATGTATATTCAAGTTAAATAACTATTCTTACACTCGTTACGACTGCCAATTACAAAGTTTTTCAATTGGTGTACCGTATTTACATTATCTTAATTTTCCCGATTAAAGAATTATGAAGAGAAGACAAAGCCTGTCCTGTTATTTTCATTCTTTATCTCCCGGAAGGGGCAACGATTTTCCACAACAAGGCTGCCACGGCACCGCCGACTGTGGGGCCGACGATGAATATCCAAAGATGTGCAAGTGCCGTGCCACCTTGGAATATCGCGGGACCGACGGAACGAGCCGGATTGACAGACGTACCGGTATAGCGCATGCAACAGAGATGTACAAGGAGATATGCAAGACCGATGACAAGACCTGCAAAGTTGTTTGTCGTACCATTGGTCTTTGAAGTGGCACCAAGAAAAACAAAGACTAACACACATGTAAAGAGCATCTCGGCAAGAAGACCGCCAAACACGGGAATTGCGGCTGCACCGTTGGTTTGAAGATCGTTGGCAAAAATTCCGACAAGACCTGCCGAATTGACAAGCGCATAGAGAACGGCAGAACCGGCAATGCCTCCGATGACTTGCGAAAGGACATACATGGCAGCGTCCTTTCCGTTAATGCGACCTGTAAGGAACGCTGCAAGAGTTATGGAAGGATTGATGTGACAACCGGATATGCCGCCTATGGTATAGGCCATTGCAATCACGGCAATACCGAAAGCTGTTGCCGTTCCTATTACGCTTTCGGGTATGCCGTTGTCACACCCCAGCGATATTGCCGCGCTGCAACCCATGAATACAAGCACCATCGTACCCAATGCTTCTGCCAAATATTTTTTCATCTGCTTACAAATTATAATGTAATGCAAATATAGTCTTTTTATTTTTAGAAAGCAAGACCATGACAAAAAATAATTCTTATATATCCCAATTATAAGTTTCTGTCCAATATTGATTAACCATAAATTGGTTTTCTGTATGTCCGTTGTATATAAAATGTAGCGGCACTACTCATGTCAGACGTAAGAAAAACAAAAAGAAACAAGAAGATAAAAGCAGAGAAAAGTTTATAAAAAGCCAAACGCTTGTATATTATTGTTTTAACCCAAATCGGTCATTAGAACCCTCAACAGATTTTGTCCGATTGTTGGGCAGATGTGCAGCCGTTTCATCGAAGGCGTAGCGGGCTGCGTCGAGATGTAATGGCTGCGCAGATGGCAGCAAGCGGGCTAAAGCAGTCGGGAAGCGTAACGGCAATGGCAAATCTAAGAAAATGCGGTCTAATGACAGATTTGGGTTTAAACATTGCAGACTTACAGAAATAAAAAAAGGAGTACCGCCGTACTCCAACCTTGTTAACCTTAAATCTAATACTATGAAAAACACGATGCAAAGATAGCGACATTTTCAATACGATGCAAATATTTTAATGACAAAATGCAACAAAATGCCACTTTATTGATTTAAATCAAGCATCATAGCACAAAAATCCCTTTCAGTTTGTTTTCACAAAACTCTTTTATGTTACCAATTGACACAAAGACCAAACATCTGTCAATTATCAAGGATACGCTTCAACAGATAAGTTGCGTTTTGGTTCTTTGCCACTCCATCGGTAATTTTATAACCATAGGTAACACTCTCTCCAAGTTCTATTTCAAAGCAATGATTGTGGAAACGATTGTTGCTTTCTGCCATACGCGACAATTCGAGGTCGTGGGTTGCTATCACACCGCTGACGGGAAGTTTGCTGACAGCCTCAAGAAACATACGCGAGCCGTTCAGCTTGTCGAGTGAATTGGTTCCTTTCAGTATCTCGTCGAGTATTATCATGGTACACGGCGGGTTGTCTTTTACACTGGCAAGCAATTGACTGAGACGAAGCAATTCGGCATTGAAATAACTTATGCCATGCTGCAGGTCGTCGGTGGTACACATAGAGGTAAAGAGATTGAACATGCCTACATTCATCTCCGAGGCAAATACTCTCATTCCGGCCATCGCAATAACATAGTTGATACCGATGGCGCGCAAGAAAGTGCTTTTTCCTGCCATGTTGGCACCGGTTATGATGTAGTAATTGCGGTCGAGAATTGTAAAATCGTTGGGTACGGCATCATCGCCAAGGAACGGATGCCACAATCCGCGTGCTTCACAAACCACTCTCTCCCCGTCGGAAATAATCGGAAGAGAGGTCTCCGGATGGTTGTATGTGAATGTTGACATGGATACCAGCGAGTCTGTCTCGGCTATTGCATCAAGCCATTTTCCAACCCTGCCCGCATAACGCGAATGCCACCTTTGGTAACGGCGGACAAGAAAAAAATCGCTAAGGAAAAGTATGTTGAAAAGTACCATGCCGAGCAGATTGCCACGACGGTCGTATCCTTCGAGTATGCGACGCAGTTCGTCGAAAGCCTCAAGGGCATCGCCGTCGTCTTTAAGTTCTTGCTGCAAAGAAACCAATACAGGAGTGCGGAAAGGAGCATCACAAAGAAGTCTCGCCAGGGGTATGTATCCTCGAAGCGAACGAAGCAGTTTCTCACCACGCATGCTGATAAGCCTGAGCGGACTGCTCGTGACACCGATAACAATGCCCAGCCTGACTATAGCCCACAAAATCGGTATCGATGAGGGAATAATGCCTAATACGGCAAGCAATACCGAAACCGTAAAACCGGTCATGGCAATATTGGAGAACACAAGGGAAAAAGTGGAAGAGAAAAACGATGGAAGAGAAAGAACCACAGACTCGCCGGAAGAAAGTTCGACAGGCGGAAGTCCTGCGGAGACATTACAGTTCCACTCGGCACGCCACTGCTCCATGTCTGCCATCTCGGCGATTGCCTTTTGACGACCGAGAACGGTGTTCTTGTCAGTCGGAAGGGTCGAAAGATGTCTTGCAAGACGAGCCTTTCCGCCGGGGGTGACACAACGGCAAATGCGTTGAAAGAGAGATTCGCCTCCGAAAATGTCAAGGTCGAAAGTAAAGGCATGGGACGTATCGGCAAAACCGGCACCGTCATCGAACAGCGAAAACCTGCCTTCCAACGCCTCCACCTCATTTATATAATACGCGCGCAAGGCTTCGAGATGCTCCGTGGCACGCATATTGAGCGTGTCAAAATGCCTTACTACGGTATACGACAACAACAAGGCAAAACCGAGAAACAACATCGGGGCATGCAAACCGCCCGATGCCCAAGCCACAAATGCTGCCACTGCAGCGCAAAAAGAAACTAACTCACCGGCGACAAAAAGACGGTTGCGAGTCTTTCGCACATTTATCTCGCAAGCCATACGCGTCGCATTTTCGTTATACAATTTCTTTATTTCATTCTTATTCCCATTCATTTTCAACGTAGTAATTTATTCTTATTCAAGCATATAACAAAAGAAAGGAGTACCGCCGTACTCCAACCTTTTTGTTAACCTTAAATCTAATACTATGAAAAACACGATGCAAAGGTAGTTGTTCTCGCACACAATTGCAAATATTACAATAAAACAATTTCTATTTTCCTTATTTTCTTGACATAAATCAACCAAGTGCCGAATGAAAGATGACATAATCTGCCAAACACATATTCAAAGAGTAAACAAAAACACATGCCCGCAACAAACCATATTGCAATACTTTCGTACAACAACGGATTTTCGACATGACTGCTCCACGAATTGATGGTTTCACACATCGAAAAGACATAACAAGTTTTGCAAATCCTTAATTTTCAATAAAATAGCACGACAAAAACGATTAATGTGCCTTTTTGTTATTATATTTGCAGCGCACAAAATAAAATAGAACATAGTAATAACCCGGTAAAAGGACTCCCGAAAAAGACTTAAACGGTAAGTGTGACAAGACCGGAAAAAATTAAAACAATGAAGAAAATTATCAGCATTATTATCATTATGCTTACGATGTGCATGACAAATGCCGTTGCACAAGAAAAAGGTATAGCAAGTTACTACGGACTGAAAGCGCACGGGCGCAAAACATCAAGCGGAGAAAGACACGATGCTTACGGACTGGTTTGTGCTCACAAAAAGCACCCTATGGGAACAAAACTCAAAGTCACGAACATAAAGAACGGAAAAAGCGTGGTGGTAAGAGTAAACGACAGAGGACCGTATGCAAAAGGATGGGTGGTAGATTTGTCTTGGCAGGCAGCAAAAGAAATAGGAATACTGGCACAAGGAGTGGCAAAGGTAATAGTGGAAGTGGTAAGGGAAGAAAACAAAAAAGTAAAGGCAAAATAGTAATACAAATCCTTTATTTATACTCCTTTTTAACAAAAAGTAAGTGATGGGATATTTTTTTTCCGCTTTTACTTGTAGGTTTCAAATAAAACCAGTAATTTTGCTGCATCTACTTGACAAAATGTCAATATTAAACCTTTAAATATTTTTTTAAACATACTATGGAAGTTAAAAAAATCATGCAAGCCTTGGAGCAGAAGCATCCGGGCGAGTTGGAGTACTTGCAGGCAGTGCAGGAAGTACTTGAGTCTATCGAAGAAGTTTACAATCAGCATCCCGAGTACGAGAAGGCAAAAATCGTAGAAAGAATGGTTGAGCCGGATCGCATCTTCACTTTCCGTGTGAACTGGGTTGATGACAAAGGCGAAGTGCAGACAAACATCGGATACCGCGTACAGTTCAACTGCGCAATAGGTCCGTACAAAGGAGGTCTCCGCTTCCACAAGGCTGTTACTCCTTCAATGCTTAAATTCCTCGGTTTCGAACAGACATTCAAGAACGCACTCACAACGCTCCCGATGGGTGGCGGCAAAGGTGGTTCCGACTTCGACCCAGTAGGCAAGTCTGATGCCGAAATCATGCGTTTCTGTCAGGCATATATGCTCGAACTGGTTCACTGCATCGGTCCGGATCAGGACATTCCCGCAGGCGATGTTGGTGTTGGCGGTCGCGAAATCGGCTTCCTCAACGGCATGTACCAGAAACTGACACGCGAGTATCACACCGGTGTTCTCACGGGCAAGGGACTCGAATGGGGTGGTTCAATCTTCCGTCCGGAAGCAACAGGCTACGGCGCACTCTATTTCACAGAGCATCTGCTGAAGAAAGCCGGCAAGGACATCAAGGGCAAGAAAATCGCTATCTCCGGCTTCGGTAACGTGGCTTGGGGTGCATCGCAGAAGGCAACGGAACTCGGCGGAAAGGTTGTGGCAATCTCCGGACCGGACGGTGTTTGCGAAATTCCCGAGGGCATAACAAACGAAATGATCGACTATATGCTCGAAATGCGCGCTTCAAACCGCAACAAGGTTGAAGATATGGCTACCAAATTCCCCGGCAAAGCAAAGTTCACCGCAGGCAAGAAAGCATGGAGCATTCCTTGCGACATCGCTCTCCCATGCGCATTCCAGAACGAACTTAGCGAAGACGACGCCAAGGAATTGAAGGCTAACGGCTGCTGGTGCTGCTGCGAGGTTTCCAACATGGGATGCCAGCCGGGCGCAATCCACTTCTTCCAAAACAACGGTATCCTCTTCGCTCCGGGCAAGGCAGTAAATGCCGGTGGTGTGGCAACATCCGGACTCGAGATGACACAGAACGCCGCTCACCTGAGTTGGTCTGCAGAAGAGGTTAACAACAAACTCCATTGGATTATGGAAAGCATCCACGAGCAGTGCGTTAAGTTCGGTACACAGCCCGACGGCACTGTTGACTACGTTAAGGGTGCCAACATTGCCGGCTTCATGAAAGTGGCAAAGGCAATGCTCGATCAAGGAATTGTGTAAAATGCACTCTATATTCTAAATGTTTTTAATTCTAATCCGAGTCGGTCGTGAGATTGGCTCGGATTTTTTATCCGCATGCAAATCGTATCTCAATACTTTCATGTTTTTAATCTTTATTCAATATAAAATCAAAATAATAGGGTGTAAACAGAGTTCTGAACAAATTAAAATGTCTCCCGATACAAACCCGGTTCGGGATAATACAACAAGAAAAAACACATTATAAATACTGTTTCCGAAGAAACATTTACCGCAGATTTGATATTGACATTTTTATTATAAAATAAAACACGACAATAATATTTTGACACACGTCAAAATGTTTTCAGCAGACACAAACATCAATTAAAATCCTTTCAGAATCCTTTTAAGTCACAACATTTCCGCATTTCGTATTCTTTACAATCACAATTTCGCCGATTTTGCACTGCAATTTCGGCGGAATTGGTCTGCAAAATCGGCAGAATTACTTTGTTGTTCGATATGTTCCAACAGTTCGCGACAAATCAATTAACGTGAGTCAGGTATAAGAAGAATTGCTTAATCCGGTACTGTCCTTATCTGCAAGGGATATACCCGTTACGGACAAGTCAATGTAGTGCGACCTCATAAAAACGTTTCCGAGAACTCAAATCCAAATTCTTCGGTATCCGTTTCACAGACGGCACAATACAATTCCACATTTTGGAATATATAAAAGAGCATTAGGAAGAAGGTGTAACAATACATCCTTGTGCATTCGCTAATGCCTGTTATCTCAAAGAGCACCCACTTATCCTTTCGGCTTTCATTAAGGGGAAGCGGATAGATACCATCGTATGGCATTTTTCGAGCAAAACTCTCAACAACTCGTGGGTGAACGAGATAGCTCAAATACTTATAAGGGTAATCACATATTGTTGAGAGTTTTGCTCGAAAAATGCCATCACCCTATCCGCCAATGAAAAAAATGAAACGGCTCAAAAGTAACAAAAAAACAATATCCCGTATCTCTGCCTATTTGAAATAGTCTATATGCTTTTTGCAATCCTATTCAATAGAGATTTTATAACAACGATATGGAACGGACGAATAAAGAAGAAATAAATTCTTCCTAACGCATTATAATACTTTACTACCGTTGTTATCCGAAGTTCCTGCCTACCATTGAAATATTTGCCACATAGCAGAGACGTGTGAAAAGTGAGATGTTTGTCTGTTTTGCCGAAAACTATCTCATTCGTATCTCTCTCACATATCATATCACATAAGCCGCTATCGGTATCAAGTTTCAGTGGTTTTACAAAACATTTTCTCATTTTTTGCAATGTCTTTACCCAATTCAAAGGATGGTTGAATGCCATATCGAAAAACTGCTCTGCCATTACCGGTTCTTGACATGAAACGGTTTTTACATAGGAATCAGTATAATCATACGGAATGTAATTATAGATAAGACTGTTTGGCAGTCTTTTCATTTTAATCATATTCTCTTTTCATTTTTAATCATCACAAGGAAGTTTTTGGTAAAATTCCAACCAATGACCGTCAAGGTCTTCAAAGGTCAATAACTTTCCGTAAGATTCTGTTCTTATTTCTCCAATCGTCTTTATTCCTTTATTCTTTAATTCCTCATATACAAGTTCTATGTTATCAGTTTCAAACATAATTCTTGTTTTGCTTGGAATCACATCACCCTCGTTTGCATGTCTTTTCAATATAGCGAATGAAGTTTCACCTAAATCAAACTCTATCCAATCTCCATCTGTCAGTTTGACCTCGAAGCCCATATCTTGATAAAATTGCCTTGACTTCTGTAAGTCACTTACATAAATCCAGCAAGCATATATCTTTCCCGGTTTCATAATAAATTAACGTGAGTTCGATAAATTAAGATTTTCATAGTAATATATGTTTAAGGGGTGCACAAAGATATTGAGAGAACTTATTTCTTATAAGTTTTAATACACCCCAAAAACTTCATATTCAAACGAAGCCCTTTTAACCATCAGCGGCGACTCGTGCGAACATCGAACTCCGTGATGCGCGACGTAACTTGCTCGTTGCCCTGAATGGCACGGATACGGAAACGGGCATTGCCGTCTTTCAGTCTCTTGCCTGCCTGAATGGTGGCAGTATATCGTATCCCGCGGTGCGGAGCAATGCTCTCGACATGAATAGACGGAGAGATATAAATATGTTTTGCACCGGATACTTCCTCGACAACGGGCTGTACATCGTACAATACTCTGTCGGAGTTGTTATAAACCTCGAATATAATCTTGCTCATCTCGGATGCACGCAATGTGTTGTCCATATCATCGTCAACAAAACGGGCATTGCGTATCTCCAATTTGGGATTGAAAGTGGCACTTACCCCATTGTCACTGCCGTACAACGGGTCGAAAGAGCGTGGTGTCGAAGCACTGTAACCACTGTTATAGTCATTGTCATTATAATCGTATATGCGGTCATCGCCACTTTTGACGGGATCTAAAGAAAACTCTGTGCCGTTATTTTCAAAATTATACACCGCATCATTGTTTTCATTCCTCTGCCGATATTCCTCGCACCGGTCAATATCGGAACGTTCATACTGATAGTCGCGATAACGATGCTCGCGAACTTCATCCATACGTTTCAATCTCGAATCCTCGTAAGAACTGCCTATTGCAGCACCTACGGCGGCACCGCCCGCCATGCCTACCAAAGTACCAATATCGCTGCCTCGTGCGCCACCGGTGATACCACCGATTGCAGAACCGATCATTGCTCCTATGCCTGCCCCCCGATAAGCACCGGCACCGGTGTATGTTGTGCAACCGCTAAACAAGATAGTTGAAAGCATCACTGCAAATAAAACCTTTTTCATACTCACCACGTTTTTTAGTTTATATAATTATGCCCCGCAAAAGAAATCTCCATGGAACATCTTGTTAGTCAGAGCAAAGATATTAATTTCCCATGAAACGATGATGCCGTTTTCCCTATTTTAACATAGGGAAAACCCTAAATCGGGAAAACGAGTCGGAAATCGCTGGGCAAGATGACATTAATGCAAACAGCAGACAGATATAAAAAAACTCCCGTCCCCTTTTCAAGGTAGGACGGGAGTTTATGATAGTTATTAAAGTTTTTACACTTATTCTGCCTTTGCCTCTTCTGTTGTTTCCGACTGAGTCTCCGCTGCTTTCGGTGCAGACTTCTTTCCGGCGCGACGCGTACGCTTTGCTGCCGTTTTGGGAGTCTTTGCCATGTTTTCATTGAAGTCCACAAGTTCGATGAAAGCCATTTCTGCGCCATCGCCCTTACGTGCTCCAAGTTTTATCACGCGAGTGTATCCGCCCGGACGGTCGCCAACCTTCTGTGAGATTTCTCCGAAGAGAGTCTTCAGTGCCTCTTTGTTCTGCAGATAGCGGAACACTACGCGGCGCGAGTTGGTTGAGTCGTCCTTACAACGAGTTATCAGTGGCTCTACATACTTTTTAAGTGCCTTGGCCTTGGCAACGGTCGTAGTGATTCTTTTGTGCTCAATCAGCGAAATTGCCATGTTTGCAAGCAATGCGTGACGATGATCGGCAGTACGACCGAGGTGATTGAATTTCTTACCGTGTCTCATTTTTTTGTTTTTCTTTCGGAAAAGGAGTTCACATTATATAAATGAATCAGTCCTTCTCCAGTTTATACTTTGAAATGTCGGTTCCGAACTGTAGATTCAGACTCTCGAGCAAATCATCAAGCTCTGAAAGCGATTTCTTACCGAAGTTGCGGAATTTCAAGAGGTCGGTCTTGTTATACTGAACGAGGTCGCCGAGTGTATCAACATCGGCTGCTTTCAGACAGTTAAGGGCACGAACACTGAGGTTCATGTCAACAAGACGCGTCTTGAGAAGCTGTCGCATGTGAAGAACCTCCTCGTCAAACTCCTGATTACCCTCTACGTCTGTATTCTCAAGGGTGATCTTCTCATCAGAGAAGAGCATGAAGTGATAGATGAGGATCTTGGCTGCCTCTTTAAGTGCATCTTTCGGGTGTACGGAACCGTCCGTCGTTACTTCAAGAACGAGTTTGTCGTAGTCGGTCTTTTGTTCAACACGATACGGCTCTACTGCGAACTTGACGTTGCGGATGGGGGTGTAAATAGAATCGATTGGAATTACATTGACATCGGTGCAGAACTCGCGATTCTCGTCGGCAGGAACATATCCGCGTCCTTTGTTTATCGTGAGATCGATTTGCATCGATGCCTTTGAGTCTAAATGACAAATCACCAAATCCGGGTTTAACACTTCAAATCCAGTCAGATACTTGCCTATGTCACCAGCTTTGAATTCGGTGGAATTCTCTACGGTGATACTAACTTTCTCGTTCTCAAATTCTTCTACTACTTGCTTGAAGCGAACTTGCTTCAGATTCAAGATGATGTTGGTAACATCTTCTTTTACACCGGGAACGGATGAGAACTCATGCTCAACACCGGCAATCTTGATGGTGTTGATGGCATAGCCCTCGAGCGATGAAAGGAGAATGCGGCGCAGGGCGTTACCTATGGTAACACCGAAGCCCGGCTCAAGAGGACGAAATTCGAACTTGCCGAATTTGTCGTTTGCCTCCAGCATCACTACTTTATCAGGTTTTTGAAATGCTAATATCGCCATTAATTTAATGATTTGATTAGTTCTTAGAATATAATTCTACGATTAACTGCTCCTTGATGTTCTCCGGAATGTCGGCACGATCAGGCACATGGAGGAACTTGCCGCTTTTTGAGGCACTGTCCCACTCCATCCAAGGATACTTGCTGTGGTTGTATCCTGCGAGTGCATTCTCGATTACTTCAAGAGACTTTGATTTCTCACGTACGCCGACTATCTGTCCCGGCTTTACCGAATAAGAAGGGATGTTTACTACTTTACCGTCAACAACAATGTGACGATGACTTACCAACTGACGAGCAGCTGCACGAGTAGGAGCAATACCGAGACGGAACACAATGTTGTCAAGACGGCACTCGAGATGCTGCAAGAGAACCTCGCCGGTTATACCACCCGATTTGGCTGCCTTGTCGAACAAGTTGCGGAACTGACGCTCAAGCACACCGTAAGTGTATTTAGCCTTCTGCTTCTCTGCCAACATGACCCCATACTCCGACACCTTGCGACGACGGTTCTGGCCATGCTGTCCGGGAGGGAAGTTCCTCCGGGACAAAACTTTGTCTGCGCCGAATATGGGTTCACCAAAACGGCGTGCAATTTTTGATTTCGGTCCAATATATCTTGCCATAATACTTTGATATAAATTCTTTATTTATTATTTCATTTCTTCTTGGGATTGTACAATACGATGATTGCAAATCTCAGGAAACTGAATTTTATACACGACGACGTTTCGGAGGACGGCAGCCATTGTGCGGCAGCGGTGTAACGTCAACAATTTCGATTACCTCGATACCTGCGGTGTGAATGGCGCGAATTGCGCTCTCACGACCATTACCCGGCCCTTTGACGTAGGCTTTCACCTTGCGGAGACCGAGATCGTATGCAATCTTGGCGCAATCCTCTGCTGCCATCTGTGCTGCGTAAGGAGTGTTTTTCTTGGAACCGCGGAAACCCATCTTACCTGCCGAAGACCATGAAATAACTTGTCCCTCACCGTTTGCCAATGTTACTATGATATTATTGAAAGAACTGTGTACATGAAGTTGACCAAGAGCGTCAACTTTCACATTTCTTTTTTTTGCGACTGTTTTCTTTGCCATAATTCTTAATTGTTAATTTTAAATTGATAATTGTGAATTACTTAGTGGCCTTCTTCTTGTTAGCAACAGTCTTCTTCTTGCCCTTGCGTGTACGGGCATTGTTCTTGGTGCTCTGACCACGAACGGGAAGGCCGTTACGATGACGGACTCCACGATAGCAACCAATATCCATCAGTCGCTTGATATTCATCTGGATCTCGCTGCGGAGATCACCTTCTACCTTGTACTCAGCGCCGATAACTTCACGGATCTTGGCTGCCTGGTCGTCGCTCCACTCGTTAACCTTGAGGTCGCGACTCACACCGGCTTTATCCAATATCTTTGCTGAACTACTTCGACCTATACCATAGATATAAGTCAATGCGATTTCGCCACGTTTGTTCTGGGGCAAATCTACTCCAACAATTCTTATTGCCATTGTTTTAAATGAAAAAATAATGTGTTAAATTTCAAAAACCTGCTAAAAAGCATGCAAAGTTAAGAAGAATATTTGAGACTTCTGCCTTTTTATGCTTATTTAACTTTAACCCTGACGCAGTTTATACTTCGGGTTTTTCTTGTTGATAACGAACAAGCGACCTTTTCGACGTACTATTTTGCAGTCGGGGGTGCGCTTCTTTAATGATGCTCTTGTCTTCATTTCTCTCTAAGTTTATTTGTATCTAAATACTATTCTGCCTTTTGTAAGGTCGTAGGGACTCATCTCCACCTTGACCTTGTCGCCAGGTAATATCTTGATGTAGTGCATTCTCATTTTCCCGGATATGTGCGCTATTATTGGCACACCATTCTCAAGTTCTACTCGAAACATTGCGTTCGAGAGAGCCTCGATGATAGTTCCGTCTTGTTCTATAGCCCCTTGTTTTGCCATGTATGTTTTCTTGTCCTATTAATTAATGTTTTCTATTTCCTCGAAAGTTGATAAAATCTCTGCCTTTCCCTGTCTTATCGCAATGGTATGCTCGAAATGTGCTGCGGGCTTTCCGTCACGAGTACGTATTGTCCATCTGTCCGGCATCATGTATATGCTCTTGTCGCCCATTGTTATCATGGGTTCAATCGCAATACACATGCCTGCCTTAAGCAATACTCCGTTGCCTCGGCGACCGTAATTGGGTACTTGCGGGTCTTCGTGCATTTCACGACCTATGCCGTGTCCTGTAAGTTCGCGCACCACCCCGTATCCTTCTTTCTCGCAATGGGTTTGTACGGCACTGCTTATATCTCCGAGATGACGACCTGCAATAGCATTCTGTATTCCGAGATAAAGAGCCTCACGTGTAGTCTTGAGGAGTTTCTTCACATCGTCCGCAACTTCGCCGACACAGAAAGTATAGGCCGAGTCGCCGTTGAAACCGTCAAGCAGTGTTCCACAATCAATGGAGATTATGTCTCCGTCTTTCAGCACCTCGCTTTCGCTTGGTACTCCATGAACCACCGCATCGTTAACCGATGTGCAGATGCTTGCCGGGAACGGCGTTCCGTAAGGATTGGGAAAATCCTTGAAAGTGGGAATTGCACCGTGGTCACGGATAAATTCGTCTGCGATTTTGTCAAGCCGAAGTGTGGTAACACCGGGTTTAATATGTTTAGCTAATTCGCCGAGCGTTTTGCCAACAAGTTGGTTAGCCCGGCGCATTAGCTCGATTTCATCTTCTGTCTTAAGAAATATCTTCATCTAAAGCAGAAAAGAGTTAGTAAGCAGAGACACCGCCACGTTGACGCGACGTACCCGAGTTGAGCAGGCCGTCGTAGTGGCGCATGAGCAACCGGCTTTCTATCTGCTGCAAGGTATCGATTACGACACCGACAAGAATGAGGAGCGACGTGCCGCCGAAGAACTGCGCAAAAGCATCCTGTACATTCAAGAAGCCTGCGAGTGCCGGCATTATGGCTATGAAGGCAATGAACAGAGAACCGGGCAACGTGATGCGTGACATCACGGTGTCAATATACTCTGCCGTAGGCTTGCCCGGCTTAACACCGGGAATAAAACCGTTGTTGCGTTTCATGTCTTCTGCCATCTGAGTGGGATTAAGCGTAATTGCCGTATAGAAATATGTGAAAGCAATTATAAGGATTGCGAATACGATATTATACAGGAAACTGCGATGATCCATCAGGTTGCGCATTATGAAGCCGGGTTCGGTAACATAATTTATAATCGTCAACGGAATGAACATCAACGCCTGTGCAAAGATGATAGGCATCACGTTTGCGGCAAACAACTTCAGCGGAATGTACTGGCGTGCACCTCCATACTGCTTGTTGCCCACGAGTCTTTTTGCATACTGCACGGGAACTTTGCGAGTTCCTTGTACAAGCAGGATTGCAAGACAGACGACAATATACAGTATAAGTATCTCTATGATGAACATTACCAATCCACCACCGGTTATGGCAGTGAAACGCGAACCCACTTCCTGTATGAAAGCCTGTGGGAGACGTGCAATGATACCAATCATAATTATTATTGATACGCCATTTCCGATACCTTTGTCAGTTATGCGCTCTCCAAGCCATAGAATGAACATACTGCCGGCGGCGAGAATTATCGTTCCGACGATGATGAAATAATTCCATGAAATACCTGTGGCAAGTGCTCCTGCCGATTGGGCACGAAGATTGATAAGGTAAGACGGAGCTTGAAACAGCAAGATACCTACCGTGAGGATACGCGTGTACCACTGTATCTTCTTACGTCCGCTCTCTCCTTCACGCTGCATCTTTTGGAAATAAGGCACAGCAACGGCGAGCAACTGCATCACAATGGAAGCCGAGATATACGGCATGATTCCCAATGCGAATATTGACGCGTGGGAGAATGCTCCTCCTGAGAATGCGTCGAGGAGGGACATAAGTCCGCCTGCCGTCTGTTTCTGCAAACTCTCGAGGTCGCCGGGATCGATGCCCGGAAGCACCACGAACGATCCGAAACGATATATTGCAACAAACAGGACGGTAATGAGGATTCGCTCGCGCAGATCCTCTACCCTCCAGCAATTCTTCAGGTATTCAATAAACTTTTTCATTTAAGATCAGATTATAGTTGTGTTACCACCTGCTGCCTTAATGGCCTCTTCAGCAGTTTTAGAGAAAGCGTTTGCTTCAACGTCGATCTTAGCCTTAAGTTCGCCGTTACCAAGGATCTTAACAAGCACCTTGTCGTTTGTTAGTCCGGCATCAACAAGTTCCTTGATACCAATCTTGGTCAGTTGCTTCTCATCCACAAGTCTCTGAAGAGTCGATAGGTTTACTGCGAAGTATTCCTTGTGGTTAATGTTCTTGAAACCAAACTTCGGAACACGACGCTGCAATGGCATCTGACCACCTTCAAATCCGATCTTTCTCTTATAGCCGGAACGTGCCTTTGCACCCTTGTGTCCGCGGGTTGATGTTCCACCCAAACCCGAACCAGGACCACGACCGATGCGACGGCGGGCATGTGTAGAACCCGGTGCCGGCTTTAAATTATTCAATTTCATAATTGTTGACTGTTTAAACGTTAGACTATAAGTTTACTCTACAATGGTTACCAGATGATGAACCTTGCGTATCATGCCACGGAGAGAAGGAGTGTCCTCACGTTCTACCACCTGAGAAATCTTGCGCAGACCAAGTGCCTCCAGCGTACGCTTCTGGTCAATGGGAGCACCAATCTTGCTCTTTATCTGCTTTATTTTCAATGTTGCCATATAAGAAACCTCCTAAGTTTTAACCGTTAAACACTTTTTTCATATCCACGCCGCGCATTCCTGCCACGGTATATGCATCACGCATCTTGGTTAGTGCAAGTATGGTAGCCTTTACCAAGTTGTGCGGGTTCGAAGACCCCTTGCTCTTTGCGAGCACATCCGTAACACCCACGCTGTCGAGTACTGCACGCATGGCACCACCGGCTACAAGTCCGGTACCGGCGGAAGCCGGCTTCAAGAACACATGTGCACCACTGTATCGTGCTTCCATCTCATGTGGGATGGTACCCTTCAATACGGGAACTTTCACAAGGTTTTTCTTTGCAGCCTCAGTACCTTTTGCTATCGCGGCGGTAACTTCGCCTGCCTTACCAAGCCCCCAGCCGATGACGCCATTGCCGTCTCCGACTACAACGATTGCTGCGAATGTAAAGGTGCGGCCACCCTTTGTCACCTTGGTAACTCGGTTAATGGCGACCAGACGGTCTTTCAACTCAACGTCACTATTTATCTTTACTTTATTATTCATTGCCATAATAATATTTAGAATTTAAGTCCACCTTTACGGGCACCGTCTGCCAATTCCTTAACACGTCCGTGATAGAGATAGCCGTTACGGTCGAATACCACTTGTGTGATACCTGCCTCTTTTGCTTTCTCTGCGAACAACTCGCCCACTTTGGCTGCCTGTTCTTTCTTTGGCAGTTTCTCCATTCCGAGAGAAGATGCAGCACAGAGAGTTGTACCGGTCAAATCGTTGATGGCCTGCGCATATATCTGCTTGTTGCTGCGGAACACGCTAAGACGAGGACGCTCTGCTGTCCCATTCACGCTCTTGCGAATTCTGAACTTTATCTTAATTCGTCTTTCTACTTTCTTTGTTGTCATAATAGTAAAATCAATTAAAATTATTTTGCAGAAGCCGATTTACCGGACTTTCTGCGTATAACCTCGCCTTTGAACAGGATACCCTTGCCCTTATAAGGCTCCGGCATACGGAAAGAACGAATTTTAGCACAAATGAGTCCGAGCAACTCCTTGTCGCAAGACTCTAAAATAATCTGAGGGTTTTGGTTACGCTCCATCTTTGTCTCAACCTTTACTTCTTTCGGAAGTTGCAAGAAGATTGGGTGCGTATAACCAAGTTGGAATTCCATGAGGTTTCCTTGATTCGATACACGGAAACCCACGCCGACAAGTTCGAGTTCTTTCTTGTACCCTTCGCTCACACCAACAACCATGTTGTTGACCAATGCGCGATACAAGCCATGGAACGCGTTCTTCTGCTTGTAGTTTACCGGGCTTTTCTCATCAACCTCAAAAACTATTTGACCATCCTCCATCTTCATAATGATGGAAGAATCCACTTTCTGTGAAAGTTCTCCCTTAGGACCTTTAACGGTAACGAGACCGTCGTTCTGAGTAACAGTAACTCCAGCAGGGATTGCTATTGGCAATTTACCTATTCTTGACATTTGCGAGCCCTCCCCATTAATAAATGTAGCAAAGAACCTCGCCGCCTATCTTCTGTACGGAAGCCTCTTTGTCAGTCATTACACCTTTAGACGTGGATATTATTGCGATACCCAGTCCGTTAATTACTCTCGGCATGTCCTTGTAACCGGTATATTTGCGAAGTCCCGGTTTTGACACTCTTTTGAGGGAGCGTATTGCGCTCTCCTTAGTTTTGGGATTGTACTTCAGGGCAACCTTGATTGTCCCCTGAGGACCGTCATCCTCAAACTTATAGTTCAGGATGTAACCCTTCTCGAAGAGAATCTTTGTGATTTCTTTCTTCAAGTTTGAAGCCGGAACTTCCACAACACGGTGATTGGCCATGATTGCGTTTCTCAACCTCGTCAGATAATCTGCTATTGGATCTGTCATAAAATATAAAATGTTTAATTAATCGGGACTACCCCGACAATATTAAAGAATATCCTTTTCAGGTATTGGTGCAGGGTGGTGGGTGGCGGTAATACCATACACCCACGTCCGTCACACCGTTTCAATGTCTTACCAACTTGCTTTCCTTATTCCCGGAATGAGACCGGCAGAAGCCATCTCACGGAACTGGATACGAGAAAGTCCGAACTGGCGCATGTATCCTTTCGGACGTCCCGTAATCTTGCAGCGGTTGTGCAGACGTATCGGGTTGGCGTTCTTAGGGATGCTCTGCAACTTGCGAGCAGCTTCATAGGCCTCGGCCGGATCCTCGCTCGTGGCGATTATCTTCTTCAATGCTGCACGTTTCTCTGCATAGCGAGCAACCAGTTTAGCGCGCTTCACCTCGCGGGCTTTCATTGATTCTTTTGCCATATCTGTTAATCTTTTTTAGCGTTCTTGAATGGAAGACCGAATGCCTTGAGCAATGCAAATCCCTCCTCGTCTGTCTTTGCAGACGTAACGAAAGTTATGTTCATTCCCTGAATACGGTCTATGGTATCGATATTTATTTCAGGGAAGATTATCTGCTCCTGAATACCAAGTGTGTAGTTGCCACGTCCATCGAACTTGCTCTCGATACCCTTGAAGTCGCGGATACGAGGAAGTGCCACTCTCACGAGTTTCTCGAGGAACTCGTACATGCGTTCGCGACGCAGTGTTACCATAACACCGATAGGCATCTTCTTGCGGAGTTTGAAATTGGCGATGTCCTTCTTTGAATATGTGGCCACGGCCTTCTGTCCTGTGATTGTAGAAATCTCATTGATGGCAACATCAACAATCTTCTTGTCCTGGGTCGCGTCTCCCAAACCTTGGTTAACCACGATCTTCTTGAGTACAGGAACCTGCATTTTGGAAGTGTAGTTGAACTGTTTCTCAAGTGCCGGAGCAATCTGCTCGTTATACACTTTCTTTAATTGTGCTGTATCCATTATTTGATTTCCTCCCCAGACTTTTTAGCGATGCGTACTTTCTTGCCTTCCTCGTTTACCTTGATGGCAATACGTGTGGGCTTTCCGCTCTTCGGATCTATCAGACTTAAATTTGAGATATGAATGGGTGCTTCAATCTTAATGATGCCTCCCTGAGGGTTCTTGGCGCTGGGCTTGGAACTCTTGGAAACCATGTTCCAGCCTTCCACTATAGCCTTCTGCTCTTTTACCAAGACTTTGAGGACTTTACCCTTCTGGCCTTTATCTTTGCCGGCGAGTATTATCACCTCATCACCTTTCTTTATATGTAACTTCGTCATTACTTATTTACTTTTAAAATTATTAAAGGACCTCAGGTGCCAGAGAAACAACCTTCATGTTCACTGCACGGAGTTCGCGAGCCACGGGACCGAATATACGGCTGCCGCGCAATTCTCCGGCATTGTTCAGCAGCACGCATGCGTTGTCGTCGAAGCGAATATACGATCCGTCTGCACGGCGTATTTCTTTCTTCGTGCGCACTACCAAAGCTTTTGACACTGCACCTTTTTTAACGTCACTTGTAGGTATTGCGTTCTTTATGGCAACCACTATGATGTCGCCAACGCTTGCATAACGGCGGCGTGTACCTCCCAGTACTCGTATGCACTGTGCCTCGCGTGCGCCGCTGTTGTCAGCTACTGTAAGTCTTGATTCAACTTGTATCATAATTACTTAGCTTTTTCGATTATTGAAACTAATCTCCATCTCTTTGTCTTCGACAGAGGACGGGTCTCCATGATGAGTACAGTATCTCCTACATTTGCCTCATTCTTCTCATCGTGTGCATGATACTTCTTGGTCTTCTGCACAAACTTACCGTAGATTGGGTGCTTCTCCTTGAACTTTGATGCAATAACAATGGTTTTATCCATTTTGTTGCTGATAACGACACCCTGTCTTGTTTTTCTTAAATTTCTTGTTTCCATCTGGACCATTGTTATTTATTAAGTTCTCTCTGATGCAATTCTGTCTTCATACGCGCGATGTCACGACGAAGCAACTTAATCTGAGATGGATTCTCCAGAGGAGTTATTGAGTGGTTAAGCTTCAACTGTTGAAGTTTAGCAACCTCGGCATCAATACGCTCTTCGAGTTCTTTAGTCTCAAGCTCTCTTATTTCCTTGTTTTTCATCTTTCCTAAGCATTTTTATCGTAATCACGTCTTACTACAAACTTTGTCTTGACAGGCAGTTTCTGAGCACCGAGACGGAGAGCCTCCTTGGCGATGTCAAAAGGAACGCCTTCTACTTCGAAGAGAATACGCCCCGGTGTTACCGGTGCAACCCATCCGGCAGGATCTCCCTTACCTTTACCCATACGTACGTCTGCCGGCTTGCGGGTAATTGGTTTGTCGGGGAATACTCGAATCCAGACTTGACCTTCGCGCTGCATGTAACGGTTTATTGCCACACGCGCAGCCTCCAACTGTCGGCTGTCGAGCCACTTGGCATCAAGTGTCTTGATTCCGAAAGAACCGAAGGCAAGTGTTGTACCTCTGTGGGCGTTGCCTTTGTTGCCGCGTCCGTCTTGAGGTCTTCTATATCTTACTCTTTTTGGCTGTAACATGATGATTTCTTAATTTAACGGTTATTGTTTCTCTTACGATTACCGCGACCGCCTTGGTGGCGACCACCATTGTTACCACGACCGCTGTTGCCCTTCTCTTGTGTGAAGTTCGGGGCAAGGTCACGCTTCTCGTAAATCTCGCCGCGGCAAATCCATACCTTAATACCCAGCAGTCCCACCTTTGTAAGAGCCTCTGCATGACAGTAGTCGATGTCGGCACGGAAAGTGTGCAACGGGGTACGTCCCTCTTTGTACATTTCCTTGCGTGCCATCTCGGCACCGTTAAGACGGCCGGTAATCTGCACCTTTATTCCCTCGGCGCCTGCACGCATTGTGTTTGCCACAGCCTGCTTGATGGCACGGCGATAGGCAATTTTTCCTTCCACTTGGCGGGCGATGTTGTTTGCCACAATCGTGGCATCAAGTTCCGGTCGCTTTACCTCGAAGATATTTATCTGAATCTCCTTGTCGTAGAGTTTCTTCAATTCTTCCTTGAGTTTGTCAACGTCTTGTCCACCTTTACCGATGACGATACCCGGACGAGCCGTGCAGATGGTTATTGTAACCAACTTCAGTGTGCGCTCTATTACTATGCGCGACACCATAGCTTTCTCCAAACGTTTGTTCAGATACTTACGGATCTTCTGGTCTTCTACCAGATTGTCACCGAAGTTTTTACCTCCGAACCAGTTCGAGTCCCAACCGCGAATAATACCAAGGCGGTTGCTAATTGGATTAACTTTCTGTCCCATTCTGCTTATTAATTTTCATCGTTAGGTTTAGTATCTACGAATATTGTCACATGGTTGCTGCGCTTGCGTATGCGGTAGCCGCGTCCCTGTGGTGCAGGGCGCATGCGTTTCATCGTGACACCTTCATCAACAAAGATTCTCGATACAAACAGTTCGCCATCCTCTGCCTTGCGGTCGTTCTTCGTCTCCCAATTTGCTATTGCGGAGCGGAGCAACTTCTCAACATCTATGGCTGCCTTTTTCTTTGAGAATCGGAGTACGCCGAGCGCACGGTTCACTTCCATGCCGCGTACCATATCAACGACATAGCGCATCTTGCGTGGAGAAGAGGGGCATCCCTTCAATTTCGCAAAATACAATGTCTTAAGGGCTTCTTTTCTTTGTTCAGCCGCTAATCTTTTTCTTTTTCCCATTATTGTTCTTGTTTAAAAATGGTTTCTCGTCCCTGCATTATTTCTTATTACCTGCATGTCCGCCGAAGCGACGGGTCGGCGCGAACTCTCCGAGTTTGTGACCCACCATGTTTTCAGTAATGTAAACAGGGATAAATTTGTTTCCGTTATGAACTGCAACAGTATGTCCCACGAAATCCGGGGAAATCATTGAAGCTCTGGCCCATGTTTTAACCACTGTCTTCTTGCCGCTCTCGTTCATGGCGAGAACTTTCTTTTCAAGCGACACGTTGATGTATGGACCTTTTTTTAATGAACGACTCATAATTTACTTCAGTTTACTTTGTTATTTACTTGCTCTTGCAATAATGTACTTGTTAGAGTGCTTCTTAGGGGCACGTGTCTTGAGACCCTTAGCATACAAGCCCTTGCGTGAACGTGGATGTCCACCGCTCTGACGGCCTTCGCCACCACCCATCGGGTGATCGTGCGGGTTCATTACCACGCCTCGGTTGCGAGGACGGCGACCCAACCAGCGTGAGCGACCTGCCTTACCGGACTGTTCAAGAGCATGATCGGCGTTTCCAACCACACCTACCGTTGCCTTGCAGGCAGAGAGAATCTTTCGAGTCTCGCCCGAAGGAAGTTTAATAACACAATAACTGCCCTCACGAGAAGTAAGCTGAGCAAAGTTACCAGCCGAACGAACCATTTTCGCACCCTGACCCGGACGGAGTTCGATGTTGTGAACAACCGTACCCACAGGGATGTTTGCAAGAGGAAGTGCATTTCCCACCTCCGGTGCAGCCTCTGCACCGGAGAGCAATTTTGCGCCAACCTCAAGTCCGTTAGGAGCAATAATGTAACGTTTTTCACCATCGGCATAGAAAAGCAATGCGATACGAGCCGAACGGTTCGGGTCGTACTCGATTGTCTTCACTATTGCCGGAACACCATCTTTCTCTCGTTTGAAATCGATGAAGCGATACTTGCGCTTGTGACCGCCGCCAATATAGCGAACGGTCATCTTACCGGTGTTGTTTCGACCACCGGTTGAATGCTTACCGCGAACGAGAGACTTCTCTGGCACGGATGCAGTAATATCCTCGAACGTGCCAATAATCTTGTGTCTTTGACCCGGAGTAACGGGTTTAAATTTACGTACTGCCATTTTTCTATTTAGATATTGCTATAAAAATCGATTGTATCGCCCTCTTTCAAGGTAACGATGGCTTTCTTGAAAGACGCTTTCTGGCCACGTATCAAGCCAGCCTTTGTATATCGACTTGAACGTTTGCCTGAGTAGCGCATTGTATTTACGTCTTCAACCGTAACGTTATACAGACTCTCAACCTCTTTTTTAATCTCAAGCTTGTTTGCCTCCGGCTTTACTATGAAGCCGTAGCGGTTGGGGCGCTTGTCTGTAATCTTGGTCATCTTCTCGGTAACCAATGGTCTGATTATAAATGCCATGTCTGTATCTCCTAATTACTTTGTTAAAACTTCATCGATAGCCTGCAACGAACTCTCAGCGATGACGAGTACGTCAGCGTTGAGAATTTTGTAAGTATTGATGTCCGAAGCCACCATTACTTCTGCTTTTTGCAGATTACGAGCCGACAAATATACATTTTTTTCTACTTTTGGCAAAACGAGAAGCACTTTCCTTCCTTCAACTTTAAGATTTTTAGTAATATTTATAAAATCTTTCGTCTTTGGAGCCTCCATATCGAAGTCTTCAACAACAAGGAGTGCATCTTCCTTAACCTTGTATGCGAGTGCGCTCTTACGTGCCAGTTGCTTTACTTTCTTGTTAAGTTTGAAGCCATAGTCACGCGGTTGCGGACCGAATACGCGACCACCACCTTTGAGTACCGGCGAGTTAATGTCGCCGCGGCGTGCACCGCCGCTGCCCTTCTGGCGTATAAGTTTGCGTGTAGAACCTGCATGCTCGCTGCGTTCCTTTGTCTTGGCAGTGCCTTGACGCTGGTTTGCGAGATATTGTTTCACGTCAAGATATATAACGTGGTCGTTCGGTTCAATTCCGAAGATAGATTCGTTTAACGTAACCTTTCTTCCGGTCTCCTGACCTTTGATGTTTAATACGTTAATTTCCATTAGATGTTAATTATTACGGTTGAACCTTTGCAGCCAGCAACGCTACCTTTCACGATGAGAAGGTTGCTTTCTGGTATTACTTTTAACACTCTGAGGTTTTGGGTTGTCACCCTGTCACCTCCCATTTGGCCGCCCATGCGCATGCCCTTGAACACCTTTGCGGGGTAAGAGCAAGCACCGATTGCACCCGGCTTGCGAGCACGGTCGTCCTGACCATGTGTTGCCTGACCCACACCACCGAATCCGTGGCGTTTCATGACACCTTGGAAACCTTTACCCTTTGAGGTGCCAACAACATCAACATAGTCAACGCCGTTGAAGATTTCCACAGTGATTGTGTCTCCGAGGCTATGCTCCTCGTCAAACTTGAACTCGGCCAAGTGAGCCTTCGGTGTTGTTCCTGCTTTCTTGAAGATTCCCAACATAGGCTTGGTAGTATTCTTCTCCTTTGCCTCGCCGAAACCTAACTGAACAGCCTCGTAACCGTCTTTTTCAACGGTCTTTACTTGGGTAACAACACAAGGGCCAGCTTCGATAACAGTGCACGGCACATTCTTGCCGTCGGCACTGAAAACGGATGTCATTCCGATTTTCTTTCCTAATAATCCTGGCATTTCAATTAATGTTTATAATAGTTTATGTTTATATATCTGACTCCGGCCGCTACGGCAATCCTCACGGATGCCAAATAAGCCTCAGCCGTTTGTTATACCTTTATCTCTACCTCCACACCGCTCGGCAGGTCGAGTTTCATCAGCGAGTCAACGGTTTTTGACGTTGCGCTGTAGATGTCTATGAGACGTTTGTAGTTGCTCAACTGGAACTGTTCGCGAGCTTTCTTGTTAACGAAAGTGGAGCGGTTCACGGTGTAGATGCGCTTGTGCGTGGGGAGTGGTATCGGCCCGCTCACGATGGCGCCCGTGGCCTTTACGGCCTTAACGATCTTCTCTGCCGATTTGTCAACCAACTGGTGGTCGTAACTCTTCAGCTTGATTCTGATTTTCTGACTCATTGTCTTTTGTTTTTTATTATTAATATTGTTTTGTTGTGTATAATCAAAGGTGAGCCGCTAAAGAGTCATTTACTCAGCGGCTCCTTTTTTGTTACACGAGATCTACACGTCCTTTCACCTCCTCGAGTACAGTCTTGGCGATGCTCGAAGAGAGCGGCGCATGATGGTCGTACTCCATCGAGCTTGTTGCACGTCCCGAAGTGATGGTACGCAGTGATGTAACATATCCGAACATCTCTGCCAGCGGAACCATTGCTTTCACGATGCGGGCACCGCTGCGAGCCTCGTCCATGCCTTCCACCTGACCGCGACGTTTGTTCAAGTCGCCGATTACGTCACCCATGTTCTCCTCGGGTGTCACAACCTCGAGTTTCATTATTGGCTCCATGAGTACCGGACCTGCTTTAACGCATGCATTCTTGTATGCGTTGCGTGCAGCCAATTCGAAAGATAATTGGTCGGAGTCAACCGGGTGGAACGAGCCGTCGAGCAGCGTTACTTTGAGAGAATCAACGGTGTATCCTCCGAGTACGCCGTTCTTCATTGCGTCCTCAAAGCCTTTCTGTACTGCCGGAACGAATTCCTTGGGTACGTTACCGCCTTTAACCTCATTGACGAACTGCAAGCCACCCTTTTCTTTAATGTCCCAATCTGCATCAACCGGACCAACGTTGACAATAATGTCGGCAAACTTACCACGTCCTCCTGACTGTTTCTTATATACCTCGCGGAGGTTAACCTCCTTAGTAATTGCTTCTTTGTAGTTAACCTGCGGTTTGCCTTGGTTACATTCCACCTTGAATTCGCGTCTGAGACGGTCGATAATAATGTCAAGGTGCAACTCGCCCATTCCGGAGATAACGGTCTGTCCGCTCTGCTCGTCGGTATGTACGGTAAACGTGGGGTCTTCCTCTGCCAGTTTTGCGAGACCGTTGTCAAGTTTGGCAATGTCTGCCTGACTCTTTGGTTCTACGGCGATGGAAATCACGGTATCCGGGAACGTAATGCTCTCAAGGATTACCGGATGTTCTTCGTCGCAGAGCGTATCACCTGTGCGTATGTCCTTAAAGCCAACGCCTGCGCCAATGTCACCGGCATCGATGCTCTCCATCGGCTGCTGCTTGTTCGAGTTCATCTGGAACAGACGGCTTACGCGTTCTTTCTTGCCGGAACGTGTGTTAAACACATACGAGCCGGCCTCAACCTTACCCGAATATACGCGGAAGAAAACGAGGCGACCTACATACGGGTCTGTGGCAATCTTGAATGCCAATGCCGATGTCGGCTCGCTGTCAGACGGTTTGCGCTCTTCTTCCTCACCGGTATTGGGGTTCTCGCCCACAATGGCAGGCGTGTCTTGTGGCGACGGGAGGAATGCGCATACATAGTCGAGAAGTGTCTGAACGCCTTTGTTCTTGAAAGAAGAACCGCAGAGTACCGGTGTACACTCCATGGCGAGTGTTCCCTTGCGTATGGCAGCCATCAGTTCCTCCTCCGTTATCGAGTTGGGATCTTCGAAGAATTTCTCCATCAAAGACTCGTCGAACTCGGCAGCAGCCTCAACAAGTTTGTCACGCCATTCCTGTGCCTCTTCTTTCAGGTCTTCCGGAATTTCCGTAACCTCGAACTCCGAGCCTTGTGCTTCGTTATTCCATACGATGGCCTTCATCTTCAACAGGTCAACTATTCCTTTGAAAGTCTCCTCCTGCCCGATGGGTACGACCAAAGATACGGGGTTGGCACCAAGCACTTCCTTCATCTGTGTCAGCACGTCAAAATAGTTTGCACCGGAACGGTCCATCTTGTTAACATAGCCAAGACGAGGAACGTTGTACTTGTCTGCCTGACGCCATACTGTCTCGCTCTGCGGCTGTACGCCGCCAACGGCACAATATGTGGCCACTGCTCCGTCAAGAACACGCAGCGAACGCTCTACCTCTGCGGTAAAGTCAACGTGCCCCGGAGTGTCAATCAGGTTTATTTTAAACTGCTTGTCGTTATACTGCCAATAGCATGTGGTGGCGGCAGAGGTTATGGTAATTCCTCTCTCCTGCTCTTGAGCCATCCAGTCCATGGTTGCGGCACCATCGTGCACCTCACCCAATTTATGAGTTTTTCCGGTGTAATATAGGATACGCTCGGACGTTGTGGTCTTACCGGCATCGATGTGAGCCATGATGCCGATGTTGCGGGTCAAATATAAATCTTGTTTTGCCATTTTGTATCTTAACCTATTTCTGTTTACCTTTTTACCTCTGTTTTTTTAGAAACGGAAATGAGCGAATGCACGGTTAGCCTCTGCCATGCGATGCATGTCTTCTTTACGTTTGTAGGCACCACCCTGATTGTTGTATGCGTCCATTATCTCGGCTGCCAGTTTGTCTGCCATGCTCTTACCACCGCGTTTGCGTGCATAGAGGATAAGGTTTTTCATCGAAACGCTCTCTTTGCGATCCGGACGAATTTCCGTAGGCACTTGGAATGTTGCGCCACCGATACGACGGCTCTTTACTTCCACCTGTGGGGTAATATTGTCAAGAGCCTGCTTCCAGATTTCGAGAGCCGGCTTTTCCTCGTTCTGCATCTTTGCAGACACGGCATCAAGTGCTTTGTAGAAAATCTCGTACGATGTATTCTTCTTTCCATCGTACATCAGATGGTTAACGAACTTTGACACTTTCTTGTCATTGAATCTCGGATCCGGCAGGATCACGCGCTTCTTTGGTTTTGCTTTTCTCATTTTACTGTTTTGTAATTTTTATTCTGCATGGGGCTGCCTGTTCTGTTCTTCAACGTCTTCACCAAGACATTTACTCAACCTGTATAAACAATTCTCCAGCAAAACTGTTATTTTTTATTTTCGGGGACGTTAGCGTCTGCCCCTGACGTTGTTTAAAACGGGGGTCGGACTCAAGCCATCTCCGGCTTTAGCCTGACCGCCGCAATGTCTTTACTTCTTTGCTTTCGGACGCTTTGCACCGTACTTTGAACGACGCTGCGTACGATTGGCAACGCCTGCGGTATCAAGCGTTCCGCGCACGATGTGATAACGTACACCCGGAAGGTCTTTTACACGACCGCCACGAACAAGCACGATGGAGTGCTCCTGCAGGTTGTGACCTTCTCCCGGAATGTAAGAGTTCACCTCTTTCTGATTAGTTAAACGTACACGCGCAACTTTGCGCATTGCTGAGTTAGGCTTCTTCGGGGTCGTCGTATATACGCGAACACACACACCGCGACGCTGAGGACAAGAGTCCAACGCCGGCGACTTGCTCTTGTAAACGAGTACCTTTCTGCCTTTTCTTACCAATTGTGAAATTGTAGGCATTGTTTTACTTTTTTGAATTTATATATTTATTTTCGTTATTTTCAACACTTTACGAACACTCTTTATCGTTCGTACAATTTGAGGTGCAAAGGTACGAATATTTTTTTTTTCCACCTAACAATAATAAAACCGTTTTTTTACACAGCTATAGTTTTAACAAAAAATAACTGTAAGATACGTTTTTTTTAATTACTTAAAATGTACAATCCGACAATTTCCAATCATTTTTTACATGCCGTAGAAACATAGTTTTCGCATTGTTACTTGTATCAATCACATGTATAAAGTAGTGCAATTTCGGCAGATTTGCGATGCAAATTGGGCTAAATTACTTTTCAAAACAGGCAGAATTGGAAAACAAATCCGCCTAAATTGGTTTGGAAACAGGTGGTAATTACGACAAAATGCAGTATATATCTCAGTGTCACCAATTTCTAATCTGCAATAATTCGTGCCAAATACTTGAAAGTAAGTCATCAAAGAAATAGTTATTAGAGATAAAAAGTATGATGATTTTGGGGAAACGGATGCTGCCGATAAAGAATCGGCAAAGAGTATTTCGACAATGTGTTTCATCAAACTTAAAGACAGCAAGCAAGGAATCAGCGAATCTTCAGAAAATCTTTTCATAATCTACGAAAACGGCTAACAAGTAAAGGTGGCATATAAAGGTCAGCAATACGACTGACATATAAAGAATTAGGAGATTACAGAAAAGAGTTCAGAGATATTAATCCGAAACATACCTCTTTCTTTTTTCAGACTTAAACCCAAATCGGTCATCAGACCGCATTTGCTTAGATTTGCTATTGCCGTTACGCTTCCCAACCGCTTTAGCCCGCTTGCTGACATCTGCGCGGCCATTATATCTCAACATAGCCCGCTACGCCTTCGATGAAACGGCTGCACATCTGCTCAACAATCGAACAAAATCGGTTGAGGGTTATAATGACCGATTGGGGTTAAAATGCAGGAAAAACTTGTGATAAATGACGATAAGTCCCGCATACATTATTAATTCATCTCTTTGCCGATGCTGCATGCGGGACTTATCGTGAAATGTAATTTACTTGTAAGACTAAGCCTCCGGATTACCATTGCCAAACGGGGCTATGGTACGGGGCTGCTGGTTGGGAATCTGTATCTTGCCGAACTGTGTCTCGTAGCGCATGATATTTTCCTGCATTGCCTGCAACAAACGTTTGGCGTGCTCGGGAGCAAGGATTACGCGACTCTTTACCTGAGCCTTGGGGACTCCCGGAAGGATACGGGCAAAGTCGAGGACGAAATCGCTGCTTGAGTGGGTTATTATCGCGAAATTGGCATAGTGTCCCTGAGCCACGTCCTGCGGCAACTCCATCTGCAAACCTCCCTGTTGGTTTTTATTTTCTTCCATGATATTACTTTTATATAATTAATATTATTTTATCGCCAATTATCCATTTTCAGAATATTTCTCCGACTGCTTCCTTATCAGTTCGGCATCATCGAAATAGTTTATGCGCATAGCCTCCCGCACCTCGTGCAATGTCTGTGCCGCTACCTCGCGGGCTGCCTCGGAACCTTTTTTGAGGATGTTATACACTTCGGGAATATCCTTTTCGAACTCATGGCGACGCCGACGGATGGGTTCGAGACGGCTGTTAAGCACCTTTGTAAGGAATTTCTTGCATTTCATGTCACCCAGTCCTCCACGACAGTAGTGTTCTTTCACCTCGTCAAGGTTCTTGTATTCGGGCCAGAACTCGGCAAAATCGTCATCGGTGGAAAAGGCATCGAGATATGTCATCACGATGTTGCCCTCGACATGTCCCGGGTCTTCTACGCGTATGTGTTCGGGGTCGGTGTATGCCGTCTTTACTTTCAGTTCCACTTCCTTTGCCGTGTCTGACAGATATATGCAGTTGCCGAGACTCTTAGACATCTTGGCACCGCCGTCGAGACCCGGCAGACGGAGACATACCTTGTTTTCCGGAAGCATTATCTGCGGTTCTACAAGAACCTCGCCATAGGTTGTGTTGAAACGCCTCACTATCTCTCGGCACAGTTCCAGCATAGGCTCCTGATCCTCGCCCGCAGGCACAGTGGTGGCCTTGCAGAATGCGATGTCAGCGGCCTGCGATATGGGATATGTGAAGAAGCCTGCCGGTACGCCTTGCCCGAAATTGCGCATTGCCATCTCGGTTTTTACGGTAGGATTGCGCTGCAGGCGTGCCACAGAAACGAGGTTCATAAAATACACCGTCAGTTCTGCGAGTTCGGGAATCATGGACTGAATGAAAAGCGTGATCTTGGACGGATCCAAACCTACGCTGAGATAATCGAGTGCCACTTCAATGATGTTCTGTCGCACCTTCTCGGGGTTGTCGGCATTATCAGTGAGAGCCTGCACGTCTGCAATGAATACGAACATCTTGTCATAGTCTCCTTCGTTCTGCAGCTCCACGCGACGGCGCAACGATCCCACGTAATGTCCCAAATGGAGTCGACCCGTGGGACGGTCACCGGTCAGTATTATTTTTCCCATAATCTACTCTGTCATTTTATTATGTCTGCAAAGGTAACATTTTTTTCTTACACTCCAAAAAAATATATGCCGACAAAAAATCCCGGGGAACAAGGTTGCTCCCCGGGATTTCATTGTCAATATAGATAGTCTTTATTACTCCTCGTTCTCTTTTACCGAGAAGTCGATAACGTTCTTCTTGTTTGCCAATACTCGTTCGTAATCTTCTCGCGAACCTACCACGAGTTTGTCGAACTCGCGGAGACCTGTACCGGCCGGTATCAAGTGACCGCAGATAACGTTCTCTTTCATTCCGTCGAGCGGGTCAACCTTTCCGCGTATTGCAGCCTCGTTGAGAACCTTTGTTGTCTCTTGGAACGATGCGGCCGACATGAAACTCTTAGTTTGAAGTGCGGCGCGCGTGATACCCTGCAATATCTGTGTAGATGTAGCCGGCATTGCGTCGCGCACTTGTACCAGACGCAGGTCGCGCCGTTTAAGACTTGAGTTTTCTTCGCGCAACTTGCGTGCGGATATGATTTGCCCTTTCTGCAAGATCTCACTGTCACCCGGGTCTTCAACATATTTCTTGCCCCAGATGCGGTCGTTCTCGTCAACGAAATCGAGTTTGTCAACCACTTCCTGTTCAAGGAAAGTGGTATCGCCCGGTTCGTTGATTTGCACTTTACGCATCATCTGACGTACGATTATCTCAAAATGCTTGTCGTTGATTTTCACACCCTGCAGGCGGTAAACGTCTTGCACCTCGTTAACGATATACTCTTGAACGGCAGTAGGACCCTTTATGGCAAGAATATCGCTCGGTGTGATGACACCATCCGAAAGCGGAGTTCCTGCACGAACGGCATCGTGTTCCTGCACAAGGATCTGCTTGGAGAGCGAAACTAAGTATTTGCTCTGCTCGCCTGTCTTGGATGTTACGATTATCTCGCGATTGCCACGCTTTACTTTACCCATTGTCACCTCGCCGTCGATTTCGGATACGACCGCGGGGTTGCTCGGGTTACGAGCCTCGAACAGTTCGGTAACACGCGGCAGACCGCCGGTAATGTCGCCTCCCATATTGACGGTGCGTGGTATCTTGACGAGTGTGGTACCGGTTTTTACCACTTGTCCGTCCTCTACGATAACGTGTCCTCCCACCGGGAAACTGTAGGTTCCCAGTACTTCGCCATCGGCATTTATTATATCGCAGGTAGGAACATGCGTATGGTCTTTCGACTCGATTATTATTTTCTCGGTAAGTCCGGTTGTCTCGTCGGTCTCCGCCTTGTATGTAGTTCCTTCAACGACGTTTTGGAATCGCAACGTACCTGAATATTCTGTAACTATGACAGCATTGAACGGATCCCACTTTGCCACGAGGTCGCCTTTTTTAACTTCCGCCTTGTTGGTGAAATACAGTGATGAGCCATACGGAACCGGCACCGTGGAAAGCACTATTCCGGTGTTCACGTCAACGAAGCGAGCCTCCGCCAGTCGGCTGACAACCATCTGACAATTCACTTCGCCTTGTTCGCCTTTTTCTACGAACGGTACGGCACGTATTTCCTCAAATTCTATGCGGCTGTCACTTTTTGCGACAATACTTGCATTGGCTGCCGCGCTACCGGCCACACCACCGGCATGGAATGTACGCAACGTGAGCTGTGTACCCGGCTCTCCGATTGCCTGTGCCGCGATGACACCGACAGCCTCTCCTTTCTGTACCATACGCTGTGTGGCGAGGTTGCGCCCATAGCATTTCATGCAGACACCCCTCTTACTCTCGCAGGTAAGCACCGAGCGGATTTCGACCATCTCTATCGGCGACTCTTCTATGGCATGTGCCACTTTCTCGGTTATTTCCTCGCCTGCTGACACGAGCAGTTCGCCCGTGGAAGGATGTGTTATGTCGTGTACGGATACTCGTCCGAGGATTCGTTCATACAAGGAAGATATTACTTCCTCGCCGTTTTTCAGAGCCGTGCATTCCAAACCACGCAACGTACCACAATCCTCTTCGTTGATTATTACGTCATGGCTAACATCGACAAGACGGCGCGTGAGGTAACCTGCATCGGCAGTCTTCATGGCGGTGTCGGCAAGACCCTTACGGGCACCGTGGGTGGATATGAAGTATTCGAGCACCGACATTCCCTCTTTGAAGTTAGAGAGAATCGGGTTTTCGATGGTACCGCGTCCTTCGGCACCTGCTTTCTGCGGTTTTGCCATAAGTCCGCGCATACCGGCAAGCTGCTTAATCTGATCCTTCGAACCACGGGCTCCGGAATCGAGCATCATATATACGGCGTTGAAACCTTGGTCGGCCTCTGTCATCTGTTTCAGAAGAATGTCTCCGAGACGGTTGTTAACATGTGTCCAAGTGTCGATTACCTGATTGTAACGCTCGTTGTCTGTTATGAAACCCATGTTATAGTTGCCTTTTATGGCCTGCACCTCATCGTTTCCTTTTTGTACGAGTTTTTCCTTTTCCTTAGGTATTATGATGTCATCGAGGTTAAAAGACAGTCCTGCGAGATACGCCATGCGGTATCCGAGGTTTTTGATACCGTCGAGGAATTCGCATGCCTCGGCAAATCCAACCTTGTTTATTACATCGGCGATAATGTCGCGCAGAGATTTTTTGGATATTACCTTATTTACGAATCCCACTTCTTCGGGGATTATTCCATTTACAATTACACGACCCACGGATGTTTCAACCATGCGATCAACAAGATTTCCGTTGTTGTCGAGATCCTTAACCATAACCTTTACTTGTGAGTGCAGGTCGCACTTCTTTTCGTTGAAAGCTATGATTGCCTCTTCGGGACCGTAGAACATAAGTCCTTCTCCCTTTGCTCCGGGGCGTATCTTGGTAATGTAATACAGTCCGAGTACCATGTCCTGCGAAGGAACAGTGATTGGTGCACCGTTTGCAGGGTTGAGAATGTTGTGACTTTGGAGCATCAGCAACTGCGCCTCAAGGATAGCCTCGTTGCTCAGCGGGAGATGGACTGCCATTTGGTCGCCGTCAAAGTCGGCATTGAATGCCGTACATGCCAACGGGTGCAACTGGATTGCCTTTCCCTCGATGAGTTTAGGCTGGAACGCCTGAATACCGAGACGGTGAAGAGTAGGAGCACGGTTGAGAAGCACCGGATGTCCCTTCATAACGTTTTCGAGAATATCCCAGATAACCGGTTCGCGACGATCTACGATTTTCTTTGCGGATTTCACAGTCTTAACTATTCCGCGTTCGATGAGTTTGCGTATGATAAACGGTTTGTAGAGTTCGGCTGCCATTAGTTTCGGAAGTCCGCACTCGCCCATTTTCAATTCCGGACCTACAACTATTACAGAACGTGCAGAATAATCGACACGCTTACCGAGCAGGTTCTGACGGAAACGTCCTTGCTTACCTTTCAACGAATCGGACAGAGACTTCAACGGACGGTTGCTCTCGCTCTTCACTGCCGAAGACTTGCGCGAGTTGTCGAACAGAGAATCGACCGCCTCCTGCAACATTCTCTTCTCGTTGCGTAAGATTACCTCGGGAGCCTTTATCTCCATGAGTCTCTTCAGTCGGGTGTTACGAATGATTACGCGGCGGTAAAGATCGTTTAGGTCGGATGTGGCAAAGCGTCCGCCATCGAGCGGTACAAGCGGACGAAGTTCCGGAGGAGTAACGGGTACTATCTTCAAAATCATCCATTCCGGTTTGTTTATATCCTTGCTCTGACGGAAAGCCTCAACCACCTGAAGACGCTTCAAAGCCTCGGTCTTGCGCTGCTGTGAAGAGTCGGTATTGGCAAGGTTGCGCAACTCGTATGACAATGTGTCGAGATCGAGACCTTGAAGAAGGTCATACACAGCCTCGGCACCCATCTTTGCCACAAACTTGTTCGGGTCGCTGTCTTCAAGATATTCATTGTCGCTTGGCAGACTGTCCATTATTGCGATATACTCGTCTTCAGACAGCAAGTCGAACTTGTGCGATCCGTTTATTTCTGCATCTTCCGCGTCTTTCCTACCTTCAACTATACCCGGCTGAATTACGATATATTTCTCATAATATATTACCGAATCGAGTTTCTTTGTAGGTATTCCGAGCAGATATCCAATCTTGTTCGGCAGGCTGCGGAAATACCATATATGTGCTATCGGTACTACCAATTCGATATGTCCGGTACGTTCACGGCGTACCTTTTTCTCCGTAACCTCGACGCCGCATCGGTCGCAGACTATTCCTTTATACCGTATGCGCTTATATTTTCCGCATGCACACTCATAGTCCTTCGTGGGACCGAATATGCGCTCGCAGAAAAGACCGTCGCGCTCGGGCTTATATGTACGGTAGTTTATTGTCTCCGGCTTGGTAACCTCGCCGAAACTGCTTTCGAGGATTTCCTCCGGTGAAGCAAGACCGATGGTAATCTTCGTGAAATTATTCTTTATCTTTGAATCCTTCTTGAATGCCATATTTCAATTCTTAATCCTTAAGTTTTTGATACCTAAACTGAATTTTAGTCGAGTTTTACGCTAAGCCCAAGACCGCGTAGTTCGTGAAGCAACACATTGAGTGACTCGGGAATGCCGGGTGTCGGCATGGCCTCGCCTTTCACTATGGCCTCGTAAGCCTTTGAACGTCCTACAACATCATCGGACTTGATTGTGAGTATTTCCTGAAGTACATGGCTGGCACCGAATGCTTCCAATGCCCAAACCTCCATCTCTCCAAAACGCTGTCCGCCGAATTGTGCCTTACCACCAAGCGGTTGCTGAGTGATGAGAGAGTACGGACCGATGGAACGTGCGTGCATCTTGTCTTCGACCATGTGACCGAGTTTGAGGAAGTAGGTTATTCCCACGGTTGCCGGCTGGTCGAACTGTTCGCCTGTCTCACCATCGTACAAGTGCGTCGAACACAGACGCGGCAGTCCGGCTTTATCTGTCCACTCCTGAAGGTCTTCGAGTTTTGCGCCATCGAAGATCGGTGTGGAAAACTTAACGCCGAGACGTTTGCCCGCAGCACCGAGGATGGCCTCGAATATCTGTCCGAGATTCATTCGGGAAGGCACTCCGAGCGGGTTGAGTACCAAGTCAACGGGACGACCATCTTCGAGGAATGGCATGTCTTCCTGACGCACCACCTTGGAAACGATACCCTTGTTACCGTGACGACCGGCAAGTTTGTCGCCCACGCCAATCTTACGTTTCTTGGCAACATATATCTTAGCCATCTGCAGAATGCCGGAAGGTAAATCATCGCCTATTGAGATGGCAAACTTACGGCGTTTGCTTTCGGCATCAAGAAGTTTGTATTTCTTTATATAGTTCATTATAAGAGCCTGAATGAGATGATTTTTATGATCATCGTCAGTCCAGTTGTTGCTCTGTATTCCGTCGTACTCGAGATTTTTCAGTACGGCAACGGTAAACTTGCTGCCCTTGGTAATTATCTCGGCTCCGGTATAGTCTTTTACGCCCTGCGACACTTTGTCTTCGGTGAGCGACATAAGTTTATCCACGAGGATGTCCTTAAGGTCGTCCATTTTTGCCTCATACTCTTCGTCTATTTTTGCAAGAATTACTTTATCCTGTTGTTTAGACTGTCGCGACTTTATTGCACGCGAGAAGAGTTTCTTGTCAATGATGACACCACTCAACGACGGGTTTGCCTTGAGTGAAGAGTCTTTCACATCGCCTGCCTTGTCTCCGAAGATTGCGCGTAACAATTTTTCCTCCGGCGACGGGTCGCTCTCTCCCTTCGGAGAGATCTTACCTATAAGTATATCACCCGGCTCAACACGCGCACCAACACGTATAATACCGTTGTCGTCGAGGTCTTTAGTGGCTTCCTCGCTTACGTTTGGAATGTCTGAGGTAAACTCTTCCATTCCACGCTTTGTCTCGCGTACGTCAAGCGTATATTCATCAACATGAACAGATGTAAGTACGTCATCGCGGACAACACGTTCATTGAGAACGATGGCATCCTCGTAATTGTAACCTTTCCAAGGCATGTAAGCAACGAGTAGATTACGTCCGAGTGCGAGTTCTCCGTTTTCGGTGGCATATCCTTCCGTGAGAATTTCGCCTTTGTTAACACGTTGTCCTTTCTCGCAGATGGGTCGAAGGTCAATGGTCATGTTCTGATTGGTACGGCGGAATTTCGGAATACGGTATTCCTTGAGTGCCGGCTCAAAACTTACGAACTCTTCATCCTCGGTGCGGTCGTACAATATACGTATCGTTGTGGCATCTACATATTCTATTACACCATTGCCTTCGGCAGTAATCATGGTGCGTGAATTTTCGCAAACCTGCTTCTCTATGCCCGTTCCCACGATGGGAGCCTCATTGTGCAGAAGCGGAACTGCCTGACGCATCATGTTGGATCCCATCAGGGCGCGGTGTGCATCATCATGCTCGAGGAACGGTATCAGTCCGGCAGCAATAGATGCTATCTGCTGCGGCGAAACGTCCATAAGATCAACCTCGTCCGGGTCGGCGACAGGGAAATCCGCATCTTGGCGACACTTTACGAAATCACGAATAAACGATCCGTCATCATTAAGTGGTGCATTGCCCTGACCTATGATGTGCCCTTCCTCTTCCTCTGCGGTAAGATATACAATATCTTCATTCCTAAGACCAACCATACCTTCCTTAACCTTGCGGTACGGAGTCTCGATAAATCCGAGTTCGTTAATCTTTGCATATACGCAAAGCGATGATATAAGACCGATGTTGGGACCTTCGGGAGATTCAATCGGACAAAGACGACCATAGTGGGTATAGTGAACGTCACGAACCTCGAAGCCGGCACGTTCGCGACTAAGACCACCGGGACCGAGTGCCGAAAGACGGCGTTTGTGAGTTACCTCGGCAAGCGGGTTAGTCTGATCCATGAACTGGGACAGCGGATTGGTGCCGAAGAACGAGTTGATCACACTCGAAATCGTCTTGGCATTTATAAGGTCGGTAGGCTGGAACACCTCATTGTCACGAACGTTCATGCGTTCGCGGATTGTTCTGCTCATACGTGCCAAACCTATTGAGAATTGGTTTGACAACTGCTCGCCTACCGTTCGCACACGGCGGTTGGAGAGGTGGTCAATATCGTCAACCGTAGCATTGGAGTTGACTAATTGTATGAGATATTTTATAATCTCTATAATGTCTTCCTTGGTAAGGATACGCACGTTCATGTCGGTATCCAGACCGAGTTTCTTGTTTATTCTGTAACGTCCCACATCGCCAAGATCGTATCTCTTGTCAGAGAAGAAAAGGTTGAGAATTACCTCGCGAGCACTCGTATCATCGGAAGGCTCTGAATTGCGCAGTTGTCGGTAAATATAGAATATCGCTTCCTTCTCCGAATTGGTGATGTCCTTGGCAAGAGTGTTGAAGATAATGGAATATTTCGAGGCAGCCTCTTCGTCCTTGTGAAGGAGAATGGTGGAAGCACCGCTTTCAAGAATCTCGTTGACGTTATCTTTGGTTATTTCGGTTTCGCGCTCCATCATTACGTCATTACGCTCGATGGAAACTACCTCGCCGGTATCTTCGTCAACAAAATCTTCGTTCCAACTCTTCAGTACACGGGCAGCTAGTTTGCGCCCTATGACTTCTTTCATGTTTTTCTTGTTTACCTTTACCTCCTCGGCAAGACCGAAAATTTCAAGGATATCCTTGTCGTTCTCATAGCCTATCGCACGCAACAATGTTGTCACGGGCAATTTCTTCTTGCGGTCGATATAAGCATACATGACATTGTTGATGTCAGTGGCAAACTCTATCCAAGAACCTTTGAACGGAATTATGCGTGCACTGTAAAGAGCAGTTCCGTTAGCATGAATTCCCTGTGCAAAGAACACACCCGGCGAGCGGTGCAACTGTGACACCACGACACGCTCGGCACCATTTATCACGAAAGTGCCGTTACTCGTCATGTAAGGTATGTTGCCCAGATACACATCTTGCACAAATGTCGGGAAATCCTCATGCTCCGGGTCTGTGCAATAAAGTTTCATCTTGGCCTTCAACGGGACACTGTATGTTAGTCCACGCTCCAAGCACTCGTCTATGGTATAACGAGGTGGGTCTATGAAATAGTCGAGAAACTCAAGTACGAAATTGTTACGAGTGTCTGCAATAGGGAAATTTTCTGCGAACACCTTGTAAAGTCCGTCGTTCTTGCGTTCCTCCGGCGGTGTGTCCAACTGTAAGAAGTCCTTGAAAGACTTTAATTGCACATCGAGAAAATCCGGATACGGCATGGGATTCTTCACGCTGGCAAAGTTTACTCTGTTATCAACAATTTTTGAAGCCATATATTTATTAAATAAATAAGGTGTTAATTATTTTCGGGAAATCTCCGACTACTCGGGATTCCAAGGTCTCTTAAGTCTCTGCCGAAAACAGCCAAAAGACAAGAAAAGGTTAAGACCCCCCTACTTAGGAGATCTTAACCGTATTTGTATTAAAACAAGTCTGAATTACTTCAGTTCAACCTTTGCACCGGCCTCTTCGATAGCCTTCTTCAGGTTCTCGGCCTCGTCCTTTGAAAGACCTTCTTTCAAGGTAGAAGGAGCACCGTCAACAAGATCCTTAGCCTCTTTCAGACCAAGACCACAAGCTTCTTTAACAGCCTTTACAACCTGCAGTTTAGCACCGCCAACCTCAGCGAGAACAACATCGAAAGAAGACTTCTCCTCTGCTGCATCAGCTGCACCAGCAGCAGGACCAGCAGCTACAGCAACAGCTGCAGCAGCAGGCTCAATTCCGTACTCGTCCTTCAGGACTGTTGCCAATTCGCTTACTTCTTTTACTGTAAGGTTTACCAACTCTTCAGCAATAGCTTTAATATCTGCCATTTTTATTATAATTTTTAATTGTTTTTTTAATATTAATGTTTCAATAAGGTCGCTTATTTGTTACGCTCAGCGATAGCGTCAAGCAGTCCGTGAACCTTGCCACCGGCATTGAGTCCGGATACAACGTTCTTGATTGGAGACTGCAGCAATGCCACAACATCTGCAATAAGTTCGCTCTTGCTCTTGATGGCAGAGAGTTCCTCCAACTTGTCGGCACCGACAAAGATGCCTTCCTCGGCATAAGCACCCTTCAGTGAGGGCACGCCTACCTTGGCATATTCTTTGAGCAGTTTTGCAGGTACGTTAGCCACATTTGTGAACATAACCGCAGTATTGCCTTTCAATGTGCCGTACAAAGGTTCAAAATCAATTTCCGAAGCCTCGAAAGCCTTGTGCAGAAGAGTATTCTTCACAACGACCATCTTGATTTCATTCTTGAAACACTTGCGACGCAGATTGCTTGTCTCCTCTGCATTCAGACCGGTAACATCTATCAGATAGAAATGAGGATATTGTTTCAACTGCTCACCAAGTGTTACTATGATAGTATCTTTTACTTCCTTTTTCATCGTTTTCCGTACTTTAAGTGTTATTCAACTGTCTTTGGATCAACCTTGACACCTGCACTCATAGTGCTTGATAGGAAGATACTCTTGATATATGTACCTTTGGCAGCAGCAGGCTTCAGTTTGATAACTGTATTGATAAACTCCTTTGCATTTCCATAAATCTGCTCGGGGGTCATTGTGACCTTACCAATAGACGTGTGGATTATACCGGCTTTGTCAACCTTAAAGTCTATCTTACCTTGCTTAATTTCCTTAACGGCCTTGGCAACGTCCATAGTAACAGTGCCACTCTTTGGGTTGGGCATCAATCCGCGAGGACCGAGAACGCGTCCCAAAGGTCCTACTTTACCCATGCAGGACGGCATTGTGATGATAACATCAACATCAGTCCAGCCACCTTTAATCTTTTCGATATACTCGTCAAGACCAACATAGTCAGCACCTGCCTCCTTGGCAGCAGCTTCCGCGTCAGGGGTACAGAGGCATAACACGCGAGTAACCTTACCGGTTCCATGCGGCAACGATACGACACCGCGTACCATCTGGTTAGCCTTGCGTGGATCCACACCCAAGCGTACATCAATATCAAGAGAAGCCTCGAACTTGGTGGTAGTAATATCCTTCACCAACTGTGCGGCCTCCATCAAAGAGTATGCTTTCCCTGCTTCAACCTTATCGGCAACTGCTTTCTGATTTTTTGTCAGTTTACTCATTTTCTTTAAAATTGAAGTTATTAAAAATTATCCAGGGAAGTCCCCTTTTACAGTGATACCCATACTGCGTGCTGTTCCGGCAATGAGTTTCATTGCAGACTCTACCGTAAAACAGTTCAAGTCTGTCATCTTGTCTTCTGCGATTGCTCTCACCTGCTCCCATGTCACCGAAGAGACTTTCTTGCGGTTTGGCTCGGCAGAACCACCCTTTACCTTTGCAGCTTCCATCAACTGTACTGCTGCCGGCGGGGTTTTGATAATGAAACTGAATGACTTGTCGGTATAGTAAGTGATAACGACAGGAAGAATCTTACCTGCCTTATCCTGGGTTCTGGCGTTGAACTCTTTGCAGAATCCCATAATATTAATACCCTTCGAACCGAGAGCCGGTCCTACTGGGGGAGAAGGATTCGCAGCGCCACCTTTAATCTGTAATTTGATTAATCCAGCAACTTCTTTAGCCATTTCTTTTGTTAATTAAAATTTGATTTTTATATAAAAAGAATATACACGCTCGTAACAGCGCAACTATTCTTTTTCAACTTGCATAAAACTGAGTTCCAGCGGAGTGTTCCGACCGAAAATCTTTACCATGACCTTCAACTTGTGTTTCTCGGTATCCACCTCTTCGATGTTACCGCTAAATCCGCTGAAAGGTCCATCCGTAACCTTGACGGCATCACCAACCAAGTAAGGAATGATTACCTCTTCCTGTATCTCGGTATCATCTGCTATGCCAAGCATACGGTTCACTTCAGCCTCGCTTACGGGAGAGGGGTTATCCAAACCTCCAAGAAAACCCAAGACATTAGGCATGAAACGCAATGTATGAGCAACGTCGCCTTTTAGTTCCGCCTCAACAAGCACATAACCGGGGAGAGCAATTTTCTCCTTGACTACACGCTTAGTACCACGCGAAACAGCATGTTTCTCCATAGGTATTACCACCTGGGAAACATACTTAGAAAGCAACTCGTTGTGACTCAATTCGACCTCGATGTATTCTTTCACCTTGGCCTCCTTGCCGCTCACAGCGCGAAGCACATACCATTTTTTTCCTGTCTGAGCCATTTTCCTTTAAGAGATTAACCGGGATAAACCATACTCATAACCCATTTAAACAACGAGTCCATGCCGAATACCACGAGCGCAATGACAAGGGAAGCAGATAACACAACCATTGCGGTATGGGTCAATTCGGCACGTGATGGCCAAGTAGTCTTATGCGCAAGTTCGTTGTAACAGACTTTGCAATAATTTGCTACTTTCATGAATATCTTCTTGAACATATCATTTTTCTTTCTTGGCACGGGAAGGAGGACTCGAACCCACGACCCTCGGTTTTGGAGACCGATGCTCTACCAACTGAGCTATTCCCGTATATGAGGCTCCGCCCGCAGGGAGCGGAACCTCATTTATTTATTCCAAGCGTACATGCAATAATCAAATACGCAATGGATGTTTCAGATTAGTCTTCGAAAACTTCTGTAATCTGACCGGAACCTACCGTGCGACCACCCTCGCGGATAGCGAAACGCAGACCCTTGTTCAAGGCTACAGCGTAGATAAGTTCCACGGTAATCTCAACGTTGTCACCGGGCATTACCATTTCAACGCCTGCCGGCAATGTGATTTCACCCGTACAGTCCATTGTACGGAGATAGAACTGCGGACGATACTTGTTTCCGAACGGAGTATGACGACCACCCTCTTCTTTCTTAAGAACATAGATAGAAGCCTTGAATTTCTTGAACGGCTTAATCTGACCCGGATGGCAGAGTACCATACCACGTTTGATTTCGTTCTTGTCGATACCGCGGAGGAGCAGACCAACGTTGTCACCTGCCTGACCTTCGTCAAGAAGTTTGCGGAACATCTCAACACCTGTTACGGTAGAAGTCTTGTCCTCGCCGAGACCGAGAAGTTCTACTGCGTCACCAACATGGATAACACCGGTCTCAATACGACCTGTGGCAACAGTACCACGACCTGTGATGGAGAACACGTCCTCAACCGGCATAAGGAATGGCTTGTCGGTAGCACGCGGAGGCTCCTGAATCCACTCGTCGCAGACACTCATGAGTTCCATTACTTTCTCTTCCCATTTTGCAACGCCGTTGAGCGCACCAAGAGCAGAACCACGAATAATTGGAGTATCGTCCTCAAATTCATACTGAGCGAGAATCTCTTGAACCTCCATTTCTACGAGTTCGAGCATTTCCTCGTCCTCAACCATGTCGCACTTGTTCAGGAAAACAACCAAACGCGGAACGTTTACCTGACGTGCAAGAAGCACGTGCTCGCGTGTCTGAGGCATAGGACCGTCAGTTGCAGCACAAACGAGAATGGCACCGTCCATCTGGGCAGCACCCGTAACCATGTTCTTCACATAGTCGGCGTGTCCCGGACAGTCAACGTGTGCATAGTGACGTTTTGCCGTTTCATACTCAACGTGAGAGGTATTGATAGTAATACCACGCTCCTTTTCTTCCGGAGCATTGTCAATCTGATCAAAAGACTTTACCTCAGAAAGACCATTCTTAGCCAATACTGTTGTGATGGCAGCCGTAAGAGTAGTCTTACCATGGTCAACGTGACCGATAGTACCAATATTAACGTGCGGTTTCGTGCGCACAAAATTCTCTTTAGCCATAGCTTTACTTTTATTTAATTAATGAATAATCGCGTTTTTTCTGCTTCACACGGTTGATAAAACAGTAGAGCTGTAACTGAGAGTTGAACTCAGGACCTCTTCCTTACCAAGGAAGTGCTCTACCACTGAGCTATTACAGCATTTGAGCGGAAAACGGGACTCAAACCCGCGACCCCCAGCTTGGAAGGCTAGTGCTCTATCAACTGAGCTATTTCCGCATAACGGCATTTCATCTATGCCTCTATCAAATCAACTGAATTTGGCTCAAACAAAACCCCGCAAAAAATCCACTGATGTGGGTGGTGATGGATTCGAACCACCGAAGTCGAAAGACAACAGATTTACAGTCTGCCCCATTTGGCCGCTCTGGAAACCACCCTTTTTTACACGTCCTCATTCTCCGCCTTTTTCCTTTTGCCCGCCGGAGAGCCTCTTGTCGGATTCGAACCAACGACCCCGAGATTACAAATCACGTGCTCTGGCCAACTGAGCTAAAGAGGCAAATCCTTGCAGCCGTCAAAACTCGTGACGAAGGACATGTTCTAAAACGGCTGCAAAGATACGACGTTTTTTTTAATCGCCAAAACTTTTCATGTTTTTTTTACCTGTTACGTAGTTTTTCTTTAAATTTGGTAAGTTGCACTTTCATGGAATCAACGCAAACATCTATACTTTCCTCAAAAGTATCGCAAGTTTTCTCGACGAATAATTTTTGTCCGGGAACAACTACTGCTATGCTCGCCTGCTTGTTCATTGCCGTGGCGGGCTTTACCACTTTAAGTTGCACCTCAACAGTACTAATGTCTTCGAACGATTTCTCCAACTTCGACACTTTCTTCTCCACGAATGCCTGCAATTGTTCCGTTGCATCAAAATGGATTGGCTGAATTTTAATCTCCATATTACCTCCGGTTTTATAAGGTTAAAGAATTACGCCCTCGGGTGGGCCTTAATATATACTCTCTTCAATTGTTCGAAAGTGGCATGGGTATATATCTCCGTCGTGGCGATACTTTCATGCCCGAGCAGTTTCTGCACACTTTCCAAGCCTGCTTCGTTATTCAGCATTGCGGTGGCAAACGAATGACGCAACACGTGTGGCGAACGCCTCTTCATGGTCGTAACCAGTCCGAGTTTGTCGCGCACCAACTGTCGCACCTGTCCGTATTTCATGCGCATGCCTTTGTCATCAACAAACAGGGCATCGCATTGCCTGACGAGTTCCCTATCGCGCACCTCGATGTAATATTTCAGTTCGTTGTGCAACTCTCCACCGAAAGGAACGATGCGCTGCTTGTTTCTCTTTCCCGTAACCTTGACATGATTGTTCAAGAAATCCACATGCGCGTCATCAAGACCTATAAGTTCCGCCGCTCTCAATCCCGCTTCATAAAACATTAATATAATGGTACGGGCGCGAACATCTTTAATAGTGTCTTTCCACTCAATGTCGTCAAGCAGACGGTTCATATCTTTTTCTTTAACGAAACATGGCAGCAACTTATCTTTTTTCGGACCCTCCATCCTGTACGCCGGGTCACTGTCTATAAACCCTCGTTCCATGGCGAATCTGTAAAACGATTTCACGGCTGTCAGATACCCGCACACAGTGCGCGCCTTACATCCGGTCTCCATCTCATGTTCTATCCAGTCACCTATAATGTCACTGTCAACATCTTCCCACGACAAGCCTCCGCATTTTTCTTGGACAAATCTGCGAAGTAACTCCAACGAGTACGAATATTTCACGACCGTAAGCTCCGAAACGTTTCTTTCGTAGCGCAGATAATCAATAAAATTTCCGATGGTCATGCTCATAGTCGTTGTTTTTCGTCAGCGAATATACGCATTTTTTTTGGAACCGCAAAATATGTAGGCGTGTTTTTCACAAAAAGAATATAAAAAACCATACAAACAAGAAAAGGAGCGTGAAAAGACACGCTCCGACTTTCTTTATCCGTCGGTTTTATTTAATAGTCAAGGCAGGATTTACGAATCACCACCTTAAGAAACATCAGTCCTCTGCGGCACGGAGTTTCTGCACGTAGATTGCATGCTCCATCTTTAGGCGCTTCAAAACAGAAGGTTTGTCGTACTGCTGACGTGCACGAAGTTCTTTAATAACTCCGGTCTTCTCAAACTTTCTCTTGAATTTCTTCAATGCTCTCTCGATGTTCTCACCATCTTTTACTGGAACGATGATCATGTCTTTGCTTAAAAATTATATGTTAAACTTCTTGTTATTATTCAAGCCTTTAACGTGTTGCCACGAATTTCGGGTGCAAAAGTACTACTTTTTTTCGGAACGCGCAAATTTTCCAAGTTAAAAGTTAATACACCATGATTAAAATCCATATTTTAACCCAAATCAGTTATCAGAGTCCTTGGCCAATTTGGGTTAAAATGGAACATTTATATTTTCATGGTGAACATCTTCACGAACAATATATTCCCTATCCAACTCTCTCAAATCCGAAATATGTTGAACAAGATTTTCTTTTGCCTCAAGTCGTTCAATTTCTTCTCGCCTTGCTTTAGACATGATACAGAAAGACTCTTCCTGTTCTATGCCTGCAAACCTTCTGCCACACAGATTTGCAGCAATACCTGTTGTAGAACTTCCGCTAAAAGGATCAAAAACCCAATCACCAACGTTAGTAGATGATAGTATAATGCGTGTAAGTATGCTTAACGGTTTTTGTGTAGGGTGTTTTCCCTGAGATTTCTCCCATCTCCCTATGGCAGGCAGTCGCCACACGTCTGTCATCTGCTTATCACCATTAAGCTTTTTCATAAGTTCATAATTAAATTTATGTGGTTTATTATGCAACTTGCGTGCCCATATTATGAACTCTGTAGAATAAGTAAAAAAGCGGCATGATATATTAGCAGGCGGATTTGTTTTCTGCCAAGTAATAACATTAAGTATCCTATAGCCAAGTTCTGTAAGACAGTTTGCCACAGAGAAAATATTATGATATGTTCCACTAATCCATATTGTCCCATTTTCTTTAAGTTTGTCACGGCACAATCCCAGCCATTCCATGTTGAATACCAGCATCTCTTCCTTTGTTTTCCCTTTGTCCCAATTCCCCTTATCAACGGAAACCACCTTGCCACTCTGCAATGATATTCCACCATTTGAAAGGAAATATGGGGGGTCAGCAAATATCATGTCAAACTTAAAATCAAATTCCCTAAGCAATTTAAACGAATCTCCATACGCAAGAAGAAAATCGTTTGCAGGAGATCTGTAATAAGGAGTCACCATGTTCTAAAGCACTAAAAATCACACATTCGGAACTTCCTACATATTAGGATTTCTTATTATTGAATCGACAAATTCATTAATATTTGTCAGATTATATACGCTTGGTATTTCACCATACGCCTCTTGTAGTTTATTACGAGCAGACTTCCAGCCAATTCCATCTGTAATCCAAACAAATTCAAAGCCAGGCAAAGCATTTATTTTTGGAGCAATATCTGAATAAGAACGGGCAACTTCATTAAGTTTTGAACCGCCACCACTATAGAAATTAACCTCAATTAGATAAGTGACATTGTGGGCATAAATGACAAAGTCGAAACGTTTTTCATCATCACCAAGAGCCTCAGTAACCTCTGCCCACTCTCTAGAATACACTTCTTGTCTAAAATTTATCCCATTTCTTCTAAACACATCGGCAACCATATTCTCCATTAAATGGCCACTTCTATTTTTGCGTGCATTGCTATCGAGGCCGGTCTCGATTCCAAACACATAATCGACTAAATCATTTATTTTACCTTCCCTAAAGACAGTTGCCAATCCAGTATTTTCAAGAAACTCCAAAACACTGTCAACGCTATCAAAAAAACTTTCTAGTAGCACTATATCACCTTGGGAATTCAACACTTTCTTTTTACCATCATTTCTAATAGCAATTAAAATGTCCATTACAGAAAATGCACTTCTATCCCTATTCCATATAACCTCGACACTTTTTCTAAGATTTTTTGTTCCTATAAGACTATTAAGCATACAAAGGCTTAATTTAGTCGTCCCTTAAAAAGAGATGCTAAGCGGGAATTGATTCATCAATGACCTCTCTCTTAGCATTTCTCTTATTGTTTTGAACAGGAATAAAAGAGCT
>NZ_RQZH01000061.1 GCF_003932845.1 Prevotella sp. OH937_COT-195
GTTATAATTTAATTGCACTTAACAATAACTTTCAAAAACCCCAAGAAAGGACTAGCTTTATGAATAATTATAATGAAAAAATAGAAAAAAAACAAACCATTTTAAGTAAATGTACTGATAAAAAATTAAAAAATCCTAAGTTTAGTGATTATATTAAACCATTTGTAAGCAATACTAGTATTGAAAGAATAAATGACTGTGGGAGTTTTTTAATGTTTTTAGGAGATATGGAATTGGAAAATATAAAATTACATAAGAGTAACTTTTGTGGTAACAGATTTTGTCCAATGTGTAGCTGGAGAACTGCTTTGAAGGATAGTTTAGAAATAAGTATCCTTATGGAGCATTTGAGAAAGGAAGAGAATAAAGAATTTATTTTTTTGACTTTAACAACTCCAAACGTAACTAAAGAAGAACTGGAACCATCAATAAGAGAATACAACCGAGCATTTAAAAAACTTATGGAAAGAAAAGAAATAAAAACGATAGCCAAAGGCTACACGAGAAAATTAGAAGTAACATATCAAAGCCAACAATTTATAACCAAAGAGCTATGGAAAAGAAAAAAATCCTACTATGTTGGAAAAGGATTAAAAATAGGTGATGAAGAACCGAACTTTAACACATACAATCCACATTTTCACGTAGTTATAGCGGTTAATAAAAGTTATTTTAAAAAAAGTAATTTATATATAACCCAAGAAAGATGGCTTGAGTTATGGCGTTCTGCAATGGGTGATGATAGAATCACTCAAGTTGATGTAAGAAAAGCTAAAGCCAATGATTACAAGGAAATATATGAGATAGCAAAATATTCAGCTAAAGATTCAGATTATTTAATTAATAGAGATGTATTTAAAACCTTTTATACTGCTCTTAAAGGAAAACAATTAATTGTATACGGTGGATTATTTAAAGACGCTCACAAAATGTATCAGAACGGCGAATTAGATGTCTACAAAGAAATAGACGAGATAGAATATACTTACATGCTATATTATAACTGGCATAAGAATAACTATGAAAATTCTAGGATTAGAGATTTAACTGAAGAAGAGAAAAATAAAATAAATAAGCAACTTATAAATGATTTAGATTTAGAATAATAATTGCGTAAGTGTCAAGAGAAGGAATGAAATGGCTCTTGACACTTTTTTAATATCCCAATGCTTATGACATAAGGAACTTTATTTATAATTTTCATTTATTAAAAAAATATAGATAGTCAAAGATCTGCGTAACAAACTAATAAAGTTCCTTGTACTTCTGCAAAAGCAAAGAATAGATATTAAGATATTAAGAAATCAAGAAACTTAGTTTCTTATTAACTTTACAGATATATTTAGGGTATGGCTTACGCTATGCTATGCAAGTTTGGGGAGGTTGGGGACCCCAGTTTTGCGTGGCGTGGCGTTAGCCATGCCCCTTTATTTATCTGTAGGACTTAATAAGCAGAAAAATTAAATGACTATTACGAAATCTAGTAAATAAGCCATTCTTAAAAAATATATAAAATATCCCTTTAAAATCATGTCTACATAGTGTTTACCATACGTCAACAAATAAAAATAACCCTCCAATTACAATAGAGGGTCTAAGTGTGTATAGTATGCAAAATAATTCTTTAAAAAATTTAAGTTAAATATCAAAAATTTCAATAGATTTTTTGCTAAAAAAATCGAGTTTTTTCTTTACTTGATACTATACGTAACTATTTCGATTTATATTAATTATCATCAAACCATTGAAAACACTTGATTACAAATAAAAAAAGCTTGCCTTTTTAGGTGGAAAAAAGTTATAATTTAATTGCACTTAACAATAACTTTCAAAAACCCCAAGAAAGGACTAGCTTTATGAATAATTATAATGAAAAAATAGAAAAAAAACAAACC
>NZ_RQZH01000062.1 GCF_003932845.1 Prevotella sp. OH937_COT-195
TGTATTTGTAGGATTGAAAATCACCGTTCAAGCCCTTGCCCATCAAACCACCGAAAGGGTAATAGTCGTTGCGTTCCTCCAAATTACCATTCCCACACAACTCACCGTAAGTGTATTTCACAAATCTATTCTTGCTCATATATTCATCTTATGCAGCAAATTTAGCACATTATATCCTATTTCGCAAATTTACTTGTTAAAATCTTTAAAATAATATACATAGGTTAGTTAAAGATAAGAATACTCTCAAAAGAGTTCTAATTTTCTCGATTTTTCCGGCTTAATGGATTATTTGGTATTTCCAGCCTACCAAATGTCCATTAAGCCTTTTTTCTTCATAAAAACTTCCCCTTTCCAAGTAATGGTTCCTTTTGATATTTTAGCGTAATCGCCTTTAACATAATATTTTTCAAAAAAACAATCATCTATTGCGGGAATTTCTATCAAAACATGATTAATGTTCTTTTCCATTTGATATTCTTGAAATGAATCAAATACAACTATACCATAAAATAGACCATCAGAAGTATGAGGTATAATATGTTCAGGCACAATATAAAATGTTATTGATTCAACATTATTAGGTAGCATCAAATCTCTACTGCTCTTGGAGTAAATAAAATCAAATGTTTTGAAAGTATGGGTATATAATGATATTTTAAGATTCGACCTTTGATGAGGAATTAAAAAAGAAACTTTTATACTGTCATTTATAGTAGAGTCTGAAAATTGAATAACTTTTAATCCTTTTAATGCAAGGATGTTCTGAGGAGTTGAATTCAATTCAATGAAATTAACATCAACCCACTTAAAAGTACATTTAGCCAATGTGTCATTACTCCAAACAGGAGAATGAATTTGAGGTATAATGTAATTTAATTCATTTCCTATAATTTCTATTTTTGCTCCGGATTTGCTAAAATAGGTTCCTGATATATCTTTTTTTTGTCCAAATAAATAAAAGCTAAAACAAATACATAAATACAATAAAATTCGTCTTTTCATATTATTTTCCTCCTACTATCAATTTCTTTTGCTGTTTAAAGAATTTATTCAAGTCAATAGAATACTGAAAAATAACAGGATAAACATGTTTCCCGTCATTTATTATACCACCCACAGAGTGTACATCTATACCTTGTAATCCTCTTCCACCTAAACTACCAGGGAAAGACTTATCATAAGAGTATTGCATTTTATAGGCTTCAATCTCCATATTTGAAACACCTCTTATACCAACTCCTGCATTAAGCAATTCTCCATTATTGGAAAACTTTAACCCTCCTGCATCCAATGATTGTCGAACATGCGTGATTTCATGTATGGATAGAGCATCCGAAGAAGTTTCAATATAAACCTTTCCATCAATACCTTGACGCACTTTATGTTCTCCACCGTTAATTGAACTTAAAGCATACACATTGTTTTGGTCTGCTCCCAACACATCAATGTCTGCCTTACTTGTATTCAAGTTCGATATACGATTATTTGCTTCTGATATTTTACCTTCAAGTTTCCTGACTTGCTTTTCGCTCAAACCTCCTTTGTCAAGTTTATCTTGATTTTTGGCTATGTCTTTGTTAAGAGAAATAATTCTATTATCTATATTTCTTTTTAACCGTTCCGCTTCTTGTGAGTCTTCCCAAATCATACCTGTTGGGTCAATGTATTTTATCGGATTATTAGTACAATATGCATAAGGACTTGTGGAGTAATATTTCTCCGACAGCGGATCCATCGTCGTGAAGCGGCAGGTGGCGGCATCGTAGCGTCTTGCCCCGTAGTCGTAAAC
>NZ_RQZH01000063.1 GCF_003932845.1 Prevotella sp. OH937_COT-195
GTGGAAGCAAAGTCCAGAAGACATAGAGAGAATCCGAAAGAATGTACAAATCATAAAATAAGATCATTATGAAAAGATTAAAGAAAGTCTTAATTTCAGTTGCTATTTCAATAGTAACCGTAAATGCAAATGCATGGCCTTGGATTTCACCTTATGCTTATTGTTTCGGAAATCCAGTAAATTGTATTGATCCTGATGGAAGAAGCACATGGGTAATTAATCAAGGAGATGGAAAATATCAAGTTGTAGGTGGTAATCTAAACGATAAGGATAAAAACATTTATGTTGGTTCATTTAATAATATGGGTGAATTTGTACGTGGCAATTCCATCGGAATAACTACATCAATGACATCTTTCTATAATAGTGATGCTCAAGGTGGAGGTCAATGGAGTATTGGAAGTATTATTGATATAAATGATCGGAGTGGCGACAAATTCCTTGAAGAAATCATTTCTAATAATCCTCCTATGATAGATGATTACATGATGAATGCACGAAATAATAAGCCTTATGACTTTAAGGTGACAAATGGAACAAACAGTCCAATAAAAGGTATAGACATCTATCGAGGTATGCCTGTAGGAGAGAATGGGAAAGGACAAACTATTTATACTTCTGCCAGAGATATTGGGAACATAGCGGCAGGATATGTTGCAGGAGTAAATGGAATGTCTTGGGAGGCATCGAGAATAGCATTTGATTCATACCAAGGTGGAATGGAGGGTAAATCTACAAGAAATGCCGAAAGGTATGGATGGACTATGGGATATAACAACGCAAGCTATAACAAAAAATTGGATAACCTTTTGAGGTCAGTAGGGAGTTCTATAAAATCCCTCTGGGATTACCTTGCTAAATGAAAACAAAGATATATATATTTATTTTAGTCCTTATTTTTTCACCAGTAGTGATATACATGTCACTTCTGCTTATCAGGACCTTATCGTCTAATGATCGCAAGTTTGTGGCAAACTTTGATCGGGTTGGATGGAGCATAGAAATGAAAGAGCAAAAGCAGGACTCACTATTGCTTTTTACTCTCTATCAAGCAGGGAAGATAAAAAGTGACAGTATATCATTCGATATTCACAATAATTATTGCACTGATGTTATATCTTTACTTTTTGTAGAAGGTGTGGATACGGTCTATATTCGAAAAGGACGTGAGTTCAAGGATTTGTTTTCTTTAGAAGAACAAAGTTCACATTCCATGGATCCAAAAGACTTCCCTGTAAACAATCCATTTATCGGAAAACTGCCCCCTAAGTGTAAAATAGTGGCATTTTCTGATTCGAGATTTTTTATATACGACAAGAATAAGTGCACATATATTCCAAAAGATGACATAACCCATGTCATCACGTTGTTTCATAATACAGAAAGAGGGGACTATTACACTCTTTGTGATGTTATACGTACTGACACGTTGGAAATAAAGATTATACAAAAGCAATAAACAAATGAAAACGATAATAATAATATTTGTAATCCTATGCATATTCTATGCTATACTCATGCTATTAATAGATGCCGCATATTCATTATTATCCTTAAACCAACAAGCCAATATCAGTGCTTTGATAGGGGACAAACTTATTCCGTATATCATCAGTATAATCTCTATGATGTTTTGTGTAATTCATATTTTCCGACATTGGATATTAAATTCACATTCTTGCTCCCCACATAATTAGTCGCCCCTTAAAAAGTCATTTAATATTTGGTATTCAGTGATATAAATTCCTAAATACTTTGTCAAGTCTGCAATTTTTTGTATCTTCGATG
>NZ_RQZH01000064.1 GCF_003932845.1 Prevotella sp. OH937_COT-195
ACACCAAGCTCCAAAGCAACAGCTGCCTGGTCACCATGAACCAAACTCTCACCAATCAACCACAGAAGATTCGTCAACTCAACGTTAACACCCTCGCCGCGAGTCTTCCTCACAGAACGACGAGGTGAAGGAGGACACAGTTCATACCTGCCCGTCTTGCGTAAAGTAGGCAAGACCTTGCCGGCCACCCAATTAGTAAATTTGTCGGCACGCTCCGAACTCTGACAACGAAACGCCAACTTATACATGCCGGCTTCCGAAATCACGGTTAATTGCTGCTCGCCACCGGGGGTGCGGAATTTCCGCATCCCTTTCCATTCATCTGGTATATAAGCTAATGTGTCACCACGCCAGCCTATACCTAATGCTTGGCATACATCCTTGGCAACAAACCATAGGTTATCGCCTTCGGCATCTACACGAATTGTTTGATTGTTTTCGTTGAAGGTAAATACCTTCGTTTCTTTGTTTGACATAACACATAAATTTTGAACATGGGCGCAAAAAAAGCGGTGCGCCACTACCCGCTGTTCAAGTCTTATGTGAGGACCGACGAGACCATTACAACCTCATCACGGGGTGAGCGCACCGCCTGTATAGGCGTACCGCAGAGGCATAAAAAATGCCCGAATGCGGCGCATCAGGCGAACTCTCTCGCCCTCACATTATAAAACTTGAACGCCGCAAAGATACACAAAATTTCAATAACAACAAACTTTTTCGCCAAAAAGTTCAAAAAATCAGCACGAAAACACTATGTTTATTCTATAAAGATACGAAAAATCAGACACATACGCAACTTTTATAACCTTATTTTTGAGGACTTTTTTACATATATTTTAATCCAAAAATTCCAACATAAGTTCATGCATGTCGGCATCTCTTGACACCGAACGAGACTGACGCTGCAAACCCTTGACGCGGTTCTCCTTCGCTAACTCAACAAGCAGACAGCAGACACCGTAACTCTGCCTGCGACCGCGCAAAACCTCATGAACATGCTTAACACCAACATTCATCATCTCAGAAACAAGCTTCTCGTCAGACTTCGTAGTCCACTTCGTCAACTCATCAAAAAAAAACGACACATCTCAACACTTTTCTCGTATGGCAAAGCACGACGACGAGACTTAAACTCATAACGGCCGGTCTTGCGCAAAGTCGGAAGAATATCCATTGTTACCATACGACGAAATTCACGAGCCTTCGGAGAACGGCTCAAAAAAATTAAATGATAAAAACCACTTTCGTTAACACCTGATAATCTTTGATTTCCACCAATGGTGTCCACAAACATGGACACCCTTTCATCATCATCAAGATGACGGAGTACATCACGATACTTACTTATGCCGAGAATTTGACATAAATCCTTGGCAACAAAGCAAGGTTCGTTGTTAATCATACGGACGCGGAAATGAGAACCCTCGAAATTCAATACTTGCAAACTCATACCCGGCTCTGTCTTCTTCTTTTCCATCTTATTCTTTATTTATAATGTTAATACTCGCAATGTTCCCCAAAAACAACCATTTCACACCATTTGACCGATACTGCGATGCCTTATGTCATACGACAGCCTCCGAGCAGCGGCCCAGGCAATGATGGTCTTACCAAAATCCTCAGACACAAACCAAACGCCGCGCTGAT
>NZ_RQZH01000065.1 GCF_003932845.1 Prevotella sp. OH937_COT-195
AAAGGATATACCGGCTCTGACATCTTGAGCGACAAGGGCTTCAAGATGTGGGAGGACGCAGAGGGTAGGAGCCATGTCATAACGGACTTCTTCACCGCGCGTGTCAAGGCGTTTTTCGCATCGCTGGAGATTCGGAAGATTGAACACTCGGCAGGCAACAGAATAGAGAGCCCGGCAGGCAATACCATATCGAGGGTGGACGAGTATTGTCTTCGCGACCCTCTCGATGCGTATTCGGGATACGTGAAAGTTGAAGAGCGTTTCCACGGAAAAACGTATTGGAAAAAACTGGCGCACATCGCAGGCAGGTTCTTCGGGATAACGAAGCGTAACGAGAGCAACGCGCCCGTGGTGTTCTACCGATGTTATTTTACTGCGGAGGATGAAGAAAAGGGTATCACAAACGACTGGCGTGTGGGCGACCAGGCGTACTGCGAGACTTTCAACTTGAGGAAATTCAGAAACGACGGCACTGCTTACGGCGTCACAAACAAGCGTTATTGGCGGCTTGTTATAGATGCAGGGTATGAGATAATAGACGGTGTGGAGCATGGGTATATAGACCTTTGCAATCAACTTGCGTGGAAAATCGAGGAGGGAGGAGATACTTTACATTGTGTCGGGTATGAAAACGTTCCGGATATCGATGTCCCTGCCGTCGGAGACGACGTTGCATGTTTCGGCAGTCAGACGCACCCGGAGACACGCGGTGGCGCGCTGCAATATATTACATGTGGCGAGAGTGACACGAGCGGCATACCGTGCGTTCGCATGTTCTCCGGCATCAATGGTTATGATTTGTCCCGGCATGTAATAAAGGAGAGTTCGCCCAAACGCGAAATGGTGCGCGCGGACAAGTTCGAGATACTTTCCGCATCGGGTACGGGCGAGTACGGCAATATCACATGCTTCCGCGGCGATTGGCGCAACGGGGTGGAATACGGGCATTATGACGTTGTCCTGCATCTCGGCTCTTCATGGCTCTGTACAGTTCCCAAGGGAACGGCCACAACGGAGGAACCTTCAAAAAACGCTTCCTCGTGGGTTGTTTTCGCAGCCCGTGGCGGCACTGCTCCGGTAATATATTGCGACACGGCAAGTGTCGTCTTGGACATGGACAGCGAGGGGCAGTTGCGCGACCCGTACAACGCGCCCATGCCCACACGTTTCTCCATGGCAGTAGACGGAACGAAGATCGAGCCCTCGTTACTCATTCCGAGACGTACCTATGTTGAATACAAAAACCGGCGCGTGTCTCTCAACGGCAAAGTGACATACACTGCTTCCACCGAGGAGGACGGTCTGCGCGTCCGCCGGCTCACACTCTCTACGGACGAGGTGAACATCGAATGGAAGGCAAGTTCTTCCATAAACGGAGACGGCAGGGAGCATCCCACGCCTATAATACTTCATGCAGAGTTTGTCCGCGGAGGTGACACTCTCTCGGCAGAACTCGCAATACCGGTTATAGAGCAACGTGCCCCCGCCACGGTGCTTGCCGAATACTCGGTGACGGGAGAGGACGGCACATGGCATGCCGCATTCGCGGGCGGAGACGTATTTGCACATTACAGTTATGA
>NZ_RQZH01000066.1 GCF_003932845.1 Prevotella sp. OH937_COT-195
CAAATTTCTTCGTCAATTTCATCAATCATTTGATGATTAATTTTACTTTTTTCTTCTTCGGACAAATCAAAAATTTCACTCGCTAAGTACTCTTTTTGGTTCCAATGATAAAAAATTTGATAAATATATTCTGTCGGATCTACTTCTTTAAGATAATCTAAATCGCCATTTTTTAATTTATTTCTTGCCTCTTTAAACAGTCCAGAATAAACAAGAATCTGTTTCCCTTTGAGTGATTTATAAAATGTATCGAACACTTTTTGATTAATTAAGTAGTCGCTATCTTTACCAGAATACTTCGCCATTTCGTATAATTCTTTGTTGTTGTTCTGTTTAATTTTTTGAACATGTACTTGTGTAATTTCATCGTTACCCGTTACATCTCGCCATAAATTCAGCCATTCTTTTTGACTAATATAATACCGTTTATCTGTAAAATACGATTTGTTAACAGCAATTAAAACATGGAAATGCGGATTATAATCATCACGCTTTTGATTATAAGTAACCTCTAATTTTCTTACATAACCTTTAGCTATCGATTTGAATTTTTTACGATTGTTTAAGCGTCTGAAAGATTGATTGTAATGTTTAATTTCAGATTCTAAATCATCTGATTTCACATTAGGAGTGGTTAGAGTTAAAAATAAAAACTCTTTTTGTTCTTCTTGTTTGATATACTGCATCATTAAAGATAATCCCAATGCATCTTTTCTTGCTTTACGCCAAGCACATACAGGACAGAACCGGTTTTTACATAAATTCGACTTATATAGCTTCTTTTTCTCCAGAGTTTTATCCGCAACAAATGATAAAAATGTATTACAGTCCTTTATCAAATACATCTGTCCCTCTCTCACATGTCTCTCAATAAATTTTTGAAATACTTGATTTCTTTGTTTTTTCTCAGTATACTTGTCCATGATATATCACACAAAACAACCTTGTTTTTTACAAAACAATGCATATAAAAAGTTGCTTTTTCTCCTTCCTGTATAGTTTTAGATTAGACACCTTAAACAATACATTAATAGGTACGAAAAAGCAACTTTTTTTGTGTCTTAAACCAGTTATATCAACGGTTTGAAAGGTATAAGTTCGCATTGTAATAGTTACCTATAGTATCAAGATAAGAAAAGACTCGTTTCACTCGTCTTAAAAACCACAAAAAAAACACTCAAAATGATTGTTTTTTTATTACTAAATTTAAAAGATATAACAGCAAATAAAAAAACATCGAAAAACAAAAAAAGAGATTAATCAACTAATCGTTGATTAATCTCTTTCTCTTTATATGTAATGAGTGAAGATACCTATTACATTAAACCAAATGCTTTAGCAATATCTCCTGCTAAACCAGCACCGTTAGTCACAATATTAACGATTGATTTAGCTAATTCAGCACCATCTCCAGATTGTCCTGCTGAAACTGTATTAACGATAGCTTCGCCTAATTTTGAAATGTGTTCCATGAAAATAAACCTCCTTACATATAGAGTTATTACCA
>NZ_RQZH01000067.1 GCF_003932845.1 Prevotella sp. OH937_COT-195
AAATGGCAGCCGGAAGCACAGGCGGAATACTGGCAGGTGACGTGGGAACTCAATGGCGGCGCATGGCCTTCCGAAGGAGACAACCACGCCGTGCAGGTACTCAAAGGCGGAACTCTGGCAGAACCCGCCCCTCCGGTGAAAGCCAATCATACTTTCGAGGGTTGGTATAAGGAAGCCGGTCTTACCAACAAGGTCAATTTCCCTTACAACGTAAGCAACGTAACGGCAAACTTTACGCTGTATGCAAAGTGGAAAGACGAAAAACCTCAAAATCCTAAAATGGAAGCAGGTGTTTATGTGGCCGGAACAGACTATATACAGCCCGATGGATTGGTTGCCACCGTATGGAAAGACGGGAAGGTCTTTAAGCAATTCGTTGAAAATACAGTCAATCATGCCCACTCGGTATTTGTAAGTGAAAGGAATATCTATACCGTAGGAAGCAGAAAAGGAGAATATTATTCGGCAATGGTTTACGACAACGATGAATCCAAATCCTACCCTCTTTATTCGAGTGCCAGTTCCGTATTCGCATTTGGACAGGATGTGTATGTTGCAGGAGATATTGTGGACGAACCTTATCTGTGGAAAAATCATGACAGGATTAAGTTGGCGGGCAAAGCGAATTATTATGGTAGAGCGACTTCTGTGTTCGTTTCAAACAATGATGTTTATGTTGCAGGCTATCTGTTTAGTTACAAAGGAGGAAAAGACATTGCCGTTCTTTGGAAGAATAACGAACTTGTCGAATTGTCTGATGGTACTGCCAATGCTCGTGCTTATTCCGTATTTGTTTCGGGTAATGACGTATATGTGGCAGGAGAGGAAAACTCCGGATCGTCCAAAGCCGTCTTGTGGAAAAATAAAACAGTTGTTTCGTTGCAAAGCGGCGGCTTTGATCATCATATCGCAAAATCGGTATTTGTCGTAGGAAACGATGTTTATGTGGCAGGAGAAGCAAGAAAAGGCGGCAATGATTTTTATGCCATATTGTGGAAAAACAACGTAATGAACAAATTGGGATATAAAGCGAAGGCTGCTTCTGTGGCCGTATCGGATAACAATGTATATGTTGCCGGTTACGAGACAGACACGCAAGAAACGCAAACTCGTGCCGCGATTTGGAAAAACGGGATAAAAACTTTGCTTGGCAATTCAAGTTCTGTTGCCCGCCGGGTATTTGTAAAGAAGTAATTTGTTAAACCGAATATCATAGGTTGGCTGTCAAAAGAAAAATATTTTTAAAACAAAATAATGAGGATAAGACAATGAAAAAGATTTTATTTGCCACCCTTTGTGGTGTTTTAATCATGAGCCTTGTCTCCTGCGGAGACGATGACGAAGCGAGAACGTACTACACCGTAACGTTCGATGCCGACGGCGGTACGCCCGTTCCTGCAAACCAGAAAGTGGAGGAGGGCAAAACGGCAACCGTTCCTTCGCCCGCACCAACGAAAACAGGATTTGTTTTTGTTGCATGGACTACCGATGGAACAAAC
>NZ_RQZH01000068.1 GCF_003932845.1 Prevotella sp. OH937_COT-195
AGAAGAAGGTGCATCATCGAGACCATCAATGACATGCTCAAGAATACCGCACAACTGGTACACTCAAGGCACAGGTCGGTCAACAATTTCATCATGAGGGAGTAAGGCTATCTATATCGATAGGTTCTTCTTCCTTTTCGATGTTGAGAAGCTTGTTGTTTTACGGAAACGTATTATTTCAAGAGGATACATGTCCTGATAGCTGCTGGTGACATCGTTACCTTGCTAGTGTCCCATACTTTCAGAAATGTATAGTTCCTCTACGCCTGCCAGCTTCAGATTTGTGCGCCCATGTTCCAGACTCCACTTTGTCCCATCCAAGTACTTCTTTGCAGATACGGTTCATGCGGTCTTTGATATTGGAGTTTTCCTGTACGGTCAACTTTCGACGCAAGGTCTCATCTGTGGCTCCATTGAATATTTGAGGAAAAACACATGCATCCTTCTCAGGCTTGGCTCCTATTTCATCAAGGATGACCTTCATAGGTTCAATGATGGGAACAATAACCACCGACATGCTTGTTACTTCGTGCTGATGTTTTCTTTCGCATAAACTCAAAAGCACGACCACCTTCTGCGAAGTAAGTACGGTTGTAGGTCAAACGTCCAGCATCGGCAAGATTGAAATACTTTGCACAGATATTGGGCAAGAAAGAGACCAAGAGAATCGTGTGCACGTTTCTTGTACGCAGGATCCCATCCTTCGGGATAACATTTCTCAATGAAAACCTTATATAGTTCCGTCATTTCATCAACACTAAGGTATGATTGTTGGCGACGTTTACCACGTGGAATAGAGATGAGCGTATTGTCCTTGTTTGAGAATGGGTATTTGTCTTCGGTCAGAAAACCTTGGCGAATACATTCATTCCAAACAATACGGCAAAGTTCGAAGATACATACCACGGGTGGCGTCGGCAATCTTTCCGACAACCTTGCCGTTTTCTACCACCCCATTCTTCATAACATCATTCCACCTGTCAATAACGTTTTTGCCGATCATGAACCCCTTCACATTACCAACGTATTTAAGGAAGGAGTTAAGTGACCACTTGTAGTTCTCTGCGGTTACAACCCTGTCTTCTGCTTTCATCCTGGCAATAATACTTTCCCAAACACCTACAAAAGATGTGGCCTTATCATATTCAATTTCCGCACCTGTCAGATAAGTGTGGATAAGGTCAAGCGTTAAGGTCTGCTTCTTGCTTAGTTTCTCCAATTTTTCCCTGTAGCTTTCTAACGAGACCTTTGCACGGTAAATTTCTTTGTTTTTTTCATGTAATACTATTGTATATCAACGAATTATTTCGTATCTTTGCGGTGTAATTGAATACATTACCACCTATGGCACAACAAGGAAAATCATTTAACGAAGAAGTATCATTTGCAGACGTCATCTTCGAGAAGCGATACAGGAAAGCCCAAAATGAATTTTTGAATCAAGTCGATATGCTTATCGATCGGC
>NZ_RQZH01000069.1 GCF_003932845.1 Prevotella sp. OH937_COT-195
GAGAACAAGCTCATCTTTGAACAAATTCCGGTTCTTTACAGCCCGAAGCTGAAGGCAGTCCGGCACCCGACATAATAATATGCCCTTGTTGGCTCGCGTTTCCGTCTGCCCTAAAAATGAGCTTCACACCACCGACCTTATCGCTGAGGTGCCTCACAAGTAGTATATCATATTTTGACATTAACAGTAAAACCATGATACAATAACCTTAACGACAAGCGTGATTAGTCGTGCATATAGCAAAAACCCTAGAGGCCTGTACTCCTCTAGGGTTTCTTTTTTCATCTGCAACGACAACAGACGTGCTGAGAAGGGCAACTATCTTTTCTTCTTGCCTTTGAAATGCTTCTCAATCCATTTCTCACCATACAGTTTCAGAAGTGGTACAACCACTCTGATGACAAGAATAAGCGTGATTATTCTTAGCATATAACACCTCCTCTCTAGGCGATTGGGGGTTTAGTTGCCAAAAAATATTATAACACACCTCAGAAGCCTTTTTAAGCCCCTCTACGCTCGTTTAAATGATTAGGTGTTATTCTATACTTAAATCATTACAATCGCTCCTAAAGGCTCTCAGAGAACTTACAATCCGTTTTCTTTATTCCAATTTCCTTTTGACGATAAGTAACCTGTCGCTGATTTCTGACTGCCGTGTTCGATCGTCAAACTTTCAGTCTGACGACTCGACACGTCTTAGTCTAAATCGCTCAGCTTTTCGTCAAAAGTTTTCTCGGCATAAACCACTCAACTGCTCTAATTATCAAATACCTGTCTCTATAGCAATATCAAAAATATCTGTTATGCCTTGCTCGATACGTGATAATCCTTCTTCAAGTTGATCCAGTTTTTCTAACTTCTTTTCAAGCGCATATAATTCCTGAGATAACTTTAAGAGACTAAGGTCAATATCACTTATCTTAGATAACATTCGATGTTCAAATTGAGTTGAATAATTGCCTTTTTCTTTCGTCAAATATGATTTGATTTTTGCTACACCAGACTCTAAAATCAAATACTGACCTCTTACAAACGCATAATCATCTTCACCTAATTTTTTCCTGTGATATTTCACTAAATCTTTTGAAACACCTAATTCATCAGCGACTTCTCGCATACTCTTTGCCATAGTCATTAACCTCCTGTTTGCAGTGTGGCAAGCGTAGCATATGTATCTAATTTTACTAGGTAAATTTACCACATATACCTTTTCTATTTTATCACATCTTACCAGTCTGGCAAGATTAGCATATGTAGATACACTTCCTAGGAAGTTTTACCTATGCTGTAAAATAGATTTTTGGGGAAATCCCCAATCCCCTTTTTGTCATTGCGTGACTTTTTATAAATCCTTATAAATTAAAAAGTTGACCTAAAAAGGTCAACTTAATCATCTTATTAAACCAATTAAAGCAGAAGGAGAAATCAAACCAATAAAACAC
>NZ_RQZH01000070.1 GCF_003932845.1 Prevotella sp. OH937_COT-195
TTTCTTACCATTATATATATACACTCCCGCGGGCAGGCGGTCGAGGCTCTCGCCGAGGCGCACGCCTTGGAGGTTATACACGCCGCGCTTGCCGGCAGACACGTCTGCCGTCACGGTTTCGATGCCGTTGGTAACCGGCGCAATGGTCACCTTGTCGGTGATGATATTTCCAGAAGCGTCGCACACGGCGTGCTTCTCGGGGTTCCACACAGCACCGGCGGGTTGGGTTATGGCACAGCCCTCGAGCGTGAGGGTTTTTAAATCGTAGATGGAGCCGTACCCTTCTTCTGACGTGACGGTGGCGTTCTTAACGGTGAACGTCGCCACGGAGCCGTTCTTTCCTGCGATGCCATTGGCGTCCACCTTGCAGCCATCGATGATCAGGTCGGTCTGATTAACAAAGATGCCGATGTCTTCGTATATGGCCTTTACTTTGAGAAAGCCTCTGCCCGTAATGGTCATAGGTTTGGTGTGGACGATGGCTGTACTGAACGCCCTCACCTCGTTGGTGCCGCTAATCTCCACCGTGAGACCGTCGATGCTTGATTCGATGCCTTTGTTGTTAACGCCGTTGATGTCGGCGTTGTCGAGGGTTAGGGTCTTGGTGGCGGGGTCGTAGATTACCGTGCCGCTCACGCCTTCAATCGAGGTGAGGTCGTCGCAGTTGGCGGAGTTCACCTGCTTGCCGGCAATCCAGAGGTCGTAAGCGGTAACCGGCTCGATGGTCACCTTGGATTTGAGGATATTTCCCGAGGCGTCGCACACGGCGTTCCTCTCGGCGTTCCATACAGCTCCGGAGGGGCTTGTGATGGCGCAGCCTTCGAGGATGAGGATCCGGAGGTCGCAGATGGAGCCTCTGCTGCCCTCTGCCGTTATCGTAGCATTACGGATGGTCAGGGATTCTGGGGAGTCGTACACTCCTGTGATGCCATATGCGCCTTTGGTATTGACGGTGCAGCCGTCGATGGTGAGCGAGGTTTTGTAAACCAAGATGCTGCAGTGATATGTGCTCTCTGCGTTGAGCGTGCCACTGCCCGTAATGGTCATCCACATGGTGTGTTCGATGGCTGATTTTACTCCCCCTGCCGTTACCGTGTTTGTGCCGATGAGTTTCACCGTGAGGCCGCCGATTCGTGAAAAGATGCCGGTTCTCTCGCTATCGCCGTTGATGGTGGCGTTGTCGAGGGTGAGAGTCTTGGTGGCGGGGTCATACTTCACCGTGCCGCTTACGCCGGCAATCACGCTGAGGTCGTTGCAGTTTTCGGGGGTTACCCGCGTGCCGGCAATGTAGAGGTCGTAGTAGGTCTGCGCCTGCGCCGTCTGTGGCAGGGCAAACAGGGCTGTGAACAGCGCGACTGTCGCCGCGAGCATGTTCGTAAGTAAATTTGTCTTCATTATTGTTCGAA
>NZ_RQZH01000008.1 GCF_003932845.1 Prevotella sp. OH937_COT-195
AGCTCTTTTATTCCTGTTCAAAACAATAAGAGAAATGCTAAGAGAGAGGTCATTGATGAATCAATTCCCGCTTAGCATCTCTTTTTAAGGGACGACTATATAACTATTGTAATTTATTGAACTTGTTTTTAACGTATTTTTTTTTTTTTCTTTTGTAATTCTCAACTTTTTTTGCTTACTTTGCAAATAAGTTTACTAACCATCAAATTATTTATGTGATGAAGAAAAGCGAGACACAATCATTGTGTGGTTTGAAACGCTCAGACTTTCAGACCACTATAAACGGTAAAAACACTGATTTGTATATACTCAAGAACAGTGCGGGCTGCGAGGTGGCTGTAACGAACTACGGCGGCGCCTTGATGGCGGTAATGATGCCGGACAAGAACGGCAACATGGCAAACGTGGTGCAAGGATACGGCAACATAAAGGACTTGATAAACAGCAAGCAGCCTTTCCGCTCGACATTGGTGGGTAGATTTGCCAACCGAATTGACGGCGGAAGTTTTAAACTGAACGGAAAACAATATCAACTGTCGGTAAACTGCGACGGGAACACTCTGCACGGAGGAGAAGGAGGATTCCACAGCCGCGTGTGGGACGCATTCCAGATGAGCGACAATACGTTGGTGCTAAACTATACATCCCCTTATCTTGAAGAGGGCTTTACGGGTGAAGTGAAAACAACTGTGGTGTATAACCTCAGCGATACCAACGAACTGGTAATAGGATATATGGCAACAACAAACAAAAAGACCATAATAAACTTGACAAATCATGCGTATTTCTCACTCGCAGGAACTGCCGACCCGACACCATCGATAAACAACCTTGAGTGTGAGATAAATGCCGATTTCTATCTGCCTATCAACGAAAATTCTATTCCTACGGGCGAGATCTTGAAAGTTAACGGTACGCCTTTCGATTTCAGAAAGCCCAAAATTTTGGGTAAGGACATAGATGCCGACAACGAACAGATACGTCGCGGTGGCGGATATGACCATTGTTTCGTACTGAACAAGAAAGAAGAGGGCGAACTGACATTTGCCACACGCATAAAAGAACCGGAAAGCGGACGTACGATGGAGGTATACACCACCGAGCCGGGCATGCAGATGTATAGTGATAACGACGAATGTTGCTGCAACGGTAAAACGGGCGAGACATTCCCACGCCGTTCGGCAATCTGCTTTGAAGCTCAACATTTCCCTGACTCTCCCAACCGTCCTTATTTCCCGTCGGTAGTTCTGCGTCCGGGACAGCAATATAAGCAGAAGACGATATACAGATTCGGAGTGGAAAAATAACAAAAAAGAAAAATATAACAAAAATGTATAATTCACAGAAAACAAACGGAAACATCATCGCCATAGTAACGATGATGTTTCTATATGCAATGATTTCATTCGTTACAAACCTCGCCGCACCAATCGGCGTAGTATGGAAGAACCAGCCGGAAATAGGCGGCAGCAATCTTCTCGGCATGATGGGTAATTTCATGAACTTCCTCGCATACTTGTTCATGGGCATACCTGCCGGTAAGATGCTCGTAAAGGCAGGTTACAAGAAAACGGCAATGATAGGTATTGCCGTAGGATTCGTGGGAGTTCTCGTGCAGTATCTGTCAGGCTTTCCACATGGAATGACGGGTTTTTACGTGTATCTTTTCGGAGCATTCATATCTGGTTTCTCCGTCTGTCTGCTCAACACCGTTGTCAACCCTATGCTAAATCTGCTCGGCGGAGGTGGCAACCGCGGTAACCAACTAAATCTCATCGGTGGCACACTGAACTCCCTTTCGGGTACACTTACCCCCATGCTTGTAGGCGCGTTGATAGGTAATGTGGTGTCGATGGAAATGGTAAAGAACAAGATGGAGATTGTGATTGACGGCGTGAAACGCGTTGCCACAGAGGCAGACCTTACTCAGATGACCAACGTTAACCTCGTTTTGTTCCTTGCGATGGGAGTCTTTGCAGCAGCATTTCTGATATTATCTTTTATCCCCATAAAAGACCCTGAAATGGGAAAGACAACGGCAGAAACAAAATTCGAACATTCACCGTGGTCGTTCCGTCATTGCGTGCTCGGCGTAATCGCGATATTCGTATATGTCGGTGTCGAAGTAGGAATACCCGGAACACTCATTTTCTTCATCTCCGACTCTTCAAAGGGTGTAGGAACCATGTTCGCCAATGCAGCAACGGTAGGTGGTTTCGTAGCAGGAACATATTGGCTTCTTATGCTGGCGGGGCGTTTCAGTGCAGGCTTTATAGCAAACAAAGTGTCGAGTCGCACAATGATGCTCGCGGCAACCGGTGCAGGAATGTTGCTCATTGCGGTCGCCATACTAATTCCGGAAGACAAGACAGCCTCCATGCCACTTTTCACAGGTTCGGGGTTTGAGATGACTGCCGTGCCTGTAAGCGTGATGCTGCTCGTACTCTGCGGTCTTTTCACATCGGTAATGTGGGCATCTATTTTCAACCTTGCAACCGAAGGACTCGGAAAATACACGGCACGAGCTTCCGGAATATTCATGATGATGGTAGTTGGCGGAGGAGTCCTGCCGTTATGTCAAAACTTTATAGCCGACAAAGCCGGATACATGATCTCGTATGCAGTACCGCTCGCAGGCATGGCATATATGTTTTATTATGCGCTTGCCGGGTGCAGAAACGTAAATAAAGACATTCCCGTGAATTGAAAACAAATATATTTACGGCATATATGCAGAAAGTATGTAAAAGGATTATTGCAATAAAATAAAGTTCATAAAAATTATATTATGAATAACTTTATTATTAACTTTGCATGCAAACTTTTCACACCTTTTTATGGACTGGTTTATAAATCTATTTACTACTACTAATTCGGTTGCACACATCGTGCTTTTGTATTCAATCGTTATTGCCGTCGGCGTGCTACTCGGCAAGATAAAAGTTGGCGGCATATCACTTGGTGTTACATTCGTCCTCTTTGCAGGTATTCTCGCAGGACATGTCGGATTTACCGCACCGCCCGAAATCCTTACGTTCATTCAAGAATTCGGACTCGTGCTGTTTGTTTTTATGATAGGTTTGCAGGTGGGACCGGGCTTTTTCGAGGGTTTCGGCTCTGCGGGACTGCGGCTCAATGCACTCGCAACCACTACAATCATACTTAACGTGGCAGTTATGTTTGCCTGCTACTTCATATTTTTCGACACGTCGGATCCGAACAACCTGCCGATGATGGTGGGAACGCTTTACGGTGCAGTAACAAATACGCCCGGACTTGGTGCTGCCAACGAGGCACTCGGCAGTGTATTTACAAGCATAAAGCCGCCGCAGATTGCATCGGGATATGCCTGTGCCTATCCTCTCGGCGTTGTCGGAATAATTGGTGCGACTATACTGATAAGATATATATGTAAGGTAAAACTCGACAAGGAGGAAGAAGCCCTTGAAAACAAGGAGAACGATAACTCCAACGTGAAACCGCACCAGATAAATCTGCAAGTATCCAACAAATATCTTGAAGGCAAGACATTGAAGCAGGTGCATCGCTTTCTAAACCGCGATTTCATCTGCACACGCATATTGCACGATGGGCATGTGAGCATACCCAACCGCGACACTATATTCCACATAGACGACAAATTGCTCGTAGTATGCACTGAGGCCGATGCCGAGGCAGTAACGGCTTTCATTGGTCCGGAAGTAGATGTGGAATGGGAAAAGCAGGACATGCCGATGGTAAGCAAGAGAATACTAATAACAAGGGCGAGCATAAACGGAAAGACGCTTGTTGACCTGCACATGTCGAGAGTATATGGTGTCAACGTGACAAGAATAACCCGTCAAGGCATGGATCTCTTTGCCAGTTCTACGCTGCCGCTGCAAGTAGGCGACCGCATAATGGTGGTAGGTCCCGAAGACGCGGTAAACCGTGTTGCCAACATGATGGGTAATTCAATCCGCCGACTCGATACTCCCAACATCGCAACAATATTCATCGGAATAATAATCGGTATATTGTTCGGTTCACTGCCAATAGCAATACCCGGAATGCCCGTACCGTTGAAACTTGGTATTGCCGGCGGTCCGCTCATCATTGCAATACTTATCGGCAGGTATGGCTACAAAGTTCATCTTGTTACATATACCACGACATCGGCAAACATGATGTTGCGCGAAATAGGTCTCGTACTTTTCCTCGCAAGCGTGGGAATAAAAGCCGGTGCCGGTTTCTGGAACACTGTTGCCGAAGGAGACGGTCTTTTATATGTGCTTACAGGATTCATAATCACGGTATTGCCGATACTTATAACAGGTACTCTGGCACGCATTAAATTCAAGTTGAACTATTTCACCATCATGGGAATGATTGCCGGAACATATACAGACCCTCCTGCATTAGCATACGCCAACTCGTCATGCTCAAAGGATGTTCCTGCAGTAGGATACTCAACGGTTTACCCGCTTAGTATGTTTCTCAGAATTTTTACCGCACAAACCATTGTGTTAGTATGTTGCGGAGTGTGATGTAAAACACGGCAAAACCATTGACGGAGATACTAAATTTATAGGTAAAGGGCTACAAATTGGCTTCTTTGATTTGAGGGGCTGTTTTCGAATACAAAGTTAGTAAGCAAAGAAATGCTGCAAACTGCATTACTTAACGAACTAACTATTTGGAGCGAAGACAGCCTCTCAATATGACAAAACATTAGCCACAATATAATTTTTTCTTAATGAGAGTAATTTACAGGGTTCACTTTATAATAAACAAATAAGAAAGTGTTCAAAATAAATTAAGTGAATTTACGTTTTTTCAGTCAGTGTGTTGTATGTGGAATAAGAACAATGGAACCCTAACGTGGAAATTGTGACAGGCTCTCTGCATCAGCCGCAGGTGCATTAGTCACCTTTCTTAAATAATATGACAAAATATATGGAACGTCCAAAACTTGCTATCATAGACACTAACACGTTGTCGGTAATAGGACTGAAACATATTCTTCAGAACGTACTGCCGATTGTTGAAGTTGAGTCTTTCTACTCATTCGAAGAATTTGAGGCAGAAAACAACAAACCATTCGTACATTTGTTCGCAGCAATGAATATCGTTTTAGAAAACAGACGCTTCTTTCTCGAACATGTACGCGAGACAATAGTGCTCACCACATCGCAGGACTCACAAATGAGCGGATTCAAATGTATCTGCATCAACATACCGGAAAAACAGTTGATACGTTCGTTGCTCACAATGCACATAGGAGGACACCCGCATGGAGCCAATCTTCCACCACTGCCTGAAAGTCTGTGCAAGAAGATTCTGTCAGACCGTGAATTGGAAGTGATGTCGCTTATAGTGCAAGGTTTCATAAACAAGGAGATTGCCGACAAACTGAACATAGGACTTACAACGGTAATAACCCACAGACGTAACATAATGGACAAACTTGGGGTTAAGAGTGTATCGGCACTGACAATATATGCCGTGATGCACGGATATGTCGATATAAACAATATATAATAGGCATCATTGCAAACATAATGAAACAAAAAAAACGACCACTGACGAATTAAGCCGGTGGTCGATTTGTAATATTGTATTGATACGAAACTCTACAACTTAACAGCACTTATGTCAACAAGATTGTTTACAATGGCATATATGGTAAGCCCTGCCACACTGTGTATCTGTAACTTGCGGACAATATTTCGCCGATGGGTTATCACTGTATTAATTGAAATACACAAGTGGTCAGCAATCTCTTTGTTGGACATTCCCTGAACAACACTCACGATAACCTCGCGTTCGCGCTCGCTGAGAGCCTCTCCACTCTCCGTATTGTGACTTATCATGCGTGAAATTTTAATGCTCACGTCATTCTGTTTCTTAAGTCTTTCGAGACGGCGTATTGCAGGAACAAAGATATAGTCTTCGACCTCGGCATGCTGACCGAGCCACTGCTCGCTCTTATATAAGTCTGTTAGCACTGCCATTAACTTATTGTTGCGCAAAGCATCTGAAGGCAGGTATTTTATAATGATGTTTTTTAATTCACGTAACTTAAGCGTTGTCTGTCCGTGATGCTTAGAGAAAGTCTCTATGTCGTAATCATCTTCCAATTCCCCTCTCAGCAGTTTATCAACGTATGGGAAAACATTCTGTTCCTCATATTTCATGTGTGTCCTTATCTCACGTGCATAAGCATCGTAAAGTTTCAATATGAGACGTGCGAGATTGTCATCTTCATCGAGTGCTTCAATCAATTCTTTGCGTATTGCAGGCAATTGGAAATCAAGATAATACACATGCGATTCTTTGAGATACAACAACAAAGTAGGCACAGAAAGTCGCCCGTTGTCATCACTGTTGCGGTAACCGTTGATAGAAAAGTTCACTATTGCAAGGAATGTGTATGTATCCACTTTCTGATCCTCGCATACTTCTCTTACGGTCTTGTCGCCGAAACCAAGATTTATTCCGAAGCGTCCCAAACTCTCAAGAATGTTATAATTGTCGGAGATGAGAGTTATCATCTTATCGTCGGCTTCGTACATTTTGTGATTACGCATAAATATTGTATTGTTTAATTATATTGATAAAAGGCACAGAAAATGAATTCTTCACTCTCCATGCCTTCATGTCTTTATTTTGCGTATGCCACAGAACGTGTCTCGCGGATAACAGTAATCTTTACTTGTCCCGGATAAGTCATCTCATTCTGTATCTTTGTTGCTATTTCTCCGGACAGCGTCTCAGTGTCCTTGTCGTCCATTTTGTCTGCTCCAACGATTACTCGCAGTTCGCGTCCTGCTTGTATCGCGTATGTCTTTGTTACTCCGGGGTAACTCATCGCAATAGCTTCGAGGTCGTTCAGACGTTTTATGTATGCTTCGACAATCTCTCGGCGTGCTCCCGGACGTGCCCCGCTTATGGCATCGCATACCTGAACTATTGGTGCGAGCAGTGTCTGCATTTCCATCTCATCATGATGTGCCCCGATTGCATTGCAGATGTCTGGTTTCTCTTTATATTTCTCTGCAATCTTTGCTCCGTAGAGTGCATGCGGCAATTCGCTTTCCTCATCAGGCACTTTACCTATATCGTGTAGTAGTCCGGCACGTTTTGCTTTCTTGGGGTTCAGTCCGAGTTCGCTCGCCATCACCGCACACAGGTTTGCCGTCTCTCGTGCATGCTGTAACAGATTCTGACCGTAAGATGAACGATATTTCATCTTGCCGACAATTCTTATCAGTTCAGGATGGAGACCATGTATGCCAAGGTCGATGGCAGTGCGTTTTCCGGTCTCTATTACTTCGTTGTCTATCTGTTTTTTTACTTTTGCCACCACTTCTTCAATGCGTGCCGGATGAATACGACCATCGCTTACGAGTTGGTGCAGGGCAAGGCGGCAAATCTCTCTACGTATGGGATCGAATGCTGATATGACTATAGCCTCGGGAGTGTCGTCAACCACAATTTCAACACCGCAGGCAGCCTCGAGTGTCCGTATATTCCGACCTTCTCTTCCGATTATGCGTCCCTTAACCTCATCATTGTCAATATGGAACACGCTGACCGAATTTTCAATTGCCGTCTCGGTTGCCGTACGTTGTATTGTCTGTATTACAATCTTCTTGGCCTGCTGATTTGCATTTAGTTTCGCCTCGTCCATTATCTCGTTTATATACGAAGCGGCATCTGTGCGAGCCTCATCTTTCAAACTTTCAACAAGCCTTGTCTTTGCCTCCTCTGCACTCAGTCCTGACAATTCTTCAAGTTTCTCACGTTCCTGCAACTGCATTTTCTCCAGTTCTTCATGTTTTACCGACAACAGTTTCTTCTCATTGTCGATACGCTGCTGCTGTTGGTCAATTTCTTGTCTGCGCTTTGCCAATTCCTCTTGTTTTTGGTTGAGGCCTATTTCTCTCTGCTTCAATTTATTCTCACTTTGCTGTATGCGCTGTGTGCGAGTTCGCACCTCTTTTTCGAGTTCGTTCTTCTTGTTGAGAAATGTTTCCTTTACCTCCAACAGTTTCTTCTCCTTGAGTACACTTGCCTCTTTCTCTGCCGCAGACAACATATCATTGTATTTCCCTGTTACCACATAACGGAAAACAGAATATCCAATGACACCACCTATTATAAGTGCAGCCACGGCTATTATTGCGTAAATCATAAATGTAATTTAAGTTTATTTTATATTATGTTAATATTCTCTTTATCATTCACTATCAGAGGATTTCCTCTATTTCCGAAGTTATCTTGGCGAGAATATCATTATATGGAGAAGTATCGTTACGATCTTTGTCTTTCACATAACGCAAGGCTATGTCAATGAGAGCCATGTATAATAGTTCTTTGTCGCTTTTACGCCCTTTGAAAACCCGTGCGTAGTTGTTTACCGTCTCCGTAATAAGTTTTGCAGCATTACGATAAAATGCCTCTTCCTCGCGAATTATTGTCACGGGAAGTTCCATGTCATAAACGTGCAACCTTATGTGTAATTTGTTGTTGTCTTCCGCCATTTGCTTCGGTTTATAGATCAATCCTGACTGCCGCTAAGCAACATAATGCACTTGTTTACATCTCTTATGAGACCAGCCACGCGCTTCTTGGCTCTTTCAAGATCGCCGTCTGTAACTTCGAGCATTTTTGCCATTTTCAGCGAGTTGTAGTCACGTTGCCCTTGCTGAACCATAGCCTCCAATTGTCGTATCTTTACGTCACGTTCATCAACCATCGCATACAATTCTTCATTCTCCTTTTTCATTTGTTTAAATTGGAGAATCATCTGCCTTGCGCGAGTTGTAAACAAGGTTATGGTCTTTTCGTTTGCAGCCATGCATCTACATTTTTCGACAAAAGTAGCATTTTTTTATCAATTCACAAAATTTCTATAACGAAATTTCGTATTTTTTAGTATTCCGACTATTAAGACACCTGACTGAATGTTATTCTTGTATCAATCTTGGTCTTTCTTTACCGGTTCTTTCTTTGCAAGAATTACAACTTGATATACAAAATCTGTAATCCATTTCTGCGAGAATCCGAGTCGTTTGTTATACTGACGAACGGCTATCACGGCTTTCATTACACCGGCATCGCCATAATCATTCTTGGTAAAAATGTCGTTAACGGTCTTCTCGGTCATTCCATATATTATCTTCTTGAAGAATGACGGCAGACGCAACTTGAACTTCATCAAATTGCTCATAAGCATCATAAGGTCTTGCGAAAAACCTTGAAATTGTATCATGTACGGCTGTATATCCTGCAACTTGCGACAGTTTTTCTTCAAACTGACATCTATCTCTTTGAAAAATTCGTCTGACGTTCCATACATTTCTTTCATCATTTTACGACAATGCCCTTTTTCACCAACACCAAGTTTGTTGTTAATCGTTGGCACTTTAAGGGTTGTCTTGAATGTTCTTAAATCCGGGAGCCACGCAAGATTTGTTATCCCGAGACTCGAAGCCATTGATGCCTGAAAATAGACTCTTACAAGAGTCATGTAGTCTTCCATGCCGCCAACCTTTGACTCGCCACGATCTCTATGTCCGAATATTTTATTTAAAAAACTCATATCATCTAAAAATTTTCGTGCAAAAGTACTCTTAATTTATGAAAAAGCAAAATATTTAATCATATTTCTTGTTTTACGATTGTCATATCAGATTTAATTATTACCTTTGCAACGATTTTTGCAAAAAGGCTTTTTGGAATAAAACATTTTCAAATGAAAGGAATAGTTCTTGCCGGAGGTAGCGGTACACGTCTCTACCCGATAACTAAAGGTATAAGTAAGCAGTTAATACCAATATTTGACAAACCGATGATATACTACCCTATCTCGGCATTGATGCTGGCAGGCATAAGGGACATTCTCATTATTTCCACGCCACACGATTTGCCAAGTTTCCGCCGTTTGTTCGGTAACGGGAAAGATATCGGTGTAAATTTCGAATATGCCGAACAGCCATCACCCGACGGATTGGCACAAGCATTCATCATTGGCGAAAAATTTATCGGTGATGATTGTGCTTGTCTCGTACTCGGAGACAACATTTTTCATGGTACGGGGTTTACCGAGTTATTGAAGCAAAGTGTTGCAGATGCCGAGAACGAAGGTAAAGCAACGGTTTTCGGATATTATGTCAACGACCCTGAAAGATACGGCGTTGCAGAATTTGATGCAGACGGAAATTGTCTTTCAATTGAAGAAAAACCACAAAATCCTAAAAGTAACTATGCCGTGGTCGGACTATATTTCTACCCAAACAGTGTAGTGAATATTGCAAAGAGCATTAAGCCAAGTGCACGAGGGGAACTTGAAATCACAACAGTAAACCAAGAATATCTAAAACAGAAAAATCTTAAGGTACAGACTTTGCAACGCGGATTTGCATGGCTCGACACGGGAACGCACGACAGTCTGTCTGAAGCAAGTACTTTCATAGAAGTTATAGAGAAGCGTCAGGGACTTAAAATTGCATGCCTCGAAGAGATTGCATACAATAACGGATGGATTGGCAAAGAGCAGTTGATTAAACTTGCACAACCAATGCTCAAAAACGAATATGGGAAATATATTAAAAATCTTGTAAGCGAATAAACCAATATATACAAAATATACACATATAATTATGTTTATGGAAGAAAAAAAGAATTACGAAGTTGTAAATATAGAAGAAGAGGAGCAATCGTCATTTAGTTTTGCGTCAATATACGCAGCATTCATTCTCAATTGGAAATGGTTCGTGCTGTCACTGATAATATGTATCGGACTCGCTACGGCATATCTGAGATATAAAACACCAATATATCAAACAACGGCACAATTATTAATAAAAGCTCCCGAGAAAAGTTCCGCAAGCAATAATATAAGGAATACTCTTTCCACCGGAATAGTAAATAACAACGAAGGAATACTTAATGAAATACAGATCCTTCGCTCGCAACGACTTTCAGAACAAGCGGTAAAAGATCTTAAATTGTATGTGAAATACATAAGACACGGTCGAATTAACGATGTAATGATGTACAAAAACAACTATCTCAACGTTGATTTAGATCCGGCAAGCCTAAAGAATCTTTTAGAAAATATTGTTCTCGAAATTAAACGAGAAAACAACGCATTCATAGTTCAAGGAACTGCAGGAACTACGGAAATAAACCAAACAATAAAATCTCTTCCAGCATCTATAAAGACAAGTGTTGGAACTATATCATTCACTGCAAATCCAAACGCATCCTTGAAAGAAGGAAACGAGATGACTGTTGTCATAAATTCTCCGAAAAAAGCTTCACTTAAATATGTTTCATCATTGGAAGCATCGGTCATGGACGAGACTTCCATAGCAATACTCACACTAAAAGACGAAAGTCCTATCCGTGCCTCTGATTTCCTCAAGCAACTTGTAATATGTTACAACCGTCAGGCAAACGATGACAAGAATCAAGTGGCATATCGCACCGAAGAGTTCATTAACAGCCGGTTAGAGAAAATCAATGCGGAACTTAACAGCACCGAGGGAGAACTTGAAGCATACAAGAGACGCAATAGAATGGTGGAACTTGAAATAAACAGTAGTGCCGCATTTGCCAACAGCAACGAGTTTGAAAAGCAACTTGCAACGGCAAACACCCAATTACTATTGTTGAACGAACTTAGTTCATACATGAGAGATCCGGGAAACAAATATCAGGTAATACCTTCGAACGTTGGACTCTCAGACGGTGCATCAACACAACTCATAAGTCGTTACAATCAAGTAGTCATTGAACGTAACCGTATGTTGAAGACCGCAAGCGAATCAAGTCCGGTGGTAACACCTCTAACAGACGAACTCAACGACCTCTCATCAAGCATACAGCAGGCTCTCGGCCAACAACGCCGCACGGTAGAGATTCAACGTAATTCAATAGCTTCGCAGTACGGACAATATGCCGGACAGATACAACAAACCCCCGGACAAGAACGAATGTTGACCCAAATCGGTCGTCAACAAGAAGTAAAATCCGGACTTTACCTCATGTTGTTGCAGAAAAGAGAAGAGAATTCCATATCTCTTGCGGCAACGGCAGACAAAGGCAAACTAATTGACGACCCTGCATACTCAGGAATGATAAGCCCAAATCACAAAATAATTTTCCTTATAGCAATTATTATTGCCATAGGATTACCATCACTGATTTTGTACCTTATCAGTATATTCAGATACAAGATAGAAGGTCATGATGATGTCGAAAAACTTACAAAACTCCCGATAATTGCCTATGTTGCGGTGGCAAGCGAAACGGCTAAGACAAAGGCAGGAATTGTAGTACACGAAAATCAGAACAATCAAATGGAAGAAATCTTCCGTTCAATGCGAACAAACCTACAATTTATGCTGAAAGAAAACGAGAAAGTTGTAATGTTCACATCATCAACCTCGGGAGAGGGGAAAACTTTCAATGCCGCCAATCTTGCGGTAAGTTTCGCTCTTCTTGGGAAAAAAGTTGCATTGATGGGGCTTGACATACGCAAACCCCGATTGGCAGAACTATTTGAACTGAAAGACCATTATCACGGCATCACACCACTGTTGTTAAACGAAAACCCGACGTGGGAAATGATTCATGAGCATATTATAAAATCAGGGATAAACGATAATCTCGAATTTCTGCTTGCCGGGCCTATCCCGCCAAATCCCACAGAAATTCTTGCACGCAAATCTCTTGACAAGATAGTAAACATTATGCGCGATAAATATGATTTCATTATCATTGACACCGCTCCGGTCGGTCTCGTAACAGATACTCTACAGATAGGACGCGTATCCGATGCGACAATATATGTATGTCGCGCCGACTATACGCCGAAAGCAAGTTTCAATCTTATAAACAGACTCGCAAAAGAGAAGAAACTTCCTAACATGGCATTAGTATTAAACGGCATTGATATGTCCAAAAAGAAATACGGTTATTATTATGGATACGGCAATTATGGTAAATACGGACGATATGGAAGTTATGGTCAATATGGCAACAGTCATTATGCAAACAAGAACGACAGTTCGATAAAACTTAAATAACATTTATAAATGGCATGTCTGTTTTTTCAGACATGCCATTTATAATATATAATTATAGAAATCTGAAAACGTATTATAATTAATATCACAAAATGAAGAAAGAACTAAAAAAGGTACTCGTGCTTGGCTCGGGCGCACTGAAAATCGGACAGGCAGGCGAATTCGACTATTCAGGCTCACAAGCATTGAAAGCTTTGAGGGAAGAAGGCGTTAACTCTGTACTCGTAAATCCTAACATTGCAACAATACAAACCAGTGAGGGAATTGCAGATAAAGTTTATTTCCAGCCGGTAAATACTCATTTTGTCAAAGAGATAATAAAAAAAGAAAGACCTGACGGCATATTACTCGCTTTCGGAGGTCAGACAGCACTGAACTGCGGAACAGAACTTTACCTAAACGGGACACTAAAAGAGCACGGAGTGGAAGTTCTCGGAACAAGTGTCGAAGCCATAATGAATACCGAGGATCGTGACTTGTTCGTGAAGAAACTTGACGAGATAGGAATGAAAACTCCTGTAAGTCATGCTGTAGAGAACATAGACGATGCACTGAAAGCTGCACGTGAAATAGGTTTCCCGATAATGATTCGATCTGCATACGCACTTGGCGGTCTCGGTTCGGGAATCTGTACCGATGAAAAAGCATTCAAGAATCTTGCCGAGAGTGCATTCACATTCGCACCGCAAATACTCGTGGAAGAGAGTTTGAAAGGTTGGAAAGAAATTGAGTTCGAATGCATACGCGACGCAAACGATCATTGTTTTACCGTGGCATCAATGGAAAACTTCGACCCGTTGGGCATACACACAGGCGAATCAATAGTCGTTGCCCCCATCTGCTCACTAACAAAGGAGCAGGTTGAGATGTTGCAAGACATATCAAGACGTTGCGTGCGGCACCTTAACATAATCGGAGAGTGTAACATTCAGTTTGCATTCAATGCCGAGACAAACGACTACCGCATAATCGAAATCAACGCACGATTGTCTCGCTCATCGGCACTCGCTTCCAAAGCCACCGGTTATCCATTGGCATTCGTGGCTGCAAAAATTGCTTTGGGATATACTCTCGACCGTATAGGAGAGATGGGAACACCCAACTCTGCATACATGGCTCCGAAACTTGACTATATGATTTGCAAGATACCAAGATGGGATATGACAAAATTTGCCGGTGTAAGCCGAATTATTGGTTCAAGCATGAAATCGGTAGGCGAAATAATGAGCATAGGTCGATCGTTCGAGGAAATGATACAGAAAGGTCTGCGAATGATAGGACAAGGTATGCATGGTTTCGTCGGAAACGATCACACACGCTTCGAGAATCTCAACGAAGAATTACAGAACCCTACCGATCTGCGCATCTTTGCCATCGCACAAGCATTGGAAGAAGGATATACCGTCGAACAGATAGAGCAACTCACGAAAATCGACGTGTGGTTCATATCAAGACTAAAAAACATCGTTGACATAAAGCACGAACTACAAGAATACGACACATTGGGAAACGTACCCGACAAATTGTTGATGAAAGCCAAGCAGACCGGCTTTTCCGATTTCCAAATAGCACGATTCGTACAGAAGCCTAAGAGCGGAAACATGGAGAAAGAAAATCTCTCTGTAAGAAACCATCGAAAGGAACGAGGTATATTGCCATCGGTAAAACGAATAAACACTGTGGCAAGCGAACATCCGGAACTAACCAATTATCTCTATTTCACATATCTGCCACTCGTAGAACCGACAAACTCTGACAAGATGAGTACCGAGGAATGGCGCAATACGGTAGAAGAAACCGGAATAAAGGTACAAAACGACATACCTTATTACAAGAACGAGAAATCGGTGGTAGTTCTCGGGTCGGGAGCATACCGCATCGGATCGAGCGTGGAATTCGATTGGTGTTCGGTAAATGCGATAAATACTGCACGCAAGTTGGGATACAAGTCGATAATGATAAACTACAATCCCGAAACAGTATCAACAGACTATGACATTTGTGACCGTCTCTATTTCGATGAACTTTCGATGGAGCGCGTACTTGACGTGATAGACCTCGAAGAGCCGCGAGGAGTAATCGTAAGCGTGGGAGGACAGATTCCAAACAATCTCGCCATGAAACTGCATCGCCAGAGCATACCCGTACTCGGAACAAGTCCGGTGGATATAGACCGGGCAGAGAACCGTGACAAATTCTCGGCAATGCTCGACAAACTGGGTATTGACCAGCCTGCATGGCGTGCACTTACATCAACCGATGATATCAAGGAGTTTGTCTCCGAAGTGGGTTTTCCGGTATTGGTGCGCCCGTCGTATGTACTATCCGGTGCAGCCATGAATGTCTGCTATGATAACGAAGAATTGGAACGCTTCTTGAAAATGGCCACCGAAGTATCAAAAGAGTTTCCTGTCGTTGTAAGTCAGTTCATGCAGGAGACGAAAGAGATTGAATTTGATGCCGTTGCCGACAAAGGCAATATCGTGGAATATGCCATATCAGAACATGTGGAATATGCAGGAGTACACTCCGGAGATGCCACAATGGTATTTCCCGCACAACACATATACTTCTCAACCATACGCCAAATAAAGAAAATTTCTCGTAAAATTGCAGAGGAGCTCAACATATCGGGTCCATTCAACATACAATTCCTCGCAAAGAATCGTGAGTTGAAAGTAATAGAGTGCAACCTGCGAGCATCGCGTTCGTTCCCATTCGTATCAAAGATTTTGAAGTGTAACTTCATTGATACCGCCACGAAGATTATGCTTGATGCTCCTTACGAGAAACCCGGAAAGAACGAGTTCGACATTGATAGGATTGGCGTGAAAGCCTCTCAATTCTCGTTTGCCAGACTACAAAATGCCGACCCCGTGTTGGGTGTTGACATGTCATCTACCGGCGAAGTGGGTTGCATAGGCGATGACTTGCACGAAGCACTGCTCAATGCACTCATAGCAACAGGATACAGACTGCCGAAGCGCAACGGAGGCTCCATCCTTATATCATCAGGAGGAGCAAAAGGAAAGGTCTCGCTCCTCGAACCGGCACGTCAATTGGTAAAGAACGGTTATAGAATTTACGCCACACCGGGTACTGCGAATTTCTTTAAGGAAAACGATGTTGAAACAACAGCAGTGGCATGGCCTGACGAGGGAGGAGAGAACAACGTAATGGACATGATTGCCGAACACACATTCGACCTCATCATAAACGAGCCGAAAAACCATTCCAACCGCGAATTAACCAATGGCTACCGCATACGCCGCGGTGCCATCGACCACAACATTCCGCTAATGACAAACGTTCGTCTCGCAAAGGCATTCATTGAGGCTTTCTGCGCCATGCCGCTTGAAAAAATAAAAATAAAGAGTTGGCAGGAATACAACGCATAACATACTGAACAAAACAAACATATTAGGTGAAATCCATACCCACTTCATAAATCGAAGCAAATATGGATTTCGCCTTTCATATCCAACCGGCAATTATCCGAAAATGGTCTTGATTTTATCGGATATTACCATTTTAATACTTTTAATAAGCAAACAAAGGATAATCTTTCATCGTCTCATTTACACGGGCACGAACACCGGCGATAACCTCTTCGTTCTCCGGATCGTTAAGAACAGTCTCGATGAGTTCTGCGATAAGTACCATCAAGTCTTCCTTTGCACCGCGTGTAGTGATGGCCGGAGTACCGAGACGCAGACCTGAAGTCTGGAATGCAGAACGTGTATCGAACGGTACCATGTTCTTGTTTACGGTAATGTCGGCTGCAACGAGCGCATTTTCTGCGACCTTACCGGTAAGATCTGGATATTTTGAACGCAGGTCAACAAGCATTGAGTGGTTGTCCGTACCACCGCTTACAATGTTGAAGCCACGTTTTACGAGTTCGTCTGCAAGAACACTTGCATTCTTTTTCACCTGCTTTGCCCATTCCTTGAATTCAGGCTGCAATGCTTCGCCGAAAGCAACCGCCTTTGCTGCGATGACATGTTCCAGCGGACCGCCTTGCTGTCCCGGGAAAACTGCGCTGTTGAGCAGTTGGCTCATCATCTTCACAGCCCCCTTCGGCGTCTTCAGCCCCCAAGGGTTCTCGAAGTCTTTACCCATCAATATGATACCGCCACGAGGACCGCGCAGTGTCTTGTGCGTCGTTGATGTCACGATGTGAGCATATTTTACGGGATTGTCAAGCAATCCGGCTGCTATGAGACCTGCGGGGTGCGCCATATCCACCATGAGCAATGCGCCCACTTTGTCGGCAATTTCACGCATGCGCTTGTAGTCCCATTCACGACTATATGCCGACCCGCCACCGATAATAAGTTTCGGTTTGTGTTCTAATGCAAGTGCTTCCATCTCATTATAGTCAACACGGCCGGTCTCTTTGTTGAGGTTATAACCTACGGGGTTATAGAGAATACCGCTTGTGTTAACGTGCGACCCGTGTGAAAGGTGCCCTCCGTGATCGAGGTTCATTCCCATGAATGTGTCGCCCGGCTTCAATATTGCGAGTAGAACGGCGGCATTAGCTTGTGCTCCAGAGTGTGGCTGTACGTTTGCATATTCTGCACCGAAGAGTTCTTTCACGCGCTCGATAGCGATGTTCTCCACTTGGTCAACCACCTGACATCCACCGTAATAACGCTTGCCGGGATAGCCTTCGGCATACTTGTTTGTGAGGTATGAGCCCATGGCTTCCATTACCTCGTCACTAACAAAATTCTCAGAAGCAATCAACTCCATACCTTTCAGTTGGCGTTGGTGCTCTTTCTCAATCAACTCAAAAATCTGATTGTCTCTTTTCATGTGTTTTTTATTAATGTAATAAGGTTTCTTATTTAGTCTGCAAAGTTAGTGCAAGAAGTACACATAACCAAATATTTAACTGCTTTTTTCGTTCTCTGTTTAACAATACGAAAATGTATTACATGTTTATGTAATCGCCCAAGCAGTGATTTGTCATTCGGAATTCAAATGATTCCAGCCTTGCGCTTTCAACTCAAAATCTTGATTGTCTCGGCTCACGAGCATCAGTCCCAGTTCCGGTTTTGTGATATGACCAATAAGATGCACGTCATCGATGTTCTTTATCTTTTCATGGTCTCCTATGGGTACGGTAAAGACAAGTTCGTAGTCTTCTCCTCCATTTAAAGCGCACGTTGTCACGTTCAGGTTCATTTCCTCTGCCATTACCGCTGTTTGGTAGTCAATGGGCAGGTTTTTCTCGAATATTCTGCAACCTGTTCCCGACTGCCTGCATATATGGTGCAATTCTGAAGAAAGTCCGTCGCTGATGTCCATCATTGCCGTAGGACGTATCCCCGCCTCCTTTAATTTGGCTATTATATCCCCTCTTGCCTCTGCTTTCAGTTGTCTTTGCAGCAGATATTCTCTTCCTGCGAAATCCGGTTGGAAATCTTTCAGACTTGCCGCCTCTTGTCTGAAAGCGGCAAGTTTTGCGTTGTATGTGCCGTCTTTCTTCGCTTCTTTTATTCTTTTGTTAAGTTCGTCAATCTGTTGATAATATACGCTTTTTTCTCTTTCGAGCAGTTGCAGTCCCATATATGCAGCACCGAGGTCGCCGCTCACGCACACGAGATCTGTATCGCGTGCTCCATTTCTATATACAATTTCCTCTTCTTCGGCATCTCCGATACATGTAATACTTATGGCAAGTCCCGTAAGTGAAGACGTGGTGTCTCCTCCCACAATGTCAACGTTCCATTTCCGGCATGCCTCACGTATTCCATCGTAAAGCGTTTCTATGTCTTCAACATTGAAACGTTTGCTCAATGCGAGGTTTACGAGAAGTTGTCTCGGTGTGCCGTTCATGGCAAAAATATCGCTGATGTTAACCATGGCTGCCTTGTATCCGAGATTTCCGAGGTCTGTATATGTAAGGTCAAAGTGTACTCCCTCCATGAGCATGTCGGTTGTGGTCAACACCTTTGTTTCGGGATAAGACAGTACAGCACAATCGTCGCCCACACCTTTCAGCGTGGACGACTGTTGCGGTTTTATGTCATTTGTGAGTCGGCCGATAAGTCCGAACTCTCCAATCTTTGATATTTCCAATTTACTGAATTGTTGTTTTTTACGAAGAAAGGTTACTATGATCTTTTTATCATTTCCCTCATAATCTCGGTCATTATCGGCTGTGCCGCATTTGCTGCCACCTGCACCTCCTCGTGCGACACCTCAACAGGATTGTCAAAGCCGCCAAGATCTGTTATGATACTTATTCCGAATGTCTTTATACCGCAGTGATGTGCCACAATTACCTCCGGTACGGTACTCATGCCCACAGCGTCACCGCCGAGCAAATGATACATGCGGTATTCTGCCGGTGTCTCGAATGTCGGTCCCTGCACACCAGTATATACACCGTGTACAACCCTTATATTCTTTTCTTCGGCAATCTTGTCGGCGAGTGCAATCAATTCATGATCGTATGTTTCGTGCATGTCGGGGAAACGTGGTCCGGTAGGGAAATTCTTTCCGTTCAACGGGTGTTCCGGGAAGAAATTTATATGGTCGTCGATAATCATCAAGTCACCGATTTTGAATTCCGGATTCATTCCACCTGCAGCATTGCTCACGAACAAAGTTTTTATGCCCAATTCATACATAACGCGCACCGGAAACGTCACTTCTTTCATAGAGTAACCTTCATAGAAATGGAAGCGTCCCTGCATTGCCATGATGTCCTTGCCTCCAAGTTTTCCGAATATGAGTTTTCCGCTGTGTCCCTCTACCGTCGATACCGGCATATTGGGGATTTCATTATATGGAAATTCGTAAGTATCAGTTATTTCTGAAGCTAATTGTCCGAGTCCCGTTCCCAGTACTATTGCCGTTTGCGGACTTGTTGTCATCCTTTGTTTTAACCAAGAAGCTGTTTCTTGAATTTTTTCGTACATAATCAATAATTTTTTTGTTGAACATATATTGTTGGTCTAACATGAATTTCACTTCCACCGGCAGTGAAAATATGTTGTGCCTAACATTGTCACTCAGTCCGTCCATGCCTAAGAGACGCGTTGCGTCTTTCTCCGTGGTAATTATAATTTTCGGTTCCGGCATGGCGGCGAACTTCTCGTTCAGTCTGCGTATATCTTTTTTTGTGAACCGATGATGGTCGCTGAAAGTCAGCGGAAAGATGTTCTCCGTGTATGGCTTCAGGTCAATAATCATTTGTTTTGGCGAAGCTATACCCGTAAGTAACAGTATGTTATGTTTGTTTGTTATTTCCCCGAGTTTCATTTCGTTGCCGCAATACAGCGGTTTCAAGTTACCGTATTCCAGTGTGGTAAAATACAGTTTCTGGTACGGTCGCAGACTCATTGCCTTGATGAGCACCCGGAAATCCATCGGTTTCATGTCCGCCGGACATTTCGTAATTATAACGATGTCGGCTCTGTCCTTGCCCTCTTTCGGTTCTCTCAACCTTCCTGCGGGCAGCAGTTTGTCGTATATTATCAGTCTGTGATAATCCACAAGCAAGATGTTGATGCCGGGTTTTACATACCTGTGTTGGAAAGCATCATCGAGAATTACGACATCTGTGTCTTCCGTTGACTTGTCACTTGTAATCCGGTCTATGCCGTGACATCTGTCATTGCCAACCGCCACATGTACAAAATCGTATTTGCTCTTTATCTGATACGGCTCGTCCCCGATTTCGCTTACTCGTGAATCTTTTGTCGCAAGTATAAATCCCCGGCTCTTTCTTTTGTATCCCCGGCTCAAAACCGCCACTTGGGCATTGTCTTTCAGCAACCTTACAAGATACTCAACATGCGGTGTCTTGCCGGAGCCTCCCACCGTTATGTTGCCTACCGAAATCACGGGAATATCAAATTCCCTGCTTTTCAACATTCCTATGTCGAAAAGTTTGTTTCTTATCCTTATGCCGATGCCGTACAGCCAACTAAACGGCAACAGCCATTCGTTTATCTTGATAAAGTCGCTTTCCATTTATTCCACCTTGAGATAGAACTCCATTCTCGCCTGAATCGCATTTTGCTTATCCATAGTCTTCAACAACATGAACGGCTCGTAGTATTCTCCAAGTGTCAGGCGCAATTGTTCTTGAATATAGTTCTCTTGGTTCAAATCTTCCAGCAACAATTCTTCCCATCCTTCCGTATCGGGATATGTCACTGCGTGATATTCTTTCAATCCTGCGAGTTGTGCCGCCTTTGCCAGCGCATCGTCCAATCCGCCGAGACCGTCCACAAGTTTTATCTTCAATGCATCTTGTCCGAGCCAAACATGTCCCTGCGCAATCTTCTCCACTTCGTCAATCGACATTTTCCGACCTTCTGCCACACGCGAGCGGAAAAGGTTGTACCCTCTGTCGATATAGCGATTGAGAATTGCCATCTCTTCGTTGTTTATCGGGCGTGCCATCGTGCCGAACGTGCTAAATTTGTTTGTCTTAACCTCGTCAAACTTCACTCCGAGTTTCTCTGTCAGCAACTGACTTGCATCGGGGAACATGCCGAATATGCCTATTGAACCGGTCAGTGTTGTCGGTTCTGCATATATGTAATTTGCTATGCAACTGATATAGTAGCCACCCGATGCAGTCATTCCGCCCATTGATACCACCACGGGTTTCTTGGCTTTTAGGCGTTTCATCGAGTGCCATATCTGCTCCGAGGCGTATGCCGAACCACCACCGGTATTTATACGCAGTACCACAGCTTTTACATCATCATTTTCCATTAGTTTCTCAAGGTCTTTGCAAACTTTTTGTGCATCAATGCTGTGTGCCTGACTCATGGATACCGCACCATCGACAACGTCGCCATAAGCATAGTAAACGGCTATCTCCTCTCCCTTGTCACGTTTGCCCTTGACGCTTGCCATGTCGTTTATAGTGATCTTGTTGAATTTGTCGTCGACATTGATTTTCATCATTTCCTTTACCACGTCTTTCACTTCATCGGTATATACAAGTTTGTCAACCAGCCTGTATTTCAGGTAATTCTGCGGGTTATCAAACGTTATGAGACTGTCGGCATATTGATTAAGTTGTTCAATGCTTATCTTTCTGCTTGCCGATACGTCATTAAGTATGTTTTGCCATATCCCGGTTATGTATGCCGTAACCTGTTCGCGGTTGGGGTCACTCATCTTGTCGGCGGTAAACATCTCCGGAGCACTCTTGTAGGAACCCACTTTGGCCAGTTGCATTTTCACTCCGAACTTGGCCATAAGATCTTTTAGGTAATAATGCTGTGCAGCCATTCCGTGCCAGTCTATTATTCCATGGGGGTTAAGCAGTACTTTGTCTGCCACCGATGCGATGTAGTATGTTGCCTGTGTGTATGAGTCGCCGTATGCCACTATCCATTTTCCGCTTTTTTTGAAATCGAGAAGCGACTTGCGGATAGCCTGCAACGAAGCATACGAGTCGGCTCCGAATGCTCCGGCCTCAATATATATTCCCTTTATGTTTTCGTTGTCCTTAGCTTTCCTTATTCCGTCAAGGATCTCGTCCAACCCAACCTCCTCTCCTGCCTGACCTATTATTTTTAACAGCATATTGCTTCCTGCACGTTCCTCCAATGTCCCTGTCAACGGTAACACAAGTACCGAGTTTTTATCAATCGGCCCCGAAGATTCTCCGGAGGCTATCATTCCTACGATGCTCATCATTCCGATGGCTGCGATTATGACTGTGTAAATGAGAAGACCGGCAATCGTTGCCACCGTATATCTGAAGAACTCTTTCATTTTTTACAAAAATTAATCCCACTAAAACATTTATATTCTGCAAAATTAAGAATAAATTTTAAAATGAGCAAATTTAGGCTTGATAATTATATATACTTCATTTATTTTTGTACTTTTGCACTTGTATGAAAAGGGCGGTTGTTATTGGTGCATCGTCGGGTATTGGACGCGAAGTAGCACGACTGTTGCTTGCCGACGGTTGGCATGTGGGTATTGCCGCACGTCGTAAGGAGTTGCTGTCGGAATTGGAAAAAGAGTTTCCTGAACGTGTTGTCGTGTCGTGCATAGACGTGACAACAGACGATGCGCCACAGAAAATATTGGAACTGTTTGCAGAACTCGGCGACGTGGGTTTGTTCTTACATGTATCCGGCATTGGCACTCAAAACCTCATGCTCGATAATGAGACAGAAAGTGCCACGGTGGCGACAAACGTAAAGGGGTTTACACAAATAATTGATGCAGTCTTTAATTACATGACAGAACATCAAGGTGGTCATATTGCCATTGTTTCTTCCATTGCAGGAACAAAAGGACTTGGCGTCTCCCCATCTTACAGTGCTTCCAAAGCATATCAAACGACCTATATCGAGGCTCTCGAACAGTTGTCGCGCATGCGTGACCTGAACATTCGCTTTACCGACTTGCGCCCCGGTTTTGTCGATACTGCATCGCTTGACAACAGTACGGCATACCCTATGCTGATTAAGCCCGAAGATGTTGCTCGACAGGCTGTTGATGCCATATATGCCCGAAAGAGTGTCCGCATAATAGATTGGCGTTACAGTTTACTTACTTTTTTCTGGAGACTTATACCGCGATGGCTGTGGGTGAGAATGAGAATTACCAACAAAAATAATAGGTAAAGCAACCTCCCTTTCAAGAAACATATACAAACAATAAATCAATTTCGGCTGTTTTACTTACTAATTTCACCGAAATTGCTCAACAAAACAGCCGAAATCACACAGTAACCAATCACGGAAAATAAAAAGAAATCTAATTTAAAAATAAAACTAAACAATACAAGAAAAGAAGAGTCCTACCGGGTTTATTCGTAATTTTGCATTCGCCGTTTGACTCTACATGCACTCTACAATGCATTCGTTTGCATGTGGTTTATGCATATTTCTCGGATTTTGCTTGCATATCTGAAAGACATTATTTATCTTTGCACAAATTTACCAAATGATTCTGTGTGCCATAGAAAATTAAATGGTTTGAAAATGTATCATTCAGACTTATATAATAAAGGTATTAACGAGTTGCAAGGAAACAAGAAAAACCATGCGACTTTTAACACTTTATATTTGGCCAGTTCGAATATTTTGCTAACACACACACACACACACACACACACACACACACACACACACACACACACACAATAGACGCACCGTCAATCATTGTACTTTTTTTAAACTTTTACATACGCGCGCGACAGCGTGCCGTAACCATTGGTGGCAAAGAGATTCTTACAATCCTCTTTGCCACCAATGGTTGTCATGGACATCCTTACATCCGGGATGGATAATTAAGAAGGACATAGTAGCACTCTACGGTGCTTTCTTCGGTAAAGAAGATTATTGCGGAGAACGATTTTATCATCTTATTCCATGGTCATTAGCCTAATATTAAACCGTTCCGATTGTTATGGAACACTAATAATTTTATTAATTTTTAAAGTAGTAATAATTTATGAACAAGAACAAAGTAATGAAAAGGATAATTTTCCTATTGTTGGTATTATTTATACCAACAATATCCGGATTTGCCCAATCTATTGGAGCGCACTTTGAGGTTGACAACATTAAGTATAAAATTACCAAAGCAAAACTTGATGTTAACCCCAAAGAATTCGAAGTTGCAGTTGTGAAGGTTGGCGGAAGTGGAATAGTAACAATTCCAAGTACGGTAATAGACGACAAATATCATGAGACTTTCAAAGTAACATCTACCAATGGCTGGATGGAGCCGTCTCCAACAGCGGTTACAGAGATTATACTATCTGAAGGAATCACAAAAATCAGTGACGGAGGTTTCTGTGGCAGTAAAGGATTAACGAAAATAACAATTCCCAAATCGTGTACCTTTATTGGCGCTTCCTGCTTCAATAACAACCCCAATTTCACCCGATTTGAAGTAAATGCAGCTAACACAAATTATTCACACGATACTAATGGATGGCTGTTCAACAAATCAGGTAACGAACTTATCTATTATCCCTCCGGAATCGGGGGCGAGGTTAACAACATACCTTCCACAATTACCAAGATAGGAAGGGATGCTTTCAGACTTTGCAAAAAGATTACAAAAATAAAAATTCCTACAACTGTAACGGAAATAGTTTATGATGCAGAAGGTCATCCTTTTTATAATTCAAGTGCCACCTACATCGATGTAAATGATGCAAATATCAAATATAAGGACTATGATGGAGTTCTTTGTGACATAAGTGGAAAAGAGTTAATAGCATTTCCTCCACAATATATTCCGACAGCAGGAATTCCCCAAGATCCGGAACAGAGAATATACACAATTCCAAACAGTGTGGAAACAGTTCTTCCGAACGCTTTCTACAATGCTTCCAATTATCCTCTATACTTAGATCTAAACAATGTTAAAACTATCATGACCAAAGCATTTAGCACTATGGGAAACCTTAAAAAGGTTATAATCGGTCAATATGTAGAGTTGATAGATGCCGGTGCATTCGGCGGTTGTAATAATTTGACAAAATTTGAAGTATCAGACCTCAATGCAAACTATAAAGCCAAAGAGGGAGTTATCTTTACAAAAAACGAGAAAACATTGGTGCTTTATCCTTCCGGAAAAACAGGAAACTATAAGGTTCCGACAGGAACGGAAACAATATTTAAAGAAGCATTTAGCGGTACTCGTGCCACAGATGTCGTAACTATTGCCAACACCGTAATAACCATCGGTGAGGGTGCATTCAGTGGAAGCAGTTGGAGACAGGTGGTTTTTGAGGAGCCCTCCAAGGTGAAAAATATAGGAACAAGAGCTTTTGTGGATTCTAGAATCGTAGGAACATTCACTATTCCTGCCAGTGTGGAAGAAATGGGAGATGGAATATTTAAGAAAGCAAATGGTATTACTGAAATTCATTTTGACGATAACTCCAAATTAACAAAAATTCCTACTCTATTTGCAACCGAAATGGATAACCTTGAAAAGGTTGTATTCGATGGTTCCGCACCAAACTTGACGACTTTCGAAGTCAAAGCATTTGCTTACAATCCCAAACTAAAGTTCTGTGATATTCCAAGCAATCTTACAGAAATAAAGCATAGTGTTTTTCTCGAAACACCAAATTTGGAGACAGTAATATTCAGAACTCCTTCATCCATTTCAACCATAGGAGAGTCTGCTTTCACAAAAAGTGGCATCAAACATATCGAACTTCCGGAATCTGTTACCAAAATATCAGGGGTAGCATTTGACCAGTGTGCAAATCTCGAGAAAATATTCATTCCTAAAAACGTGAATGAGATAATTTACACTGCTTTCAATCTTTGTGAGAATTTAAAAGAAATAAATGTAGACAAAGAGAATACCAAATACACATCGTTAGATGGTATGTTGTGTACAAAAGACAAGAAAACACTCGTTACGTTCCCGGCAGGAAAAGCGGATTCAAAATATACATTGATTCCTTATTTCAAAAAGGTTGGACCATACGCTTTCTATGGAAGTAACAAGATAACGAATATCACTTTCCCAAGATCCGTAGAAGAGATAGGAAGTCGCGCCATCGCATTGTGTAAAAAACTCAAATCACTGAGTTTCATGGGCGAGGACAAGGTTCCGGTTCTGACCTCTGAGATAATGTACGAATCATCCAATCCTTCTTCTATTAATATTTATGTACGTAAGCGTTGGTATAATAACCCTGCAAACTTGGCTACAATTAAGGGATATGATAATGTGTTTAAAGATGTCATTCCTTCTTTCATCTCTGCTGAAGGTTATGACCGTGGCGTAGAATTTTTCCAGACATCAGATGAAAATGTAGGTGTAATTTCCTTTGATGGCAACGAAGAACGCACTTCTGTCATCGTAATGCCGGAAGCAACACAGCCTGCCTTTGTAAGCCATTCCAATAACCAAATCGCACAAAAGACATATACGGTAAGTTCTGTTCTTGACTTTGCTTTTGAAGAAAAGAATCTTCCTTATTCACCAAAAGTCAGAGCCATCACATTACTTGCAGACATCAATGGTATTGGTCTAAACGCATTTAAACGCAGCAGTATTGAGGAAATATATTTTGTCGGCAACACACCGGGAAATCTCAATTACAAGGCATACGAACAAATGGGCAGTTATCCTTTCAAAGAAAATCAGAAAATTTATGTAAAGAAGAGTAAGCAAAATGATTACAAGACTGCATGGGAAAAGGATCAGCATACCCTTGCCATAGAATGGCAAATCCCACAATCTACAAACTCTCATGGTGGTACTGTATGTTATCCGTTTGATGTAGTTTATCCACAAAATTTGGGAGACAATGACATCAAGCCTTATGTACCGGTAGATTTCACTCATATCTATGATACAAAAGATCCTTTTGTCAGAGCTTACAGTTTGGATAACTATTATGTTCCTGCATTTGTCGGTGCTCTGATTCGCAGCAAGAACACAAAGGCTGTTAATTCTTATTGCCAGATGGACGAAGATCAAGCACATAATAAAGATGGATTAAATGCCGTAAATTATCAAGAGAATGCGGAGAACCGTATGATAGGAGCGGTTGAAGAAATAATCATAGCCAATGAGTCCGGTTTCCAATACTATACTTTCAGTAAAAAACGTGGTTGTTTCGTACATTTGAAGAATGATGCTAAATTCCCATATTTCAAGGCTTATTTACGTTTGAAAGAAAATACCGCAACTCCGGGCAAAGGCTTCAGTATATTGTTTGATGATGAAGGAACAATTACAGGAATTGATGGTATTACTGAATTAAAAGATACAGATGATACTTACTATGATTTGAACGGCATCAAAGTAGAGAAGCCAAAGAAAGGTGTATACATCCGTAATGGTAAAAAAGTTATAATCAAATAAAATAAAGAAATATGAAGATAAAAAAAACATATCAAGAGCCAAAGTCGGAGGTCATCAAAATTAATGGCAACGCTTTAATGGAGGTATGGAGTATTCCTATAGACAACGATCCCGATCATGGTATTGGAGCAGGAGACGAAGATGACATTGGAGCAAAAGAAGGATTTTTCGAAGAAGATGATGATTTATTAGAATATAAGTCTCCCAAACTTTGGAACGATTGATAAGAATGGAAATATCTTTCTATTGATTTCGACTTAGTATTTATAAATTGAGTCCTTATAATAAAAGAGGGTGTGTCAAAATAACAGGCACATCCTCTTTTTTATATAAGTATAAGAATTTGCTTTAACCCCAATCGGTCATTAAAACCCTCAACCGAAAGAGTATATTGTAATGACCGGTCAAGATTTATCCGAACAGCAACCGCAATGCTTCCTCCACTTTCCGCACCGGGTGCAGGCGTATGTTAAAATTACGTTTCCCTATTCCCTGCATGTTGTTTTTGGGAACGATCATGTCTGTGAATCCAAGTTTTCCCGCCTCTGCAATACGTTGTTCCAACCGGCTCACGGGACGTACTTCGCCACTGAGTCCCACTTCTCCTGCCATGCACCAGCCACTGTCTATCGGTGTATCGACATTTGACGACAGTACGGCGGCAATCACCGAAAGATCCATTGCGAGGTCGGTAACACGAAGTCCGCCCGCTATGTTTAGGAAAACATCTTTCTGCACAAGTTTGAATCCTACTCTTTTTTCGAGTACTGCAAGCAGCATGTTAAGTCTGCGCTGCTCGAAACCGGTTGCCGAACGTTGCGGAGTTCCGTATGCGGCAGTAGAAACCAAGGCCTGCGTCTCAACAAGAAACGGTCGCACTCCCTCCACCGCCGAACTTATGGCGATGCCGGACAAGCCGTCACGTTCTTGTGTGAGAAGCAATTCCGAGGGATTGCTTACCTGACGCAGTCCGTCCCGTCCCATCTCGTATATACCGAGTTCGGATGTACTTCCGAAACGATTCTTTATTGAGCGCAGTATTCGGTACATGTAATGTTGGTCGCCCTCGAACTGTATTACCGTATCAACTATATGCTCGAGAATCTTCGGACCGGCGAGCGAACCTTCTTTGTTTATATGCCCTATGAGTATAACGGGAACACCGCTCGACTTGGCAAAACGCAACAATGCCGCCGCACATTCCCTTACCTGTGTTATACTGCCCGGCGAAGAGTCTGCATCCTCGGTGGATATTGTCTGTATCGAGTCTATTATTACAATTTCCGGCAATATCTCCTTTATGTTGTTGAATATGCTTTCGAGCGAAGTCTCTGTCAGTATCAGCATGTTCGGGTTGATGTTGTTCTCTTCGGTTGCATTTTCGCTTGCCGCCATGCCTTTTCCGCTCAACAATCTCTCTGCCCGCATCTTAAGTTGCTGTGCGCTTTCCTCTCCGCTGACATACAGTATGCGTTTGTCTTTAAGGTTAAGTATAGTTTGCAGTATCAGCGTACTTTTGCCAATTCCCGGTTCTCCGCCGAGCAGCACGATGCTGCCTTGAACAAGTCCTCCGCCAAGCACACGGTTTAGTTCGTCGTCGTTCATGTCTATCCGTGGGACATCTTTCGACGATATTTCGTTCAGCCTCATCGGACGGTTTTTGTTACAATTGCGTATATTTTGCATTCCCGAAGCGGCAGAACGAGCAGCCATCTGTCCCGTATCGGTGCTTATTCTTATTTCTTTGAACGTATTCCATTGACCGCATGACGGGCATTTACCAATCCATTTTGCCGATTCGTGCCCGCAGTATGAACAAACGTACGCTGTCTTATCTTTAGCCATATAATATTGTTTTTCGGAACAAAATTAATAATATTTTTCCTTGTTACAAAATAATTGGTTAATTTTGCAGCACTGAAAAAGTCTGACGGGCAGGTGTTCATAATTAAAATAAAAAATAAAAACGAGGTGAAAAAGCATAGAGGTTTTATTCCGAATGACTGCTTGTCGTACGAAATATAATGAGCCAAGGGTAACTCTATCATTCGGAAGAATAAGGGAGTCACCCTTTTTTCGAATAATATGTATGAAGAAATTATTATTTATATTCTTTTCGATTGCGGTGTTTCTCGGTTGCGGGAAAAATTACAATGAGATAAAAGAGCAGACAGCACACGAAAGAGTAATTCAGAGAAAGCAAGACTCCATTGCACTTAAAATCGGTGTGCTGCGAACAATAGATTGTCTGCCCATGTTCTTAGCGAAAGAAAAAGGATGGGTGGATACGGCGCGTGCCGACATACGACTGAAAGAAATGGAGTCGCACATTGAGGCTGACGATGCCCTGAAAAAAGGCAAGTTAGAAGGGATTGTCACCGATATTGTCAGGACAGAACGAATGAAACGTCAAGGGGTAATGCTGTCTTATGTTGCCGCAACACCATTGTCGTGGCAATTTATAACAAACAGAAAAGCGAGATTGAAATCCCTTAACCAACTAACCGACAAGATGATTGCAATAAGCAGGTTCTCTGCCACCGCCATGCTGGCAGACATTGCGGTGGACAGTGCAAAACTTAAAGCGGAAAATGTGTTTCGGGTACAAATCAACAATCCGCACACAAGACTGATGATGCTTATAAACAACGAGATGGATGCAGTATTGCTACCCGAACCACAAGCCACGGTGGCACGTCTCGCAGGGCACAAGGTATTGATGGATTCCCAAAAACGCGACATAAAAATGGGGGTATTGGTGTTCTCGGACAAAGCCATGAACGATACCAGAAAAAGGGCACAAATTGATGAGTTCATAAAAGTCTACAATCAAGCATGCGACTCCATAAACCGCTACGGAATAGCAAATTATGCCGATGTAATAAAGAAACACATGGGAGTGGACGACAAAACCGTTAAGGCTATACCGAACATTCGTTTCGAACATGCCGCCTCTCCGCGTTCAAAGGATATTGGCATGGCAAACAAATGGCTTAAATAAAATTTTTATTCTTATATTACGAAATAATGACGACGGAACAAGATATATTGAAACTTTCTTTGACGGAAATAGAAGCCGGACATGTATTCCTTGCATTGGGAATGATAAGGGAATATGCACGGAATAACGGCGCGGGAGTTTGGCAAGACGAATTTGACAGTATTTCGAGAGACTACGAACTGATGCTTGAATACATGGAACGCGGCGTTGACGACCCGGAGCGCGAAAAGATGTACGACCGTATCCGCACAAGGCTCGGACACTGTGTAAGGAACATGATGCTTGAAAGCAAGATTAAATCATCTCCGTTCTATTCCGAAGCCTATGCCAAAGCCCTCGGTCGTACAATTGAGACGGAAAGTTTGAGAAACATGCTCGAAAGTTTCGTGGGTGAACAGGCCATGACAGGATTGCTCGCAGAAGAAGAAAAGGGAGAGAAAATGCGGGAGATTTACTCAAAACATATCGGCGAAATGTCACGGTTGTTCCATAGTATGATAATATCTCCTCAATGGACGGCAACGACAAGTGAACAGATGGTGAAGATATTGTTGTCGCCGACGGTTGACTCATACGATGCACAACTGTTGGTGAGTGCAATTACAATAGCCGCCATCAACCATGAAGATGAGCAGAAAATTGTGTCTCTTGCAGAGATTTACCGCCTTTCCACGGATGAGAACATAAGACAAAGGGCACTCGTAGGCTGGGTATTTGCCATGGCAATATACGGCAGACAGACAGATGTGGTTACCGACATGCTTGACGATGACAATGTTTTACACGAATTGGCAGACATGCAGAAACAGGTAATGTTCTGCCTAAATGCGGATAAAGACAACCAGTTGATACAGAAAGACATCATTCCTGAACTGATGAAAAATCAGGACTTGAATATTACGAACTTCGGAATAATCGAGAAAGAGGAAGACCCGATGGAGGATATTCTCAACCCGTCTGCCGCCGACGAGAGAATTGAGAAACTCGAAACCACAATGCACCGCATGGAACAGATGCAGAAAGACGGCTCGGACATATATTTCGGCGGTTTCTCGCAGATGAAGCGTTTCTCGTTTTTCAATGATATGGCAAACTGGTTCTGGCCGTTCTTCATTGAGCATCCGGCTGTTCAGGAGACACTCGACAAAATTGGCAGAGCCGATTTCCTGAACAATATGCTTGCATTCGGACCGTTCTGCGAGAGCGACAAATATTCTTTCCTCTTAACCATGAAAACCGTTTTCGAACGACTGCCCGACAATGTGCGCGAGATGTTGCAGGGAGGATATGAGTTTGGGAATATGGTATCAGAAACCGAAAAGAGTGATGCTGCATACATACGGCGTATGTACTTGCAAGACTTGTATCGCTTTCTCCGCCTCAACATACACAAAAAAGATATGCGCAGTCCTTTTGACAACGAGAATGCGTATCTCTTTTTGGCAAATGAAACGTTCCATGGAAATAAGTCCAAGGACATGCTTCCCCAACTGGCATTGTTCATGCATAAACGTAAGATAAAGAACGGATTCGTTGTTTTTGCTAAGCGATACATTGATTTGGAACAGGATGTACTGTCTGATAATTTCCTGCACATTGCTTCTATATATTATTATGAATACGCCAACAATGCCGAAAAAGCGACCGATATATTGAGACGGGCATGGTACGAGGGACGGCTTGAGAATGACAAGGTTTCGTTGAAGATGCTCGGCCGACTTTCATTGCTGTGCGGAGATTTCGACATGGCAGCGACATGTTACCATCGTCTTTTTGAACTGCAGCCCGATAACAACAAGTTCGCACTAAAATATGGTGTGGCACTAATGAAGCAGAAGAATTATTCGAAGGCTCTTGAAATACTCTATCGTCTTGACTACGAGCAATCGTCGGCTAACACTTCGCGTGCCATGGCATGGGCTTTAATGGGAGAAGGGAAACTCGAGCAGGCACAGACTGTATATCGTAAACTAACTTCCGGAGAAGATTCTGTCCCCGAAGATTTTCTAAATGCCGGTTATTGTCAATGGATTATGGGGAAAACTAATGACGCAGTGGCTATGTTTGTAAATTACTGTGAGACAACGTCCTCAACAAATATGGTTCTCGACAGTATCTCGAAAAAATTTTCCAAAGACTCTGAGATGTTGCTGTCAAATGGAATAAAGCCGATAGACATAACATTGATGGCGGACATCGTTGAGAAAAACATCAAAGGAAAAGAGAACACTTTTTTTGCAGATTAAATCCCAATCGGTCATTAGAACCCTCAATCGAACAAAGTCGGTTGAGGGTTCTAATGACCGATTGGGGTTAAATAACTTTTCATGAAAAGGATTTCACGAACATATTCATTGACTTTTAAAAAACTTTTATAACGATTTAAAAAGTTTAGTTGACAGTAAATATCGGGAGTCTTTTCAGCCATTTATTTATTTTCTTGTCAGATGTGTCCACTTTCAAACTCCTTAAATTAAGTCCCTCCAAAATGACGGCATCGGGATATTGTCCGTGCAATATTTCCAAAGTATGCCCCCATACGGTGGCGCCACTGGTGCTGAAAGGAATGATTACTTTGTCTGAAAGGTCGTATTGCTGCAAAAAAGTAAACATTGCCGGAGGAAAGGTTCCAAACCATATAGGGAAACCAAGAAAAACGACATCGTAGTCGTCGATGTTGACAGGCAAAGGTTTCAGTTCGGGTCTTTTGCCTGATTTCCATTCAATCTTTGCCACTTTCTTCATTATTTCATATCTTTTAGGATATGACAATTTGTTTTCTATGTGGCACATATCTCCACCTACATAGCCGTGTATTTTCATCGCCATTTGCTCAGTGAATCCGCATGAGAGATTTACCATTCCCTTTTTGGTTCTCTTTTCGCCTTTGAGCGAATAGTAGGCAATCAGTATGCGTTTCGTCTTTCCCATTGTTTGTGATTGTGCGGAAACAGTGTAGGCATGGAAAGATAATATGGATACGAACAGTAACAAAAATATTTTTTTCATATATTATAATAAGTCAACCGACAAGTGCAATATTACGAATAATATTTATAAAACTCTTTTTAAAACATAGAAAATTTTAATTTCCTCTTGGTCTTATGTTTGTTCTTGTCTATATAATATTAACCCAAATGAATAATCGGGAATCACGTGTTTCTCAAGTTCTAACGACAGATTGGGTATGAAAACGTTTTAACAATAAAAACCAAAAGCAGAAAAAAGAGCCGAGACTCTTAAAATAAGTCTTGACTCTTTTTATCAATATTATTTCTTATGCTTGCATTTTTTCTGCTGTTTGCATTTCTCGTATATGGCAAACTGTTCGTTTGTCAGGATTTTCTTCATCTCCGCATCGTAGGCTTCTCGCTTCAACCCGCATTCCTTAACTGCCGCTGTCTGCTTTCCATTTTTTGAAGACATTCCTGTTTTTTCACATTTTTTATCACAAGCCTTCTTGCAATCCTTGTCTGTTTTGAAAGCAGTTTCATGTTTCTTTTCATGATGTTTGCCAACGCAAGCACGTGCCAACTCCGGGTACATGTCGTTAAGAGCCTTTACCTTGGCTGCCTGCTCCGGTGTGAGATTAAATTTCTTTACCATCATTTCCGTATAGTCAGTGCAATGTTTTCCTTGCTTTTGGCATTTGTCGGACGACATGGCTTCTGCTTTTTTCTCACATTTACCGCTATTGCTTGTGGTACACTTGGCAGTTGCTTTTTCTTGCTTTTCACATTGTTTGCGCTGCTCGCACTTAGCCTGAGATTTCTCTTTGCTACATGTCTTGGTATTCTGTGCCATGGCACAACTCATTGCCATTGCGGCAACCATAATTACAAAAACTCTTTTCATAAATCTAAAAAATTAATATCTTTTCAAATGATTATTTGATGTTTCCAAAGTAAAAAAGTTTAATGCCATGACATTTTATAAGCAACTTTTCACTTCAAATCCGAATAAAACCTGCGTTTCCGCACATAATATTGCCATAAAATACAGAACTTTCGTTGTTCGGGAATATCTTGCAATATGGCAGACGAACGTATTCTTTCCCTCTCCTCGTCAAAACTTTTTCTCCATTTCCTGAAAGCACGACGAGCTTTATGGATAGCCTTGAAATCTTCCACGTTGCCATTTAGCAACAATGTATGCCATGCTGCAACGTAATCGAGAATCCAACGGACGAACATTACATGACGCAATTCTTGCTTCGGAAGATTCTTGTAAAGCATGGTAAGATTGTTTCGGAAATTCAGGAATGTTTTACGTGGATTGCCTTTGGGCAACGTACCGCCGCCCACATGGTAAACACGGCTCGCAGGAATGCAATATATTTTTCTGCCTAACAAACGTAAACGCCAGCAAAGGTCGATTTCCTCGTTGTGTGCAAAAAATCTTCCGTCAAGTCCGCCTGCCTCCCAATAGTCTTTTGCACGTATCATGAGACATGCTCCCGTGGCCCAGAAAATCTCGCAAGGCTCGTCGTATTGCTCATTATCACGCTCCACCACGTCGAATATACGTCCGCGACAAAATGGATAGCCGTACTTGTCTATGAATCCGCCGCTTGCACCGGCATATTCAAACGAATCTCTGTCAGACTCAGACAGCAACTTAGGCTGGCATGCTGCAACATTTTTGTCAGACTCCATGAAATTCAACAACGGAGAAAGCCATTGCGGAGAAACCTCTATATCGCTGTTCAACAACACATAATATTCCGCATCAACCTCGCGCAGAGCCTTATTATATCCCTCGGCAAAACCCCAATTACGATCGAGAATTATTGTTTTCACTTCCGGAAATTCGGTTCTCAACAACCCCAAAGAGCCGTCGGTAGACGCATTGTCTGCAATGTATATTGTTGCCTGCGGAGAATTTTTAACTACGGACGGGAGAAACTTCCTCATCATTTTCTCGCCATTCCAATTCAATATCACTATTGCCGTTTTATCCATAATCCGGTATTTATTTTAAAGCAACTCACATTTCAGAGCCGATCCGTTGTGATTAAAATCACCTAATCTTACTCTGACAAGTTGGTTGTCAAGTTCTTCGCTCGCAAACTTCGGAGGAAGTTCTACACGAATATAATTGCGCGTGAAACCGTGCATAAACTTGCCTCTTGCCGCTTTCTCCAAAAGTATTTCTGCCTCGGAACCGATATATTTCTCATAGAAAGAATGCGTTTTACTTTCCGACAATCCCAGTAAAATCGCTGAACGCGCTTTCTTTTCCTTGTCGCTTACCACATGCTGTATCTTAAGTGCAGCCGTACCGGGACGCTCGGAATATGGGAATACATGAAGTTGTGTGACATCAAGTTTCTCAAGCAATCGGTAACATTCCTCGAATCTTTCCTGCGTTTCACCTCTCGTGCCAACCATTACATCAACCCCTATGAACGCATCCGGCATATACTCCTTTATGAGATTTATCTTATGTGCAAACAATGAAGAATCGTATCGGCGGTGCATAAGTCGCAACACTTCATCGCTGCCGCTCTGCAACGGTATATGGAAATGCGGCATGAAACATTTGCTGCCGGCACAAAATGCGACAATATCGTCAGTGAGAAGATTTGGCTCTATACTGCTGATACGATACCTCTTTACTCCATCAATTTCATCCAATGCTTTGAGCAAATCAAGAAAACTATCGCCTGTCGTCTTTCCGAAATCACCGATATTGACTCCCGTAAGGACTATCTCTTTACCTCCCTCACTAACAGCCTGTTTCACCTGCCCTACAAGAAAGTCGATGGAAGGATTCCTGCTGAAACCTCTCGCAAACGGAATGGTGCAATATGTGCAAAAATAATCACATCCGTCCTGAACCTTAAGGAAATATCTCGTGCGGTTTCCCTTTGAGCAGGAAGGGGCAAACGATACAATATCCTTTGTCCTCTCCATTCGGTGCACAACACCTTCCGACTTACTCCCCCACTCTTCTGAAAGGAACTGAACCAAACTCGCTTTCTCGTTACTTCCCAACACAAGACTCACACCGGGTATCTTCGCCACATCATTGGCAGCCAACTGAGCATAGCAACCGGTCACAACGATAAAAGCATCAGGATTTTCTTTGACCAAACGGTGTATTGCCTGTCTGCATTTATGGTCGGCAACTTCAGTAACGCTACATGTATTTATCAAACAAATATCGGCTTTCTCGTCTTTATTGGCAACCCGGACACCCATTCCTTGCAACATCTGACCAAAAGTGGAAGTCTCCGAAAAGTTCAACTTGCAACCCAACGTAATATATTTGGCAGTCTTATTTTGAAATACGGAACTATCTATCATATACCTTAATTATATATACATAAGCAAAGAAAAAATCCTTTACGTCTGCAAAGGTACGAAATAATGTCTAAAAAACGATTATTTGGTAATACAAGTTAAGCCAATAAAAAGATTAACATTTATTTAGTATTTACAAGCAGCTAATTATCAAGTCATTATAAAAAAGTTACAAGATAATCATAAAAAAGTTCACAAAAAAAGAGACAACGTATTAAAAAAATGCTTACCTTTGCATCGTTTTAATAAACAAATGATTGTTTTACAGATTTAAAAAGCAAAGAAAATGAAAAAGTTAGTTTTAATGTTCGCAGCTATTGCAGCTATCTCATTTGCATCTTGTGATCAGAAAGCAAAGCAGGAGACACCCATGGCAGACTCTACTGCAATGAATGACTCTGCAATGACTGATTCTGTCCAGACTCCCGCAGATAGCACACAGAACGATTCTGTTAAGTAAATAGTGCTCTGAACAAAAAGCAAAGAAAATTGCCGCCGGACTCTTTGAGTTTGGCGGTTTTCTTTTATAACAGTCTGTTAATTTGACAAAGTTTGTTTAACATAACACGTTTAAAACAAACCATATAGTTAAATTATTCTAAAATGCCGGCATATAAGAACATTGTAGAACAAAGACTTATAGTATAATAATGTCGTTTGAAATCTTTTTTGTAATTTTGCACTCGCTTTGCGGTTTTTCCGTTCAGCATATATTAATTCACATAAAGTCTAACTTTATTAACAACAACTTTAATTATTTTTTATGTCAAATTTAAAGAACGTTCAGCCATTGGAAGATTTCAATTGGGAAGAATTCGAGAATGGCAAAAGTTCAAATGTAAGCAAACAAGAACTTGAAAAGGCTTACGACGAAACCCTCAACAAGGTTTCAGAACATCAAGTTGTTAATGGAAAGGTTATCTCCATTGACAAAAAAGAAGTTATCGTAAACATTGGTTACAAGAGCGACGGTATCATTTCAGCCAGCGAATTCCGTTACAATCCGGATTTGAAGGTTGGAGACATCGTAGAGGTTTACGTTGACAACCAAGAAGATCGCAAAGGTCAGTTGTTGCTTTCGCACAAAAAAGCCCGCATCAGCAAGAGTTGGGAGCGTGTTAATGCAGCACTTGACAACAACGAAATCATTCAGGGCTACGTGAAATGCCGCACAAAGGGCGGTATGATCGTAGATGTATTTGGCATCGAGGCATTCTTGCCGGGAAGCCAGATTGACGTTCATCCTATACGCGACTATGACGTATTCGTAGGCAAGACCATGGAATTCAAGGTTGTGAAAATCAATCAGGAATACCGCAACGTCGTAGTTTCGCACAAAGCACTCATAGAAGCAGAACTTGAGGCACAGAAGAAAGAAATCATCAGCAAACTCGAAAAGGGTCAGATACTTGAAGGAACTGTCAAAAACATCACATCTTACGGTGTATTCGTTGACCTCGGAGGTGTTGACGGACTCATTCACATTACCGACCTTTCATGGGGTCGCGTAAGCGATCCGCACGAAGTTGTATCGTTCGAGGAGAAGATAAAGGTAGTAATACTCGATTTCGACGATGAGAAGAAACGCATCGCACTCGGCATGAAACAACTCTATCCGCACCCATGGGATGCACTCAGCGCAGATTTGAAAGTGGGCGACCACGTTAACGGCAAGGTTGTCGTAATGGCAGACTATGGTGCTTTCGTAGAGATTGCCCCCGGCGTAGAAGGTCTTATCCACGTATCAGAAATGTCATGGAGTCAGCACTTGCGCAGCGCACAAGAGTTCATGCAAGTTGGAGACGAGGTAGAGGCAGTTATCCTCACACTCGACCGCGAGGAGCGCAAAATGTCTCTCGGTATCAAGCAACTCAAAGAAGACCCATGGGAAACCATTGAAGTCAAATACCCTGTTGGCAGCAAACACACAGCCAAGGTACGCAATTTCACCAATTTCGGTATCTTTGTTGAACTTGAAGAAGGTGTTGACGGACTTATCCATATCAGCGACCTCTCTTGGACAAAGAAAGTCAAGCACCCGTCAGAGTTTACTCAAGTAGGTGCAGAAATCGATGTTATCGTTCTCGAGATAGACAAGGAGAACCGTCGTCTTTCGCTCGGTCACAAGCAACTCGAAGACAATCCTTGGGATACATACGAGACTCTTTACACACCGGGATCAACACACACCGGTAAGATTACCGAAGTCATAGACCGTGGTGCAGTCATCGCACTGAACGAAGGTGGTGAAGGTTTCGCCACTCCGAAACATCTCATAAAGGAAGACGGCTCACAAGCTCAACTTGGCGAAGAACTTGAATTCAAGGTAATTGAATTTGTGAAGGAAACCAAGCGTATAATTCTTTCTCACAGTCGTACGTTCGAAGACGTTAAGGAAGATGCCAAGAAAGCGGCACGCAAGGCACGCACTCCAAAGAAAGAAGAGGCTGCTTCTGCTATCAACAATGTCGCAGCAAGCACTACACTCGGAGACATCGCAGGACTTGCAGAATTGAAAGCAAAACTTGAGAAGGACGAATAAAACAAATAACGTTCAATGAAATGTTTTGCCCCATGGCCGGATAATCCCGGTCATGGGGTTTAAACATTCTCTAATATTCACATCAGCAAACAGACCAATTTGAAATAATCAATCGACAGTTAAAAAAGAATAAATAACTCATATTCAGAGTACAACTTAATGATATTTTTCCTAATTTTGCAATGTTTTTCGCCAAGCATTGGCCATTTATTTTGACTGTCAATGATTCAAATATATTAAGGGATAATAGGACATGAGACAACTAAAGATTCAAAAGAGTATTACGAACCGTTTGAGTGAGGCACTTGACAAGTACCTTGTTGAAATTGGGCGTGCTCCGCTTATTTCAATCGATGAAGAAATCGAACTTGCACAGAAGATAAAAAAAGGTGGGCGTGAAGGAGAGAAAGCAAAAGACAAGTTAGTGACTGCCAACTTGCGCTTTGTTGTTTCGGTCGCAAAACAATACCAACACCAAGGACTGACACTTACCGACCTTATAAACGAAGGCAATATCGGGTTGATAAAAGCAGCCCAGAAATTTGACGAAACACGCGGATTCAAATTCATATCGTATGCCGTATGGTGGATTCGCCAAAGTATTCTGCAAGCCATTGCCGAACAAAGTCGCATAGTAAGACTGCCATTAAACCAAGTAGGCTCTCTCAGTAAGATAAACCACGAAATCAACAAATTCGAGCAACAGAACCAACGTCACCCGTCTATAGCGGAACTTTCAGAAAAAACCAATATCGACGAGGAGAAAATCGGACAGAGTCTTGCTGCCGACGGACATCATGTAAGCATCGATGCTCCTTTCCAAGATGGCGAAGACAACTGCATGCTCGATGTCATGGCAAGTGGAGATGACAGCCGCACAGACCGCTATGTCGACCATGAATCGATGGCTCAAGAACTCGAAACAGTACTCACCAAAGTGCTGAAAGACAGAGAGATAACCATTATCCGCGAATGTTTCGGTATCGGATGTCCGGAGAAAGGACTTGAAGAGATCGGGGATCAACTCGGACTTACCCGTGAACGTGTACGCCAAATACGGGAAAAGAGCATTGCCAAACTTCGTGACAGCGGTAATGCCAAAATTCTGATGAAATATCTCGGATAACATATTACATAAACACACAAAGGCTGCATGTACGTTGACATGCAGCCTTTGTGTGTTTTATATCGCATTGACGATTACGACAATATAACATCAAGCACCATCATAAGCACAAACCCAACGGAAAAACCTATCGTACCAAGATTGCTGTGGGAACCCTCGGAGGCCTCCGGTATAAGTTCTTCTACCACGACAAAAAACATTGCACCTGCGGCAAATGCCAAAAGGTAAGGCAATATCGGGGTCATTATCGATGCCAAAAGGATTACCAATACGGCACCGACAGGCTCCACTACCCCGCTCAGACTGCCTATCACGAACGAACGTAACCGACTGTTCCCCTCTGCTCTCATGGGCATAGATATAATCGCTCCTTCCGGAACATTCTGTATTGCTATTCCCAAAGACATTGCCAATGCCGCGGCAGTTGAAATACCAATACCTTCCTGCAACGAACCGGCAATGACAACTCCGACAGCCATGCCTTCAGGAAGATTATGTATCGTAACGGCAAGAGACAACATCGTAGTGCGGGAAAGACGAGATTTCGGCCCTTCAGGAGTATTCGAATCGATATGCAAATGAGGGGTAACATAATCTATCACAAGCAGAAAGACAATACCAAAAGTGAAACCGAGTGCTGCGGGAAGTACTGCCCATTTGCCATCACTTTCAGACATTTCCATAGCCGGAATAATCAACGACCAAATCGATGCTGCCACCATAACTCCGGAAGCAAAGCCAAGCAAAGATTTCTGTACCAACACGGGCATCTCCCTTTTCATAAAAAAGACAAATGCCGAACCGAGCATAGTGCCCAATAAAGGTATCAACAATCCTATTAGCATTCCATACATAAAACAAATATTTTAGGTTACAAAATTAATGAAATATATGGAAACAAAAGAAAAACAGCAGAATATTTTAACCCAAATCGGTCATTACCTCAACCGATTTTGTTCGATTGTTGAGCAGATGTGCAGCCGTTTCATTGAGGGCATAGCGGGCTGCGTCGAGATGAAACAGTTTCGCAGATGTCAGCAAGCGGACTAAACAGTTGGGAAGCGTAACGACAATAGAAAATCTAAGCAAATGCGGTCTAATGACCGATTGGGGTTTAACCGTATTCCTTAAATACAATATATGTGAAACCGTAAACAATGAAAAATACAACAACATAACAAGACAACAAAAATCGTCACACAAACAAGCAATTAAGCCTGTTCGTGTGACGATTTTTATTCTATGTGATAAGTCTGAGGATTTATCCGTTAACTTTCTTCATGTGTGCGATGAGGTCGAGTACCTTGTTAGAGTATCCAATCTCGTTGTCGTACCAAGAAACAACCTTAACGAAGGTGTCTGTCAGTGCGATACCTGCTTTTGCATCGAAGATGGAAGTCAACGGACTGCCGAGGAAATCAGAAGATACCACAGCATCTTCGGTGTAACCGAGAATACCTTTCAGTTCGCCTTCCGAAGCCTCTTTCATGGCAGCGCATATCTCTTCGTACTTTGCAGGCTTGGCAAGATTTACGGTAAGGTCAACAACAGAAACGTCCAAAGTAGGAACACGCATGGACATACCTGTCAGTTTACCGTTCAGTTCGGGGATAACTTTACCCACAGCCTTTGCAGCACCGGTAGAAGACGGTATGATGTTGCCTGCTGCGGCACGACCTCCGCGCCAGTCTTTCATAGACGGACCGTCAACAGTCTTCTGTGTGGCGGTAGTAGAGTGAACAGTCGTCATGAGACCATCGGTGATACCGAACTTGTCGTTCAGCACCTTGGCTATCGGAGCCAGACAGTTGGTTGTGCAAGAAGCATTTGAAACGAACTGCGTACCCTTGACATACGATTTTTCGTTCACACCGCAAACGAACATTGGTGTGGCATCCTTTGAAGGAGCAGACATAACAACATATTTAGCACCGGCTTCGATATGAGCCTGTGCCTTTTCCTGTGTCAGGAAGAGACCTGTTGACTCAACAACGTATTCCGCCCCTATTTCGTTCCACTTCAAGTCAGCCGGGTTACGTTCTGCCGTAACTCGTATTTCCTTGCCGTTGACAATGAGTTTTGAGTTTTCCACGTCAGCCTCGATTGTTCCACGGAACTGACCGTGCATTGTGTCATACTTCAGCATGTATGCGAGATAATCTACCGGGCAGAGGTCGTTGATACCCACTACCTGAATGTCGTCGCGTGTCTGAGCAGCGCGGAAAACGAAACGGCCGATACGACCGAAACCATTAATACCAATCTTTGTCATTTTTATTTTAGTACATTAAAAGGGTTAAATAATATATTCAAAATAATCTTGCATAAACTGCATTGTTTTTACAGTGCAAGGACTTTTTCGTGACATAAAATCAAGAAAAAACCTTATTTTTAAAAACTTTTTTATCGTTTCTGTGTGCAAAGTTACAAAATTTATATATATTTGCATCATGTTTCCGCATTAATTATTTTTAAAAAGTATTTTTAATGTTCGAAACTGATATTAAAAACGAACTGCACTTTATACGTTAACACCAAAAGTCGCAACAATCAAAAAAAGTATATTTGAATTTGTTTAACTTAATAGAAAAGAGAAATGGGATTTATAAAAGAGTTCAAAGAGTTTGCCATGAGGGGCAATGTAATGGACATGGCGGTGGGTGTCATCATCGGAGGTGCATTCGGCAAGATTGTCACGTCTCTCGTTGACCACATAATAATGCCGCTTGTGGGACTTGCAACCGGCGGTGTCAATTTCAATGACATGTTCGTAAATTTAAGCGACGAGAAAGTAAATTCGCTTGCAGAAGCCACAGAAAAGGGTGTTGCGGTATTTGCGTATGGAGCTTTCGTTCAGAGCATAATAGATTTCCTCATAATCGCATTCTGCATTTTCTTGATGATTAAAGCAATGAACAAACTCAGCAAGAAAAAAGAACCGGAGCCGGAAACCGCACCGGAACCATCTGCCGAGGAGAAACTTCTCACGGAAATACGCGACTTGATTAAAAACAAATAATTTTACACATAGGTAATTAAAATGACCGAAACCGTGCCGTGAGACATGGTTTCGGATTTTTTATACGACATAATGCCTTACATGAAATATGATGCAGCAAATCAAAACAGGCGGTTTTGCCGACCAATATCGCCCAAATCGCAAAGCAAATTCGCCTAAATTGAAGAGCGATACCGCCTAATTTACAATGTAGGAACATTTCGAAGACGGAACGATACATTTGCAAAAACGATGTAACAGACATGTATTCAGATTCAATTGCCGGTATGTTCACGTTTGTCTTTCTGCGGATACGTTATATGCAATAAAGAGTGTGGCATGCCGTACAATCCACGACAGCCGGCAAAATGACGAAAAAGAAACGTTAATACAGAAATAAAATGGAAGCAGGCAAAACCGCATACGACACATAAGATTTATTTTGAACATACGACTTAACATGTAGTGCAACAACCACAAAACACCGCATTGCACCATCTTGTGCCGCCATTGTTTAATGATAAAACGTCCTTTAATGTTTTTTCATATCAAATAAAGTTTGCATGATAAATATTTTTTGTATATTTGCAAACGCAAATCTATGATTACGAAAAACGACCCAGAACAGCCGGAATGGTATATATAGAACTTCCAAGCAAGAAAGAACGCAAAACGAGTTTCTACCTTGCCATGGAAGAATATGTTGCAAGAGAAGTTGAGGTACGCGACGCTTTCTTCATCTGGCAGGTTGCGCCTTCTGTGATTTTCGGGAGAAACCAGTCGATAGAAAACGAGGTCAACACCGAATATTGCCGAGACAACGGCGTGCAAATGTTCAGAAGGAAAAGCGGCGGAGGTTGCATATATGCCGACAAGGACAACATGATGCTCTCGTTCGTGACAAGCAGCAACCACGTCGGTCTCACTTACAACAGATACATAATGATGGTTGTAGGTGCGTTGCACGGCATCGGAATACCCGTAACGGCAGACAGGCGGAACGATATTCTGATAGACGGGTGCAAGGTAAGCGGCAGCGCATTCTACCACATACAAGGAAGAAGCGTAGTACACGGCACCTTGCTATACGATACGGACATGCGAAACATGACGGAAAGTATAACCCCAAAAGGCAAAAAGCCGGAGAGCAAAGGGGTGAAAAGCACGAGAAGTCGCATAACGTTGCTGAAACATCATACCACGATGAGTATCGAAGAAGTGCGAAAATCGATAATCGAAAGTATATGCGACTCAACAAAGACGCTTACCGCCGATGATGTGAAAAAGATAGAGGAAATTGAAAAGGAATATCTGGGCGACGGGTTTATTTACGGGAAAAATCCCGAATACAGGATAAAACTCGAACACAAGATTGGAGACAAGGGCAAGATAGAGGCAAGAATGACTGTTAAAAACGATATAATAAAAGACATCGACCTTAAAAGCGACTTCTTCGTCTCGGACTGCACTGACGCAATAAGGAACTCGTTGAGAGGAATACCGCTGAATCGTGAAAGAATAACGGATGCCCTGGCAGACAACGGCGGCGAAATTAATGTTAACACTTACAAGGAATACATTGCCGATGCAATAATGAGCATCAAGTGTTGATGACAAACAATAGATAAACCGGGAACAAACTTTTTATAAAAATATTTTAATCAAAATGGAAATAAAAAAAACATGTCTTTATGACAATCATGTGGCTCTTGGAGCATTGATGCAGCCATTTGCAGGCTTCAACATGCCTATCCAGTATTCAACAATCATTGAGGAACATAACGCAGTGCGTCAGAAATGCGGAGTATTCGACGTTTCACACATGGGCGAAGTTACCGTTAAAGGCAACGAAGCAGAACGTTATGTAAACCATCTCTTTACCAACGATGTGACCGGCGCACCGGTGGGACAAGTGTTCTACGGAATGATGTGTCACGAAAACGGAGGTACGGTTGACGACCTGCTCGTATATAAAATGGGCGAACAGGATTTCTTCCTCGTAATAAACGCCGCAAACATCGATAAAGACTGGGCATGGATAGAGAAGAATGCCGAGGGTTTCGATGTGGAAGTGAAGAACTGCTCCGACTACTACGCACAGTTGGCAGTACAGGGGCCGGAAGCAGAAACAGTCACCGAGGAAGTTCTCGGACTGCAATGCAAGGATCTCGTGTTCTACACGGCAAAGAGGGTTGAAATCGACGGAGAGACTATTATACTAAGCCGTACGGGCTACACCGGAGAAGACGGATTCGAGATCTACGGCTCCAACAAATTCATCGTACGTGCATGGGAGAAACTGATGGAGAGCAAGCGATGCCTGCCTTGCGGTCTCGGTTGCCGCGACACGTTGCGTTTCGAAGTTGGTCTGCCGCTATACGGCGACGAACTTAGCGACGACATCACACCCGTAATGGCGGGCCTGAGCATGTTCTGCAAATTCGACAAACAGGAGTTCATCGGCAAAGAAGCATTGCAGAAACAAAAGGCCGAAGGACCCAAACAAAGAGTTATCGGAATAGAACTTGCAGACCGAGCCATTCCGCGCAACGGTTATGCAGTCATGTTCGAAGGCGAAAAGGTCGGAGAGGTTACCACCGGATACAATTCCATCAGCACCGGCAAGAGCGTCTGCATGGCATTGGTCGATGCGGCACATGCAAAATTGGGTACAGAACTCGGAGTGCAGGTAAGGAAAAAGGTGTTCCCCGGAACAGTGGTAAAGAAGAGATTCTACGACAAACATTATAAAAAATCTTAAAATAACAAACATTATGGCAAAAGTAATTGAAGGACTCTACTATTCAGAGAGTCACGAGTATGTAAAAGTTGAAGGTAACGTTGCTTACATCGGTATTACCGACTATGCACAGAATGCACTCGGAAACGTTGTTTATGTGGATATGCCGGAGGTTGACGACGAAGTGGAGGCAGACGAAGACTTCGGTGCAGTAGAGAGCGTTAAGGCTGCAAGCGACCTCAAGTCGCCGGTAAGCGGAACAGTGCTTGAGGTGAACGAGGTTCTCGAGGACAAACCCGAAAGCATCAACGAAGACGCATACGCCAACTGGATAATCAAGATAGAACTCTCTGACACGGCAGAACTTGACAATCTGATGAGTGCGGAAGAGTATGCTAAATTCTGTGAGGCGCAGGACTGATTCTATCCTTGCCGATACAGGATTATAATACTTAACAAATCTAACGAACTATACAGACATGTTCAAATATTTCCCTCATACCGAGGAAGAAATCCAAGAGATGCTGAAGGTCGCCGGAGTAAACTCGCTCGAAGAGTTGTACTCCGACGTGCCTGAAAGCATACGCTTCAAAGGCGATTATGACATACCCGAGGCAAAGAGCGAACTCGAAGTGAGACAGTTGTTAGAATATTTCGGACTGCTCAACGACCAGTTGATTTCCTTTGCAGGTGCAGGAGTGTACGACCATTATATACCCGCGGTTGTACCCAACATCATTTCACGTTCGGAATACCTTACGAGTTACACTCCGTATCAAGCGGAGATTTCTCAGGGAACGTTGCACTACATTTTCGAATATCAGTCGATGATGGCAGAATTGACGGGTATGGAAATTGCAAACGCATCAATGTACGACGGAACGACGGCAACTGCCGAAGCAGCCATAATGGCAATGGCTTCCGGCAAAAAATGCACAAAGGTATTGGCAAGTCGTACAGTTGACCCCAAAACTCTGCGCGTGGTTGAAACATACGCAAAGTATCAAGGTTTCAAAGTTGAACTGATTGACGAGAAGGAAGGCGTGACCGACCGAGAAGACATGCATCGCCGACTTGCAGAAGGCGGTGTGGCAGGCGTAATACTGCAAATGCCAAACTACTACGGAATAGTTGAAGACTACTCCGGTTTTGCCGATGACATACACGAGAAGAAGGCTTTGATGATAATGAACAGCGTTGCCGCCGACCTCGCCGTGCTGAAAACACCGGGCGAATGGGGGGCAGACATTGCCGTCGGAGACGGACAAAGCCTCGGCATACCGATGTCGTTCGGAGGTCCGTATGTAGGTTACATGTGCTGCCGCGAGAAACTTATACGCAAGATGCCGGGACGTATCGTAGGCATGACGCAGGACACCAACGGCAAACGCGCATTCGTACTGACACTGCAAGCACGCGAACAGCATATCCGCAGACAGAAAGCCACATCTAACATTTGCTCCAACGAGAGTCTCATGGCACTCAACGTGACAATCTACATGTCGTTGATGGGTAAAGAAGGACTGAAAGAAGCAGCTGAAATATCGTATGCAGGAGCACATTATCTGTACGACGAACTCGTCAAGACGGGACGCTTCACACCGGCATACAACCAGCCGTTCTTCAATGAGTTCTGCGTGAGATACGATGGAGATGTGGATGTTTTGCAGAACCGATGCATTGCTGCCGGCTACCTCGCGGGCGTGAAGATAGACGAACACACGCTGATGCTCGCCGTCACGGAGAAACGACAAAAACATGAGATTGACGAACTTGTAGAACTAATGAAGGAGGACGCACAATGAATAACAGACTGTATGGCAACCTGATTTTCGAACTGTCGCGTCAGGGACGCAAAGGATATTCGCTGCCAAAGAACGATTTCGGCGGTCATTCCGTAAAAGAACTGCCCGCAGCAATGCGTCGTACCGTAGATGCCGAAATGCCGGAGTGTGACGAACTTACCGTGGTTCGACACTATACAAACCTTAGTGGGAACAACTTCGGAGTAAACAACGGCTTCTATCCTCTTGGTTCATGCACCATGAAGTACAATCCCATAATCAACGAAGAAGTTGCCGCCATGCGCGAATTCTCATCGTTACACCCACTGCAACCGGCAGAAACTTGTCAGGGAGCACTTGAGGTTTATTATGGTCTTCAAGAAATGTTGTGTTCACTGACAGGCATGAGCGAGTTTACGCTCAATCCTTTCGCAGGTGCCCACGGAGAACTTACGGGATTGATGGTTATCAGTTCTTATCACAGAAGTCGCGGAGACATGAAACGCACAAAGGTGCTGATACCCGACTCGGCTCACGGCACCAATCCCGCATCGGCTGCAGTTTGCGGACTTGATGTGGTAGAGGTAAAGAGTCTTGAGGACGGAACGGTCGATGTTGAAGACCTCAAAACAAAACTCGACGACACCATTGCGGCAATGATGATGACCAATCCTAACACACTCGGTCTGTATGAGAAGCACGCACACGAGATTGCGGCACTCGTACATGAACACGGCGGATTGATGTACTACGACGGCGCAAACCTTAACCCAATGCTTGGTGTTGCACGCCCCGGAGACATGGGCTTCGATGTAATGCACATCAATCTTCACAAAACTTTCTCAACACCTCACGGCGGAGGAGGCCCCGGAGACGGTCCCATAGGAGTACGCGAAGGTCTGGAGAAATTCCTTCCCACCCCGCGCGTAATCTTGAAAGAAGACGGAAGTCTTGCCGTGAAAACCGCAACGCCGGAATGTCTTAAAGGAGAATGTGATGCAGACGACACATCGCTTGGTTCCATTGGCGCGTTCTTCGGGAACTTTGCCGTAATACTGAGGGCATTTACTTATATCCTCACCATAGGTAAAGAGAACATGAAGATGGTAGGACCGCTTGCCACGCTGAATGCAAACTATATTAAGGAAAACCTTAAAGATGTTTACGAACTTCCCATTCCGGGAGTATGCAAGCATGAGTTTGTATTCAACGGACTAAAAGACAAATCGACAGGTGTTACCACAATGGACGTTGCCAAGCGACTGCTTGACTACGGATACCATGCACCGACAATCTATTTCCCGCTTCTCTTCCATGAGAGTATGATGATAGAACCGACTGAGAATGAGAGCAAAGAGACAATCGACAGTTTCATTTCAGTAATGAGAAAGATTGCGGAAGAAGCAAAGGAGACTCCCGAAATAGTGAAGAGTGCTCCACGCAACACACCTATCGGACGTGTTGACGACGTTCTTGCTGCAAAACATCCCATCATCACATACAAACAACTGAAGAATGAACAGTGACATTATTATAATAGGCAGCGGTCCCGGTGGATACCAAGCCGCTGCCTATGCAGCAAAGAACGGACTTAAAGTGACCATCATCGAAGAGTGTCACGCCGGTGGAACATGCCTGAACGAAGGATGTATCCCGACCAAGACACTCTGCCATGAGGTTGATGTGTTAGAAACGTTGAAAACTGCCATGCCGTCGGCAAAGATTGACTATGCTCACGTCGGACAACGACTCGCAGACGTCATCGGGCGGTTGCGCAGCGGAGTAGAGCAACTGATGTCAATGCCGGGAATAACAATGGTAAAAGGACATGCCTCATTCAAAGACGCACACACGGTGTGTGTGGGCGACGAGGAGTACTCGGCATCCAAAATAATCATTGCCACCGGCTCGAAACCCAAAATGCCGCCACATGCCGAAATAGACATGAGCGTGGTATCGACATCCACCGAGATGCTGCAACTCGACCATGTTCCGGAGAGCATTGCCATAGTTGGTGCAGGTGTAATCGGCATGGAATTTGCCTCAATCTTCAACAGTTTCGGCAGCAAAGTCACGGTAATAGAGTTCTTGAAAGAATGTTTACCCGCAGTGGACAGCGATATTGCGAAACGACTTCGCAAGCAACTCGAAAAACGAGGTATTGTATTCAGCATGCAATCTGCCGTGAAACGCATCAGCGGCGATGGCATTTTGTTTGAAAGAAAAGGTAAGGAAGATACCGTAAAAGCCGAGATATTGCTCGTGGCAACAGGCAGAAAGCCCAATATCAACGGGCTAAAACTTGAGGCAGCCGGCATCGAATACTCGCCGAATGGCATTACCACGGACAGCCGAATGCACACCAACGTAGAAGGCATCTATGCCATCGGAGACGTGAATGGCAGACAGATGCTGGCTCATGCGGCAACAATGCAAGGCTACATGGTTGTTAACGAAATCCTCGGAAAGTCGTCCGACATTCGTCTCGACATCATGCCGGCTGCGATATTTACCCGTCCGGAGGCTGCATGCGTAGGAGTGAGCGAAGACTATTGCAAGGAAAACGGTGTGGAATACACCTGTCGCAAGGCATTCTTCCGCTCCAACGGTAAGGCATTGTCTATGAACGAGACAGAAGGAATGCTGAAAATCATTGCCGACAATAATGATAAGATTATCGGCTGCCACTGTTTCGGACCTCATGCCGCAGACATTGTTCAGGAAATAAGCGTACTGATGTGCCGCGATACCACCATAAGTCAACTTGCCGACATGGTTCATATCCACCCGACATTGGGTGAGATTATCCATGACGCGGTGATGGAATAGGTACAAGTATTACATTTTGACAAAACAAAAGAAGCCGTTACTTCAACATAATGTGGTAACGGCTTCTTTCTATTTCTCCGACATCACCCGTCTCTTTATCTCCTCAAGATCTTTCCTGAAAGCATTACCGGTCTCCGTTCCTATCTCAATCATGCGGTTTATGTCTTTCTTATTGAAATTCGCCGCACCATATCCGTCAAGCCGCGGGTTTATATAAAGGTCGGCAAGTTCACGGTTCTCATTGTGCTTTTTCCAATCGGGGCGCGACACCAACCAATCGAGCAATCCGCCTATACCCAACGTCTCCTTTAATGAGAAGTCGCGAGTCTCGTGCTTATTCTGCGCAAGATCTACCGCAATCACGATGTCTGCGCCCATTGCTCGCACCACATCGACAGGCAGATTGTTGAACATTCCGCCATCCACAAGTACCCGCCCGTCAATCTTAACAGGCTTGAAAGCCCCCGGTATGGCCATACTGGCACGCATGGATTGTGCGAGGTTGCCACTTTTCAGTACCACCTCCTGATGTTTTCTCAAGTCTGCGGCAACACATCTGAACGGAATCGGCAGGCACGAGAAATCTATCGAGTCATTACGTCCCACCATATCCTCAAGAAGTTCGAGTACACTACCGTTAGCGAAAAGATCTATCCATCTCTCGTTACGAAAGAGAGAGTCGAGTTGTTCAACACTATATCCCACGGAATAAAGTCCGCCGACGATTGCACCGATACTCGTCCCCGCTATATAGTCAATTGGAACACCCACTTGGTCTATAACTTTCAGCACCCCGACTTGTGCGGCTCCCTTTGCACCGCCTCCACCAAGAACAAGCCCAACTTTGGGACATTTGCCTGTTTTATGCGTCTGTGCATTGAGCGAAAGTGTGCAAAAAACAAGAAAAAAAGAACATATACACACGCAAAATCCCAATGACATACGGTTGCTTACATCCACAATGTAAGTATTCAAAATGCCATAAAGGCTGTCCGAATCATGTTTACATCTGTCAACTTTGCCCATACCTGTTGTATTTTCTTTCCATTAATGATGTTTGAAAGCAATTTATAATAAAGGGCAGAGACATTTATTTTCGGGAAACACCGTGTCTCATGCCCCTCTACTCGCTCCCCATTCCTTCGAGAATGCCTTCCAACATTCCTTCCAACTCACTCGCGCATGTACCGATACGGTTTATAATTCCATCCTTTGCTCCTTTCACCATATAACCTGCGCACTCGCCTTCCAGTCGTCCTATGGTACGGTATTCCTCAGCGGTATATCCGTACCTGCTTATCTTGTCTCGCAGATTCGCAAATTTGTTCAAGGCTTCTTTCCAATCATTCACATCGTAGTATGCGCTATTGTCACGCAATTCGTACGAAAAAGAACGCAGGTCGTTTATCGCCCCCTGCTTCGTACTGCATGAAAGAAGCAATATCATCGTCACCGAAAACATGCAGTAAGTCACACATTTAAAAAATTTTCCAAGCATGGTTATTTACTTAAATAAGTATTCAAAAATAATTTTATATATGTATGTATGGTTTTATCTGCTTTTACTTTATCCGTATCTTCATTTCCATTTTTCGTCATTCTGACAGATGTAATCGGTCGTACAGTCTGCCACATTATTTCTTAAATACAACACACTGATTGAAAAACGACCATAAATATACAGATAATTAATTTAAAAAAACTAATTACATTATATAATATTACTTTCCATATTCAGAAGGAAACGTTTCTTCTCAATGCCGCCGGCATATCCTGTCAGCGACCCGTCGCTGCCTATAACGCGGTGGCATGGTATGAATATTGACAGAGGATTGCACCTGTTGGCATTAGCCACGGCTCTCACAGCCTTTACGTTACCATATTTCCGAGCCTCTTCCATGTAAGAAATTGTTTTGCCGTATTTTATTGTTTTCAGCAAATCCCAAACCCTTTTCTGAAAGTCTGTTCCGCGAACATAACACAAAGTAACGTCAAACTCGCGCCTTCTGCCGGCAAAGTATTCATCAAGTTCGCACACGGCTTTTGCCAACACTTCATTAAATCCCTCTTCGCCAAAATCCAGAGGAGACCATTTGGCAAAACATAACCCTTCCGCCACGGCACCCAAATAAATATTTCCGCATGGCGAATGGTATGTTGTCTTAACCATATACTCTGCTGTGCCACTCTTCATCATGTCTATATTTTGTTTCGTCAAACCGCCATCCATGTCTTTCTCATAAAAGGCATTTCGGCTTTTTCAACGTCTCCTTACTCCCATTCTATCGTGGCAGGCGGTTTTGAGGAAATGTCATAACATATCCGGTTAACTCCTTTTACCTTGTTAATAATCTCGTTTGAGACCTTTGCAAGGAACTCGTATGGCAAGTGCGCCCAGTCGGCTGTCATGGCATCCATGCTTGTCACGGCACGCAGTGCCACCGGGTTTTCGTAGGTTCGTTCATCTCCCATCACCCCTACAGAACGCACTGTTGAAAGAAGTACCGCTCCCGCCTGCCATACATGGTCGTACAACGGCAAACCGTCTTCTGCTTTCCATTTATGCAATCCCTCTATGAAAATATCGTCTGCCTCCTGCAGCACACGCACTTTCTCCGGCGTTATCTCACCAAGGATACGTACTGCAAGTCCCGGGCCGGGGAACGGGTGACGTTTTATAAGATTTTCCGGCATGCCAAGTTGGCTGCCCACACGGCGCACCTCATCCTTGAAAAGCCATTGCAACGGTTCGCAAAGTTTAAGGTGCATCTCCTTGGGCAGCCCTCCCACATTATGATGACTCTTGATAACTTTGCCCGTAATATTAAGACTCTCTATGCGGTCGGGATATATCGTGCCTTGCGCGAGCCACCGTGCATCGGTAATTTTCTTTGCTTCGGCATTGAACACCTCGACAAAGTCCCTACCTATAATTTTGCGTTTCTGTTCCGGTTCTTCAACTCCGGCGAGGTCACGGAAGAACTTCTCTGAGGCATCTACGCCGATAACGTTAAGTCCGAGGGTGGAATAACTGTTCATTACCTTTCTGAACTCGTCTTTGCGCAGCATTCCGTGATCTACGAAAATGCACGTCAGGTTCTTTCCTATCGCCTTGTTCAAAAGCACGGCACATACCGAAGAGTCAACGCCTCCGGAAAGTCCGAGTATCACGCGGTCGTTGCCCAACTGCTTTTTAAGTTCCTCTACGGTAGTCTCCACGAACGATGCGGCACTCCATTCCTTACGGCTACCACAAATATCAATCACAAAATTTTTCAGCAGCAACGAACCTTGAACGCTGTGGAACACCTCCGGATGAAACTGTACGGCGAAGATTGGTTGAACACCGGATGTGGAACATTGGGAATAGTTGCTGTATGCGGCAAACTCAACATCTTCAGTAGATGCCACACGATGAAATCCTTCGGGTATCTTGGTGATGGTGTCCCCATGACTCATCCACACCTGCGAGTTAACGTCAAAGCCCTTGAACAGAGGACAGTTGCCATCGAACTCTTGCAGGTTGGCACGCCCGTACTCGCGACTGTTTGCTTTCTCCACCTTCCCGCCGAGCGTATGACTTATATACTGCGCTCCATAACAAATGCCGAGAACGGGCAAGCGTCCCACGAAACGGCTCAAATCCACATTGAAAGCCTCTGTGTCATGTACCGAATAAGGCGACCCGCTGAGTATCACTCCGATAACATCACTATCGTCTTCCGGATATTTATTGTACGGCAGAATCTCGCAGAAAGTGTCCATTTCACGGATACGCCTTCCTATAAGTTGCGTTGTCTGGCTTCCGAAATCTAATATTATTATTTTTTGTTGCATATTAGTTAATTGATATTTTTAATACTATACAGATCGGACAAGAATCTGTCCGCACGGTCAACAGTGTCAAGTTTCCCCACATCAAGCAAATTGAGATCTTCTTTCACAAAACCTTTGAAATCATGTTTGCCACACCATTTCAAATAGAAATCTATCACTCCGAAACGCTCCGGCATTTCATCAAGACAAGATGACAGCGCAGAAGGATTGATGACATGAATGCCGCTGAACGCCAGCATGGACAAATCGCCTGCATCAACTGCCGCATATTCTTTGCTCATCTTCACCTCTCCGGTTTCCACGTTCGTCCACCCTCTCAACGACATACGGTCGTCAAAAAGCAAATATCGTTTCGTTTTGCGCCTACTTACTAACAACGTGGCATCGTTGTTATTTGACATTTCGTAAAACGCAGACAAATCCACATTACTGAGAATATCCACGTTATGAATAAGAATAGGACTGCCGGCATCAAACAGAGGTAGTGCTTTCCTTATCCCTCCGCCCGTGTCAAGCAAGTTGTCGCGCTCGTCACTGAAACGAATGTCCATTCCGAAACTGTCGTTCTCTTCTACATAACGCTCTATCATATCCGCAAAATGATGCACGTTAACCACTATGCGCTCGAACCCAGCAGCCTTCAATTTCATCACGATGTGGTACAAAAGCGGTCGCCCTCCAACCTCCACCAATGCTTTCGGCATAAAGTCGGTAAGCGGTTTAAGGCGTGTTCCCATTCCCGCAGCAAATATCATTGCTTGTTTCATGGCGCAAAGATAACAAGAAAAAGTGAAAAACAACACTGTCAAACTTACAACTTTGATTACAAGACAAATAAAAAAACATGAATTAACGTATAATCAAATAACAATAACAAGTATATATGACAATCTGTCAAAGACAAGAAAAGGACAGCATGCTTGATGCCCGTCGCCACATTATGGAAGAATGACACAATAGATTGGCATAATGTTTGTTTAATACTTAGATGGATAATTATAGTAATTGAAGAATATTTAAAAAGGATAATATATGGCAAACAGAAGCCAAATGTCACCAAAGGTATCGGAAATCCTCGCATTCAGCAAGGAGGAGGCACAGAGATTGACAAGCAAATCAATCATGCCCGAACATATCATGCTGGGAATACTCAGGGGGAAAAACAGCCCCGTAAAAGAGTTCCTCAACATAATGGGCATAGACATAGCCGAAATAAAGGCATCGCTTGAGGAGAAAATACACAGCAACGAATCAGAGAAACAAATAATCGCAGACGAACCTTATCTTGACGATAAGGCAAGCAACATCTTGCGCCTTGCCGTACTCGAAGCAAGGTTGCAACGCACACAGATTGTTGACGAACAACACTTGCTGCTCGCCATGCTGCACGACAACGCGGATAACGGGGTGAAAGATATTTTGGAAAGCAACGACATGACATATAACAACGCATTGGAATATTTCCGAAAGAAAGAAAGCAAGACAACAGACGGTATCGATTTCCCCGACGAGGAGGACGAGGAGGAAATTGAACAGTCCGAAAACGCATCGGGAGAGAAACGGACTGCAAACAAAACACAAACGAGAAAAACCTCGGGGAAGACACCCGTAATAGATGCTTTCTCAACAGACCTGACCGCAGCGGCACGCGAAAACAAACTCGACCCGGTGGTAGGGCGTACCAAAGAAATACAAAGGGTTATCGAGATATTGTGCCGGCGAAAGAAGAACAACCCGATATTAATAGGAGAATCGGGAGTTGGCAAGAGTGCCATAGTAGAAGGATTGGCACAGTTGATAACAAAAAGACAAACCTCGCCGGTGCTGTTCGGGAAACGGATAGTAAGTCTCGACATGACAGGAATGGTTGCCGGAACAAAATACCGGGGACAATTCGAAGAGCGCATAAAGACTCTGTTGAAAGAGTTGGAGCAAAACCCTGACATCATAATGTTTATAGACGAGATACACACAGTAGTCGGAGCAGGAGGGGCACCGGGTGCAATGGATGCGGCAAACATAATGAAACCGGCTCTCGCACGCGGCACAATACAGTGCATTGGTGCCACGACACTCGATGAATACCGTAACTCGATAGAAAAAGACGGGGCTTTGGAACGACGATTTCAAAAGGTTTTGGTGGAGCCGACAACGCCGGAAGAGACTCTCGAGATACTGAATAACATAAAGGACAGATACGAGGAGCACCACCATGTGAAATATACCGACGAGGCATTGAAGGCATGTGTCAAACTGACAGAACGGTATATTACGGACAGGGCATTCCCGGATAAAGCCATAGATGCCATGGACGAATCTGGCTCGCGCGTACATCTGCAACATGCGGAAATCCCGGAAGAGATAACCATACTGCAAAAGAAAATCGAAGAAATGAACAAAGAGAAACATCTTGCGGTTAAAAATCAGGATTTCGAAAAAGCAATCAGATGTCGCGACGAACAGTCTCAACTCGAACAAGAATTGGAACGGGAGAACAAACTATGGTCGGAAGGGAACAAAAACACACGAGACATAGTGAATGAAGAAGACGTGGCAGACGTTGTGGCAACGACATCGGGCATACCGGTGCAGCGTATCGCCGAGTCGGAAGGTGCAAGACTGTGCCGCATGGCAGACGAATTAAAGGCAGACGTGGTGGCACAAGACAAAGCAATAGAGAAAATGGTGAAGGCAATACAGCGCAACCGTGTCGGACTTAAAGAGCCTAATCACCCCATCGGCGCATTCATGTTCCTCGGACCCACGGGTGTCGGCAAAACATATCTTGCCAAGAAACTCGCCGAGCAGATGTTCGGTTCGCAAGACGCTCTTATCCGAATAGACATGAGCGAATATTCCGAAAGTTTCAATACTTCGAGACTCGTTGGCGCTCCTCCGGGATATGTGGGGTACGAGGAAGGCGGACAACTCACGGAGAGAGTGCGACGCAAACCATATTCCATCGTATTGCTCGATGAGATAGAGAAGGCTCATGGCAACGTTTTCAACATGCTTCTTCAGGTTCTTGACGAGGGAAGACTTACCGATGGCAACGGCAGACTGATTGATTTCAGAAACACCGTAATCATAATGACGAGCAACGCCGGCACGCGACAACTGAAAGAATTCGGACGCGGAGTGGGTTTCAACGCCGGAGGTACCGGTCTTTCAATGGACGAACGCGACAAGGAATATGCACGGAGCATAATACAGAAAAGCCTTTCGAAACAATTCTCGCCGGAGTTCCTCAACCGCCTCGATGAGATAATCACTTTCGATCAACTTGATCTCGAAGCAATAAAGAAGATTATAGAAATAGAACTTAAAGGACTGTACAAACGTATCGAAGCACTCGGATATACTCTCTTTGTTTCAGAAGAGAAAAAAGAGTTCGTCGCGACAAAAGGATATGATGTGCAATTTGGTGCAAGACCGCTGAAACGCGCCATACAAAACCACATTGAAGATGTGGTATGCGAGAAGATACTCTCTGGCGAACTAAAACAAGGCGACACCATAAGAATAGAATAACAAGCACGATGCGATAATCAATACGTGTTCATAAGTAAAGCAAAACAGGCGGAATTGGTAAGCAATTTCGCCTGTTTTGATGAATAAATTCGCCTGTTTTGCTCCACGTTATGGCACAAAACGGAAACAAGATGCTATGACATTATGTCTGCAAGCATATCTGCACACCGCTCGCCATCTATGGCAGCCGAGACTATACCTCCGGCATATCCCGCTCCTTCTCCGCACGGGAACAGTCCGCGAAGTCTTATGTGCATCAGCGTATTGCTGTCGCGCAATATGCGTACCGGCGAAGAGGTACGGGTTTCTGCGGCGATGAGACACGCCTCGTTGGTAAGAAAACCGCGACTCCTGCTCCCGAAAGTTTTAAATCCTTCACGGAGACGGCGGGCAACAAAATCAGGAAGCCAGAAATGCAAAGGCGAAGAAATCAGTCCAGGAGCATAACTGCTTTTCGGCAGGTCGTGTGAAACGCGTTTCTCAACAAAATCAACCATTCGTTGTGCCGATGCCGTCTGCCTCATATTCCCCTGCTGCCAGCACAACTCCTCCAAACGTTCTTGATATGTCATCATGCGCAAAGGGTCGTTCCCGTTGACATCCTCCGGACGCAATTCCACCACCATGCCACTGTTGCTCCACTTTGTTCCGCGGTTTGCCGGCGACATGCCGTTTACCACTATCTGACGTTCTCCCGTAGCGGCAGGTATAACGAAGCCTCCCGGACACATACAGAAACTATACACCCCGCGCCTGTCCACCTGTGTTACAAAACTATATTCTGCCGCCGGCAGGTATTTTCCCCTGCCCTCGCGGTTGTGATATTGTATTTGATCTATCAAATGCGAAGGATGTTCAAGACGTACACCGACAGCAAGTCCTTTAGGCTCAATCTCTATGCCCGAACCTCGAAGGTAACGATATACGTCGCGCGCAGAATGCCCCGTTGCAAGAATTACCGCACCGTTGTAAATTTTCTCTTCACCCGTGTTAAGATTAATGGCTTCAATTCCTTTCACCTCGTCATTCTCCATGACAAGCGATGTCATCTTCGTCCGGAAATATACCTCTCCGCCGCATTCGATAATGGTGTTGCGCATGGCTTCGATTACACGCGGCAGTTTGTCGGTGCCTATGTGCGGATGTGCGTCTGCGAGAATGTCGGTAGACGCACCATGTTGGCAAAACACATTCAACACCTTTTCCACCGAACCGCGTTTTTTAGAGCGAGTATATAGTTTGCCATCAGAATATGCCCCGGCTCCTCCTTCTCCGAAGCAATAGTTACTGTCAGGGTCGACACGGTTTGTCTTTGTTATCATGGCAAGGTCGGTCTTCCGCTCGCGCACATTCTTGCCTCGTTCCACCACAACCGGACGTATTCCCCGTTCTATCAATCGCAGCGCGGCAAACAATCCTCCCGGTCCGGCTCCCACGACTACCGCCTGCGGACAGTCTGACACGTCGCGGTATTCTGTTTCGACAAACTCCTGTTCTTGCGGATTTTCGTCGATGTATATCCTCGCTTTCAGGTTCACAAAAATATTACGCTGCCGGGCATCTATGCTGCGCTTCAATATCCGCACTTTCTTTATACGATTAATGTCCACCGCAGTCTCCCCCGCACACATATCCTTTATATAAGACAACAATGATGCCTCACGTGGAGAAAGACGCAACTGTAATTCCTTTATCATTGCTACAGAATATAGATAATTTACAAAATGAACAGTGGAGCCAAAGAACCCTGTCCGGTAATTTCTGCTATATGAGTGTCGCGATGCCCATGTAAATTAAGTATTCAAAAATTAATAGTGTATATGTTTAACTTTATCGACTTTTACTTTATGAACATCAATTTAACAGAAATACCGTCCTTGCTCATTAACTCCACGGAACGTTTATTCCTAAAAAACTATCCGAAATCATCGAACATTATCGACTCACGCTCTACGCCTATGGAACCGAGCATGCCTTGCACGGCTTTCGACATCGGCCCGGGGCCGCACATGTAGTATTCTATGTCTTCGGGAGCCTCATGGTCTTTCAAATAAGTATCGTACATAACCTGATGAACGAAGCCTGTAGTGTATTTCACTCCGGCTTTGTCTGCCTCCGGATCCGGGCGGTCGAGTGCAAGGTGGAAGTGGAAATTGGAGAATTCTTTCTCTAACTCCATAAAGTCCTCTATGAAGAAAGCCTCCACCAATGCACGCGCCCCATAGAAGAAGTGCATCTCGCGGTCGCGCGTGTCGAGTGTCTTGGTCATGTGCATTATCTGCGCCCGCAACGGTGCCATGCCTGCACCTCCGCCTACCCATATCATCTCTCGCTTGGAATTGAAAATCGGGTGGAAATCGCCATAAGGACCACTCATAATAACCTTGTCTCCCGGTTTGCGTGAGAAGATGTAACTTGAGGCTATACCCGTAGGCACATTTTGGAATCCCACTTCCGGACGCGGTTTGAAAGGTGTGGTTGCTATGCGCACCGTAAGCGTTATGCGGTCTCCCTCTGCCGGATAGTTGGCCATGGAATATGCGCGTATGGTATCTTGCGAGTTATGTGCTTTCAATGAGAAGATGTTGAATTTCTCCCATGTGGGCAGATAGTCTTTTCCTATGTCATCCTTGTCAAAGTCCTTGTCATAGTCTATGCAGTCGTATGCAGGAATCTTTATCTGTGCGTATGAACCGGGCACGAAATCCATGTGCTCTCCCGGAGGCAGTGCCACGACAAACTCTTTTATGAAACTGGAAACGTTCTTGTTTGATATTACGGTACACTCCCATTCCTTGACACCAAGCACACTCTCCGGCACCTTTATCTTGAAATCGCCCTTAACCTTGCACTGGCAGCCGAGCCGCCAATGGTCTTTTATCTGCTTGCGCGTGAAATGCGGACGCTCGGAGTCGAGTATCTCGCCGCCGCCTTCGAGTACCTGTACCTTGCATTGCCCGCAAGACGACTTTCCTCCGCATGCCGATGGTAGGTAAATACCGTTTTCGTTGAGCGTAGTCATAAGACTGGCACCTTGTGCAACGTTTATTGTTTTGTCACCGTTTATCGTTATGTTGACATTGCCGCTCGGCGAAAGATATTTCTTCGCAACAAGCAGGAGAATGACCAAGAGGAGTATCGTCAATAGGAAAACTCCGATGCTTATACCTATAAATTGTCCCATATTATAAATCCTCCCATTTAAATTTTCAAACCGCTGAAACACATCATTGCCATTGCCATTAGTCCGACGGTTATAAACGTGATGCCCAGACCTTGTAACGGTTTTGGCACGTCGGTGTATGCCATTTTCTCGCGTATTGCTCCAAGAGAAACTATTGCCAGCGTCCAACCTATGCCGCTGCCCACGGCGTATGCCACCGCATCCCAAACATTTCCGATGAACTGCGAGTTGCTCGGATCCATCGCTATGCGCTGTTGCATGAAAAGCGATGCTCCCATTATGGCACAGTTAACAGCAATAAGCGGAAGAAATATACCGAGCGAGGCGTACAGAGACGGTGAATATTTCTCAACGATCATTTCCACGAGTTGTACCATTGCGGCAATTACTGCGATGAAAAGAATGAAACTGAGATATGACAAATCAATGCCTTCTGCAAGACAGTCGGAACCAAGTACCTTTGTCTGCAAAAAATAATCTACCGGTACCGTTACCAAAAGTACGAAAGTGACCGCCAGACCAAGTCCCAATGATGTCTTCACGTTCTTCGACACGGCAAGGTAAGAACACATGCCGAGGAAGAAAGCGAAAATCATGTTATCGACAAATATCGACCTGAAAAACAGATTTATTATATGTTCCATAATTTATTTCTCCTTATAAAAATAAGCCCTGTGTACCCATATCACACAACCAACAAGAATGAGAGCCATGGCCGGCATGGTCATCATGCCGTTGTTCAAGTATCCGGCATCATATACCGACTTGGGAACAATGGCAAGTCCGAGCAGTGTGCCGCGCCCGAACAGTTCGCGTATGCCTCCCACCACTACGAGTATAACCGCATATCCAAGCCCGTTGGAAACACCGTCGAGGAACGACGGCCACGGTTTGTTCATCATGGCAAAGGCCTCAAGACGCCCCATGAGGATACAGTTGGTTATTATTAGTCCCACATATACCGAAAGTTCCACGCTTACGTCATACGCCACGGCTTTGAGAACCTGACTAACCACCGTAACCAATGCTGCAACGACCACGAGTTGTACGATGATGCGAATGCGCTGCGGTATCGTCTTTCTTATAATTGAGATTATTACGTTTGCGAATGCAGTGATTATCGTCACCGCGAGTCCCATCACTATTGCCGGCTTCAATTGTGCGGTAACGGCAAGTGCCGAACATATTCCGAGAACCTGAATAAGCACCGGGTTGTCCAAATTCAACGGATTGATGAAAACCTCTCTGTTTTCCTTGCTGAATAACTTGCTCATATTTTATTTGTCTGTTAGGAATTTAATGTATGGTTTGAGCCCCTCTTTGAACATGAGAGAAACTCCATCGCTGGTCAGTGTGGCACCGGTAACTGCATCTACCTGCGTGGCAGCATCGTCAACTTTCTTCTTTACGCTGAGTGCGACATCGGCAGATTCTCCCTTAAAAATCTTCTTTCCGCGGAACTTCTCCTGCCACTCTCGCGAATCTTTTATCTCTGCCCCCAGACCCGCGGTCTCGCTGTCATGGTTGAAATAGACACCGAAAACGGTATTCTTGTCATCGTCTATTGCCAAATATCCGTAAATAGATCCCCACAGACCCATTCCTTTCATCGGAATGACATACTTTGTTTTTCCGTCAACCACACATGTGAATATTTGGTTTCCGTCTAATTCTCCGTCGTCTTTTACCACCTCCTTGTATTTTGCTTCCGCGACATCGTCGTCGAGGTCGCGAAGATTGAGGGAATTAAGGATTTGCTTTTTCTTGTCCAACAGTACATTGGCTTCCTGCTTTTCTTTTAGAGCAGTGCTCACGAATGCCAGCAAGAATGCCACAACTATTACTATTACAACAGAATATATAATGGTGTATGTATTCGAGTTTGTATTCATTTTTTATTCCTCCCTTTTTATTTTGCACGCTTCAAACGTTTTGAAATATTTCTCTGCACGATGCAATAGTCTATCAATGGTGCAAACATGTTTCCGAAGAATATGGCAAGCATCATTCCTTCCGGATAGCCGGGATTCATGACACGCACAATGACTGCCATTGCACCTATGATGAAACCGTAGATATACTTGCCCGGCTCGGTACGGGCAGATGTTACGGGGTCGGTAACCATGAAGACCGCACCGAAACAGAAACCACCGAGTATGATGTGTTCGTACCACGAAATGGGAGTCATTCCCAACGATGAGAATAGCAAAGACATTATTATGCCGCCGGCAAATACGCTTGCCATGGTTTTCCATGATGCGATGCCCGTCCAAAGAAGTATCACCGCACCAATGGCAATGGCAATGACACTGGTCTCGCCTATGCTGCCCGGTACCAATCCTACCATCATATCCGTAACGTCAACATTAGGAACAACGCCATGACTTACATCTGCAAGAGGAGTGGCTCCCGACACACCATCGGCAAGTTTGTTGCCCAATCCGAATATGGTGTCGTTGGCAATCCACACCTTGTCACCCGTCATCTGCGAAGGATATGAGAAGAAAAGAAACATTCGTGCCGCGACCGCCACGTTGAATATGTTCATTCCCGTGCCACCGAATATCTCTTTGACAAAAATAACGGAGAATGCAACGGCTATCGCAAGTATCCATAACGGACAGTTAACGGGGAGTATAAGCGGAATTATGATACCGCTTACGAGAAAACCTTCCTGTATCTCCTCGCCTTTCCACTGCGCCCACGCGAACTCTATGCCAAGTCCCACAACATAACTCACAATAATCTTGGGCATTACGGCAAGAAAACCATAGAGGAACATTTGAAAGAATGCTGCCTCCGCAAGTTTTCCCGCTGCGGCATAGTTTTGATAACCGATGTTATACATACCAAACAACAATGCCGGCAACATGGCTATCACCACGATACTCATAATGCGTTTGGAGTCTATGGAGTCATGAATGTTTGAGCCGCTCTTCGACGTATTATTGGGAACATACAAAAAAGACTCGAAGCCGTCGAAAACACTTTGCAGCGCATGCAACTTTCCCCCTTTCTCGAAATTCGGCTTTATTTTGTTCAGATAATTTCGTAAACCCATGATGATATTTACTATTTATTTTTCACTATTTAATGTTTTTCTCAAGCGTTCTCCTTGCGCAACATGTCAAGACCTTCACGGACAATCTTCTGCAACTCAAGTTTTGAACTGTCTATAAACTCTGCAAGGGCAAAGTCTTCCGGTGCGACTTCGTATATGCCGAGTTGTTCCATACGGTCTATGTCGCCTGCAAGTATTGCTTTTATCAGATATTCGCCATAAATATCCATTGGCAACACAGAGTCGTATTCGCCACTCATTATCATTCTGCGCTCGCCGCCTTTCACACGGCAATCCGCATCGTATTCTTTCTTTCCGAACAACCATGAGAAATAACTCCTGTTCTTGGAGAATTGGTTTATTCTCGGCATTATCCACCCGAACATCTCGTCTGCGTCGTCTCCTTCCGGTATTATTGTTATTTCGCTTGCATCAGCACCGAGAAAATCATTCATTGTTATCTGTTTCCCGGTGAGTACGTTACCTCCTATGATACGTGGCTTTTTGTCATTACATACGTTATCGGATAAAATATCTGCGACACTTGCTCCTATAACTGCCTTGACGTATTGCGGATTTTTGACCATGCTTCCTACCACTGCCACCGCACGAGTTAGGTCAACATGCCCTGTGTTGAACAAGCGACCGAAGAATACTGCGACCATGGGATCTACGGTCCAAACCACCTCGCCCTTGTTTACCGGAGAAAGGTGATTAACTTGCACACCGACATTGCCTGCCGGACATGGTCCGTCAAATACATTTATATCGACATCCTTGGCGTTTGTAAGTGCCATTGACGACTGATTGATACCTATACCAAGGTACGTCTTTGCTATTTTAGACAATGCAGTCAGCCCCGTTTGAAAATCCTTTTCATTGTCTTTAAGTTCAAATTCGAAATCTGCCGACAACGGTTTGTCTCTCAATGCACTAACAAATATTGCCTTCGGTTTCTGCGAGGGGTTCGCAGATACGGCATAAGGCAGTTGATTGATATATCCGAACAGTCCTGCATCAAGGAGTTTGCCTATAACAGCATCGCTGTCAATTTTCGAAACATCCTGCCTGCCAAAGTCGGCATATTCCTGTTCTTTACCGGCTTTTATTTTAACGGCAAGCACTTTGCGACGCTCTCCACGGACAATCGTTTCCACCGTACCGCTTACAGGTGCCGAGAATTTCACTTCCAGATAGTGCTTATTGACAAACAAAGGGTCTCCCGCCTTTACGGTATCTCCTTCCTTGACAACGACTTTTGGGGTAACACCGGCAAAACTATCGGGCAGGAGAGCAAAGTTTCCGTTCCATTTCACCTCGACAAGTTTTTCTTGTGCCTTACCCTTAAGGTTTATGTCTAAACCCTTTCGCAACTTAATTACATTTGCCATGAGTTTATATTATATATAGTAGTATTTATTATACGCATGTCAATAAATTGACTGCAAAAATAATGTTTTTTTTTCTTTCATGTATTAAAAATAAATTATAAATTGCCCGAGTGCCGACTTTTTCTTGTAATTTTGCACCAACAAAACACCAATCACCCGATGTTTTGCAACGTACGGGTAGCAAGTTTGATAATGAGGGGACTCCGAAAAACAATAAACATAACACTCTGGACTTTGGTTGCCGCATACTTTGCAGCCATCGTTGCACTGAAACTTCCGCCGGTACAAAACATGATTGGCAGATGGATCAGCGATGCCGTAAGCAACAAAATAAATTCAAAAGTCGAGATTGGCAACATCAATTTGGGTTTCTTCAACAGAGTCATAATTGACAATGTTAAGATATACGACCAAGAAGACAGTCTTATGATAGCATCTTCACGCTTGTCGGTAAGCATTGACCTACTGAAAGCTGTCAAAGGCAACGTCTCCATTTCCTCGGCACAAGTTTTCGGACTTCGAGCATATCTAAGTAAAAAAAACAATGATGCACCATTCAATTTTCAGTTTGCACTCGACTCTCTCGCATCAAAAGATAAACAGGAAGAAACAGAATTGAACCTGCACATTGGGTCGTTGATTATAAGAAACGGGCTCGTATGTTATGATCAAAAAGACTATCCTACAAATACCGAAAAATTCTCACACAAGCATCTCAGAGTATCTGACATAAGTTCGCACATCATACTAAACAAAATAACGCAAGACTCCATAAATATTAATATTAAGAAATTGTCGTTAAAGGAAAAGTCGGGCATCAAAATATCAAACCTTTCGTTAGAGGCCATGGTAACGAAAAACAATGCCGTAATCAAACAGTTTGATTTGAAAATGCCCAACTCACACATCGTTTTGGAAGAGACAAAGGCAAGATATAAAACAGACGGCAAAACATCTATATTTAAAACACTTGACTTTAACACTACGGTTGGAAAATCATATATATCACCCGCCGATGTTGCTGCATTCTTGCCAAACTTCAGTTCGGCAGTAAGTCCCATAGATTTTTCAATGAAAATAAACGGGCATGGCGAGAATATATTCATCAAAAGCCTTGCAATAAAAGACCGTGGAGGTGAAATGAGTCTTTTTGCCAACGGATACATATACGACATATCTTCGCTAAAAGAATGGTTGGCTGACATAAAATATTTCAGGATAAACAAAAACTATATCGAAAATTTTGCCAAGATGTTGAAAGGAGGAAACTTCGCATTGCCAAAATTTCTTGACGGATTGGGAGATTTCGGTTACACAGGTACTGTTTTAAATCGGAACAACAAAACATCGGTAAAGGGAAAACTGACATCAAACATTGGCAATGTTGCGATAAACGGTTCATACGGAAACGATGATTTTGCCGCCAAGATAAGAACAGATGGTTTCGACATTGGGAAATTGTCTGCAAATAATGATTTGGGAGAAATAAGCACATCCATTGACATAAAAGGGAAAATGCGCAAGGGGAAAACACCCGACATCATCGCAAAAGGAAACTTCAGTCAGATATTTTTTAAGGGATACAAATATCGTAACATCGAAATTGACGGGAGAATGATATCCGATATATTCAACGGGAAATTATCGATCGATGACCCTAATGTCTCGCTTTATGTAGAAGGCGAACTTTCTCGCAGTCATGCCACAGACATAACATTAAACATAAAAAACATAAACCCGAATGCCTTGGGGCTTACGGAAAAATGGAAAGGTACAACTTTCTGCGGCAAACTAAAAGGAGATTTTCATGGAAGTTCATTGGATGATGCCGTCGGGAATTTAAGTATTGAAGACTTCAAAATGTCAAACAATACCGACAGTGTATTCAAATTAAACAACATAACCTTATCGTGCGGTGGCAAACCAACAGACAGACACCTGCGACTTTACGGAGATTTCGGGCATGTTTCATTAGACGGACAATACAAAGTGTCTTCCCTTCCATACGTAATAGCAAAAATTGTGAAATCAAGACTGCCGTCAATGCCCGGACTGTCAAAAACAAATATGAGAAACACCGATTGTTTTACCATCGATGCCAAAATATCCGATGCGTCTATATTGCGGAAATTCATGAATTTCCCAATAATGACACGACAGCCGATAATCATAGAAGGAAACATAAACCAGACCGAAGAACATGCAGACATTACGTTGACAGCAAAAGACATACTCTACAGTGACGCTCCGTATAAGAATATTTATTTGAACATATCTACATCAAAAGACGAGGCTCTGAATACAAATATCTCGATAGACAAAGTAATGGCAAACGGTCACACAATAGCACTCGGGGTTACCTCGTCGGCAATAAACGACAGGATGATTTCTTCCATAAGTTGGGACAACAACGGAAAAAAGCGTTTTTCAGGAAGCCTAAACACCGATGCCACGTTTACAGAAAACGAGAATGGGAAAGCAACTGCAGACATAGATATTCTGCATTCAAACATCATTGTCGGAGATACGGTATGGAACATAACGCCTTCAAACATAAAATATTCAAACGACAGACTCGCCATAAACAATTTCTCGGTAAACCACGGCAGACAACATATAAATATAGATGGAACCGCAACACGATCGAAGAATGACTCAATAATGGTAAGTTTGCAAGACGTAAACGTAAAATATGTTCTTGACATGCTGAATTTCCATTCTGTCGATTTTGACGGATATGCCTCGGGAAGAGCGAAGATGTCTTCATTGTTCGGACAACCGGAATTGCATGGGGATATTAGTGTCAGGAATTTCATCTTTGAAGAAGGACACATTGGAACTTTGCAGGCTTTCTTTGAATACGACAATGCAGCAAAACAGATAAATATAAATGCACGGGCAGACGACGGACCATTATGCAGAACAATAATAGGCGGATATGTTTCGCCGGCAAGGAAAGAACTGGATCTCAACATCAAAGCAATCGGAACAAGTGCCGAGTTCATGGAAGGATTATGCAGCAGTTTCCTTGACAACGTAAGAGCTGCGGTTAACGGAGACGTGCACATATTCGGTCCGTTAAAGGCCATAAACATCGAAGGCAACATTAATGTTGACGGAGAGATAAAACTGCCGGCTCTGAACACAAATTACGCCTTGCGTAACTGCAATATTGTGATGCGCCCAAACATTCTCATATTCGAGAACGATACTATTACCGACCGAGACGGCAACATGGCAGAAGTCAACGGAACGGTAAGGCATCAAAATCTTTCAAAATGGACATACGACCTTGGCATCAAAGCCGAAAACCTGCTGTCTTACGACTTCCACGACTTCGGTGAGAACACATTCTTCGGGACAGTCTATGCCACCGGAACATGCAACATACACGGGAAAAACGGAGAAACGGTATTCGACATTGACATTACACCACAACGCGGAACATTCTTCGAATATAATGCTGCGGCACCTGAAGCCATATCGAATACCGACTTCATCGAATGGGCAGAACGTGATTCCGACAAGCAAAAGGAAGAGGAAGAAAGCAAGAAGAAAAAAAACAATAACAATTTCCGTTCGGATTTGAAAATGAATTTCCGAATAAATGCAACTACCGATGCTGCCTTGAAACTGCTTATGGACAAGAATACCGGAGACATGATTACCTTATATGGTAATGGGAATCTACGTGCCATATACCACAACAAAGCAGGTTTCAACATGTATGGCAATTACGAGATAAGTCACGGAACATACGGCATGACAATACAAAATGTCATAAAGAAAGACTTTACATTCAAAAGCGGAGGCTCGATAGTGTTCGGTGGAGACCCATACAACGCAGCAATAAACATGAAAGCAAAATACACGGTAAACGGAGTTCCTCTTTCAGATTTGCACATCGGTCGCAGTTTCGCCAACAACAATGTACGAGTGGATTGTATAATGAATATCACGGGAACTCCTAATGTTCCGCGTATCGATTTCGATTTCGACATGCCGACAGTTAACGAAGATGCAAACCAAATGGTACGTTCGCTTATCAACAGCGAAGAGGAACTTAACCAACAAGTAATCTACCTGTTGTCCATAGGACGATTTTACTCGCAGGCAAACTCTGCATCATTAAACAGCCAGCAAAGTCAGACATCGCTCGCAATGCAAAGCCTGCTCAGCGGAACAATAACACAGCAGATAAACTCGGTGCTTAGCAATGTCGTCAACAATTCGAACTGGAATTTCGGTGCAAACATAAGTACCGGAGACGAAGGTTTCAACAATGCCGAATATGAGGGAACACTATCGGGACGACTTCTCAACAACCGGTTGCTTATAAACGGGCAGTTCGGATACCGAGACAACGAAAATGCCACAACTTCGTTCATCGGAGATTTCGACATTCATTACCTCCTCGTTCCCAATGGCAATATCGCAGTACGCATATACAATCAAACCAACGACCGGTATTTCACGCGCAACAGCCTTACCACACAAGGAGTGGGACTTGTCTTGCAAAAGGACTTCACCACCTTGTCCGACCTTTTCGGAATAAAGAAAAGGAAAGACAAGAAGAAATAAGTAAAGTGCCAAACCGGCAGTAGTGACATCAGAACGTCATTCTCAACATAAATCTTATTCCGTGCTTATGTGCCGTAGGAAGTTCGAGGTAAGTTAGTCTTCTAACGTATTCTATGTGCAACAACTTGAATATGTTATGTATTCCGGCAACCACTTCTATGTATGGTTTGTTTTTATCCATCACCGATACGCCTTCCGGAAAATACATCAGTCCCGCGTCTCCGGCATTTTTCGCGAGCAATGGATTATTTTTGTCGGTCAATGTTCCCCACAGACAATTTACCCCGAGAAACTCTCTCCATTTCAGTTTGTTGAGTAACGGAATACGATTAAACAACTTTCCTTTCATGTCCCAAGACATGGTCAGCGAGGCATAACGGTCATTGAGAAACTCCATATTATTAATAAGGTTGAAAGTCTCGTCCTGTACGATGTACGAAAGATTGGCCGCAGGTGCTATGAGCAGTGGGAAAGGTACTTTGTTCCATTGCACTCCTCCTTTAATACGTAAGTCTATCTTACCCCAACTATTCAGCCAAAAGCGTTTAAAAATTGTCGCCTCGGAGAAATTATACGCATATTCTCCACCGAGGAAACCCTTCATTCCAATGGTGTGCGCCAGCGTGAATACAGGTGCGTTAAGATTTACCGGCACCCTGCGTTGCTTGGTGTTGATAAATGTTTCGCCCGGTGCCAACTTTATACCAAAGGTAAGTTCGGTAGTACGAATTTTCCCATGACCGTGGAAAGTTTCCGTTTCATTCGGGTCGGGAAATTGTCGGGCAAGGTTCATCGGAGTGAAAAACAAGTTGGCAGTAGCCTCATTCTCCTCCGTCTTCAATGCGGCATTAAGTTTCAGCCCGCCTTCGAACTCATATTCAAAAGCAAGTTGCTGTCTGTTGTAGAACATCATCTTATCTACCTTGCTCCATTTGAATGCCGTAAAAACATTATCCTTGTCGGTGTTTATAAATTTATCGCTTGGTGCGCATACGTCGTATGTACTCGAGAAAGAAAGTGTCCTCCGCGGATATTCCCTCGGCAAGTATTCCTTTTTGTTGAAACTGTATGTAAGTTCTCCCTTGTAATAATTCTTCTTGCTTTTCCACCCATGTGCATAGTATCCCGAAACAAACCAATGTTTGGACAGATTTGCCGTAGTCTGCGCACTTGCTCTTGTACGTAATCCATCTACGAAATTCTTAGTTATCATTGTGTTAATCGGTCCGATATCCACCTTGCTCGGATGTTCACTATCGCCCGTCTCAACAAAATTCTCTATCAATGCCTTTGCTCCGAATATTATGAACTTGAAACCTTTCATGCTTTCCAGTCCTTTCACGAAATCACCCATGGAACTTTCGCTTTTTGTAAGTTCCACCGCACGGTATTGCTCCCAGAAAGCCTTGTCTCGCATCATTGCGTCGGCTTCGTGCCTCACTTTGCTTTTTCCTTTGAACAGTTTCTTCGGTATCTCATTGAATGAATAGTCGCCAAGTCGCGTTGTTCTCATAACTACGGCTTTCGAAAGGAATTTGGTAAGCGAGAGTTCCACGAACATGTCGTCAACCGATAAAACCCATTCGCCATTGGGTAGTTTGCTGTATTCCTGAACTATCTGCAAATCATCGACGAAATTTACGTCGCTCTTCTTTGGTATGGAGAGATTGCATTTCTTCACATGCAGCGTAGAATCGGCAATGATGTAAAGTTCTCCTCGGAAACCAAAATCCTGCTGGTTGTTTGGCAGAAACTGTAAATGATAGCACAAATCATTTGCCACATAAACGGTGTCTTCTATATAGAAACGATAGAAAGCAACTGCATTTTTTCCTATGGGAGACGTAAAAGGATGTCGCAACAATCTCACTTGGTCATCATATATATCAACATCCGTAAAAACGTCTTTCAGTACAGTGTTCAAGATGTCTCCCGTTTCTATAAGATCGTTTATGCCGGTGGAGTTTTGTCCGATTATTATATCCCTCTCCGAGCGTGGCGACTTTCTGTAAACCTTCTTCGTCACGGTCTCGTCAACGCTTATGGGCAGTATCAATTTTCCCGTGTAAGGACTTGGCTCCACTTGGTTGAGAAGCCATTTTTTCTTTTGGAAGAACTCACTTTCCAACTCGGCAGGCTTAAGGTCGTTGAAAGCGAGCGTTATCTTCTGATATTTATTATACTGATAAAAGTCATGATTGGCCAAGTCTGTCCGTTTCTTTGCCTCAACCACTCTTTTCATCAACTCCACCGCCGGATTGTTTTTTCGTGAATACTTTTTGCGCTTTGCCTTTACCGTGACACCTTCCAATACATGCGCTTCCGAAGGTTCGAGCTTTATCACGAGATTACCCACCGTAGTGTTTTTTATCAGCATTTTCTTCGGTTTATATCCTACGGCACTGAACGTCAGCGTCCACCCTGCGCACTTTGCGATGCTGAATCTGCCGCCGGCATCGCTCGACACCATAACTCTGTGTCCTTTGTATATTGCGCTTGCGTATGGTATGCTGTCACCCGTAGACGCATCTATTATTCTGCCCGATATATTTTGTGCATGCGATACTATTGCCACAAGCATCACCAACATCAATATTAATATTTTCTTCATTCTTTCCCTCTTTGTTATCCTGTTTTCAATTTACAATATTTCATCGAGCCTGCTGATTACCCTGTCGGGAACAGTCTCGTCATACTCTTCGTCAGTCCAGCCAAATCCCTTTATCCACACCGTTCGGCATCCCAGACTTTTGGCAGGTAAAATATCCTTGTAATAACTGTCGCCAACTACCGTAACATCTGAGGCAGGCAGCCCCAAAGCCTCTATACCGAGTGCAAAAATGCGCGTATTGGGTTTGCGAATACCAACTACGGCACTCTCAATTACCGAATTGAAGAAACTTTCCAAGCCAAACTCACGGAGTACCGTAGATATGTTTCCGTAAAAATTACTTACCAATACCATTGGGTATTCCGGCTTCAACGCCTCAAGCACCTTAGTGCTTTCCGCCACGACATTACACACTTCGTCATACAGAAATTCGAGCATCTCCGAGTGCTTTTTCACAAACATTTCTTCTGAAACATTCCAATATCCTTCCGTCATCAGGTATTCCATCTCGATGCGCAGTTTCGTGTCAAGAGTCCTACGGAACGTGAACGAAGGTTTTATTATCGGATTTCGTCCCAAAATGCGTTCTGCATGAACGTATGCTTCGCGGAATTGCCGCTCGTTGACAGGTATTCCGCATAGCTCATAACCTTTCCACAGCACCCTTCCCCAATGGTCGCCGCGAGTGTCTATCGTACCACCGTAATCGAATATATATCCTTTTGTCATAGCCTTTCGGTAATATACGCACACAGAGCCTCATGACGTTTGTGCATGTAAATATACAATATGTTAAGCACGATGATTTCCACAAGCAGATAGACCCACGGACAATCAAGCAGGCATGTGGCATACAGCGTTATCGCCCTGACGTTGAACGTGAGAATGTTTGCATATTTCATCAGCGGACGACTCCCGTTGACAAACTTATCCTTAAGTTCCGCCGGCATTCTTTCCGCATCTCCGTGCTTTTGCATTAAAACATTCATCATCTTTTGGAAGTTCGGTGTACGTTTCTCCTGACTTTTGCAGTAATTGGCATAATTGTAGTAAAACAGCCGTGCAAAAATCATGTTCTTGGGTTGTTGCTCATAAACAGCGCGTTGTTGTTTGTAGTTGTCAAGTTCGCTGTTTTCCTTTCCTTTTATGAAAAAAAGGTGTATCTGGCGGTAGTAATCGGCAAGCGAACTTTGTGGCGAATGGCTCATTATGCCGGCAACAAAGGCGAGCAACCATATCCATATATGCCATTTCACGTCGGTTCCGGGTATGTATTGATTAAACATACGGATACATATTGCAGCATATATTCCGAAAAACCAGATGTCACCGGAGAAACCGTCGAGAACCCTGCCCAAAAGGGTTTTCTTACCGGTCAGCCGTGCCATCTGCCCGTCGGTACTGTCACAGAAATTGGCAAACATAAGCAGCAGCACACCGATTATATTGTGTTGCAGATCGGTATATCCGAACATCACTCCGGCACCGATGCCGAGGAATATCGACAATACGGTAATAACGTTAGGATGTATGCCCAACTTATTCCATAAAATAGCAAACACAAGTCCTATGGGGCGGGTAAAATAAACATCTATCCACTCCTCTGTATCTTTGCTCTTTAATGATGCCCGAAGCATCTCATTGAATGATTTTCCCATGAAAAAGTTGATTTTCTGTGATACCCGTCAATTCGTTTATTATAAACCCGCGAGTGAAGCAATGGCTTTGGCGGCATCATGCCGGCATCGTGAAAAACTGGGCCAGTCATTAAAGTCAATTATTGCGAAAGTACCGTCGTTACGCACTATACAATCGCCTCCATAAACTTGAAGTCCGACCATGCTCGCAAGCCTGCCGGCATTTTCCTTCAACAATGCACGGTCAAAACAATGATGTGCCGCCGTACCGTTACGATTTTCATCTCCGAACTTGCTGTCGCCATCGTCCGTAGGATAGAAACAACGAAAAAAAGGAGTATCCGCAACGCCGTAGAACTTAATCAAATCGCCCTTGACATGGGCAGTGACAACTACGTCAGAGATTCCTCTTTCCCTAAAAACTGCGAGGATATTGTCACGTTCTGCCTTGTTTTCGGCAAAGAGCACGTCTTCTTTCTGTCGTGCAGCACCGTCCCCTCGCTTCAACCAATATCCGTAATTCCCTTCCAATGGTGCAGTGGGAATGGCGTTTTCTCGCATAATCCGCTCAACGATGGAACGTTTTGAGTTTCGCATTCCAAGACTGCTGTTTATCACTTTCCTACCTTCGTCTTCTTTTCTGTCAAGCCATTCTATTATATGCGAACTGCGCCCCATAGAGAATATTACGTCTGCGTCGGCATCATCTTTGAGCAAATCTTCCCGTACATAAGAAACGTCTGCCCCGTATTTCAACAACTCGTTCCCTACGGTCTCAAGGATTTTCCTGTCTTTCTCTACGCAATTCGGCGAATAAATTTCCGCCCGAAATATCATCAGCACCCTCATATCAACAGTTTTGTCGAAGGAATTCCACGGCTTTCCGTATATCCTCCGTATGGTCTATGTCAAGCACTTTCGTAAAAGCATGAGCCTTTATATTAAAACCTTCGGCAACAAGTGCGCGCTGGAAATTACGCATGCGGCTTACGCCTTGTTCCATGCAACGTCGTGCCACGTCTTTGGCTTTCGTTCCAAGTCCGTATATCCCGGCACTCACATATCGGCAATCGCCACGCTCGTCGTGAAATCCCGTTATGCACATCGAGTCGTCAACAGAAACATAAAGTGGTTTCTCGTCATCTACATAACTTGTTACGGGAAAACAACCATCGGCATTACTGTTCTCGAAAAAAGATACAAACCGTGCAAACTCGCTCTCGCGGAAAACGGTATCCACCGTAGTCAATACGAATTTCCCGTCTTGCAACAGCGTGCAGAGTTCGTTAAAACTGTGAAGACTGCTCGGAGTAGATTTAACCATATATTGCAAAGGCACACTCCGCTCTCCAAGCCCGTTTCTGCAAATATCGTCAAGATGTTGTCCGACTGTACTGTCTATGCCGTTACATATAACGGCAATCTCCTCTGCATCGTTATCCATAAAAATGCGAAGAAGTCTGTCTATGAGCCGCTCTCCGCCGACACTAACCAAAGGTTTGGGTTCTGTAACGCCTTCATTTGCAAGCCTTGCACCCTCGCCTGCCGCAATTATAGCATATCTCATATACCTATTGAATCCTACAATATATTTCAGATTTGCAAAGTTATCAATAATCTGTTTAAGGATAAAACTATTTAATATATTTTTGTTTTTCGTTATTATTATTACGAGAAATAGCCCAAAATACATTCTGTTTCAACACAAATAGTGTGTACGAAAAAACATTTTTAAAGGGTTGATGCAGGACGCACCAACCCGGAAAATTGATTTCGACAATCCCGAAATCGCAAATAAAGATGTGGCAAATATACAACAATTTATTTAGAAATGCAAAATTTTTAATGAAAAAATTGTTATTTTTAACATTTCGACTAGTCTAAGAGTTTATCATTTTGAAACATTTGTCGTTACGCGGAAATTTATGTAATTTTGCGGTATGGATTTCAAACTGACATCGCAATACGAACCTACCGGCGACCAACCGGAGGCAATAAGCCAACTGACGGCCGGACTGAAACGTGGCGACAAGGCGCAAGTGCTGCTCGGGGTTACGGGGTCGGGCAAGACGTTTACCGTGGCAAACGTCATAGCGAACGTGCAACGCCCTACCCTCATCCTCAGTCACAACAAGACATTGGCCGCACAGTTGTATCAGGAGATGAAAAGTTTCTTCCCCGGGAATGCGGTGGAATACTATGTCAGTTACTACGATTACTACCAGCCGGAGGCATATCTTCCACAAACCGACACTTATATAGAGAAAGACCTCGCCATAAACGAAGAAATAGACCGCCTGCGCCTGTCTGCGGTATCATCGCTGCTATCGGGCAGAAAGGATGTGGTGGTGGTGTCGTCGGTGTCGTGCATATACGGAATGGGAGGTCCCGTGGCAATGGCAAACAGCGTGATAACGATAAGGAAAGGACAGCGATTGGATCGCAACATGTTCCTAAGACAACTGGTCGATGCTCTATACCTGAGGAACGACATCGAACTGAAACGAGGCAATTTCCGTGTCAGGGGAGACACGGTTGATGTTTTCATGGCATACAGTGACAACCTGCTGCGCGTCTCATGGTGGGACGACGAGATTGACGACATAGAAGAACTCGACTCCGTTACATATCACAGCATGGCGAAGTTTGAGGAATATCAGATTTATCCGGCAAACCTGTTCGTAACGTCGAAGGAACAAACCGCGTCGGCAATACGCATGATTCAGGACGACCTCATGGAACGAGTGGAGTTCTTTAACGATGTGGGCGATACGTTGAAGGCACAAAGGATAAAGGAACGGGTGGAGTATGACATGGAGATGATAAAGGAACTCGGACATTGTTCGGGCATAGAGAATTATAGTCGTTACTTCGATGGCAGACTGGCGGGAGAACGACCTTACTGCTTGTTCGATTTCTTCCCGGACGACTTTCTGCTCGTTATTGACGAGAGCCATGTGAGCGTACCGCAAATAAGCGCGATGTACGGCGGAGACCGTGCCCGCAAAACAAACCTCGTGGAATATGGTTTTCGCCTACCGGCTGCGTTCGATAACCGTCCGCTCAAATTCGAGGAGTTCCAAGAGATGACAAAACAAGTGATATACGTCTCCGCAACGCCTGCCGACTTCGAACTGAAAGAGGCGGGCGGAGTTGTGGTGGAACAGGTAATACGACCAACGGGACTGCTCGATCCGGAAATCGAGGTACGCCCGAGCGAGAACCAGATAGACGACCTGCTCGGCGAAATAGTGGAACGATGCGAACGAAACGAACGGATACTCGTTACAACGCTTACAAAACGAATGGCGGAAGAACTTACGGAGTATCTGCTGAACAACGGCGTGAGAGCCAACTATATACACAGCGACATTGCCACACTCGACAGGGTAAAGATAATGACCGACCTGCGACAGGGAGCATTCGATGTTCTGGTCGGGGTAAACCTGTTGCGCGAAGGACTCGATCTGCCGGAAGTGTCGCTCGTAGCAATACTCGATGCCGACAAAGAGGGCTTTCTGCGCTCGCACCGTTCGCTTACGCAGACGGCAGGCCGTGCGGCACGAAACATAAACGGAAAAGTTATAATGTATGCCGATACCATCACGAGGAGCATGAGACAAACTATTGACGAGACACTGCGACGACGCACCAAGCAGTTGAAATATAACGAGGAACACGGAATTACACCAAAGCAGATAGTGAAAGCCGTTGACAGAAACTCGTTCGTGAAACACAGTGTGGAAGATGCAGTGAAGTCATCTAAGGAAAAGAGATACAAACCATACATAGAAAAAGATGGAATGGAGATGGTTGCCGACCCGATAATGCAGAAGATGAGCCGGAAGCAGATAGAAAAGAGCATAGCCAACACAACCGCTCTAATGAAAAAGGCTGCAAAAGAACTCGATTTCTTACAAGCCGCACAGTATCGAGACGAGATTATAAGATTGAAAGGACTGTTGAACGATTAACGACAACAGAAATAATATCGCACGAACTTCAAGGTATAAAAAATATGTAAAAAAACAATCGAAACGACAAATAACCGACTTTATTTGCTACCTTTGTCGGTAGAAAATGATTATACAGCAATAAATATTAACAATGTAACGGAATGGATAATAACGAAAATATAACTAACGAGGGACAAGAACAATTGGCAAAACGCACAATCCGTCGCACGCATCGCAAGGAAAAAGACCCTGACAGATATTTCGTGCTGCGCAACTGGCTGAACACCTTTTTCATACTGGGAGCCATAGTAGGTATGTGCATATACTTTTTCGCAGACCGAGACACAGGCACATACATAGTGCTTGGATCGATGGTGCTGAAATTTGTCGAATGTATTTTCCGCTTGATGAAATAGATGAACAAAACTCTTATTATTATCTTGGCACTGACTGCGGTGACAACAGCCGGCTTGGCGCAGAACGATTTTACGTCGATAAACGAAGACGGAGAAATAACAATGCCGGGGCAAACGAGAAACAAGACAGACTCGCTCGGAAACAGACACAAGGAAATTCCGAAAGGATTGTGGGTGTGGACCATAGACGAACGCTTCGGTGACAGGCTGGCTGCTGTGCCGGACACCATGCACCACATGTATATGAACTCTGTGTTCAATACCGGACTGCGAGGCGAATACAACAGTCTCGGAAATCTCGGAGCACCACGGCAGAACCGCATATTTGCCGACCGCAACGAACAAGAACAGTTCATTTTCATGCTGCCATACGATTATTTCTTCAAACAACCGTTGCAGTTCCACTTCACACGAACATTGTCACCGATAACAAACGTGTCATTCAACTCTGCCGGAGACAGAACCGACGGAGAAGATCACATCAAGGCTTTGTTCGCAGTAAATGCAGGGAAAGAACTCGGCATAGGCTTCAAACTGGACTATCTTTACGGCAGAGGATACTATCAGAACCAAAGCGCGAGCCATATAAATTACACTATGTACGGCTCGTATATCGGAGAACGCTATCAGGCACACGTACTACTTTCGACAAATCACGAGAAAGTGGCAGAAAACGGAGGTATAACGGACGACAGATACATAACAAATCCGGAAATATTCGATGATAATTTCCTTACCAACGAAATACCAACGGTACTATCGAAGAACTGGAACCGGAACGACAACCAGCATGTATTCTTATCGCATCGATACAACATCGGATTCAGTCGTAAGGTGCCGATGACAGAAGAAGAAATCAAGGCAAAGAAATTCGCAATGGCTTCAAAGAAAGAGAACGAGGCAGAAAAGGAAAAAGAGAAACAAAGGAAAAAGGCAAAACGAGAGGGACGAGACTTCAACGAGGACGAATACGACAATAATGAGACATTCTCGGGAAGGCCTGACAATGCAAAGATTGTAGGAAAGCAGCCCAAAGACAGCATAAACGTAAACCACTCGGAACGAATTAAAATAACGAGCAAGGCTGTGGCAGACAGCCTGATTGCGATAGAAAAAAAGAAAGAAGAAGAAAATAAATGGCTGAAAAACGAGTATGTGCCGGTAACAAGTTTCATACATACAATGAAATTTGACAAATTCCGACGCATATTCCAATCATACGAAACACCAAAAGACTATTACGCCGAAGACCACTATGGTACGGAGTTGGCACAAGGCGATTCCATATACGACAAAACGAACCATTACGAACTTAAAAATACATTCGCGATAGCACTGCTCGAAGGTTTCAACAAATGGGCAAAAGCAGGACTGAAAGCCTTTGCCACGTCAGACCTGCGGCACTTCACACTGCCTGACGACAAGGGAGGAATTACGACATACAACGAACATACGCTAAGCATAGGAGGACAGTTGAGCAAAACCTCGGGACGGGCATTCCACTATGACGTGACGGCAGAGACATGGCTCGTGGGCGAGGACGCGGGGCAAATGAAAATAGACGCAACGGCCGATGTGAATTTCGCACTGCTCGGCGACACGGTGAGACTCGCGGCAAACGCATACATCCACAGGCTAAACCCGACGTTCTACTACCGGCACTACCACTCACGAAGACATTGGTGGGACAACGACAACATGGCAAAAGAGATAAGGACACGAATAGAGGGACGCTTCACGCTGAAGAAAACACGCACAATGTTGCGCGTGGCAGCCGAAACCATTAAAAACCATACTTATTTAGGACAGAAATATAACATAACGGATAAATTCCTGCGCACGGGGAACAGCATTGCCGTGAGACAGCACGGAGGTAACATCAGCCTGCTAACGGCACAACTGGCACAGGATTTCCGCTTGGGACTGTTAAACTGGGAGACAGTGCTGACATATCAGAAGTCGAGCAATGCAGACGTGTTGCCGGTGCCGACACTGAACTTATACACAAACCTATACCTGAAATTCAAGATTGCAAAAGTGCTTAGTTGCGAACTCGGTGCAGACATGCGGTATTTTACCAAGTACTACGCGCCGGACTACAGTCCATCGATGGGGCAGTTTACAATACAGGAAAACGGCGGACAACGTGTGCAAACAGGCAACTACCCCATAATAAACGTTTATGCCAACATGCACCTGAAACACACACGCTTCTTCGTGATGATGAGTCATGTGAATGCCGGATCGGGCAACCGAAACTATTTTCTCACACCCCACTATCCGCTCAACGAACGAGTGTTGAGATTGGGATTATCGTGGAATTTCTTCAATTAGAAAAACTCGGGCAGGGTATAATATCTCTGCCTGAGTCTTCCAAAATATAAAAATTACTCACCCACTTTATTGGGAAAAAGAGAAAAATATTCTTTTTTAAAGAAAAAGCCTCCGAAAATTTGGCAGATTGAAATATTTTGCGTGTTATTGCACCGAAAGTGGCAGAACGAACGTTCTGTTTTTAAATTTAACGTTATGGACTTATGGAAAATCAGACAGATAAAGAAAACATGAGCAAAAGGGATATCATCCTGAACGAATCGTTCAGACTATTCCTGAAAAAAGGATATGCAGCAGTATCCTTTTCAGACTTAGTGGAAGTGACCAATGTCTCTCGCGGCAACATGTTCCATCATTTCAAGAATAAAGAGGACATATTCCATCATGCCGTTGATAGATTTGTATTTGAGTTTCTCAGTGATAATGGGCATGACCTCCCTGATACCACAAGCCTGACACCATTAAAGGATTTCATTGACAGCCGTGTGGAAAACATCGGCCGCCGTATGAAATCATTTTTTATGATGACAAAAGGGACTGTCACTTCTGCCAATTTCATGTCATTCATACTGTACCTGAAAGACAATTACCCGAATTGGAAAGAGAAGTTTCAGGAATATGAGGACAGGAAAAACAATGAATGGCGTGAGGTGATAGAGCTTGCCAAACAGAAAGGAGAGATTACCCAAACTGTGGAAACAGAAAAGATTATATCTTCCATTAGGAACATCTATCTTGGATTATCGTACAGAAGTGCTTTGAGTAGCCAGCTTTCTATTTCAGAGTTGAAAGAGCAGATATGCACAATATATAATTTAATAACCAAATAATCTTCTGATGGAAAAATCGGTATATATCAATGGCGTGTCGGCATATCTTCCTAATTCTCCCATTGCCAATGAGGATATGGAGGACTATATCGGGAAAATTGGCGGAAATCCTTCAAGAGTCCGTTCCATTGTCCTTAGACAAAATGGTATCAAGACGAGGTATTACGGGTTGGACAAAAGCCAAAACCTAACACACTCGAATGCAGAGTTGGCAAAGGAAGCCGTGTGTGGGCTGTTTGAAAACAGAAACATTCCTGACGATCTGACCCTTTTGGCTTGCGGCACAAGTACACCCGACCAACTGCTTCCGTCCCATGCGTCGATGGTACATGGAGAGTTGGGCAACTTCCCTATGGAAATTTTCTCGTCGGCAGGTGTATGTCTGACTTCATTGCAGGCATTGAAAATATGCTACAGCAATATACTTGCAGGACTGCATCAAAAGCCGTATGCGTAGCATCAGAATTGACCTCACCTGCGTTGGCAGCCAAGTTTTATGACCCTGAGTATGAAGTTACACACGACAATCCTGACAAAGACCCTTACATGGCTTTTGAGAAGGATTTTATGCGGTTCATGCTTTCTGATGGGGCGGGATCAGTTTTGCTGCAAGACCATCCAGAAGGAACATGCCCACTCAAAATCGAATGGGTTGATATGACCTCCTATGCCAACGAACTTCCCACCTGTATGTTCATGGCGTCAGAGCTACAGGAGGACGGACGGCTCAAAAGCTGGAAAGAGTTTTCTCCGGATGAGATTAAGGAACGTGCCGTGCTTGTTGGCAAACAGGACATTCGGCAGTTAAAGAAGTACATTATCAAGTATTGGGTCGACCATATCGAAGCCGTGCTTGGCAAGCATCATGTAAAAGCGCAGGAGATAGACTATGTGATACCTCATGTGTCTTCAATGTTCTTCTACGACAAACTGAATGAGGAAATAGTCTCTCGTGGAATAGCCCTGACAAAAGAAAAATGGTTTACAAATCTGACCTCTGTCGGAAATATCGGTTCAGCTGCCATTTATGTCGGATTGGAAGAATTCATTAGGACAAAGGAAATAAAGCAAGGAGAGAAAATTCTGCTTCTTGTACCTGAGAGTGGTAGGTTCTCATATGGAACGGCATTACTTACTGCTGAGTAAGTAGAAACCAACTTATTGCTCTCTTGCAAGGATGTAATAAGATTTTGTATGAGACGTATTAGTAATTAAATTTTAAGAAGCAATTAGAGTTTTTAAACACAAACTTAGTCGTTTGGAAGCTGTAATCGAACTATAAGATTGATTACAGTGCAGCAATATCCTTACCGATTGAATCGAGAAGCTGTATGAATAAAGGACATGATTAAAATTAAATATTTCTGATAAGTAATAATAAGAAAAAGAAGGATGGAAACTATAAATTTTATGAGCCTTGAGAAAGATGTTTTGGAAATCCTTGACAACAATCATATGATTGCTGTTAGAGGAGGAACTGAAGATAGGCAAGAATTTAATGATCAAAAAACTTGTTCCGCAAAAAATAACGGGAAAGATTGCACTGTCGTTAATAATTCAAAAACTTGCGTGTTAATCAATAACTCCCAAGAAACATGTTCTTTGGTCAATACAAATAAAACTTGTACTGTTATAACGGAACCTAAAGTATAAATTAATACCATGTCGTATGCAAGTGTTTTTCTTGCATACGACATAAATTTTAGTAGAAATGAGAATGTGAGAAAATGAAAAAGAATTTTTACCAATTAAATACAAAAGTGGATAAAGACTATTATCTTCATATAAATTTTATGAATAACAGCCATATTATTTTGAACCATGAATTGCATGAGATGTATGCAAATGCAGATAATATGGAAGTTTTAAAAATAAAAAACCAAATGCTTTATAACTCCCTTGTAGAGCATGGATTTGTTATCGATGAAGATTTTGACGAGTTATCTTATATTGAGTTTGAAAAGAAAAAATCAAAATTTGACAATTCTTTATATCACATTGTAGTTAATCCAACATTAGATTGTAATTTATCTTGCTGGTATTGTTACGAGAAGAAGCAAAAGAAAAGCGCAATACATAATGATGTTATTGAAGGCATAAAAAAAAACATAATTGTACATAATGAGCGATCGCCTTTCAGAGTTTTAAAGTTGTCATTCTTTGGAGGTGAACCTTTCCTTCAATTTGATGCCATAAAAAATCTAACGGACTTTGCTTCTGACTTTTGTGAAAAAAACAAGAAATCTTTCATTTTAGACTTTACAACAAACGGAAGTTTAATAAAAAGAAGTCAGTTGGAAACCATCTCGCATTTTCCATGTGTATTTCAAATAACATTAGACGGCAACAGAAAACAGCATAACAAAATCAAGTTTACAAAAGACAGAAAGTTAGATACTTACCAACTTACGGTCAATAATATAAAAAAAAATATTAGAAATAATTGACAACTGTTTCGTTGCAGTAAGAATAAATTTTGACGCACAGACATTGAATAATTTTGATGATATCCTCGGAGATATTAAAGATCTTGATAGAAAACGCGTTAAAATAATCCTAAAAAGAATTTGGCAAGTAAATGACAAAGTTATAAACAAAGAAATTCTTTTAGACACAATACAGAAACTTTTTGACAATAATTTCATTGTGGATTATTATACTCAAGGAGGGGTGTGTTTCGCTGAAATGCTCAACGAAGCTGTTGTAAATTATGATGGGAAAGTTTTTAAATGTACGACAATAGATGAGTTTGACGAACATAATTCTTATGGATATCTTGATACAGAAACAGGTGAAATCATATGGAACAAAAAAATATCTACAATAGGATATGACTTAACAAAGGATAAATGCAAGAAATGCAAACTTTATCCAAGCTGCTTAGGACCATGCACCCTCCATCTAATGAATGGTGATGATGCTTGCTTTATTGAAACGCTCAATCTGTCATTAGCAGAATACCTGATGTTCTTGTACAAGAACGAAATGATAGGAAAAAATATTTTTTTTGTTGATATCTGTATCTGCCTTTTCTCAATACTGTGTGCAGGGAAAAGTAACAGACGATAAAGGAAGCGTCATAAATGGAGTGCAAATATATCTTTATCGAAACGGAGAACTTGCAGCATTGGCACATTCGGATACCGATGGAGAATATCTCACAGGCAAAGTTCCATAGGGAAAATATCACATAGTAGCCGGTTGCGTGGGACTCACAAGCAAGGAAGATTCTATTACGATAGATAAAGATGTCACTATGAATTTCACTCTCGAAACAAGGAGTATTATGCTCGATAACGTTGTTGTCAAGGGGAGAAGCAGCCGTGCCATATCAAAGGGGCATATATTCTATCTTTCAAAAAAAGCGAAGGAAAGTGGAAACCCTTTTATCGCCTTGCAGGAAATACCACTACTATACAGTGACCCTGTAAGTGAAAGCGTGCGCTCTTCCGACGGACAGTCGATGATGGTACTCATTGACGGTATGCGAGTGAACTCCGGTATAAGTCCCATTGATCCGTCACGCATAAAGTCTGTGGAGATAATAGACGTAGTGGGAGCAAAGTATATGAGACAAGGAATAAAGCGTATAATGAACATAAAATTGAAGAAAACATCGTTATACACCTATGCACAACTATCAACACGTGCTGACTATCCTGAGAAATCCGGTTTTGTAATGCCAAAGTTTGAGATTGGCAACAGCCGCATGTCACTATACGGCGATGCTTCTTTCGGTATAGGTCACAGCAGGAAAGAGAATAGTTACAAACTCATAGCACCAAAGCTCGTAAAAGAATACTCTGGAGAGTCAAGAGAAAAAAACTATGACTATGACTATTCTTTGATGACGAAATGGCATATTACAGAAAAAGACTATCTTGCTGCATATATTCAAGGAAACGCAAGCAAGGAAACAAATGGAAATATATCATTTGGCGAACAGAACAAACACAGAATCACACGTGACAATACGTCTGACTATCGCTCACATCTGTTTTCTGCAACGGCATATTATAAGCATCTATTTTCTAAGAACGAGGAAATGGAGGCGTATGCAGTGTATTCCGACAATCGTGCAGACAACACAAACAGTTTGGAAGAGAATGTAAGTGGAAATGGAGGCGTGAATACTCAGAAATATAACAACGACCGCAAACTGATGACATTCACACTGGACTATTCCAAAGACTTCGACAACGACGGAAGTCTAAATATAGGAAACGAAACGCAATACTCTTATGACAGGATTGAGAACACCGGCATAGGAAATTATCTTTTCGGACACCACCGACTGAATGAGTTTGTATTTGCAGGATACAGCGGAATGCTGGCACGAAAACTAACATACGATGCCACGTTAGGAATGGAGTATGTATCTATGAAATCCGACAGTATTTCTCATCATTATTTCAAACCGAGATTGTCACTTGGCATGTACTACAACATAACAAACAGCATGAGTACAAGAATTAGTTACACATACAGTAACACACCACCCTCTGTTGCCATGCTTAACCCATACAATACGTCTGCCGACACACTTCTTGTCAGTCATGGAAATCCGTTCCTTATGCCGTCAAAGACACACTCCTTTGGTTGGAACGCGTCATATTTCAGAGGTGGAATAGGGCTCGGCACAAGCATTTCATACGGAATGTCAAGCGATATTATCGAACCCGTTCACTTTGTAAAAGACAATGGTGTACTACTGACAACATATTATAACATGGGGCGTTTCCGCTCATTGCAGTTGAAATACAACATGTCATGGCGTGTAAAAGGATTTTTCTTTTTGATGGACATGGCTTACAATGTAAATTACTACACAACAGTGGGGGCAAAAAAACATTTCACAGGCATGTTGATATTGAGCAAGAAATGGGGAAAGTTCGAGGCGCGAACCACTTTCTCCTATCAGAATTACATAAACACCGAATTCTCAAGGACGAAGAATTACAACCCGGAAAGCAATCTCATATTCTCATACAGTTTCACCCCCCGACATTTTACTGTCAATAGGATGCACAAGTTTCATAGGCAATCCGAGAAGTAAGACCACAGTAAGCACCGGCTCATACAGGAGCTTTACACATTCAACAAAAAAGACATTCACGCCATGGATATTGTTCAGGTGGAGCATAAGAAAGAACGACAAGAAAAAAAATGAACTTGAAAACGACATAATACGAGACCATGAGAACAAGATAAAACTGTAA
>NZ_RQZH01000071.1 GCF_003932845.1 Prevotella sp. OH937_COT-195
ACATTTGAGAGGTATTAAAACTTTCAATCCGTGTTTGGAAGAACAGAAGAAAATAGCAGACCTTTTGTCTCTTTTAGACGACCGCATCGCAACCCAAACAAAATCATTGAGGATTTGAAGAAGTTAAAGTCTGCAATTATTGAAATAGAATATAGTCAAAAGACTAAAATATCTTCACATATAGGGGATTGCATTATGCAGACTTCTAAAAGGAATAAGGACAATATTGTTCAGAATGTTTTGTCAGTTAGCAATCGTCAAGGTTTTATTAGGCAAGATGAACAGTTTGAAAACAGGAATGTTGCAAGCGATGACACTTCAAACTATAAAATTGTAGAGCGGAATGATTTTGCTTTTAATCCTGCAAGAATAAACGTTGGATCTATTGCACGCCTCACTACATTTGAAAAAGGGATAGTAAGTCCGATGTACATTTGTTTCCGTACAAAAGATTGTGTATCACCCAAATACATTGATTACTTTTTTGAGTCTAAGCAATTCTTTTCTGAAATAAGAAAGAGATTAGAGGGTAGCGTTAGACAATGCTTGTCCTATGAAGGGTTGTGTAACATTCCACTTTGTACTCCAACATTTGAAGTACAACAGCAAATTGGAAAGCAATTATCTACATTAGTTCAGAAAATCAATCTTGAGATTGATTCCTTGGTGCTATTGCAAAGGCTGAAGGAGTATCTCCTGCGACAAATGTTTATATGAACATATGGCGTAATAGATATTGCTTTTCCTTCTGCATACCATTAAGCATTCGTTCTTCGATTTCAGTTTTTCTATCAAGTGATGAAAGGAAAGTCGAAATTGATTTTTGCCGCTCAATATTCGGCACTTTTACTCTGAACATTGCCAAGTCCTTTTTCTGAATATTGGGCAAACCTGAACCTATGCGGAGTTTCATAATGGCTTCTTCTTTCGTTTTAAGATAGTGGTATAGGTATAGTTCTTCAATATTGTTAGCAATGTTTTGAATAGAATAACAATGCCCACCACTCCAAAAAGGGTATTTGTTGAATTGTACATATCCACAAGAGTTGCCACCTTCACTTATTGAAATAGTGTCGGCTTCCACATTATAATTGTCATAATAACCAGATGGCTCAGTTCCTCCATTCATCACATAATATTTACCATGTTCTGAAAGAAGTTCACTATTGACTTGTTTTCCCTTAACAATATCGCAAATTTCAGACAATGTAAAGACATTACCTTTTACGTTTTTGAAAAGTCTTTCTGAAATTGCAGACTTTAACTTCTTCAAATCCTCAATGATTTTGCTTTGGGTTGCGATGCGGTCGTCTAAAAGAGACAAAAGGTCTGCTATTTTCTTCTGTTCTTCCAAACACGGATTGAAAGTTTTAATACCTCTCAAATGT
>NZ_RQZH01000072.1 GCF_003932845.1 Prevotella sp. OH937_COT-195
AACAGAATAATGCATTATCTGAATACTATTCTTTCAAGGAATAGAACAATATTAAATTCATCTACATTATAGACGAAAGGACTAGCTAACACTAGTCCTTTTTTATGTATAGCTTTTGATCTACTCGTTACACTCGCAGAAAAAGCTATACATATAATCAAAACCAACCCACCATAAATTTTAATTGTAAAATAATTGCTTTTTGACTTCACGATATCGCTTTAATGATTTGGATTGGTTGTTAAGTTGGAATTAATCCAACTTAAAACCTGCACCAATCGCCACCTCAGTGGCTATCATTTTCGCTTTGCTCGTCAAAAATTTTCTCATTTCACAATGTAAAATTTAGGTTTGGCAAGCATCGTATTTGCTAGCCACTTCATTCGCTACGCTCATTTCGTGACTGCAAATACACTTGTTGGGGGCATGCCCCCAATCCCCCTGCCAAATGCTAGCCATATAACAAAATTAGTTGTAAGCATAAATGCATTCACTTCTTTTCTATATAAATATGAACGAAGTGAATAAGCGTCGGGAAAGCAGCAAAAAGTTTCCTTTTTGCTGTTGGAGCATGGGGTTTCAGGGGGTGCAGTATCTGACGTCAATGCCGAGCGAAAGCGAGCCGAAGGGTAGCATTTACGTTAGATAACCCCCTGATATGCTCCGACGCTTTATATAGAAAAGAAGATTTAACTACTTAAATTCTTATTATAGGTTGATATGATAGTTTCTATTAAGAATTTCTTTGTTCTAATTTTTCACTTGTTTTGTTCTAATTTCTTTTAACAAATGTTCTTTTTTTTTTAGAACTGTTATGATATATTTAGAATAACTTAAAATAAAGGAGTGATTGAAAGTGAAAGAAAGATATGGAACAGTATATAAGGGCTCTCAGAGGCTCATAGACGAACAAAGTGGAGAAGTAATAGAGGTAGATAAGTTATACCGAAAACAAACGTCTGGTAACTTCGTAAAGGCATATATCGTTCAACTAATAAGTATGTTAGATATGATTGGTGGAAAAAAACTTAAAATCGTAAATTACATTCTTGATAACGTACACTTAAGTAATAACACAATGATAGCTACTACGAGAGAAATAGCTAAAGCTACAAACACAAGCTTACAAACCGTAACTACAACTCTTAAAATCTTAGAAGATGGAAATATTATAAAAAGAAAAACTGGAGCTTTAATGTTAAACCCAGAATTACTTATGAGAGGCGATGACCAAAAACAAAAATACCTCTTACTCGAATTTGGGAACTTTGAGCAAGAGGCATCAGAAAAACAGAATAATGCATTATCTGAATACTATTCTTTCAAGGAATAGAACAATATTAAATTCATCTACATTATAGACGAAAGGACTAGCTAACACTAGTCC
>NZ_RQZH01000073.1 GCF_003932845.1 Prevotella sp. OH937_COT-195
TAGTCGCCCCTTAAAAAGTCATTTAATATTTGGTATTCAGTGATATAAATTCCTAAATACTTTGTCAAGTCTGCAATTTTTTGTATCTTCGATGTGCGAAACTTGCAGATTTTTTATGATTACAAAGCCCCATATCACTCCATCCTTATTCAGTAGTCTGTCCGACATGCTGAACCAATCGCACCCACTCTACAAACTGGCCGACAAAATAGATTGGGCAAAATTCGACACCGCCTTCGCTCCTCTGTATTGTCAGAATAATGGTCGCCCTGCCAAACCCATTCGTCTGATGTGTGGCTTGTTGATTCTCAAACATCTTCGCAATCTCTCTGATGAATCTCTTGTGGAGCAATGGAGTGAAAATGCTTATTACCAATACTTTTGTGGTATGCCAGAGTTCGTTCCTGGCGCTCCCTGTGCCTCATCAGAATTGGTGCACTTTCGCAATCGTATTGGCGAAAAGGGGATAGAACTCATCTTTCAAGAAAGCATTCGTGTTAATAACGAAGAAGATGATGACCGGCATCACGATGTTGCCTTTATAGACTCTACGGTTCAAGAGAAGAATATCACCTACCCAACAGATGCCAAGTTGCACAAAAAGATAGTCCGTAAGGTGCTGGGTATCGTTCATGAACTGGGACTCCCACTTCGGCAAAGCTATACCTTTGTGCTCAAGCGAGTTTATCGCGACCAACGTTTTCGTAATCATCCCAAGAATCGCAACAAGGCACTTAAGGCTGATAGAAAACTTCGAACCATAGCGGGCGGATTAGTCCGAGAACTTAAGCGGAATCTTGGAGAACACAGCCTTTACAATAAGCTCATTGAGCGATTTGAGGCAATTCTTGCACAACGGCGTCATAGTGGTAAAAAGATTTATTCTATTCACGAGCCGGATGTGCAATGCATCAGCAAGGGAAAAGAGCATAAGAAGTACGAATTTGGCAACAAAGTATCTATCATTCGCTCGGCTACGGGGATTATTCTCGGAGCACAATCATTTCGTAATGAGTATGACGGACACACGATAGAAGCCTCGTTGGCACAAGTGGAACGACTCACACAGCGAAAGATTAAAATCCTGGCAGGTGACAGAGGTTATCGGGGTAAGAAAGAAGTAAATGGGACTCAGATTTTGATACCGGATGCTCCCAAACCTTCAGATAGCAGATATCAGAAGCGGAAGAAACACAAGATATTCTGCAAGCGAGCAGGCATAGAACCTACCATTGGACACTTGAAATCAGACTATCGTTTAGGTCGCAACTTTTACAAGGGTGTGACTGGGGATGCTGTGAACCTACTGTTGGCGGCGGCCGGCAGCTTACAACTTCAAAAGAGCCATGAGAGCTCTTTTATTCCTGTTCAAAACAATAAGAGAAATGCTAAGAGAGAGGTCATTGATGAATCAATTCCCGTTTAGCATCTCTTTTTAAGGGACGACTAAATA
>NZ_RQZH01000074.1 GCF_003932845.1 Prevotella sp. OH937_COT-195
TATTAAAACGTTTGGGTGCGTTTTATTACCTTTCAAAACATTCAGTTGTTGGTATCAACTGAATGTTTTTTGTATATTTATAAGAATAACAAACTAATAGAGTATAAACAATAAATACTGTAACAAAAAAACAAAAACAAATCACATGTAACATGTTACATGTGATTTGTTTTTGTTCTATTAAAAGTAGTTTATATTACTTATACTAATAGGGTTTGATAATCATGAATATTGTTATTTTATTATAATATACCTTAGTAACTTGTTACATGTAACAAGTTACTGTTATAATAATTATATTATAATCTAAGGAGTGTAATGTATGTCAGTTATAACTATTGGTAATTTCAAAGGAGGAGTAGGTAAAACTACTGTATCAACTTTATTATCCTATATCGCTTCTGAAAGATACGACAAAAAGGTTTTATTAGTCGATTTTGATCCTCAAGGTAATGCTACTCAAATCATGAAAAGAACATATCCAGAAGCTATAGATGAAAAACAAACATTTATAGATACTCTTAAAACTGGTGAATTAGAAGATAGTATTATCAACCTATCAACTAAACTAGCGTTAATACCTGCAGATTCTTCACTAGCTAATTTATCTGATATTATTGCCAAAACAGATATTGTTAAAAAACGATATATTCTTAAATCAGTTATTGATCAAATTAAAAGAGATTATGATTTTGACTATATATTTATTGATGTACCACCAACAATAAATTCAGATTTCACAAATAATGCAGTATACGCGAGTGATTATATTGCTATGGTATTTCAAACGCAGCAATCAGCGTATGAGAGTAGTTTATCGTTTGTTAACTTTTTACGAGATAGAAAAAAGGAATCAAATTTACCATTTGAATTAATAGGAGCAATCCCAGTATTAATCAAGAAGAATGGTAATATTGATGAAAAGATATTAGAAATATCTAAAAAAACTTTCTCAAACGCTTTATTTAAAAATCAAATATTTCAAAGAGAAAGAATTAAGAAGTTTAGTGCAGAAGGTATTAGGGATAAAGATACGCACGATAAAAGAGTATTGCATATGTTAGAAGCGATATATAAGGAATTAGTAGAAAGAATAGAATTAATAGAAGGATAGGTGATCATAATGGCAGGATTTTTAGATGATATAAAATTCGAAGAACAAAAGAAAAAAGGTTTTTTAGATGATATCGACACTTCAGCAGTTAAGTATACGGAAAATTATAAACCTGTTGCTAAAAGTTCAACTATGAGAGTTGATACGATAATCAAAAAAAGGTTAAGTCAGATGGCATTAGATAAAGACACTTCTAT
>NZ_RQZH01000075.1 GCF_003932845.1 Prevotella sp. OH937_COT-195
AACAGCAGAGGGCACGGCCGGCTCCATCTGCGACTTCAAGACCCTCATCCTCGACGGCTGCAAAATCACCAGCCCCGCCGGAGCGGTGTGGAACGCCGGGAAGCGCGCCGTGTGCGACGCCTCGGGAAATATCATCACCGACAAGGTGACCATTGCACCGGTTACAACCTACGCCCTCAAAATTGCCGGCACGCAGGTAACCTCCGACAACTGCAACGACCTCAGCGTGATTGACGGCGTCAGCGGCAGGGTGAAGTACAACCCCGCCACCCACACCCTCACCCTTTACAACGCCACCATCAACGGCGGTAACTACATAGGCATCGTTTCAGATATCGACGACCTCACGGTGAAGCTCATCGGCTCCAATACCGTAACGTCGATGCTTGACGGTGTCAGGCACACCAAGTGGATGACCATTACGGGCGGCGGCACGCTCAACGCAGAGAGTACGAATGCTTGCGGCATCTTTACCGACAAAACCTCGCTGACCATCAAGGGCTGCGCCGTCAATGCCAAGGGCATATCGGGCATTACAGGATATGATGGCTCCTCGGAATCCCTCTCCATCGGTAATGCCACCACCGTAACGGCAGAAGGCTGGGACGGCTCCATCCTCAACTTCAAGACCCTCACCCTCGACGGCTGCAAAATCACAAGCCCCGCCGGAGCGGTGTGGAACGCCGGGAAGCACGCCGTGTGCGACGCCTCGGGAAATATCATCATCACCAAGGTGACAATCGAACCACTTACAAGCTACGGCCTCTATATTGCCGGCAAGCAGGTAACCTCCGGCAACTGCAACGATCTCAGCGTGATCCCCGGCGTGAGCGGAACGGTGAAGTACGACCACTCCACCAAGACCCTCACCCTCGACAACGCCGCCATCAACGCCGGCGGTGAGAAGCACGGCATCTATTCAAAAATTAACGACCTCACGGTGAAGCTCATCGGCACAAACACCGTAACGGGATTTGACGCCATCGGCCACAGCAAGTCGATGACTATCAAGGGTAGCGGCACGCTCAACGCAGAGGGCTCAGATGGCCCCCCCGGCATCTTTACCGACGAAACCTCGCTGACCATCGACGGCTGCACCGTCAATGTCAAGGGCGGATGGGGCATCTTAGGAGGAAATAAAGGCTCAACCCTCACCATCCGCAACGCCACGGTAACAGCAGAGGGCACGGCCGGCTCCATCTGCGACTTCAAGACCCTCATCCTCGACGGCTGCAAAATCACCAGCCCCGCCGGAGCGGTGTGGAACGCCGACGCCGAGAAGCGCGCCGTGTGCGACGCCTGGGGACATATCATCAAATCCAAGGTAACCATCGAGCCGGCTACTACCTACAGGCTCTACATTGCCGGCACGCAGGTAAACTCCGCCAACTGCAACGACCTCAGCGTCATCTCCGGTGTGAGCGGCACGGTGAAGTACGACCACTCCACCAAGACGCTCACCCTCGACAACGCCACCATCAACGCCGGTAACAAAATCAGCATTAATTCAGAGATCGACAACCTCACGGTGAAGCTCACCGGCACCAACACGGTAACGTCCGTCAGACACACCAAGCCGATGTTCATTGCGGGCGGCGGCACGCTCAACGCAGAGAGCACAAATGACTGCGGCATCTATGTTTTCAAGACCTCGCTCACCATCGACGGCTGCACCGTCAATGCCAAGGGGGAATATGGCATCGCAGGATATAACGGCTCATCGGAATCCCTCACCATCCGCAACGCCACGGTAACAGCAGAGGGCTCAAAGGGTTCCATCCTCGACTTCAAGGAATTCACCCTCGACGGCTGCAAAATCACAAGCCCCGCCGGAGCGGTGTGGAACGCCGAGAAGCGCGCCGTGTGCGACGCTTCGGGAAATATCATCACCGACAAGGTGACCATCACCCGCGATACCAACGGCATCGAAACCGTGACGGCCGACGTGCCTGCCGGCAAGCGCGGCGTGTATAACCTCCAAGGCGT
>NZ_RQZH01000076.1 GCF_003932845.1 Prevotella sp. OH937_COT-195
TGTATGCTTTCGTGATATGTGTGTGGAATTGTTGGTATAATGGACATTTAGAGCTTTTTCAGCCTACCAAATTCGGGGAATTCTATTTATAAAGAGTTCTCATCAATAATCGGCAGTACTTTCTCTCCCAATGGTGTAAGAGAATATTCTACTCTTGGAGGAACTTCCGGATATTGTTTCTTTTTAACCAATCCTTTGCTGCAAAGAAATTTTAGTTCATCAATAAGCATTTTCTCGCTTATATCCGGAATAGCACGTTTTAATTCTCCATAACGGACAATCCTTCGATTGATTTGGAAGATGATGAGCAGTGTCCATTTTCCGGCAAAAATTTGCATTGACTTTCGTACCGGGCATTCATAGTCTGTTTTTTTTCTTTCCATACTAAACTTTTTTATTATTGATAATCAGTAAATCTAACAATATAGTATGTATCATACAAAATTGTATGTACTTGTATATTATAATGCAAAAGTATAACTTTGCAGTGATTTAAACAATTAAAATACAGATTTATGGAAAAGAAAACAGAAAAAGTGCGTTTATTTTACACCGCTTTGGCACAGGGGGATTTTGAAACAGTGAGTGCATTACTTGCAGATGATTTAGTATGGCATCAGCCGGGAAAGGGCGCATTGTCGGGCATCTACAACGGTAAGCAGAATGTCTTTGCCCATTTGGGAAAGATGGCTCAATTGAGTAATGGAACATTCGCTATCGACCAAGTGGATTATGTGACGGAAAACGGAGATTTGGTGGTGGCTGCGATTGGATTCGCGGTGTCGGCAAGCGGACATTCAATGGAGATGAAAGGAGTAGACCTTTTCCGATTTGAGAATGGTTTGATAAAGGAAGTATGGCTCTTCTCTGAGCAAATTGAAGAAGAAGATCGTTTTTGGAATGCCATCGTTGAAAACTACGTATAAACTATTATTACACTCTTTGCGATTTTTATTGTCTCGCAAAGAGTGTAATGATTGTTTTTTGTATCGTATTTTTTCATAATATTATCCTTATTCTTAGAAATATAGTTGTCTTGTTAGGACAAGAAAATTGGTGTTTATTGAACCCAAATCTGTCATTAGACCGCATTTTCTTAGATTTGCCATTGCCGTTACGCTTCCCAACTGCTTTAGCCCGCTTGCTGCCATCTGCGCAGCCATTACATCT
>NZ_RQZH01000077.1 GCF_003932845.1 Prevotella sp. OH937_COT-195
GCCGGCGGTAACGAAAAAGGCATCCATTCACAAATCGACAACCTCACTGTGAAGCTCACCGGCACCAACACGGTAACGGCGGTATATACACCCGTCTTGCACACCAAGCCGATGACCCTTACGGGCGGCGGCACACTCAACGCAGAGAGCACAAAAGACTGCGGCATCTATGTTTTCAAGACCTCGCTGACCATCGACGGCTGCACCGTCAATGCCAAGGGCAAATGGGGCATCGCAGGAAATGACGGCTCCTCGGAAACCCTCACCATCCGCAATGCCACGGTAACGGCAGAGGGCACGGACGGCTCCATCTGCGACTTCAAGGAATTCACCCTCTACCGCTGCGCCATCACAAGCCCCGCCGGAGCGGTGTGGAACGCCGAAAAGAAAGCCGTGTGCGACGCCTCGGGAAATATCATCAAATCCAAGGTGACCATCGAGCCGGTTACCACCTACGACCTCGTGATTGCCGGCAAGCGGGTGAACGAGGTCAACTGCGACGACCTCAGCGTGATTGAAGGCGTGAGCGGAACGGTAAACTACGACCACTCCACCAAGACCCTCACCCTCGATAATGCCACCATCAACGGCGGTTACAGAAACGGCATCGAATCACATATCTACAACCTCACAGTGAAGCTCATCGGCACAAACGCGGTAATGGGGACGACATTTCCGGCCGTCGTCAATTACTACAATCCGATGACCATTACGGGCAACGGCACGCTCAACGCAGAGAGCACAAATAACTGCGCCATCTTGGTTTACAAGACCTCGCTCACCATCGACGGCTGCACCGTCAATGCCAAAGGGAAATATGGCATTACAGGAGATAGCGGCTCCTCGGAATCCCTCGCCCTCCGCAACGCCACGGTAACGGCAGAGGGCACGAACGGCTCCATCCGCTACTTCAATACCCTCACCCTCGAGGGCTGCAAAATCACAAGCCCCGCCGGAGCGGTGTGGAACGCCGGAAAGGGAGCCGTGTGCGACGCTTCGGGAAATGTCATAACCGACAAGGTGACCATCACCCGCGATACCAACGGCATCGAAACCGTGACGGCCGACGTGCCTGCCGGCAAGCGCGGCGTGTATAACCTCCAAGGCGT
>NZ_RQZH01000078.1 GCF_003932845.1 Prevotella sp. OH937_COT-195
GTTTTACATGGTGTGAAATGTTTGTAATAAAATAAATACGCAACAAAAATAAATATGTTGTAATTATAATATAACATATTTATTTTATTATTTCGAGAATTTATAAAAAAGCCTATAGCAAACTATAAGAGCTTGCTATAGACTTTTAAAAGTCCCTTTATTTAGAAGTCGCTCGAAGTAAAAAACTTACACACTAATAATATTCAAAAGAACATTATTAATGTATCACAAGTAAGCTATTAAACCAAGAAAATTTATTTATAATATATTTTTTTCAATACAAATAGATATATCACAAAATAATTAATAAAGTCCTCTGAAACTGAAAAAGTCCTTAGTAAGCTTTATAGACTTACTAAGGCTTTCTAGAAAGTTCTTAATGCATAATAGAATGTGTCTATTTAACAAAAGAGTGGCTACACAACAAATATAACTGTAGTGTATCTACACTATAGCATAGATAAGTAAGTATGCCGAGAAAGATCTATAGATATTGTTCCATTAAGTTTTTTATTGAATATATCGTATCATATTTTCAGAACATTCTTTTTTTGAAGAATAGATACGTAGTAGACTAGACACTACATTTATATAGAAGATGAAAAAATCCCCACACTATTGCAATAGTGTGGGGATTGGTGCATTAATTGTTAATCATTTTCGTTACTTAAATTATAACATTACCTATTGAAGGATTGCAAAGTTATGAGAAATAATGATTAAGAAAAGAAGATATTTAAATACTTTTAATTGATGATAATATATTGATACTTTAATTGTTTTATTTCTGCGTTAAGTAACCATCTTCCATATGAAAGATTTTGTCGCAAAATTTAGTTAACCGTTCATCGTGAGTAACAATAATACATATTTTTTGACGTTGTTTAGACTGTTCTTTTAGTATTTTCATAACTGTCATCGCATTTTCAGTATCGAGTGATGCGGTTGGCTCATCAGCTAAAATAATAGATGGCTGTGTATAAATTGCTTTAGCAATCGCAACACGTTGTTTCTGTCCTCCTGACACTTCAGAAGGCAATTTATTCTCGATTTCTTTCAAACCTAAATCGTCTAACAATTTATCATGTTCATGAGTACTTAACACATC
>NZ_RQZH01000079.1 GCF_003932845.1 Prevotella sp. OH937_COT-195
AACATTGTCCGACTTTCTAAGGAGAAAACACCTAAATGGTTAAATAATAGAACAAACAAAAATACAAATGAAGACATGTCAGAAGAAGAAAGAGCTAAGTTTGAAGAAAAAAGAGAAGCTTTTAAAAGATCATTAGAAGAAGATTGGAAAGAATAAAAAAAGTCCCAAAATAAATAACTTGGATCTTTCTTAAAAACTTGTTATTCGAAACATTAGTATTTTTGTGTTGTAATAAAGAGATACTAAATAACTAAATGATATATAAATTTTTTTACAACAATTTTCTTTTCTAAAAGTCTTTAGTAATCTTTAATAGCTTGCTAAAGGCTTTTTAATAGTTCTTAGTATGTCTTCTATCTTACTATTAGCAAAAAGAGTGTTTTAATCACTTTTCATTTAACTAAACAATAAAAACTAAAGCTTTACTTTTTAGAAACTTTATAATGTCTAAAATTGAACAATGCTAAAAGGCTTTAAAACTTTTAGTTCGACTTTTATCGACGTGATTATTTATATATGCTACAGTTTATATGTATCCTTTATTTTTATTTAACGTATAAGTTTTTATATTTTAAAAATTTTAAATTTATGATCTTCAAGAAGTCTTTAGTAAGTTAATATGACTTACTAAAGACTTTTTTATTATAAATAATTTATATCAGTTTAGTTATTAGGATATAAAACTTAAATTGTTACTCAGAAATCTTTTTCGCTTACATCTCTAAAAAAGGAGGAGTAACTTAAAAAGTTACTCCTCAATTTAATAGATTCATCGTTAAGCGCTTAAAATATGTAATATCTAGGCGCTACTATATATTAATATAACTAAATCCTGACTGCAAAAGATTAACAATTATTTATTATTGTTGTCATCAGAGTTGGATTTTCTACCTTTTCCACCAATTTCTTGGTAAAATTCCTTATCATGATTTTTTGCTGTTTGTTCTCCACCTTTTTGACCATCTTCTTCATATGACATCTTGTTATTTTCGTTCTCTGCCATAATAAATTTCTTCTTAAAATATATTAATTTGTTATTCATAATGTG
>NZ_RQZH01000080.1 GCF_003932845.1 Prevotella sp. OH937_COT-195
CATCGAAGATACAAAAAATTGCAGACTTGACAAAGTATTTAGGAATTTATATCACTGAATACCAAATATTAAATGACTTTTTAAGGGGCGACTATATAGACAAATAATAAGAGACGAGAGTAGCGGTAATAATATCCAGAACTTATCACAATCTATAGCTCGAATAAAAGTACCAGTTCCTCCTATTGATATTCAAAAACAGATTGTAGAGGAGATTTGTAAAGTCGATGAGTCTGTCTCATCTTCTATACAGTTGATTAAAAAAAATGAAGCAGATGTAGAAGGTTTACTATCCTCTATTAACTTTGAAGACGGTGCGCTAAATAATATCGCTCCATTTGTTACTAAGTCTATTAAATATAATGATATAACATCTGAAACATATATCACAACAGATAATATGCTTCAGAACAAATTAGGAGTCATCCCCTTTGTAGGTGAAGCGAATATTTCATCCATTACGGAGTATAATAAAGATGATATATTGATTTCTAATATTCGCCCATATCTTAAAAAGATTTGGTTTGCGGATAAAGAGGGTGGATGTTCAAAAGATGTCCTTGTATTAAGGTCTGCCGATGCAAGTAAATACCTTCCCAAGTATATTTTTTATATGGTTCGTAGAGATGCTTTTTTTGACTATGTAATGGAAGGCAAGAAAGGTGTTAAAATGCCACGAGGAAATAAGGAAGACATCCGGAAATACCGGATTCCTATACCGCCAATTGAAGAACAGAGGCGTATAGTGTCTCAGATAGAGGCATTAGAGTTAGAGATTACGAAAGCTCGCAATTTGATAAAAGATGCAGCTAATGAAAAGCAAGCAATACTTAATAAATATTTATAATATGGGAGACAATAAAGATAATAGAAAAAATTCCTTAGAATATATGTAGTCGTCCCTTAAAAACTATATTTCAGCGTGAAGTTTGTAAAATCGAAATTCACGCTGATTCTTTTTATAAGCCACAAAAGAACTCTCATAGC
>NZ_RQZH01000009.1 GCF_003932845.1 Prevotella sp. OH937_COT-195
TGGCTGCGCAGATGGCAGCAAGCGGGCTAAAGCAGTTGGGAAGCGTAACGGCAATGGCAAATCTAAGCAAATGCGGTCTAATGACCGATTTGGGTTAATGTCATACGTTGAAAAGACCTTCCGTGACATGGCAAATATACAACATATAAAGCAAACACATGTATATGCACCAACGGGAAACACTTTTGTTGTTACGATTAATACCAGACAATACAAGATTTAAACACGAGTGGTTTCTGCACTTATATTTTAGCATGTAGCAATTTCGGCTATTTTACTAAGCAATTTCGACGGTTTTACTCGGTAAAACAGCCGAAATTGCTCTCTTGTTCGTGTCTGATTAAAAACCCCAAAACAACCACACTGTAATCAAAAGTGTCACAAATGACAATGCCCGGTGTCAATGTGCGACGGAATATACTCCATGTACGTTTCTACAATATACCCACATACCTTTTTACACGTGTGGATACACCTGTAACTACTCCGACATGTCAAAAATAACAACCGATCGACGAAAGAGAGTGCATATTAAAACCAAAATCGGTCATTAGACCGCATTTGCTTAGATTTGCCATTGCCGTTACGCTTCCCAACTGCTTTAGCCCGCTTGCTGACATCTGCACAGCAATTACATTTCGATGCAGCCCGCTACGCCTTCGATTAAACAGCTGCACATCTGCTCAACAAACGAATAAAATCGGTTGAGGGTTTCTAATGACTGATTTGGGTTAAAAACGACAAGACGATTGTCTCATGAAAAATGGACACAGAAATACAATGATAAAAATGGCAAAGAAAAAGGGACGCGGCATTTGCCACGTCCCTGAATAATATCAGATGAGAAATAAATTATTTCTGAATCATCTTCTTACCGTTCTTAATAACGATACCTTTGTAATCTTTGCCAACTTGCTGACCTGAGAGGTTGAAGATACGGTTGTCTTTCTTAACAGTGTCTGTTGTCACGTTGCTTATGCCTGAAACACTTCCGGAATAATTTACAACAATGTTTGCGAAATAACCCATCCAATAGAAAGATCCTTGAGCATCAACATTGGTACCAATACAATAAACACCGCTGAAGTCTTCTTTTGTATCCTGATTGAAAGTTATAACATTGTCTGCCCAAGTACCCTTTATAGTAACATCTTTAGACCATTTATTTTCAGAGTTTACACCATATATGTGATAAAAATCTCCATAACCTTCGTCTTGCATCTTTTTAGAAGTTCTCTTCACATTCTGTTCCGTACTCATTTCGAATGTACCAGCATCTTTGTCTGCAGTAAGTTTAATTCTTAATTCTCCCACATGACCAAATACAGATATGTCTCCTTCCTCATCGTTTACATATACCGGAATATTGATTTCTGTTACATTATCTTTACCCAATACATGAAGACCTGCCATGGAACCGTTTGCTTTTCCGAATTCCGGTCTGATAGCAAAATCTAAAGCTCCGGCATATTGACCTTCGTCGATTCTCATGAACCAACCATCAAACTTTTTATCATCGTCAATTACGAGCAAGCCATCGTCATTAATTGATAACACGAAATCGTCTTGCAACAAGTTTAAGTTACCGGTTGTTTCATCGGTGAACTTAAAGCCAAAGAATCCCACTTTGCTTCCAAGATCAACGTTTCCTATTTTTATATTAGCACCATCGTTAATATACTGTGCGGGGATGGAAAGTTTGTTATTTTCGAACTTTCCGTAAACCCATAAATCCACAGTACCATTAAATTTAAAAGTAACTTTTACATTCATGTTTTCAACATTTTCAGCTTTCTCGATAAGCGTCAACTTACATGTATAAATATCAGCCTGCTCTTCGTATTCGTTTGAAATCCATGAACCGTACATGCCGGCAGCATCAATCTTGAGCATTTCGGGAGCCTTGTTTACCAAAGAACCGAAATCGATGTTCTCAGAACGTTGAATGTTTGTTGTGATGTCTTTCTCCAAGTTGATTTTTTTAAGTGCAACCTGTGCGTTTACAGAGAAAGAAGCCATGACTGTTGCAGCCAAAAGTAGTAATTTTCTCATAATTATAAAACTTAGAAATTAGTAATAAAATGTAAATATGAATATGCTTTTTATACTCTCCGGCTCCGTAATTCGAGGCCGGAGAGTTTATGGTCGATATTAATGATCGAAAGGATAGTTAACCTGCTCGGCAGACAACGTGAATACGTTGGTGGGCTCGTTAACGTCGGTGAACGTTATTATCGTAGGTTTGCGTGCATTGTCGGTGGTGAGTTTGAAGCGACGTAGTTTAGAACCTCTACCGGCCAAAGACTCGATTATCGGCTTCAACTTGTGCTTACTCATATAGTCCTTAGCCGTTTTGTTGGTAGGCTTATCATTACTATATTTGATGGAAATCTCATTACCTTCCTCGTTTGCATCGACAAAATCTAATCTGACGATACCATAGTCCGGACCTGCCCAGAAATGGAAACCGGTTTTGTTCTCGTATGTACCAACTAAAGCATTCATCAGAACGTTCTCTTTGTTGTTCAATCCGGCAGTCTTAAGTGCTTCGTGGAAATCATCCCAAAGAGGCATCTGATAAGAACCCACCTTAGAGTATGCGAAGAACCACATACCATCGCGAACCGACTCCCACAATGGAGGCACTGCCGTTTCGAGCCATACTTTCTTGTTGTCAGCAAGATAGAAACGCTCGAAAGTATCTCCCTTGGCAAAGTTTCCTATTTTAACACCACGCACCGTGGGTGTATCATACAGGATAAAACCTTCCGGGGTAACGATGAAAGGAGCCGCCACGGTTTGAAGTTCTTCCTTGTCATCGAGATACTGGAATATAAGGCTGCGATAATATTGGCGCACCACAATGTTCACAGTATCGGGGATACCCTCGCCCATGAGACGGTAAGAACGAGACGACATGTAATTGTCGGTTTCCTTAACAGACTTAAGATAGTCTTTCCATTCGAGATTGGCAGGCATCGGATACATTATTATCTTACGCCCGTGCTTACGTCCTGTAAGAACAATCTTCTCGGGAGAAGCCGACAGCACACGGAACTCAAAGTCACCATTAAATCCTTCACCGGCACTACCATAGTCATCATTCTTTGGTTTTGAGAAATAATGGAACACTTCGTTACCTCCGTCGAACGACAACAGCGTACCCATACTCTGCATTACAGTGTAAGTGGATTTCTGCCCTGCACCAACGAGATTTCCCGAATCGTCCAAGCCGGCATTGTGTGTCTTACCCACTTTCTCCGAAGCAAATGTTACATATTCAGAGTCAAACTTGCACAGCACGTTATAACCACCGTATGTCAGATTACCGTAAAACTCCATTCTCCAACCGTTGGGTGCCTCCCTAAGTATCTTCTGAACCTTTGCTATATCCTTTGCCGAACGCTCTGACGAACTTTCGGAAAAATAATTATCAACCTCGCTGGTGCAGGATGACAATGCAAGCACAGACACCAAGAGTGTTAGAAAATAATTCAACTTTTTCATTTCTTAATCAATATGTTAAAGCGTTCTTTTTAATTCTTTGACAAATCGCGCAAATCCAAAGTTCCGATCTCCGACGAACGGCGAAGAACTATGCTGCGGAATTCATCCATGTCAAGTCCCCACTGCTCTTTGAAATATTTACGCATGAGGTCGAGTTTCTTCTGCAACAGCGGAGCACCTTTCTCGCCTGCATTGGTCATAATCATATTCCATGCCTCCGGAGACATCGTAACGTATGTTGAGAAGAGTTCGGCAAAATCCTCGTTATACTCGCTTGAGCCGTAGGCTGTAACGAATCCCTCTTCCTGAACTTTTTTGTCCTTGAGGTTGATCCAGTCCTGCGAGTGGTAACTTCCGGCAGAGATTGTCTTGTATTCCGGTGAATACTCTTTCAACTGCGTGAGGATATGGCAGAACTCGTGATGTACAGTGTGGAACATCCAATGGTTGAGGTCGGCAGGCGATAAACCGGCGTCCTCGTATGGGTCGTCAACATTGATACGCGGGTTATCTATGTCGAACTCGTTAACACCGTACAGCATTATCTTCAAACCACCTTCGGCAGTACCGAGGATTACCGAACCGTTGGGGCCGTACTCGCGCGAACCGATTAACTGTATTTGTCGCGGAGAGTGCTTCTTAAGGAACTCTTCACCGAGAGCCTCGGTATATGCCTCGATCCAAATATGCTTGAACATTATTCCGAGAGCCACAGAGTGATCGTAGTTCGCCGGAACGACGTTATATATCAAGTCGGTAAGGCGGTCGTTGTAACGATACTGAAAATCGATGTTGAACGGAGTCAGATAGTTTTTTACCAACCATTTGTCGAGTTCGTTCTTCGGCTGTTCCTTGTCTCCGTCAAAGACACTCTTAGAGTCGAGCTCATCATCTCCGCAACTTGTGAGTCCGAAACTTACACATGCGAAAAGAAGCGAAGCGAATAAATATATCTTTTTCATGTTATTTCTTTATTAAAGTTATCGTGGATTCTTTGCCAAACCTGCATTTACGACATCAGACGGTATTTGTATTGCACCTCTCAAATCGCCCGGCTTGAATATGATAGGATCTTCACCGGCAACAAAGTGTGTATATGAGATACCATATCGCTTAACATCGTAGAAGCGGTAACCCTGCTGGCGCACCTCGAGACGACGCATGTGGAGGATAAGTTGCAGTACGTTCTCCTGCGTATCCGTACCCGGTGTCAATTCAAATCCCTGCGGGTTGAGAATCTTGCGGATAGAGCGGTCGCGGTTTCCATCGGGTGTAACCGGTGCATACTCAACATGCTTATAGAATGTATCTACAAGAGCCGTTGTCAGAACGGGACGTACTTTTTCTCCATTCGTACCGGCTTTCTCTCTACAGTGAGAAACAATCCACTTGTTCATGTCATCAAGTGCTTTGTCAATATTGTTCTTGAGAGCGTATGCCTCTGCACGCACGAGCAGAGTCTCGTCGGCGGTAAATGCTTGATCCATTACATGAACATAACCGATACCTGCCACCTTGTCGGTGTATTCGAAGAACTCGTACATCTTCGGGAAAATGGCACCCGACTGCGGTCCATAAAGCATATTGCTCCAATAGAGCAGAGCGTCTTCAGAACCTTGTCCCCAAGGAGCCAATGCCCAATAAGTCTCGTAACCGGCAATTGTTCCGTTGTGACCAAAACGCTCTCTGAAAACATAACGCGATGCCGAAGAGTATGTCGGCACGAGTAAGAAGTTTGCCGGCTCCGAAGCACGGTTGTAAAGGTTGTTAATCTCTACCGCACCGAGTTTCTCGTAATTGGCATAGTTGCGCAAGAAGATCTCCGGATTTGCTCCGAGAGCCTTGTCTGCATACTCAACAGCCTTGTCATAGTTCATGTAGTATAGGTTGAAACGTGCTGCGAAAGCGTATGCCGCACGAGTATTCCAATGGTACTTCGGCTTTTTGTAAATAGCATCATTCACATTTGGCAAAGCCTCTTCGATGTCCTTGTTGATAGCCTCGTAAAGTTGACGCAACGTTCCACGCTTATTTTCGGATACACCGGGAACTAACGGATAAGGAAGTCCGGGATATTTGTCTGCTTCCTGCGGATTCCATGCCATGCAGAAAACGTTTGCCAGCATAAACATTCCGTATGCACGGCAGAGTTTTGCCTCGGCAGCCTGTGCTTTCAGCGCTTCAGGTCTTTTAAACTTTGCAATAGCATCAAGAGCCTGATTTGCCACAGCCACTGCCCGGTAGTATCCGTTCCATATATAATAAGGAGAGTCGTTACCCGTAACATCTACGTCTTTGAAGCGATAAAGTTCATCGATCATAATGTCGGAAGAGTATGCCCTGCCGTTATCGCCCATGTTGTCGGAACTCGTCTCACCTATTAACGATATATTACAAGTAGGATATGCCGATACGAGCAACTGCGTAATCTTTTCCTCTGTTGTAAGTTCGGCACGGTCATCAGGCAGTTTGTCCAGATAGTCATCGCAAGAACTGAATGCCAACAATGCCGCCGCTGCTAAAAATAAATATTTGAATTTCATATTATTCGTTCTGTTATGTTAATTATATTCCAAGACGTACTGTGAATGTGAACTGACGTGCCATTGGTACTGCAACACCACCGGCATTTGTAAACTCCGGATCCTGTCCAAGGAGTTTCTTGTCGGAATAGATGAGGAATAGGTTGGTTCCCTGGAACTTCACACTTGCAGATGATAGACCGAGATGCTTAACGAAAGTCTGCGGTATATCATATCCGAGCGAGATTTCTTTCATGCGTACGAAATCGCCTTTAGCCACGCGGTTCTGCGAGTAGTTGTACGAGCCGTATGCACGCGAGAGATATGGGTCGCTACGCATCTGACGGAAGTCCGCTATTGCAGGAATGTCGGTCTTAGCCTCGTCTCCGGGTACAGTCCAACGGTTTTGAAACTCTTTCGGCATCGCGCTCAAGTCAGAGTATCCGAGACCGAATGTCGGGTCGAGACGAACTTTGTTTCCTGCAGCGTATGTGATAAACACGTTAAGTGTGAGTCCCTTGTATGTGAACACGTTTCCGAGTGATCCGGTTATTGTCGGGTCAACCGGTCCGTTGTATATCAAGTGGCTCAGATTATACGACTGGAAATCGAGAGACGAGTATCCGGTGGTACTGTTAACCAATTCTCCGTCTTGATTGATGAATGTAGGCAGACCCTTGTTGTCCAATCCACGGAAATCCATTGAGAAGAGTGCGCGGTACGGGTAACCCTTGCCTGTGAAGCCCGAGCCGCCGATCATGTCGATTACTCGTGTACGAGAGTCAAGTTTGGTAACCTCGCTGGTGTTGTGCGAGAAGATGAAATCGGTATTCCAAGTAAAATCTTTCTTAACGATGTTGCGAGAAGATATTGAGAGTTCGAAACCGCTCGATTTCATAGAAGCCACGTTTGCATACTGAATGATCGAGCCTTTGGTACCGGTTGTACGCTGCGGACCGATAAGGTCGAAGTTGTTACGCTTGTAGTAAGCCAGTTCGACGTTCAGTCTGTTGTTAAAGAAACCGAGGTCGAGACCAAGGTTGAACTCGTGCTTCTTCTCGTAGGTCAGATTCGGGTTTGCAAAATCCTCAATGTTAAGTCCCGATTCCTTGTCATCGCTGAACGGACGCCACGGGTTGTAACTTGCAATGATAACAGCGGCGTTAGTGATTGCAGGTTTGTCTCCGGTGAGCGAGTAACTGGTCTTGAGGGTCGCATGTGTGAGATACGGGTTGAGTTTCTCGAACCATGGCTCCTCGTGAACGTTCCATGCACCAGACATGTTCCAAGTTGGCAGCCAGCGTGCGCTGCGAGCCTTACCAAGACGGTTGCTACCCTCGTAACGTACTGTTCCGTTTACGGTGTAACGTCCCTTCCAAGAGTATGTTGTTGTTCCGAAGAACGATACCTCGCGGCTGTAACCGTTGTTGAGCGAGTAGTAGATGGAGTTCTCTTCGGATGCCTGCTTGAAGAACTTGTAATTGTAACTTCCGAGGCGACCCATATCAAACTGCATACCCACACCATTGAAATACGAGCGGCTGCGCTTAACGTCGTTAACCTCCATACCTCCGTAAACGTTCAAGATGTGACGATCGTTGAACACATCGTTGTAAGAAGCCGTTGCACGGAAATCCCAACTGTTCATTCTATATTTCGTCTCGCGATAAAAACCTCCGCTGGGCAGTACGCTTTCCGGAAGAGTATTGGGGATGTCCGGGTCGGTATAGAGCCACGGGTTGGCATCGCGCATCGTTGCATCGTCCATCATACGGAATGCTATTGCTTGGTTACTATTTTCCGTGATACTGTGGCTCTGCGTTGTCGTAGAAATTTTGTAAGCGCCGAGCAAACTGAGTTCAACCTTTGTAATGGGTTTGTATTTCAACTCTGCTTGGAATTTCATGTCGATAACGTCATAGTTCATGAAGTTGTTGTCCAACTCGTGGAAGATGTTGAACGGTGCGAAACTACGAACATAGAACTCGTTCGGGTCGAGTGTACGAGAAGAATTGAGCGAATAAGAATACGGGTTGATGTCGAAGTCACGCGACACTGCACCGTTCACTGCGTCGGTGGCACGGTTGGTGGTACCCGGCGACTGCTGCTTACGATAACTTGCGTTGCCAATCATGTTCAGTGCAACCCTCTTGTTCAGGTTGTAGTTGGCATTGATGTTTGCCGTGTAACGCTGAACGCGGCTCTTCTTTGTCCACCCCGGGTCATCAAGCAAAGAGAACGATGTATAATACTGAGCCTTATCGGTACCGCTGCTCATGCTTATCGAGTGGTTCATCTGAATAGAGTTTGAGAACAATTGGTCGAACCAGTCTGTGTTCTGGTACTCTGCCTTGCGCAGATATGCTGCCATTGCCTCGGGAGTATTTGCAAGCAGGAACTGCCCCGTTGCCGGATCGTAAGTATTCATCAAATGATACATCTTTCCGAACACACCGCTGTTAGATGCACGGTATGCATTTGCAAAAGAGAAGAAACCGTCTTTCATCATCTCACGATAAACAGACATCTGCTCCTGCGAGTTCATTATGTTGAACTGTGAATAATTCGGCTTAAGACGCATTGTGTATTCACCTGTGTAAGAAATACGAGACGAACCCGCTTTACCACGTTTCGTAGTAACAACAATCACACCTGCCATTGCACGTGCACCGTAAATAGATGTCGCCGAACCGTCTTTCAAGATGTCGAAACTGGCGATGTCGTCAGCATTCAGACCTGCGATTGCGTTAGAGATAACCGTTGCGGCATCACCGGAAGAAAGGGCATCGGCGTCTACCTCCGTAACGTCTTCCATGATCACACCGTCAACAACCCAAAGCGGCTTCGAAGAACCGTAGATAGAAGTTGCACCACGAACGCGGATTTTCGGTGCGGTACCGAACGTACCTGACACGTTCTGCACGCTGACACCGGCTGCACGGCCTTCGAGCGAGCGCGAGATGTCCGACACGCCGTCAATCTTCGCTTTCTCGGCATCGACCTTCGTTGCGGCACCGGTGAACAAACGCTTGTCCATCTTCTGCATACCGGTTATCACAATTTCTCCGATTTGCTGAGCTTTGTCGGGGTTAAGCGTAATCTTCATGTTGCTGGTACCTTTGAGTGTCACCGTTTGCATGCCGATAAAGCTAACTACGATTTGAGGGTTACTAACTTGAGTGGTAATCGAGAAATTACCATCAAAATCGGTTGTCGTACCAACTTGAGTGCCTTTCACTATTACAGAAGCACCAATCAGTGGTTCGCCATCTTCCGATGAAGTGACTGTACCGGAAACAACCGTTTGCGCTTTCGCCATTCCCAAGAAGAATGACAAGCTGACCAAAATCATACAAAGTCTTAATTTCATAAAAAGTTGACTTTTCAGTGTTTTTTAATTAATAAAATAATTTTTTTTACGTTCCGATTGCAAATTTAAGTTTTTTTTCCCTCATAAACAAAATAAATATAACAAAAATGTTTCAGAACGCCTTATTTTTAACAAAGACACATTATTATATATGTTTCCGACCTACATTTTTGAGTTTTACAAAAACGATAAAGGAAGACTTCATCATCATCGTGGGAATAGTTCGACAATTTTGCGATGTCATTCACAGTGAAATCGTTGCCAAATAAAATTGTTTCGTTTTTCACAATCTTTCTGTTTTTTATTTCTCCACAGCAAAATTATAATGATTGCCGTTACAATAAGTCCGAAACATCGACGTTTAAAAATTTTAAAGAACGATAAGAAATGCTTGAAAAATACCATACCGAAGGTGTAATGGAGGCAGGTTGCGACGAAGCGGGGCGCGGCTGTCTTGCCGGAAGCGTGTATGCCGCGGCAGTAATTCTGCCACCCGACTACCATAACGACGAATTAAATGACTCGAAACAACTGACCGACCTGAAGCGCAAACGGCTGCGCGACATAATCGAACGCGATGCCGTGGCATGGGCGGTGGGCATCGTCACTCCGGAAGAGATAGACAAGATAAACATTCTCAACGCATCGATACTTGCCATGCAACGCGCACTCGACAAGTTAACGGTGCGCCCCGAAGCGATAATAGTAGATGGAAACCGCTTCAAACCATACCGCGACATTCCGCACACCTGCATAGTAAAGGGCGATGCAAAATTCCTTTCCATCGCAGCAGCCAGCATCTTGGCAAAGACATACCGCGACGACTACATGGACGGTCTTGCCGAAGAATATCCGCAATATGGCTGGAAGAAGAACAAGGGCTACCCCACAAAAAAACACCGGGAAGCGATCATGTCGCACGGAGTAACGCCTTATCACCGCAAGAGTTACAAACTTTTTTAGAAACTCCGAACACTCGGGAGATTCATAACAGTCAGAGAGTCAGAGGCAATCTTAAAAAACATGCGTCACGACAAACTCGAACGAGAACTCGGTCTGCTATTGTTGTTGGCAGAAAACCGCGGCTACACATTGGAGCAAATATGCGAAAGAATGGAGATGGGACATAGAAATTTCTACTACTATCTCGAGTTTTTCCGCAACTGCGGCTTCATCGTGGAGAAGCGGAACGGAATATACAGCATCGACCGCCAATCACCATTTTTCATGCGACTGCAAGAGCGCATCGACTTTACCGAGGACGAAGTGCTGACCATGAGGCGACTGCTTGAAGCCTCGACCAAACATGATGCCGTGGCAACCAACCTGATGAAGAAACTCGACCGCTTTTACGACTTTAACATACTTGCCGACAACCAACTGCGCGAAAACGTGGCACACAACGTGTCGGCTCTTTACAAGGCGATAAAATTCAAACGTATGGCGGTGCTGCACAATTACCATTCGCCGCACAGCCGAACCGAGAAAGATCGCCTCGTGGAGCCATTCACGTTGCTGAACAACAACAACGAAGTAAGATGTTACGAGCCGGAGTCGCAGATGAACAAGACTTTCAAAGTATCGAGGATTGGCGAGGTGGAGATACTCGACGATGGATGGCTCAACGAGAAACGACACAGAACGGTGCACACCGACATATTCATGTTCTCCGACGAGGAGCAAAAAACGGTGGAGATGCTCCTCGGTTCGCTGTCGTACAACATAATAATAGAAGAATATTCCGGTGCATCCGCATATATCGAAAAAGCATCCGGACAACAATGGCTGCTGTGTCTGCCCGTATGCAGTTACACCGGCATCGGTCGTTTCGTCCTCGGATTGTACGACGACATCGAAGTGAAGGGCGACGACGGTTTCAAAGAATATCTGCATAAGAAAATTGCAAAAATGCAGTCGTACTGACGAGAGACGAACAACAAAAAAGGTCTCGCCAAAAAGACGAGCCCCGGTTAACATTCTTTTCTTATGGTGCAGACAACGGCGGACATGCCATGTGTACACTTTTCACGTTGCAAACCTTAATACTCTCTTCCTTTTTCTCAAACGAACGAATTTGTTTTTAGTTTGAAAAGCCAATGCAGTCGCGACCAAACACTATTTGTATATGAGCGTTGTCATCTTGTCGGGTGCAAAAATTTCCGCCGCCACCTGCCTTATGTCTTCCGGTGTAATTTCATCGATGCGGCGGAAAGTCTCTTCGAGGTCGCGTCCGCTGCCGTAATGGAGGAAACTCTTCCCAAAACTCAACGCAAAGTTCTCGCGATTGTCCGAAGCCACTCCGAGTTGACCCTTCAACTGTCTTTTTGCGGCAGCCAACTGCACCTTCGACAGCGGTTTTGACACGAAACAGGCAAGTTCTCGCCTCACTATGCCGAGACATTTATCCACGTCGGCGGAGTCGCAGCCGAAATACGAACACCACATTCCGGTGTCACCATACGCCACCATCGAACTTTCCACGCCATACACCAATCCCCGCCGTTCTCGCAGCGCGATGTTCAGACGAGTGTTCATGCCCGGTCCTCCTATCATGTTGTTCATAAGATACAGCGTCCATCGCCGCGGGTCGTTGACAGAATATGCACGGTTGCCCGTCATAACGTGTGCCTGATGAGTGTTGAGATGCCTGCACACTTTTCTCTCTCCGCCGCAATCAAGGTTCATCTCCTCGACGGTTCGCGCAGAAACGCCCGTTCTGTCTCCCGTTTCCATGCCATTTACGGGTTGCGAAACATTTTCTTTCCGGCACGAGCCACGAACCGGAATCTCGTCCAACACGGCTTTCATCTTCTTGGTAAGTCCGTCTCCTCCATACACAAACAACACCGCATTGCCCGGAGTATAATACTTTCCTGCAAAACGCAGCGCATCGTCGGTGGTGAAACGGCGCACACTTTCCGTCGTTCCGAGAATGTTGTGCCCGAGCGGATGCCCGCAGAAGAGCAGATTCTCAAAATCATCATAAATGAGTTCTGCCGGCAAATCGTTGTAACTCTCTATCTCGTCACATATCACTTCCACCTCCTTGTCAATCTCCGACTGGGGGTATGTACTGTGAAAAACCATGTCGGTGAGCAGATCGACGGCTTTCGGCAAGTGCTCTCGCAGCACGGCGGCATAATATACCGTATCTTCTTTGTTGGTAAATGCGTTGATGTCTCCTCCCACACGCTCCAATTCGTTTATTATCTTTATCGAGTTTCTGCGTTCGGTGCCTTTGAACGTCACATGCTCGCAGAAATGTGCCAATCCTTCCTCTCCACTCTCCTCGTGGCGCGTTCCGGCCGCTATTTGATAGCCGCAGTAAACCACTTCCGAGTCCGACGGGAGGTGGATTATCCGCAACCCGTTGTCCAATGTATAGGTATTATAACTCATTACGGGCACAAAAATACTTCTTTTTTTTCATTAGTACTATTTTTTTTGTAATTTTGTAGGCTGAAAGTTAAAACCAAACATGTATGAAGGAAATAAAAAGCAATATCTATTATGTGGGAGTTAACGACCGCAACAAGAACCTTTTCGAAGGATTATGGCCGCTACCCGACGGTGTGAGTTACAACTCTTACCTGATAGACGACGAAAAGGTGTGCCTCATAGACACGGTAGAAGTTGGTTTCTTCACACAGTACATAGAGAACATACGCGAGATATTGGGAGACAGAAAGATTGACTATCTCGTAATAAACCACATGGAACCCGACCACAGCGGGTCGATGGCATTGATAAAAAAACACTACCCGGAAGCGAAGGTGGTGGGAAACAAGAAAACATTCGGAATGCTGGCGGGCTTCTACGGAATAAAAGGAGGAAACGACATAGAAGTGAACAACGGCGACACAATAGACCTCGGCAAACATCAACTCAAGTTCGTGCTGACACCGATGGTACACTGGCCGGAAACGATGGTAACGCTTTGCACCGAGAAACGCTCTTCTGCCGCCGGAGCGGAGACACTGCCGGAACAACACGCGGAGAGTACTCCTTCCACACTTTTCAGCGGCGATGCTTTCGGGTGCTTCGGAGCATTGAACGGAGGTGTCATAGACTCGGAGATAAACTGCGACTCGGCATGGCTCGAAATGGTGCGATATTACAGTAACATTGTGGGGAAATACGGAGTGCCGGTGCAAGGTACGCTGAAAAAACTCGCAGGCGTCGACATAGACTATATATGCTCCACACACGGTCCCGTGTGGCACCAATACAAAGAGCGGGTAATTAAGGAGTATGACAGAATGAGCCGTTACGAGACAGACGAGGGCATTGTGATATGCTACGGCACAATGTACGGAAACACCGAACGCATGGCAGAGCACATCGCAGCGGCAGCCTCAAAAGCCGGAGTGAAAGACATTGTGATGTACAACGTGTCGAAAACGCACCACTCGTACATACTGCGAGACATTTTCCGCTACCGGGGACTCATCGTGGGGGCACCTACTTACAACACCGCACTCTATCACGAGATGGACGTACTGCTCTCCGAAATAGCGGGAAAAGACATAAAAAACCATCTCATCGGGTGGTTCGGCTCGCACGGATGGGCGTCGAAAGCCGTGGAGAAAATACGTGAATGGAACGAGAACGCACTGAAATTCGAACCGGTGGGGACACCCGTGGATATGAAGCAGGCCATGACACCGGATATTAAACAGCAGTGTGAGGCTCTCGGAAAGGCAATGGCAGAACGACTGATTGCCGACAGGAAATAAGGAGTGACACGAAAAACAGTGTCCCGTTGACCGTATTCATGTTTCAGTATCAAGCGTGAATAACTGTCAACGGGACACTTGCGTTTATACGGAAAACCGATTGTCTAAACACCTGCATGTGCATAATTCCTGATAATCTGTTTCCTCTTGAACCCAAATCGGTCATTAGAACCCTCAACCGATTTTGTTCGATTGTTAAGCAGATGTGCGGCAGTTTCATCGAAGGAGTGGCGGGCTGCGTCGAGATGTAATGGCTGCGCAGATGGCAGCAAGCGGGCTAAAGCAGTCGGGAAGCGTAACGGCAATGGCAAATATAAGCAAATGCGGTCTAATGACAGATTCGGGTTGAAAAGCAAAATCGGCGAATTTGAAGAGCAATTTCGCCGGTTTTGGAAAACAAATTCGCCTGTTTTACTTTGCAAAACCGGCTGTTTTGTGTGCTCGGAGTACCGATGACAAATATTTGTTCAAACTTAATTATCGATTGAATCGTTTCTTTCCGTTCCGTATCACGATACCTTTCGCATCGGGGTTGACGCGCTGCCCGGCGATGTTGTATGCCGGAGTGCCGTCTGGCGCGGTCTCTGCGGAAACGTCTTTTATGGAATTCACATTCTCCGTTCCCACGAGCATCACGTCGAACCATTCGCTTATTTCTCCCATGTCGTTCGACACCAGTCCTTCGGGGACAACGAGATAGTATTTCACACCTGCCTCGGCGGAGAAAGTAGCGGGTTTCCCGGTTTTGTCGAGACCCATTATTACGATATTGCCGCCATCATGCTTTGCCGTCCATCCGCCTTCGGCGTAAATCTGCGACGTACTCCAGTTGCTACCCTTGCGGAGATGTATGTCGGGATTGGAGTCTTTCAGAGTGACACGGCTGCCGAAATTGATGACAAATTCCATCACGTTCCCGTCGGCATATAGTTCGCCACCGCTTCCGGAAGTTGTGCTTACGGGGCGTAAAGTGCCTTTGTCGCCCTCGACAATATTCATGTATTCGGCATATCCGCCTTTCTCGTAAGATGCCTTTGCACCCTTGGGCACGGTAATGGTGAGCGACGACGGCGACATGTTGTAGAACGGGTGGTCGTAATCTTCGTAAGTATCCATTATCTCCGGTGCCACCGCCGAGCGGCACATAATGTTTTTCAGGGCGGTGCAACCGCTGAAAGCACGGTTGTATATCTGTTTGACACACGATGGCATGACAACGCTCGTGAGCGACTTGCAGCCGTAGAACTGTGCATCGTTTATGTACGGCACGTTCTCGGGGAGGGTCACTTCGGTGAGTTTCGTCTCGGCAAAAGCCTGCTCGTCGATGAACACGAGCGATTTGGGGAAGTTGACAGAGCGTAGTTGAGAGTTCTCGAACGCGCCGAAACCTATGCCGAGAAGACCTTCGGGCAGTGTTATCTCCTCAATGTCAGAGTCCCAGAATGCGCCGCCGTTGATACCCAGTGTTCCCGGTTCGACGACGAGTGTTTTTATACCTTTTATCGGAGCAAGAAAGAGTTTGGTCTTTTCCTTGTCATAGACAATCTCGCCCACCTTCACAAAGTTTTTGCATCCCTTGTCAACAGTTATGCTGTTTACAACCGTTCCGCCAATCACGCTCTCGCCCAAGGTAACAAGTTCTCTCGGGACATTTATCGACTCGAGTGCGGCGTTGTTTAGAAAGGCTTCGTTGCCGATATACTCCACCGTCGATGGCAGAGCCACGTTTTTAAGCACATTGTTGGTGTTGTATGCGTATGTTCCCGATGTGAAAGCCCCCTTGCCGATGTATTTCAGGCCTTCGCCGAGTGTGAGGGTTTGCAGTTTGGGACTGAAAAGGAACGCGCTGTTTGCTATGGTGTCCACCGAAGCCGGTATGACGAGGTTCTCGATGCCGTTGGCATAGAACGCCGCCTCGCCGATGTATTCCAACCCTTCGCTCAGACTGAGTGTCTTGAGGAAGAACTTGGACGACGAGCCGGAGAATGCTCTTTTCCCTATTCGCTTTACCGACGAAGGTATTGTCACTTCCGTCGCCCCTCCCGAATAAGATGCCGAGAAAGCGTTGTCGCCCACCGATGTAACGGTGTACGACATCGTTCCGTCGCTTGCATTTTTCGGAATGGTTATCGTTGTCAACGAAACATTGTCGGCAAAACCTTTTATTTCCACCGTAGTTTCGCTCGTTGTAACAAACTTGAAGTTGCCGTCGGTAAATTCTTTTACATTCTGGGCCTGCACGCTTGTTACCGTAAGCGTTAATAATAACAATAATAAATTTCTCATTTCTGTTGCTTTAAAATAACTTTCATTTCCTTACACAGCGTACACTGTGACCGAAAGTGTAATCGTGACCGCTGTCTTGATAAAGTACAAGATTGGCTGCCTTGTTGTTAAGACGTGCCATGCAGATGGAGTTTGTCTTAGTAAGCGGGTCGTAAACCACTTTGTTGCTCCAGAAGTAAGCATCTATCCCGTCGTGCGAGTCGCCCGTTGCCGACGAGAAATATCCTCCCGGCAGTGCCGAAAATCCCGTGAGATTGGTGCCTTCGCCATTGTCCGTCCACGACAGGGGCGTACTGTCTTTGTATATCGTTGCACTTATACCGGCGTATTTCTTCATTTTCTTCCATTGTTCCATTGAAGGCACTTCCCAGCCCTCGGGAGCCAGTCCCTTATCGCTCAACACGGCATAACCATTGTACAATCTGCCGTACAGCGGTACCGAGTTTTCTTCGTTGTCGGCATATACATGGCATGCTCCGGTGGTGTTGGCATTCCATTCGGCAACAGCGGTAAAAGCAATCTGTGGCATTTCGCTGCCATCGGCAAAGCGTTTCGTCTTTAAGTTCTCCGCCATCCAGTATTGTGTGCCTATCTTCACAATTTTGTACTCGTTCGTTTCGGTGCCGCGCACGTCCTTGAGGAGTTCCGGCTTTACCGTTGCAGCCCCCGTAACCTCTGCCGGCATCTCCGCAGACAATCCGTCGTTGCTGATGTAGAGTGTTGCGAGCGATGCCGTTCCGGCAGTGTGGCTCACGGTGTTTGCCGTTTCGTTCCATACCACCGTACCTCCGTCGGTTGCCGATATGCCTTTGGAAAGGTCCACCTTGCGTGTCGCCCTGTCAACCGGATATACCACAACCATCTGTTTCTTTGTCGGCCTTATGTATTCGAGACATATCTCGGCTATTTTCTCTTTGCCCTGCATTACATTCATCACATAACTTTCATCTAACTTACCGGGTATTGCAATGCTCAGCGTTCCTTCTATGTCAAGCATGTCAGAAGGTTCGTCTCCTTCCTTTATAAAATTCACGAAATCGATGTCTTCTGTCATAAAAGAATGCTTGGTGCCGTCTTTCATGTTAAGTATCATACGTCTTTTTTCCGTCTGTCCCCACGCAACCGCCATGAGCGCGAGAAGCAATAATGTGGTAATGTTTCTTTTCATAATATCTATAATTTAATTTGGTTTCAAAAAAGAATCTTTCTTAGGATTACGGATTGCAAAAATAAATAATTTATTTCACAAGACAATATTTTTTAACTAAAACTTATATAATTGTTTTCCGGCAAGCAGGTGTTAAAAATCAATCAACTGTATATTTACGTTTGTTTTTCAATCAGTGACTTGCATGAAAAAAGGATTGGGGCGGACTACAAGACAGATTGTTGCCGGCATAATGACAAAAAAGAACATAATTTGCAACCATTCAACATTCAAATGTCAATCCTTTAAACGTATGCAGCAAAGCATTCATCGCAGTGTCTGTGTTTAACAAACATGATTTTTGCATGTCGGCATGCCCGGCAATATATGATTGATGCAAAAATATTGAAAATTTCCTTTGCAAATACCTTAAAATTCATAATAAAGGAGTACTTTTGCAACGTCAAAGTTAAAAGTAACATAAATATAAATAATCAAGCGGCATGTGTCCGCAATGAAAACGGGAAATCTATAATAAAAACCTAAATAACAAAACATGGATGAAAAAATGAAAGGCAGGAACATTTTCTCTGCCGAAAACGTGAAATCGCAAGTTGGTCAAATAGGACATTTGTTGACCACAAAGAAATTCTGGGTGGAGTTGGTCATCATGACAGCGGGCATGTTTGTGGCTGCGGTAGGAGTTCATTTCTTCCTTATACCGAGCAAACTCATCGTGGGATCAATAACCGGTCTCTCTCTGGTAATTTCCCAACTGATACCGTTCTTTTCTGTGGGAACGGTGATTTTCTCCATTAATGCCGTTCTGTTGGTAATGTCGTTCCTGCTCATTGGAAACGAGTTCGGTGCAAAAACAGTATATACCGCGCTGATACTCGGCCCGTTGGTGGATTTCCTTGCTTTAATAAAGCCCATGGAAAATTCGATGTTTACCGAATATATTGCAGGGCAGGCATTGGCAAATCCGTGGTTCGACCTGCTGTGCTTCGTTGTAATTCTGAGTGCATCGCAGAGCATCTTGTTCAGTATCAATGCCTCTACCGGAGGGCTTGACATTCTCGCAAAGATTCTGAACAAATACACCGGTATGAACCTCGGCACCGCAGTTACCATCTCCGGAGGAGCAATCTGCTGTACGGCATTTGCCATAAACCCTGTAAACCTCGTTATAATAGGTCTGATAGGTACTTGGCTCAACGGACTTATTCTCAATCGTTTCATGCTCGACATGCACTCGAGGGCACGCGTTCTGATAATATCAAAGGAGTATGAAAGAATACGCGAATATGCAGTGAAGACACTCGCAAGGGGGGTTACCATGCACGAAGTGGTGGGCGGATACAGCCACGAGAAGAAAGTACAACTTGAGATAATAATGACCGGCGATGACTTGTCGAAAATGATGGAATGGCTGGGCGACAACAAGATTGACGCATTCTGCACCACCGACAACATTCGTGAGGTGCGCGGACTGTGGGTAAAGAAAAAGAAACTGACAAAGATTTCTCACAACAAAGAGGAATGATAAACCTGTAAAAAACAAAGAATACTATGAAATTCAAAACCTTTTTGGCATCACTGTTGGTATTTGCCTCGGCAACATACGCACAGGACAACAAACCCGTAAGTCTCGACTTCGAGGCAAGAGGCGATGTTCAGTACCGCGACATAGACGGGAAAAAGATAAAGGACGACTGCGGCTTCAAAGGGAATGTGGCAAACGTTATTCTCAAGGGAGAAATATCTCCGAAATTCTCGTTCGCTTTCCGCAACCGGCTTAACGGTATTCATCGCGACTACTCGTTCTTCGATGCCACCGACTGGCTGTTCCTGACATACAAACCCACGGAGAACATATCTGTAATGGTAGGAAAACTTATAGTGAATGTGGCAGGTTGGGAACTGTATCCGGCACCGATAGACTGCTATTTCCTTTCTGAGTTCTGCTACAATTTCCCGTGCTATCAGTGGGGAGCAACGGGACAATACACCACGAACAGCGGAAACGACACTTTCATTTTCCAAGTATGCCAAAGTCCGTATCAAAAAACTTACAATGCCCTATCGGGAAAGAACGAGGACATGTATGCTTTCAACTTGGAATGGATGGCAAGGCACGGAATATACGAACCGATGTGGTCTGTAAACCTTCTCGAATATGCTCCGGGTAAGTTCATAAACTACATTTCACTCGGCAACCGTTTCCATTTGGGCGACAACATGCAGGTGGAACTTGATTTAATGAACCGCGCGGCATCGCATCAGGCTTTCTGGGGAAAAGATTGCTCGGTAGTTTGTCAAGTGTCTTACCAACCCACGGATAAGATAAACTTATTCGCAAAAGCAAGTTACGAAGTGAACAAGTCGGGCGCCGATGCCGACGTGGCAGTGAGAAACGGAACGGAACTGAAGCGACTTAGCGGAGGAGTGGAGTTCTTCCCGCTGAAAGACAAAAACGTTCGCATACATGGAAACTATAGTTACGCATTCGGCAAGAACGGCAATCCCAACGGAACGGTTCAAGACAAGGAGACAAACGTGAACATGGGCATAACGTGGAGAATGAAAGTTCTTTAAAGAAGAAACATATACCATTACCATATAACATAATCGGCAAGTATCACACATAATGATGCTTGCCGATTTTCTTGCTATTTTCTCCATAATGTGAAAGTAATGTACGGCTACATGTATGCCAACAAAATATCACCGTGTGGGACTTTATTGTAAACAGTATTCCGCCCCAATCCGACAAGGCTTCTTTTTATGAAAAGTGATACTTTGCAGGCGTTCTCCGGGAAGACTTGCCGGCAAATACAAGAAAACAGCACCCCGTAACTGCGGAGTGCTGCCTTAACGTCTTTATTATTATAAATCTGCCTATGGCCATAAGTCGTCATCTTCGTCATCGAAGAAACCTTCTTTGGCACCAATTTCATCTTCCTCTCCCGGACCGATACCGGGATCATTAGGATCTATGCCTATACTCCAATGTTCCATCAAGGCATTGCCTTGAACATTGACAATTTCCATTTCCGGTTTTATATATGCTATTTTCTTCATTGCTCGTCATTTTTAGTTATTCAACAATCACTTTCTTACCATTGCGTATATACACACCTTTCTGTTTGGGAGTTACCACTCGAGTACCATTAATGTTGTAATAAGCATCATTGGCATTATCCTCCGGCAAAGTGTTAATTTCCTCTATGCCTGTTACAACCGGCTCATCATCAAAGACGATGGAGAAAGGCTTCGCACCGGAACCGGCAGGCGGCATGCGAAGATAGGCCTTGAAATATGGGAATCTGGCACCATCTTTGAGTTTCACCAATTTACCCGTACTTTTCTTGAAAGCATAAAGTTCTTCGTTACCGTTGTGGATGATGGTGTCTTGAACCATGCCTTTCATACGATAAGTGGCGGGATTGTAGGCACCGGCAGTCTGAAGGGTGGTTGTCACGTGCTTCTGTAATTCGTCCATCTGACAATAGGAAGTTACAGTTTCTTTATTCTTGCTGCGAATGAACACTCCAACAAATGCCGGAACATAATAGTCATCGAGACTGTAAGCACGAACAAACGGATCTTTAATATCATGTGCGTGTTCGTAATCTTTCGGTATGTATGGCTTAATGTCCTCATCACCCTGTCCTTGGGGATATTTCACATCGAATGGGAAGCAAACCGTTCCACCGTTCTTATGCGTCTTCTGAGGTATCTTGTGCGTAATTTGCAATTCAAAGAAATCTGTCCTCCATTTATGCTTATAAGTATCAACCTTGCTCTCTTTCACATAGATGTTCTGTGTTTCTGTGAAAGGGTAATCAACAGAGTAGCTTTTGAAAATTTTCGATCCGAGTTCTGCCGGTTTATCGCCCACAAAATAGAGATTCTCAATACTGTTACTGCTACCGTTATACATGAACGCTTTCAGTCCGATGTATTCAATGTCTGCCAAAAAAGTAATGGCTTTCGCCGTTTGTTCATTCTCAAATGCGAAGTCAAGAACACTGCTTACATCATAGTCTTTCTCGGGATGCTCCTTCCCGAACTTATCGGTATATCCTTTTTCCTTGGCCTTGGGGAGGATTATTACTGAGGTGCGCGGCTTTAGGGTATCGGGATCTGTGTTTAATAAATCATTGAACTCGTTGAAACTGATTACACCGACATACTCCATAGATGTAGGGAAGAACTCAATGCCACGGTCATAGCCGGTTGTGGGAACGAACGAGGGATGCACTTCCTTGAACATAGTATTGTAATTCCTAATGGTTGCCTCGTTTTCGGGCTTCTCAAACCATGCCTTACGCACATATACGGTTATATCTTCCGGTTTAGTTGATTCATAAAGAATGTCCTTTTTAAGTACAGGAACATTATCCTTACCCATGAAACTGAATGACTTCAGGTTTTTACACAATGCTATCGAACGGTCTCCTATCTCTGTTATCGTTCTCGGGAACGTGATGTTAGACAATTTGCTGCAAGCATAAAATGCGAATTCATCAACTTTCTCAAAATAAGGAAGCAGGGTGTATTTCGAATCTGCCTTGCCTGCAGGGAATACTTTAAGCGTTTTCCTGTCCTTGCTGGACAACATTCCGTCTAATTCGCTGAAATGCGGATTGGCCTCATCAACCTCGAATTCCAATAGTCCCTCGCAGAAATTGAACGCTCCTGCATCTATCTTTTGCACGTTCTTGGGTATCATAATTTCCGTAAGTTTCGTGCAATGATCGAAAGCCAATGCCTCTATAAATGTAACGCTTTCGGGAAGATTTATATGTTTAATGCCACAATCGGCAAATGCCCCATTAGCAATAGACTTAAGCGAGGAAGGAGTTTCAAACTCAATGGTTTCCATTCCGGAGGCACCCTTGAATGCACCACTGGCAATGGTCTTGACTCCTTTCGGCATCTTAAACATTTTCAGTTTCTGACAATTTAAGAAAACGAAACTTCCTATTGATGTTAATTTATTCTCACCATCAAAAACAACTTCCTCAAGACTTTCATTGTTCTGGAAAAGGAATGGAGGCAACCTATCCAACTGTGAACCGACCGCAAAATGTACTTTCTTGAGTGTTTTGACATCGGCAAAAGTAGCATCTCCAAGTTTCTTTACCGATGCGGGGATAGTAATATTCTCCAACTTGGAGTATTGGAAAGCATTTTCTCCAATCTCTTCAAGTTGGGAAGTTGGCAAGAATTTAATTTCCTTCAGTTTCTTTGCAGACTTGAATGCAGCCATGCCTATGTCCTTAACGGTTTTTGCAATGTTAATTTTCTCCAAGTACACAACATCGGTAAAGGCATTGGCATCAATGTGCACTGTATTTTCGAGTACCGTATATTCTGTTGCCTCCTTTCCGGTGGGATAAATCAAAAGATGTTGTTCGGCAAGATCCTTTGTGTAAATTATACCGTTGTCAGACTTATATTTCGCATTCTCGGATGCAACATTAAAGGCCTTAACCTTAACACAATTGCTAAATGACCCCTCACCTATCTTCTCCACATCCTTACCAATGTTCACACTTTCCAAAGCACCGCACGAAGCAAAAGCATTTTTACCGATAGTTTTAACTTTATTAAGGTCGAGACTCTTCATAAAACAGTTGACAGCCGCATTCTTCAACACTTCTGTTACACTTGCAGGAACTGTCAGTTTCTTATCTGAACCCAATTGATCGTATTCATAAGGAACATGAACAAGCTTGGTACCATCTTTGCTGCACAACAGACCATCCTTGTCGCAGAACGTCGTGTTACCACCATTTACTGTAAAATGCGTTCCACTACTGCTAAAAGAAGGAAAATCATCCAAATCCGAAACTTTGTTTACAGAAGCGGGAATGGTTATTACTGTCATTTTTTTGCAATTGGAGAATGCCGTCGGCATAATTTCCTGCACACCGTCAGGCACTGTGTAAGGACCGGTCTTTGATGCCGGTACACGTACCAGTTTCGTTCCGTCCAAAGAAAGCAACGAACCGTCCGTATTTGACTTATAGTTAGCGCTACCCGTCTTCACTTCAAAACGTTCCATTTGCTCACAGCCTGCAAAACTTCCATTTTCCACTGCTTCGCAACTTGCGGGAATAACAATCTTCTTCAACTTGGTGTTTCGGAACGAACCTGTTGAAAATTTCTTGAAACCTTCCGAGAACTCAATTTCGGTAACAGAATCGTCTGCCTTGGAACTCCAAGCCATGCTCCCTACCACATTATACTCCTCCTGGTCCATTCCTTCCGGAGTCCGTACTTTAGCGGGAATAACAATTTTCCCGGAACCATGTACATGCCGCACTTCCACCTCATAGACTTTAGGCGTACTCGTCACATCTTTCTTAGATACCCTATATTCACAGTTACCAACTGTGAATACCGTACCCACAGATTGGGCAAAAGCTGTTGTTACCGACATCACCGATGCCAGCAGCAATAATAATAAAATTCTTAATCGTTTCATTCTTTTCTTAATTTACGTTTACAATATGATTACAACTTGTTAATCGTTTAAATATATTTTGATATAAAAAGATAAAGATATTGTTAAATATTCTATTCCAAATGCCATTCCACTTTAAATTAGGCATAACCAATGAAGTAAATTTGAAAAAGAATTTATTCCTATTGGTATTAAGTTAATTAAAAACACGTTCATATATTATGCGCATATCTATTTTTGAAATTTTTATTTTATATATATATTAATAATCTGATAATGTTAAATAATGATGCACTTAATTCGTTTAGAAAAAGCCAAATCACCTGTAACAACCAAATAATTCAATCGTTTTTAAATAATACTAACGTCCTACCGCTCTCTGCATTATTCTTTAAAAACACAAGGAAAAATGCGAGGAACGGATAATTGTGCGATCCTAACACTTTAAAATCACTATTCATAATCCGATGCAAAGGTAGTGATATTTTTTGAAATATGCAAATCCCCTCTCCTTTCCTTTTTCCTTGTTTTATAAAAAAACGTTGTAACGACAAAAAAAAACGCCATTTTGTTTTGTGTTAACATCATTTTGCTATAATTTTGCAAATAATAAAAACATCATCAGACAGCGACATGAAACTTTATTTTATAAAAACCGCCGCTTACATAATTGTTGCCCTGATTTTGGCAGCGTGCGAGGAAAAAAAGTTCCACATATCTGGAAACATTACCAACGCCAAGGATTCGGTGCTTTATCTCGAGAACATGAGTCTTGACGGACCAGTAAAGACAGACTCCGTGAAACTCGGTGAGGACGGTGCATTCTCCTTCAACGGCGCGAAACCGGAGGCTCCGGAGTTTTACCGCCTTCGAATAAATACACAGATAATAAACATAAGCATAGACTCCACAGAAACGGTTACGATAAAGGCACGCTATCCGGAAATGGCATTGCAATACACCGTAGAGGGATCGAAGAACTGCTTGAAAATAAAGGAACTAACACTGCGACAGATGTCGCTGCAACAAAAGCTGGACGAGATTGTCCGAAATCCGGAAATCGGGGTGACGGCAACCGAAGACTCTGTAAGAAAATTGGTAGATGCTTACAAGCAAGACATCGCGAGAAACTACATATTCAAAGAGCCGATGAAAGCATACTCTTATTTTGCTTTGTTCCAGACGTTGGGCAACGTATTCATATTCGACACCCGAATCACTTCCGACGACGTACGTGTGTTTGGAGCCGTGGCAACAAGTTGGGACACATATTACCCAAACACGTTGCGCGGACAGAATCTCCACAACATCACAATCGAGGGCATGAAGAACCGGCGAATACTACAAAGCAGAAACGGAGGGATAGATCCGGCGAAGATAAATACCACAAACATAATAGACATTGTGCTGCCGGACAACCACGGGGCAATGCGTCGGCTGACCGACTTTCACGGCAAAGTAATATTCCTCGACTTCCATCTTTTTTCATCGGAAAACAGCACCGAGAGAATAATGATGTTGCGAGAACTTTACAACAAATACCACGATGGCGGTCTTGAGATATTCCAAGTTGGGCTTGACGAAGACGAACATTTCTGGAAACAGCAGACGGCGGCACTGCCGTGGATCTGCGTTCGTGCCACAAGCGAGAACGCAAACGATATTATTATAAAATATAACGTGCAGAAACTGCCCACGTTCTTCCTAATTGACCGCAACAACATTTTGTACAAACGAGACGTACAGATGAAAGATTTCGAGGCAGAATTGCGCAGTCTTCTTTAACAACTACAGCAACAGCATTTCCCTTATGCCAAAGCAGGAGACATCACACCCGCTATTCAAATACAGGTTTTGCCCTGTGTGCGGTTCGGAAAAATTCGGCAATTCTTCCGAAAAGAGCAAAAAATGCGCGGCATGCGGTTTCGAAATGTTCATGAACCCGTCGGCTGCAACTGCGGCTTTTATTTTCGACAACAACGAAAGAATGCTCGTGGTGAGACGTGGCAGAGAACCTGCCAAAGGTACTCTTGACCTCCCCGGCGGCTTCAGTGACATCGGAGAGACTTCCGAAGAAACGATGAAGCGCGAAGTAAAGGAAGAGACCGGACTGACAGTTTCCTCAGCAGAGTTTCTATTTTCTCTGCCAAATACCTACCGATATGGTGGCATTGCCATACCCACCATCGACATGTTTTACCGCTGCAATGTGGCAGATACCGACATTATAACCCCCGGCGACGATGTCAACGATGCCGCTTGGATACCCGTAAACGAGTTAAATCCGGAGAAATTCGGACTTCAAAGCATTTGCAACGGTGTAAAACGACTTATCGACGAACATTTTTCAAAACGGTAATCAGAAACAGGTATTTTTGTTTTTCAATCAAAATTGTTTACCCGTATCATTTTAGAAAAGATGCCTCCGGAATTACAGGAAGACACCTGCGTTGCAACAATTAAAAAGAAATTGTTTTCGAAATAATATATCCGAATTTCCGAAAGCATATCTTTCATACGATAAATTGGGCGAAATTGGTTGGTAATTCCGCCTAATTTGCCAATCAATTTTGCCCAATTTGCTTTCATGGCGATTACATAAATTATCTTTGTAAGAGCCAAATTTATTTTACGGACAATGTTTTGTAATCGGAAACAATCTCTCAACCTGACAAAGAAATTTCATAGCACCCGATTTCATTTACATGTCGCACCGTGCAGTTGTACGTTTTCTGCGCCCTCATATAAGTATGTTTTCTTACCGTTTTCCCATACGAATACGCCGTTGACGCCACCTATCCCTTCCGATTCCTCGCTGCCCACAATCAATATATTGTCCCCGTTCACGCTTAGGAATACCACTTCGATATTCCAGGCCGAGGTTATGTCTTTTATTTTCTTTCCATTTTTCCAAAGTGTGCATTTGTCGTCCCCTACTCCTATATTGCATACAGCGGCATATAAATTTCCTTGTTTGTCTGTATCAATGGCCATTGCCCTTCCTTCTTCGGCGAAAGTCTTCGCCTTTCCGTTGCGCCATATTGCCGCCGAGGATGGGTTTTCTCCCTCCGGAGAATCATCGAACTGTTTACCCGTAAATTTGCTTCCGCACACAAAAACATCGGTTCCATCAATTTTTATTTGGTAGGCTTCCGACATATATTTCTCAAGCAAGGTTACTTTTCCATCTGCAAGTACGGCTGCTTCTCCGAATTGTGATGCTGTGTTTAAAGCACCATACACCTTGCCGTTGACCACCGCAATATCTCTCAGGAAACAGTATCTAAAATCTTCCGAAGCCAAAAGCGTGGTTGTCTTCCCGTTGCAATATCGTTTCAGTTCAGCCTCGCCAACATCGTTTGTCGTCACAAAATATGCTGCCGGCACGCCGTTCTCGACAACAATCTCTGCCACATTCTGCACCTCCACACTGCAAATCACCGTGGCATTATTGTTCTCCCACAACACCAATTCCTTATCGTTGCCACACAGTGCATAGATGTTTTCGCCCTCGGTAACGGCAGCGAGCACACTGCCACGCATGTCGTTTAACGACAGGCTCTTGTCATCGTCTTTCAAAATCACTCTCTTGTGGTTTATCCAAAGCGCGGGTCGGGAATCCACATTGCCGAAAACACACAGTTTTGTGTTATTCCTATCGGTTTTCGCTTTCTTGTTTCCGAGGTTAAACTGCTTGCTTCCCACAGCATTACAACTTGTCAGAAACATTGTACATAACAAAGTCAGAAATATTTTTACCATAATTACCGTTTTTAAAAATGTTGATATCAAGTAACCAAGTAGAGAGTAAGAATTAACCTTACGCATGTATTTATTGATTTCTTTTACTTTTATATGTTTGCAAATATACTACTTTTTTATGATTTACACATTAAATTATGGCAGAAAATATTTATGTTTACAGAGATGTCAATGGTTAAAAAAGCAAAAATAAGGATATATAATAATGTATATGCAAACTTTTTATTCTAATTTTGTCGCCCAAAATAAAACATCAATATAGTTATGTATAGAAATTTGGTTATAGTGGAGAGCCCCGCCAAGGCAAAAACCATAGAGAAGTTTTTGGGAAAAGATTTCAAGGTGATGTCAAGTTTCGGTCATATACGCGACTTGAAAAAGAAAGAGTTGAGCATAGATACCAAAACGTTGGAACCCGACTACGAGATACCGGAAGACAAGAAAAAACTTGTGGGCGAACTGAAAAACAGTGCCAAGAATGCCGAGAAGGTTTGGCTCGCTTCCGATGAAGACCGCGAGGGAGAGGCCATCAGTTGGCATCTATGCGAAGTTCTCGGGCTTGACGAGGAGAAGACAAACCGCATAGTGTTCCACGAAATAACAAAACCCGCTATACTATCCGCCATAGACAACCCTAGACATATCAACATGAATCTGGTAAATGCCCAGCAGGCTCGCCGAATGCTCGACCGTATCGTGGGTTTCTCACTATCGCCGCTGCTTTGGCGCAAAGTCAAACCCGCTTTGTCGGCAGGCAGGGTGCAGAGTGTCGCCGTAAGACTGATAGTTGAACGCGAGCGCGAGATACGCGCGTTCAACAGCGAACCGTACTTCAAGGTAAACGCCATATTCGGACACAAAAATTCCGACGGCTCGCTAAGCGAGGTAAAAGCCGAACTCGATACGCGCTTTAAAACGGAAGAAGAGGCACAGCAGTTTCTCGAAACATGCAAAAACGCCCGTTTCATCGTCAACAATATACAGAAAAAGCCAATTCGGCGAGTGCCGGCACCGCCTTTCACAACGTCAACACTTCAGCAGGAAGCCGCAAGAAAACTCGGTTTCACCGTCAGTCAGACAATGATGGTGGCGCAACACTTGTACGAAAACGGTCTCATAACGTATATGCGTACCGACTCGGTAAACCTTTCATCGCTCTGCATAAACACCGGAAAGGAAGAGATAAAAAAACTTTGGGGAGACGAATACAGCAATCCGAGACAATACCGTACCAACTCGAAAGGAGCGCAGGAGGCACACGAGGCAATACGTCCCACTTACATGAACAACCAGACAGTGGAAGGCACACAGCAGGAACGCCGCCTATACGACCTGATATGGAAACGTACCGTGGCATCGCAGATGGCAGATGCGCAGATAGAAAAGACCAACGTAAGTATTGCGTTGAGCGGAAGCAAAGACGAGAAAGGACAAAATCCCACAGCCTCTCAGCAAGCCTCGCCCAATTTCATTGCAACGGGCGAAGTGGTGAAGTTCGACGGTTTCCTGAAAGTTTACCGCGAGAGCAGCGGCGATGATGACATTCAGGAAGATTACTCGCATCTTCTGCCGGCAATGGAGACCGGAGACGAACTTCAACATCGCGAGATTGTTGCCACCGAACGATTCAGTCAAAGTCCCGTGAGATATACCGAGGCATCGCTCGTACACAAGATGGAGGAACTCGGCATAGGTCGCCCGTCAACCTACGCACCCACAATATCTACCATACAGCAGCGCGAATATGTGCAGAAAGGCGACAAAAAAGGCTGCGAGCGTCAATACAACGTTTTCACACTGAAAGGCATCAAGGTAACCAAATCAAGCCGCAAAGAGATGGTGGGCAACGAGAAAGGCAAGTTGATTCCCACCGACATAGGCATCGTGGTAAACGATTTCTTACAGAAGAACTTCCCGGGTATAATGGACTATCACTTTACTGCGCGCGTGGAACAACAGTTCGACAAAATCGCAGAGGGCGAGGAAGAGTGGAAGAGCATGATGAAAGTGTTCTACGGCGATTTCGAACCAACAGTTGAAAGTGCGATGAATCGACGGGAAGAACACAAAGCGGGAGAACGGGAACTCGGGGACGACCCTGCCAGCGGGAAGCCCGTGTTCGTGAAAATAGGACGATTCGGACCGGTGGTGCAGATTGGTGCCGCCGATGACAAAGACAAACCGCGCTTTGCGCAACTGCCTGCCGACAAGAGTCTTGAAACAATAACGCTCGACGAAGCTCTCGAACTGTTCAAACTGCCACGCACAATCGGTGAATTCGAAGGCAAGGAGGTAATAATCGGCACAGGACGTTTCGGACCTTATGTACTAAACAACCGAAAATATGTATCAATACCAAAAGACAAGGATCCGTTGGAAATAACACTCAAAGAGGCGGTGGCACTTATGGACGAGAAACGCCGACAGGAAGAGAAACGGCACCTGAAAAAGTTCGACGAAGAACCGAAACTCGAGATTATGAACGGTCGTTTCGGACCTTATATAGCATACGACGGGAAGAACTACCGACTGCCGAAAGCGATGCATGCCAAGGCGGCGGAACTTACTCTCGAGCAATGTATGGAGGTGATTGACAAGGCAAAGAAATGAAACGGATAATCCTCATAGGATACATGGGGGCAGGCAAAACGACGATAGGTCGTGCCATGTCGCGAGAACTGGACATGATGTTCTATGACCTCGACTGGTACATAGAAACTCGCATGCACCGTTCCGTGGCACAGATATTCGCAGAGAAAGGTGAGGAAAGTTTCCGCAAGATGGAATACAACATGCTGCACGAAGTGGCAGAATTTGAGAACGTCATAATAAGTTGCGGAGGAGGGACACCGTGTCATTTCGACAACATGGACTACCTGAACCGACAAGGCGAAACGGTATATCTCAAGGCAAGAGCCGAAGTCCTCTGCGGACATCTTAAAATGTGCAGGGTGGAACGCCCACTGATAAAAGGGAAAAGCGGGGAAGAACTACAAAGATTCGTAGCCGAACAGCTAAAACTGCGAGAACCCTATTACAACAAGGCAAAACATCATCTCGACGTGTCACTGATGGACAACTATGAGAAGATAAAGATAAGTGTGGCGGCAGTACGGGAAATGCTCGGAGTGTAGAAAAAAGGATAAAAACGAAACATAACATAAATTAAACACATAATCCAAATGAAGAAGTGGACCATTGATGACTCCAAGGAACTTTACAACATCAAAGGATGGGGAACGTCCTACTTTGGCATAAACGATGAAGGCAACGTGTATGTGTCGCCGTGCAAGGACGATGTAAAGATAGACCTTCACGAAGTAATGAACGAACTGGCACTTCGCGATGTATCATCGCCGGTGCTGCTGCGTTTCCCCGACATTCTCGACAACCGCATCGAGAAAACGGCATCGTGTTTCCGCAGGGCATCCGAGGAATACGGGTTCAAAGGTGAGAATTTTGTAATCTATCCGATAAAAGTAAACCAGATGCAGCCCGTGGTGGAGGAAATCATAAGTCATGGGAAAAAGTTCAATCTCGGACTCGAGGCAGGTTCGAAACCGGAATTGCATGCGGTCATTGCCGTGCAGTGCCAAAGCGACTCGCTGATTATATGCAACGGATACAAGGATCAGAACTATATCGAATTGGCATTGCTGGCGCACAAGATGGGAAAACGCATCTTCATAGTGATTGAAAAACTGAACGAACTCGAAATTATAGCACGCGCGGCAAAGAAACTAAATGTGAAACCAAACCTCGGCATACGCATAAAACTGGCATCGAGCGGAAGCGGAAAATGGGAAGACAGCGGCGGCGATGCATCGAAATTCGGACTGACAAGTTCGGAACTGTTACAGGCTCTTGAGATACTCGACAACAAGGGAATGCACGACTGTCTGCGACTGATACATTTCCACATCGGCTCGCAAATAACCAAGATACGACGGATACAGACCGCATTGCGCGAGGCATCGCAGTTCTACATACAACTGCACAAAATGGGATACAACGTGGATTTCGTAGATTGCGGAGGCGGACTCGGAGTAGACTACGACGGCACGCGCTCGCCATCGAGCGAGAGTTCCGTAAACTACTCCATACAAGAATATGTGAACGACTGCATATATACGTTCGTGGAGGCTGCGAACAAAAATAACATTCAGCACCCGAACATAATAACGGAAAGCGGTCGGTCGCTTGCAGCACACCATTCGGTTCTTGTAATAGACGTACTCGAAATAGCCTCTCTGCCGGAAATGAAAGAAAGTTTCGAACCGACAGAAAACGCACATCATCTCGTAAAAGACCTCTACGATATATGGGACAATCTAAACCAACGCTCCATGCTCGAGGACTGGCACGATGCCGAACAGATACGCGAGGAGGCTCTCGAACTGTTCAGTCACGGACTTGTCGATCTCAAAACACGTGCAGAAATAGAGAGCATGTTCTGGAGCGTGTGCCGGGAAATAAACACTCTCGCCAAAGGATTGAAACACATGCCGGAAGAACTTCGACAACTCGACAAACTGCTCGCAGACAAGTATTTCTGCAACTTCTCCATTTTTCAGTCGCTCCCCGACTCATGGGCCATTGACCAGTTGTTCCCCATCGTGCCGATACAGCGACTCGACGAGAGACCCACACGCAGTGCCACCTTGCAAGACATAACATGCGACAGCGACGGAAAGATTTCGAATTTCGTCACCGACCGTCACATCTCGCACATCCTGCCGGTACACACATTGCACAAAAACGAGCCGTATTACCTCGGAGTATTCCTCGTCGGGGCATACCAAGAGATTCTCGGAGACATGCACAACCTCTTCGGAGACACCAATGCCGTACACATTTCGGTAAAAGACAACAAATACCATATTGACCAAATATTCGACGGAGAAACCGTGGAGGACGTACTCGACTATGTTCAGTACAACCCCAAAAAACTCGTAAGGCAACTTGAAACATGGGTAACCAAGAGTGTGAAACTTGGAAAAATATCCCTCGAAGAAGGAAAGGAATTCTTATCAAACTATCGTTCCGGACTATACGGATATACATATCTTGAATAGGAAAAGGAGAAAGCAAAGGCATTTTTAATAATCAGGCATTCAAAATAAATGTTAAACTCGATAATGGTTTTGTAACTTTCGATATACTTAATTCGTCATTTTTACAGAGATAAGATGAAAAATATCAGTTTCCGTAATGATGTATTGCCGTTGAAAGACGTGCTCTACCGCCTTGCGTTGAGAATAACTCTCAGTCATGAAGAGGCAGAAGACATCGTTCAGGACACACTGATAAAGGTTTGGAACAGACGAGACAGTTGGCAAACCCTTGAAAGCATAGGGGCGTACAGCATGACAATATGCCGAAATCTCGCGCTTGATGCAATAAAGAGAAAAGACAACAACAACGAATCTCTTGAACAAGGAATTAACGAAACGTCCCACCGAACATCCGATCCGCACGAATTGATCATCCGAAAAGACAGAATCGAAATGGTGAGACAACTCGTGAACAAACTTCCCGAAAAACAACGAAGTTGCTTGCAACTAAGAGATTTCGAAGAAAAAACATACAAAGAAATTGCTGAAATAATGGCAATTTCCGAGGAACAAGTAAAAGTGAACATATTCAGGGCACGCCGGTCGATTAAGCAACAATTTGACAAAGCGGACAGTTATGGATTATAAATACATCGAACAATTACTTGAGCGTTACTGGCAATGCGAGACATCGCTCGAAGAGGAGAAAATACTGAGAACTTTCTTCTGCCAGAAAGACCTCCCCGAAGAGTTGCAGAAATATGCCTCGCTCTTTGCTTACGAACACGAGGAGACACGCACCGACCATCTCGGCGACGATTTCGACAAGCGCATGCTTGAAATGGTTGTCGAACAGCAACCGGTAAAGGCTCGCAACATAAGCCTTACCCGGCGTATGATACCGCTGTTCAAAGCGGCAGCCGTGGTGGCAATATTCCTTACATTGGGCAATGCCGCACAAGTGGCTTTCAACGGTGGTGACAAGTCGCAACCGGCGAACAGCACCGGCGTATCAAAGTCTGTCGGCATTCCGTCCATGGCAAAAACCGACTCCATTCATCTCGACTCACTGAAAAAAGTGGGGCAAAAGGTGTCGTCTGTCATAATAAAATAAGACAATTTTCTAAGCTTTCTCTATAAATAATCATGTTTAAGTAAAACACTACGAAGCTGCGAAGCTTCTTTCTCTCAAATTTTCATAATATATTGAATTAGATGCAGAGACACCGCTCATTAAGAACGGTGTCTCTTTATTTTATCAACAGTTTCCTCGCAACAAATGCCATTGGAACATGTTACGGCAACAGCAAATCTGAGCAAATGCGGTCTAATGACCGATTTAGGTTTAATTTTGCACTTGCTTTCGGAATCCGACTTGAAATCCCACATCATTAATTAAAGTTAATATCTTTCATTCTCTATTTATTTTTTATTACCTTTGCAACATAAACAATTTAAAAAGAAAAAAATGAAGAAAATTTTATCTTATTCTTTGATACTGTTCACTGTTTTGGCAGTATCTTCTTGCGGAGAACTTGCAAAAAAAGCAGCAAAAGCGGCTATGGGACAAACCTCTGGCGAATCCGTTGAATTCAATGTCTTGACTCAGCCACAAGAGTTGAAGAAATGGTATGATAAGATTGCAGAAAAATTAGGTGAAAGTTCTTCCGTAATGGATGAGATTTCATTAAACGTAAACAAATTGCAAGACAACAAAGGAGACTTGTTGATTAATCTTGTTTACCAGTCAAAAGAGGACAAACATAACGTAGTGCAACTTTTATATTCTTCAGAGTCAATAGGTTGGCAAGTGCCTATAACAAAGGGAATAGACGTAGTAATAGGAGATGCAGAGGACTTTAAGTTGGAAGATGAATTGTTCGACATGAAAGAAATTCCTTATGCCAATCTCCAAAAGATAGTGAATGCGGCTTTGGAAAAATATAAAGATGAAGCAAAATACGAGTATCAGTACGTTGAAGAAATCACCATTAAAAAGAATCGCGTAGATGTTACCATTTCAGGCAAGTTGAAGTCTAATGGTCTTGACAAAGAAAAGTATTATTACACAGATTTCGATGGCAAAGAAAACAGATAACGCAAGTAATATGAATTATAAGCACCTGTAAACAGGTCTCTAAACATAAAAGAGCCATATCAAACTCGGGTTTCGAGTAATGATATGGCTCTTTTCATTGTTTTAGAGAGCAGTCAAATCGCAGACTAAAAATAAACCCAAATCGGTAATTAGACCGCATTTGCTTAGATTTGCCATTGCCGTTACGCTTCCCAACTGCTTTAGCCCGCTTGCTGACATCTGCGCAGCCATTACATCTCGACGCAGCCCGCTACGCCTTCGGTGAAACGGCTGTACATCCGCTCAACAATCGAACAAAATCGGTTGAGGGTTCTAATGACCGATTTGGGATAAAATCATACTCTGTTACAACAAAATTCCGAAACGCCTTCATGAATTTATAATGCCATGAAAGGTTTGTTATACAAGGTAAAACACTAAATGTATGTGTCCTTTATACCTCTATCTTTTCATTGCGAGATTCAACTGAAACAGCGCGGGCAGCAGTATGAGCAATGAGAAAAGTACGCTGAGCACAACATGCAATGTGCTGCCGCCGTACAAATCGGAAAGGGTCATTTCGCCACTGCCGGACAGCGCACCGGCAATGATGAACACTATGAGGTTGTTTGTGCCGTGTATAATAATGCCGGGAATAACGCTGTCGGTGCGTACAAACACCCAGCCGAGCAACAATCCGAGCAGAAAAGCATGTGGCATCTGCGCCGGATTGACGTGTACAACGGCGAACATTATAGCCGAGACGATTACCGCCAATTTACCATTGTTGCGCCACCCGAGCAATGCACGTATTACCGCTCCGCGGAACACCACTTCCTCGCATATTGGCACACATACCACAACGGCGATATACCCCAAAGGAGAACCGAGCAATTCATCTGCAGACTGTGAAATATTGGGAAGGAAACTAAGTTGCTCTTCCAGCCACATCGACGGAATTATGGTTCCGAGCGATGCCACAACACACCACAATGCCACTTTTAAAGGACGGCTGCGCATGTAATCACGGCTAACGGGACAATATTTCCGCCACAGGAAAACATAAAATATAATGATGTCTGCGACAATCATTGCCACCAAGTTAACTTCAACCGGAACAGAAGCAGCAGCCTCCTTGCCGAGAGAGTGAACCGCATTGCCCGATATGGCAAACTGATAAATTGTGCTCGCTGCCAATGCTGCCGTCCATGATATTAACAAGAACAACAACATATAACATACTGCCTTTCTCATTCTTCGATATATTAAAAAATGTTTGTATTAACAATATGGAGTACATACAGTAACCATTATTCTTTTTCTATTTGTAAAAGACAAAAGTCAAATGATGCCTGCCTTACACTTACGCATTAACGAAAACTCTCTTTAGCCGTTTCCGCATCTTTCTCAAGTTGTTCCATAAGTGCCTCTTTAGACGCAAAACGCTTCTCATTGCGGATTTTATGCATGAATGCCACGCTTATGCGACAACCGTATATGTCTCCATTGAAATCAAAAATATGTACCTCGAGCGATTGCTCCGAACCATCGAACGTGGGTCGGGTGCCGATGTTCATCATGGCATGCTTTGTTTCTCTCCGGCCTTCCATCCTCACTTTCACGGAATATACCCCCGGAGCCGGTATTATTTTTAGCATGTTCTCCGGCTCGATATTTGCCGTGGGAAACCCCAGTTCTCTGCCAATACGATGCCCTCCGACCACTTTTCCCGAGAAGAAATAAGGATATCCGAGACACTGCTCTGCCATTTCTATCTCGCCTTCGCCAAGTAACGAACGTATGACAGACGAACTGACATCTATCCCATGTAGCCGGAAAGACTGCGACGGCAATACCTCGATACCCATTTCTCTGCCATGACGCACATAGTCATCGAAGCCTTCACTGCGGTTATGTCCGAAGCGGTTGTCGTAGCCAATGACAAGAACCTTGACCCCGAGCAGTTCTTTCAGAATCTTTTTCATGAAATCGTATGCCGTAAGTCGTGCCATTTCTTCACTGAACGGCAACACCACACACTGCTCTATACCGGTTTTTGAAAGCAGTTTTGCTTTCTCATTGTTTGTAGAAAGCAACCGGGGGTTATATTCGCTGCCAAGTACCCGGCGCGGGTGACAATCGAAAGTAATTACCATAGAAGCCAAGGAATGTTTCTCTGCCTCTCTCACCACACTCTCAATAAGAAATCTATGACCGCGATGTACCCCGTCGAAGAACCCTATCGTGGCTACACTGGGGCGTTTACATTGATAGTCATCGGTAAGTATTATCTGCTCCATTCCAACACCTTTATTAACAAAAACTCACAGTTCTTCAATCCACAGCAATCCTTCCGGGTCGTGCATAGTCCGTATGCCGACACTTTCCGCCGCCGCACAATTAGCAGCCGAATCGTCAATGAACAGCGTCTCACCGGCTTTTATTCCTGCGTCATTAAGCATCTTGATGAATATCTCACGGTCTGGTTTTACCATTCCCATTTCGTATGACAGGAAGATATGTTCAAAAAAGTCGTTTATGCCGAGAGATCCGAAGTGGAAGAATTCCTCCACAGAGCGTTGCCAATGTATAACATTAGTGTTGCTGAGCAGGAATATGCGGTATTGTTCTTTCAATTCCACTATCCTCCGTAGTTTCTCTCGAGGTATTCCCGTGAGCAATTCGCCCCATGCCCACGCAATCTTCTCATCGGCAGCATTGCATCTTGGCGACTTTCTGCGCACCTCGTCGCAGAACTCCGGTACACCGATGCGTCCCACCTCAAGTTCGTGAAACAAGTCTTCCTGACGGCATTCGTCAACATATCCCGACATTTCATTTGCCCCGATACTGTCAAATGCGGCAATGCAACGGTTTTTGTCAAGTCCCACGAGTACCGTACCGAAATCGAACACGAGGTTTCGTATATTTTTATTCTTCATAACTTACATGGTGCTCTTTACGATACGTTTTGCCATTCTCCACAATTCGCCTACCCACAAGACAACCGATGTGGCAGATATTACGATAGCCCATTCCTGCCAACTCATGCCGTCTGTGCGGAACATTTTTCCACCGAACTCCACTATGAGCCACTGTCCTGCCACGATGGACAGCAGAACTACGAGCAGTCCGCGGTCGCGATGCAAGTATCTGAAAGCACTGTGATTGCTGCCGAGCGTTTTGGCATTGAGCAGATTCCACACTTGAAGCATGACGAAAGTTGTAAAAAAGAGTGTCAACTCGTGCTGCAGAATACCCGTATCGGCATCATTGTGCAGGCAGTGCCACAACATAGCAAAGAGCATTGCAAAAAACGTCATCCCGCAGAACACTATCCCGTTAATTAAAGGACGCGACAGAATGAAATCGTTCTGCGGACGTGGTTTTTCTGCCATTACCTCGCGCGACGGTGGCAGTGAGGCAAGTGCCATTGCCGCGAAAGTATCCATTATGAGGTTAACCCAAAGTATCTGCGTTACGGTAAGCGGCAGTTCGGTACCAATTATCGAGCCGGCAAGCACCAAGAGCAACGCCGTTACGTTTACCACCAACTGGAAGAAAAGGAAACGTTGTATGTTTTTGTAAAGCGAGCGTCCCCACATCACGGCGTGCGTTATGCTTCGGAACGAGTCGTCGAGCAGTGTCATGTCACTCGCCCGCTTTGCCACACCGGTGCCCGACCCGAGCGAAAGACCGACGTGAGCATAATGCAGTGCCGGCGCATCGTTTGTCCCGTCGCCCGTAACAGCCACCACATGTCCTCTTTTCTGCAGCATCTGCACCAATCGTTGCTTGTCTTGCGGTCGTGCCCTGCTTATCACTCTCAGTTTCTCAACCCTTTGCAGAGCCTCCTCATCATTGAGCGCGGCAAACTCCGCACCTGTGATATGGAAACCTTCTGTGGGTTCTATACCTATCTGTCTCGCAATCTCTATCGCCGTCCCGGATATGTCTCCGGTAACGATTTTCACGTCAATTCCTGCACCGTGACATTGTGCCACGGCATCCGGCACATCTTCGCGCACGGGATCTTCGAGTGCCGCTATTGCTTGAAGTCGCAGTCCGTGCAATTCTACATTTATCCTGTCGCCCCCGACGGGCTTTGCCGCCAATGCCAGCGTTCGCATTGCTCTCCCCTGCTTCTCGCGCAGAAAATCTTCGGCACGGCGGCGTTCGGTGTCTGTAATATCGCACATCTGCATTACAATTTCCGGCGCACCTTTCACCAACAGCCATGTACGTCCCGCAACATTTGCTGCCGTTGCCATCATTTTACGTTCGGTAGAGAATGGCATGACATCGGTTATCACAGCCTCGCGACGTACTTTTTCGCAGTCGGCTCCCTCCCCGCCAATCCACTCTATGAGCGCGATTTCAGTGGGGTTTCCCACCCCGGCGTATGCCGTGGTGTTGATTGCTATTGCCGTTGTCAGCGGTATGTCTTTCAGAAAGTCGTCATCATTAATACGAAGCATGTCTTTCACGCTCATCCGGTTCTGTGTCAGCGTACCTGTCTTGTCGGTACATATTACGTTTACCGCCCCCATCGTCTCGCATGCATGCAACTTTCTAACAAGGTTGTTGCTCTTCAGCATTCGTCTCATGTTAAGAGCCAATGCCAGAGTCACGGCCATGGGCAGTCCCTCCGGCACAGACATTACGATAAGCGTTACGGCCATCATAAAATATTTCAGCACCGTCTCTGCCATCCCGATGTAATCGTAAGAGTGCCACAAGGCAGTATTTGTTATTATGTCATGAACAAGGAAGATAACGAATGCAGAACCCGCTATGGTAAAACCAACCTTGCTGATTAGTTTTGCCAGACGGTCGAGTTGTCTGTTCAGCGGAGTTTTTATGCCCGTGTCCTCACTACTGCTGCGTGCCACATTGCCAATCTCTGTGCGGTCTCCCACGGCGGTAACCAAATATTCTCCACTGCCGTTCATCACCATCGTCGAGCGCAGCAGCAAATTCTGCGGATATGCTCCATCCCTCTCTCCGTATTTTTCCATGTCGGCATGCTTGGTTGTCAGCGGTTCTCCGGTAAGCGACGACTCGTCAATCTGCAAATCGGACGATGCAACAAGTGTTCCGTCGGCAGGAATTTCGTCACCGGTCTCAACAAGAACGATGTCTCCCACCACCACTTCGCGTCTCGCTATGCTCATTACCTGTCCGGCACGGCGTACCTTAACCGGTTGTTCTTCGCCAAGCGATGTCAGTGCCTCGAATTTTCTTGCGGCATCGGATTCAAAGTAGAATCCTATTGTTGTGGCAAGGAATATTGCAATAAAGATACCTATGGTCTCCATGAATTTTCCATCGAAGAAAGCAAGTGCCAAAGATATTGTTGCCGCAACGAGCAATATTTTGATTATCGGATCATTGTATTTCTCAATGTACAATCGCCACATCGAGGTTTTCTGCGGCGGTGTGAGAATGTTGTCTCCATGTAGGTTGCGACTTTCGTTCACTTCTTTTTCGCCGAGTCCCTCATGTTTGAACGGAATGTTGCTTTTTTCTATTCCCATAAAATAAGATTCATAAAGTATATAATCAGAGTGCAAAATTACTAATTTTTAGTCACGCCCGATTCCACAATATTCTTTTTTACACTTATTTAGCAATATATCCCCCAGATTTCCTTGTTTTGTAACCGTTTTACTTTGAATTATTCCTCCGGTTCCGGATAAACGGTTGGAAAAGCCATGACAGTTTTGTATCCTCAACCGCATATCCATCAAGTACAGCGGACTTGTCGTTATCAAAAGAACAGTAAAATTACGATACAGATATAATGTTCATTAAGAAATGATTTAATTGGAATATACAATGAAAAAGCTACTGAATAGGGGCAATGCTCCACAAGTTCGATTAAAGCCCGTCGTCACTTGAACCACCAACTTCATTAGGTTGTGGTGTAGGCCTTGTTGTTTTCTTCTTGGGTTTGGCGATTGTCTACTCTATAAAGATAACTCCAACTTGCCCAATGGCACTTCCTAAGATTATATAGGAATAATTGCTTTTTTGTCTTTGGGATATACTATTATCATTATCGGAAATGCGGTTAGAATGGCTATTAAGGCACCTTTGAGCCAAGGGTATATATCGATATTTACAAACGGAATAATCAAGCCAAGTACGAAATAATGCACAAATGCCGAGATACAGCTTGTTTTATCTAATTTCTGTAAAATCATTGGGATTATATCAATTATTCCTGCTACAAATCCGATTGTAGCTCCAAATAAAAGTTCTTTCATTATTTTTTGTAATTAATAGTTATATCAGAGAACACATACCTAATCTTCTCTGCCGTGTTTTCGTTCAAATAAATTCTTTGCCAACCTTTCGGGTAGTCAGGCGGAGGCTTCACACATACAGTTATAAAAACATCCCACGCCACAGTCTTGGGATTGAAAATGCGGAGTGTGGTCCATGTCTTTTTATTCTTTTTTCTTCGGTAATTTATGTGAGGCTTGTTCTATCTTTTCTCGTCCCTTACAACCTTGCGCTCCAATTTTTTGATGTCTTCCGCAGGTGGCAATTCTTCTGGTTTGATGCCACGGTTTCCCAACATGGCACGCACACTCTGATTGTTCTGAATATGCTCACGAGTAATAGATGGTTCTCCGTGCAGGTCTTTGTTTTCCACATTGTACGTGGCAAGATTCTTTGCAGCGATGGTTAGGGTGGGCAGAAAGTCTGCCAACGGTCTATTGGATTTCACGCCCAGCCGTTTTTTCATATCTTCCGTAGTATGCCCTCCGAAAAGAGCCGTGTCGCCTTTGGAGCGTATTCGTCCAAACCCCTTGTCATCGACACCGCGTTCATATATATTCTGCGACAATTGTTTTTCCGCTGCTCTCAATTTGTCTCGTGTTTCCAAGCGAGAAAGCAAGTTTAGTCGCTCTTCTATCAGCTCAGCCCTCCGTGTTTGAACGGCAAAATAACTTTGTGCAAAGGCAATCTCTTCTTTCTTCGGGTTTCCGTTTTGAGCAATGAGATAACAAGCGTAACGAGTAAGCATAAAATCAGAAATTTCACGCTTGGCACCACTACCCAATTCTACCATTTTCGTGGCCTCACGAAAATGGTCATCTACGTTAACTACCTGCGACTTACACGAGGCAACTGCCCGATGTATCGCAATGAGAAAATTCTCCCAGCGAGCATAGCCCAATATAGTTTGCAACTCGCGTGCAAACCAAACTTCGATTTGTTCTTTAGCATCATCACTCTCAATATAACGGACAATACTGTCAAATGATGATTTATACTGCAATATACTGTTCTTGTCCATTGTTTTTTGGTTTTATAGATTCTAAATATTCCGAATAATATTTATCTCGCAGTTTTTGCTTTTCTTTCTCGCTTATAGTTCCTTGTTTACCCTCACTCTCATCTATCATTCCTCGCCACTCAAGTGCAAACCACGATTGCATTAATACACGAGTTAGAGATAAAAACTCACGTAATGGGTTATTTGCCATAATTCAATAGAGTTTCCTCCTTTGTCTTCTCTCCTGAAATCGGAGGATTTCGCTCACGGTTTTCTTGAAAGAATAACGCAAATGTACTTGATTTATTGCGAAAAGATACCGAGCGATTGCGAGATTGTTCAGTATTTTTCAGGCGACCATTCGGCAGATTCTTTCTGTGTGATTGCCAAACGGCAAGAAAATGTCTCTTGCAAATGTTTTATCTCCAATAGTTACAGTAGTCAGTTGATGTCAGAGAGCCAATAGAGGATTTTTCCTGCAATTTTGAGTGTAGGGTATAATACCATCGTCCCGTGAGGTAGATTTTTCCACCGAATAGCGGACGATACGTTTGGCAATCTACTGAATGCGTATGCGGACTTCTCGAATGTGGGTGAGAACATTTACCTTGAAGCAAATCTGCGGTAAATGCTCCGTTGCTATCAGAATTTATGGCATATTTTTTATTGTAGTCTTATCACGAACCGGAGTAATTATTGCAAATGTCTTTAATCACAAGTCCTGCAAGGGTGAACCCGAAAATTGCCGTAATATGGGCAACGCTGCCGTTAATCTGTGCTTTGCGGAAAGTGTCGGTCTCTATGGCACACGCAGCATTGTTGCCGAGGTTTGGCAACAACTCATCGCTATAAACACATAGAAATTTGCGCACGGGATACTGTCCGGAGTTTTTGAAACGCTTGCGCAATGCTCGTGCCAAAGGGCAACCCTCCACCTTCCAAAACTCGGAAACGCGAATACGTGCAGGATCCATCTTCAGTGCAGCCCCCATGGAGGAGAACAGCGTGGCACGGCTCTCGCATACCTTATTTATTAATAGAGCCTTGTCCTTGAGCGAATCAATGGCATCGATGACATAGTCGTAATCGTCAAAACGGAACTCGGACTGTGTTTCTTTACAGAATATCTGTTGGCGGACTGATATGTCGGCATAAGGATTTATGGAAAGGAGTCTATCGCGAAGAGCCTCTACCTTGGGGCGACCAACGGTAAGAGCGGTTGCCATCAACTGACGGTTGATGTTGGAGACGCGCACGTTATCGCTGTCAACTATGGTGATGCGAGTTATCCCCGAACGCACGAGGCTCTCGGCACACCATGAGCCGACACCGCCCACACCGAGAATAATTACCCTGCGGATGTTAATCAAGTCTGTAGCATCATCGCCGACTAGAAGTCGTATGCGTGCGAGGAAATCGTTATCGTAATTCATTTCGACTGCAAAGATACGCAGAAGATGTGAAAGGAACAATAAATGTAGCATATATGTAGCCACCTGACACTTGATTTCGCTTGCAAAACATGCTACCTTTGCAAATGCAAACAGGAATACGCGGTTGCGGCTCGAGACACAACAACGTACGACAGAATGCAAACCGCGCGGTAAAAACAGTGATAAAAAATTAATTGACAAGCAATTTAAAAAAAGAAAGGAAAAAAGATGGCAGTATTCTATAAACTTTATCAGGATAATCGCAAGAACAGCAAAAAGAAAGGCGCATGGTATGGCAGAGCGAAGCACATAGACACCGTGACAACCGAGCAACTCGCAGAGGAGATGCAGGAGAACTGTACCGTGAAACGTGCCGACATATTGGCGGTAATCTCCGAACTGGTTACAACCATGCAGAAGAAACTACAACAGAGCATGGCAGTGAAGATAGACCGACTCGGGACGTTCAAAATAGGCATAAACACTTCGGCTGCCGAGAATGTGAAAGATTTCAGCGTTCAGAAAAACCTGAAAGGCACACACCTCTTGTTTCAGCCGGAGACAAAGATTGACAAAAACGGCTACCGCCGGCGTGCAATGCTTACCGGAGTGAGCGTGAAAGAGTTGCCGAAGAACGATGTGAAAACAGAAGGAAAAGAAGACGAAACAGTAACACCTTAATGGCAAAAAGTATGAACAAGGAATCATGGAAGATTATTCTTAAAGTGATTGTAGCCGTGGCAACAGCGTTGCTCGGAGTATTCGGAGCCAATGCCGCAATGGGGATATTTTAGGTAGTTTCAGCGGTGCAGGTTTCCCCCAATGACCTGCCAACGCACAATAATCATGCCCTCGCACCCTACCGGAATAAATCTCCGCTATCGGTGCGAGGGCATTTTCCGTATTTCAGACGATGAAATAATAATGATATTTTTCCATTTTTTATTTGTATGATTAGAAATAATTTGTATCTTTGCAGCATGAAAACTTTTCCAAAACGGGAAACTTTTTGTTTGTCAAAAAGAAAAAAGTTTTCCAAAACAGAAAACTTGTGATGATACACAAAGGTAATAAGAGCCTGTTAAAACAATAAAAAAACAAATAAAATAATGATGGAAAGCAAACTTTTCTCTATTACCAAACGCGATGGACAAAAGGTTCGTTTCTCGTTAGACAAAATAATGAATGCCATCATAAAGGCGTTCGAGTCTGTGAAAGAACCCGTTGATTTAACGATACTTAGCAAAGTTCTCGCACATCTTGACATCCATGAAGACATAAAGGTGGAGGAAATTCAGAACCAAGTGGAAGAGTCGCTGATGAAAGAAGGTTACTACCATGTGGCAAAATCGTTCATGCTCTATCGTCAGCGTCACACGGAGGATCGCGAGACAATGGAGAAGTTGAACTTTTTGGTTGACTACTGCCATGCAGAGAACGCCGCCACCGGTTCAAAGTATGATGCCAATGCCAACGTTGAACACAAGAACATCGCAACACTTATAGGCGAACTACCGAAAGCAAGTTTCATACGACTTAACCGCCGCCTTCTTACCGATCGTATAAAGAAAATGTATGGCAAGGAACTCGCCAATCGTTACATCGAAATGCTCAACAGCCATTTCATATACAAGAACGACGAGACAAGTCTCGCAAATTATTGTGCCAGCATAACGATGTATCCGTGGCTCATAGGCGGCACGGCTTCCATCGGCGGCAACTCCACCGCACCGACAAACCTGAAATCGTTCTGCGGAGGATTCGCAAACATGGTGTTCATGGTAAGTTCGATGCTAAGCGGAGCATGCGCCACACCCGAATTTCTGATGTATATGAACTATTTCATCGGCAAAGAATACGGCACGGACTATTGGCAGAATACCGATAAAGTGGTTGACCTGAGCATTAAACAGAGGACAATAGACAAGGTAATAACAGACTGTTTCGAGCAGATAGTATATACCTTGAACCAACCTACCGGGGCACGCAACTACCAAGCGGTGTTCTGGAATGTGGCATACTATGACAAATTCTATTTTCAAAGTCTCTTCGGCGAGTTCCATTTTCCCGACGGCAGCCAGCCCGACTGGAACGGACTGTCATGGCTACAGAAACGATTTATGAAATGGTTCAACAAGGAACGTACCAAGGCCGTGCTGACATTCCCCGTGGAAACAATGGCCCTGCTTACAAAAGACGGAGACTGCATGGACAAAGAATGGGCAGATTTCGCCTCGGAGATGTATGCCGAAGGACATTCGTTCTTCACTTATATGAGCGATAATGCCGACTCGCTAAGTTCGTGCTGTCGTCTGCGCAACGAGATACAAGACAACGGATTCAGTTACACACTCGGCGCAGGAGGAGTATCTACCGGTTCGAAGAGCGTTTTGACCATAAATCTCAACCGCTGCATACAATATGCCACTAATAACAAAATAGTATATACCGAGTTCTTGAGCGACATTATAGACTTATGCCACAAAGTACAAATAGCATATAACGAAAACCTGAAAGAACTTCAAAAATCGGGAATGTTGCCGTTGTTCGATGCGGGTTACATAAACATCAGTCGGCAATATCTTACCATAGGAGTAAACGGATTGGTTGAGGCTGCCGAGTTCCTCGGGATAAAGATTAGCGACAATCCGGAATACCTGCGCTATGTGCAGACGGTACTCGGACTTGTGGAAAAATACAACAAACAATACCAAACGAAAGATCTGCTATTCAACTGTGAGATGATACCGGCAGAAAACGTGGGTGTTAAACACTCGAAATGGGATCGCGAGGACGGTTATCTCGTGCCACGCGACTGCTACAACAGTTATTTCTATATAGTGGAAGACGACTCACTCAACATCATAGACAAGTTCAAGATGCACGGTGCTCCATACATAGAACATCTGACAGGAGGCTCGGCTCTGCACATGAACCTTGAAGAACATCTCACACAACAGCAATATCGCAACTTGTTGCGAGTGGCGGCAAAGGAGGGATGCAACTATTTCACATTCAACATACCGAACACGATATGCAACGAGTGCGGAACGATAGACAAACGGCATCTTAAAGAGTGCCCAAACTGCCACAGCCGAAACGTGGATTACATGACACGCATCATCGGATACCTCAAGCGAGTAAGCAATTTCAGCGAACCGCGGCAACAGGAAGCAACACGACGCTTCTACTATGAGGCAGCACCGAAAGAACTCGCCGAGACTTGAAAACATCTCACTAAATGCTGAAATATGTTAATACCGGCGTGGTCTTTCAGGAGATACCTGACGAGACCACGCTTTCAATAAACATCTCAGGTTGCCCGAATAGATGCCCCGGCTGTCACAGCCGCTATCTGTGGGCGGATACGGGGACAATACTCGACACTGACGCAATAGACACTTTCGTAGAGGAATATCGAAACGATTTCACGTGTATATGCTTCATGGGAGGAGATAACGACCCGGCAGAAGTGGAACGGCTCGCATTGTATGTACACCAGCGATACCCACAGTTGAAAGTTGGCTGGTACAGCGGCAAACAGTATTTCCCACACCATATAGACCGCAACTCTTTCGACTATTTCAAACTCGGACCGTACATCGCACATTTAGGATGCCTTAAAGACCGCAATACAAACCAACGCATGTACCAAAAGACTGCTCACAATTGTTTTGAAGACATAACCGCACGTTTCTGGGAAACGGAATAATTTTTCGGTCAATTATTGCAGTAATAATTGGTCTAACTGTATTATATTCATATTTTTAAGTTATTGCTGTCCAGTAAAACTTACATTGCATAGAAATCCTTGCGGAATTGTCTTTATATAGGTAATTCCGCTTTCATTTTTGAAATCCAAGCCCCCTAATCAAATAAATCAAGTTCTTTTGGTGGTGCATTTGCTTTTTCTGCCATTATGATGAGTTCATCATTCTGTGGATTTTCCATAAATGAGATGAAATCGGTGTAGTACATCAGTGTAAGCCTTAGCATGGTTACCAATTGCGAGAAAGATACATGCCTTTTTATCATTCCGGCAATAACAGTACAGAGTAGATTGGCAATGAGTACTACCCATGTCTGTATCTGTATAGCATTTACACTGTCACCATAGAAGAAATGCAGGAGAAAGTTCTGCTTAAGCTGCTTATAAAGAGACTCAACAGCCAATCTGCGCTTGTAAATCTCCTCAAGGTCTTTTACATCAAGTTCAAAGTTGTTGGTCAATAGGACAACTGACTTATGTGAGTTATTACTCCACAGTTCCACTCGTCTTGCCTCGTGTTTTATCTCTCCCCTCTCAAAGAGAATCTTCTTGTCTATATGTGTAACCGGCCCGTCAGGACTTACATAGGCTACTGAGGATAGCTCCTTATACGTGAGATTCTTCTTCATCTTAGCCACATGGCATACTCCTTCCTCTGTAAGTCGATGGAACTGTGCATAATCAACGTATGCCCTGTCCATTGTAAGGGTTGCATCTTTTGGAAGATGTACTTCTTTAAGTAGATAATGATCATGCTTGGCTGCAGAGGTGAGCTGTACAACCATAGGAACACAAACATGATACTTCATGAGCGTATGAACCTTCATACCGCCTTTCTTCTTGCCACTCTTAGGATGTCTGCCTACTCCTTTGAGGATATTGTCAAAAAGAGTAATCGTGGTTGAATCCATCATATACAGAAGTTTCTCCCATGTCTTCTGTTCACCTTTTGGGCGGCTGTCCGCTAAAAAAGCAATATAACGCTCTAACAGGTACGCATAAACGCTTGCAAAGAACTCTTGTGGGCAACGCCTATTGGCTTCAGCAAGCGTACTACGGCGAGCAACATAGGCGATACCAAGGTGATGCAGTTTATTTACTTCAGCCTTCATACCAATCTCCACTTCCCGCAGAGAATCAAAGTGTTTAAGAATGCCAAAGAGCATTATAACAAGATGAGTCCACCCGTCAAGACGCTTAACATAAGCCTCACTTCGGTGTGTTTCAAGGCTAATTTGCTTATTATTTTGCTTATCGAGTAATTTTATTACCTGATTATAGACCGGCTGTCCGATAAAATGTGTACTTTTACCCATGTTATTGAAGTTTGGTAGCAAAAACAAAGGTAAAAAAAAGGGCTGAAATCCGAGAGAGGATTTTAGCCCTTAACTTTTATATAACAAAAATGTTTGCTGGACAGCAATAGTAATAAATAAAGGACATTCGAGAAGTTTTCAGCCTACCAAATGCCCATTACGCCTAAAAAACAAACAACTCCAGTCGTAATTACTGATGATCAAATATCAATTTTGTGTTTGAAACGATTTTTACAAAGGTTTAACCCAAATCGGTCATTAGACCGCATTTGCTTAGATTTACTATTGCCGTTACGCTTCCCAACTGCTTTAGCCCGCTTGCTGACATCTGCGCAGCCATTACATCTCGACGTAGCCCGCTACGCCTTCGATGAAACGGCTGCACATCTGCTCAACAACAATCGAACAAAATCGGTTGAGGGTTCTAATGACCGATTTGGGTTTAATAATATAAGTCTTCCTGCAGGGCATATATGTCATAACAATGCAGAATGGTAAAGAGACTGCCACACGCAAGTTACTCGTAAAATAAAACAAATTTAGTAAGCGTACATTTTGAAATAAACCCCAAAAGTTTTTATGTAACTTTTGGGTTTATTTCAAATATGATTGTCCTGTCATTAACAGACAAGGAAAGGATTATCAATTCCTTACTTTCAAAACAGTATCGCCTATTTTTACAACATAGACACCACGTCCTGAAGGGGTCACGATAATGTTACGCTGTCCGGAATTGTCAGCATACACCTGTGTACCATCAACGGCATACACAATGATTTCATTACATTGTGGATTGGCAATTATTAATGCACGGTCTGAAACTGTCACATTCGGTTTCTCACAAAGCATGTTGTCGTTAACAGATGAAACTTCATTGGTAACCCTTTCAAGATTTGAGTATGCGCTTTCTCTATATTTGGCACCGCCGGACTTGTTTCCATCTTTAGACTTAACCGCATTTACCTTGTGATAAATAGGGGAAACAAAAACTTTAACCGGAAGTTGTACATCGATTGATGTGTTCTCATGCCAACGAGCGAAGAAGAACGGCTCCATGAGCGACTCTCCCTTCTTGTAATTCTGCGTTATCTTTAGGTCGTCCATATACAGGTTTCCCGGAGCTTTCACTGCATAAATTCCTATCTTTGTACGTTTTGTTCCCTTTGTGAGATTGACGTTAAATGTTTTCCACTCGGCTGCAACCCCTTTAGGATAAATAAGTTCGCTCTGAACGTAGTCGCCTATTGCCTCGTCATAGTTGAAAAGAGCCACTGCACACTCTGTCTGGGTAGGTATTGGATTTCCGTCCTCATCATACAAGTTGGCTATCTCACCATAAAGTTTTATACTCAAATTAAATTTGCCATCATCTTTAGACATGTCAAGTTCCGGAGAAATAAGTCCTGCATCACCCTGACCGTTCATATACTGCCAACCGTCAACACAGATATAATCGGTGTAAGGCATATAATTAGAGCCTTTCCAACCAGCCTGGCTCAAGTCTGCGAGATAAAGTTCGCTATAAACATTATAGGAGGGATTTTCTATGGTAAGTCCCGTGAGTTCTCCGTTGGCATCTCGAACTCCATCGAAATTCTCGTCTGTAACCACAAATTCCCCGTCAGCCTCTGCCGTACGTACATTGTATGCACAGTAATTGTACCTTTCGGCAGAAGGCACATTATTCCACTCGGCAGTGTACTTGGCTTGCTTCACCTCACTTGTCGGACTGAGTACAGGAGCCTCAAGGTCAAACACCTCTACCGGCAAAGTCTCTATACTTTCATGTGTTCCCTTCACTGCACGCAATGTGTAATAATAAGTCTCTCCGGAGGTTATTCCTTCAACGACAAATGATGTGCCTGTAACCTTTTTGTCTTTCAACAGATAATTCGGTTGCTTGGCTTCGTTAAGCGAATATACATTGAGAAGATAACTTTCTGCTCCGTTAACGGCTTCCCAATTAGCAGTAAAAGTGCTACCTGTATAATTGTTATGAGGCAATGTGACGGGTGTATTGACATACTGATCTATCTGGTAAACCCTTATGTCGTCTATGTAAATCTGAGATGTGGGTTTCTGAACAAAATTGAACATGGTGCTGGGACCGGTTCCTTTGAACATAACCTCGTAAGTTTGCCACTCGTCTGTAATCTGTGGAATTTCCACAGGTCCCATAAATTCCCAACCTGTGGGCGACATGTTTTTTGTTTCCGCAGCCTCAACAAGCAATCCTGTAGCCGTACCCGTGAGTGTGCGAGCCTTAAACTGCAAGAATGCGATGCGACAGCGTCCACTAACATCAATCAGTGGTGTGTTGAGTTGTGCTCCTTCTTCATTGTCGGCATCCATAAACAGACATCCTCCGGCAGGATAGGCATAGTGCGAGCCCCAGTTAGGCAACGTTGTGTACTCCGGCTTGACATTCCACCAATATACTCCACCCGGCACATATTCGTTTATTTGTGTGTCACGGTCGGGAGACTCTATTGAACCTGTTGACATTTTCGAGAAGTCCTCATACATTATCTCAACTACCGTTCCATAAAGGTTCTCTGCCTTTCTGGGAACCTTTATCAAACGTGCATTATCCATGAGGTTAGTTTTCTGTGCATTATTAAGGGCAAAAGCATCTTCATAATTATTCCGAATGGTCATTTGTACGTTCTGACTGCGTGACACAAGCCCCTCAGAAGTCTCGGACTTCGCTGTGCCAAGCGTAAACGAACCTTGTCCGAAAGCAACTGCCGACATGCCGGCAGCAATGGCAAATAATGTAAATCTGTTCATCATCAGATAAAATATTTTTGTTATAAAATTTGTATTTATGATTTATTCTCTATTATAAAAGTGCAGATAACACCTAACAGAGAAAAAGACAAAAATCCTTTGAAGCCGTTTATTATAGCTTCAAAGGATTCATAGTGTTTTTATTTTGCAACACACATCTTGGTTATGTAAACTCGACCCTTGCGGTCTGTAACCTTAATGACATACGCACCTTGTCGCAGATACGCGTTTACGGTTGTTGTGCCTTCTGAAACATTATTGTTGAGCACCATACGTCCCATAAGGTCGTAAACTGCAACAGAGGCTGCATCAATACCACCAAAATTAATTGTTGCACCATCATAACTAATGCCACCACCAATCACAACGTCTCTTACACCAGTTGATATTTCATCCACCGCAAGATGAAGAACCGGTAAGCACGGATTACCAAAGCCATTACCTTCTTCAGCCTCTTGTGTATTGTTGTTGTCATAAAGAATCGTACGATATTCATCTGCATCCCAGTTATCATTGTATATTTTGAAGAATGCAGGGAATAGTTCCTGATATTTCTGACTTTTCTTGAGCACAGTAACAACAAGATTTTTCGTATTGTCGTAATCAAACGGTTCGTTAAAATTGAACACCAACATATTGTTTTCGCCCGCCATGAGCCCCAACTTGCCTTCATATACCTTTGTTTGGTTAACAAGAGGTTCCCACTCAACATTTTGTTTGTCATAAGCGGCTTTATCGCTCATTCCTAAATACAAAATCACATCAAACTCAATATCTTGAAGTGGTGTACTACTTTCGGCATTTCCGTTATACTCAAATGCCAAACGATATATCTTATTCACACCGCTCAATTCCGAAGCCTTGTAAATTGACTGTGAATGGCTGTAAATCTTAGTGAATGAAACAGGGATGCGAGTATATACCCCAGAGTTTTCTCCGGTAATTTCCTTGTTAAACGGTTTCGTTCCTGCCGGTTCGACATAAACTTTGATTGTCTCCGACACGTTATTGTCGGCATATTGGTCACCTTCAAGTATCACAACACCGGCCAATTGGATTTCGCCCTCTACATCGGAAGTAACATTTACAGTCACATCTGTCTCTGCTTGTGGTTCGATAGTATTATTAACTGTGGTCTCACCTAAAACAACATGGTTATTAGCATCAAAACGCGCTACTTGCACCTTGTAAGAATTTACCGCATTACCACCCATATTCTTAACCTTTACAGTATATTCACTTGGGGTGTCTTTAACTGCAACCGAATTCCCTTTAACCGACATGGCAGCGAGATCTTTAGCAAACACTTCCTCTATAGATGCACTTGCAATTGTAATATCATCATAAACCGGCGAATCAAAATAATGGTAGGAAACATTGTAATCTCCGTCGCTCTCCGGAGTAAAGAATGCCTCAAACTCGAAAGTCTCACCGTATTTGAAATGTTGGAATTTATCCCATTTCTTCAATTCTATATTTTGTGCTTCAGCAGTGGCTCCCCTACCGGCAGTAATACTGAATGTTTGAGCTCTGTCGGGATCCAGATCTGTGGTGCAATGATTAAAAAATACTTTGAATGTTACCTTATATGTCTTCCCTGCTTTCAATTTCAGTGCAGGAGAAATTGCATAATCATCATTACCACTTTCAGAAGAACTCAAATACAATCCCCATGGCTCCATGTAATCTTTATAAAAGAATATCCGTCCGTCGCCATTCGCATCGATCTTTTCCCATTGGTCGGCCTCAGCTTTTGTAGCAAACTCTGTGGAATAAGGAATCTCGTAGGCAGAACCTGCCATCACTGCCGGGCTCTCGGTTTCTAGTCCCTCTCCATCATTTGTATAGGCCCTAATCGTATAATAATACGACCCCATGCTGCCCAATTCATTGTCTGTAAACATTGTCTCGGTAATGCCAGTGGCAACATTTTTCTTATCAGGATAGCGTTTAATGTCATATTTCACATTTGTCTTGTCATACCAGCCGTCATTCTTTCCCAATGATGGCTGTTCCCATCTAAGGGTCAGAGACATGTTGTTGTTCTTTGTCAAAGTAACATTCTTAACTTGTCCTGGAACATCACGACCAGAAAATGCTCTCCAAGTCTCAGGCACACCTTTTTCTCCCATTACACGGCAAGGTACAATATAGTAAACGTGTACTCCTTGTCCGGCTCCATTGTCGGTCCATGACATATTGCCACCAACCGTCACATTTTCTGTAATAGTTGTCACGAGTTTGTCGTCCTCCATACCATCACGATAAATGAGAATTTCTGCAAGTTCGGCAAGAGGCTGCTTGTTCCATGCCGTGACGGGGTTTTTCCATTTCAGCGTAACAATTCCGTTATCATCGAATTCAGATGATATTTCCGTGACACGACTGGCAGCTTCAAAAGAATCTGGTTTATATCCGGGAATATACAAACCCGTAACAATGTCTGCGAATCCTACTCGACCTTTGCTTTCCATCTCACCAGTCAAAGTATCTACCATACACAAATATTGTTTACCCTCGTTATTGGATGCAACAATCCACAAGTCGCCGGTTGATACGTCAAAGTAAATTGAATTCTGGAAATAAATTTTAAAGTCCGAACCGTCTTTCTTGAGTCTTACGACTTTATCCTCTTTATATCCATCGTTGGGATTAAGCGTTACAAGACGTGCTCCATTCACTTGATCATCAGAACCGGCATTCCAACGAACAGCCCACAACGTTCCATAAGCATCATATGCAATGGAAAAATAATATTTGTCAAGTGCTGCCAATTGTGTGTATTCACCGGTTTCGGGATCGATTTCACCTAATGTTGATGTAATCGAGCCATCACGATTCCTAGCCAAGCCCATTAGTTTTCCTGTTGTCGGATTGGTGTACATTGCCTCTATGAAATCCCAGTCGTCTTGCATATCCGACATGTCTTTCTTTGTTACCCATGTACCCTTTTCCAAATCAATTGAGGCAAATGCCTTTACATAATTAATACCAAAGTCATAACGATAATAAAAGTATCCTAGATATTCACCATTGTGGTAAGTTCCGCCGGACATTGTCCATCTGCGATGTTCATCCTCCTCCCGCGATTTTATTAGACCTGTCTTTTTTAATTCACTTGTATTGTTTGAGTAAAAATACACAAAACCAGGGTCATTATTATAATCGGTCACTGTCGTGGCCCACATCTTGACGCCCAAGTCTTTATCGTCATTGAGTCCTTCTCGCACCACATTATTTGCAAGCGCATTCTTAACTGTCGGTGCACGGTCGGGGAAGCGGTCAGTCCTGCCCCCCCTTAAACCATTATCGGCATTTGCGAGCGACATGCACATTAACATGCAGCACGCCAGAAAAGTAGTTTTTCTTTTCATATCAAAAACATTTAAGTTAAACACATTTATATTATTGGATTTTTATGCTTATTTTATTATTACCTTTGAACTTTTTGAACCTTGCTTCTTGATGTATATGCCAGGACTGAGAGATTCTTTACCCACTTTCACACCCTCAAGAGTAAAATACTCAACCGGATATGTCAAGTCATTATCTACGCCAGAAATATTAGCGGTAACATCTACCGGAAGAACAAGTTTGAATGATCCTTTAAGATTTGCCCAGTACCATGTGTCCACAACATCAATAAATTTGATACACAAAGCCTCATTTGGAAACGTTATCACCTTACCGTTACATTTGCCGTACAGGTTCATTTCCTCTATCTCCTCCTTCGTTTTCGTACCCTCGGTAAGATATCTGTCTGCCCTGGACCAAAGTTGCATTGTCCCCGCATTGAAAACGAGACCGCAACCATATTCCATTTTATGAATCACAACCCGGTTTGGATCGGCAACATCAATCTCCATATAATAAGGATGACTGGTGTCATAGTTTTGCTCTGTGGAATATCTATAATTCAAACCATAAGGGTCAACAAGACGAAACAAGCGTGGATGTTCTGTGCTTTCCTGAACTTGAACTTCTGTGGTTACTACTTCCAGCCCCATGTCAACAGTACAATCGGCAAGATAACCCTCGGTATAAAATGCAGTACCAATATCTTTCCAACCTTCATGCAAATATGATAATTCCTTAGTTAAATATATTGCAGTTCGAACATTCCCCTTATAATAAGGCACAGCCACAAAAGTGAACACACCGTCTTTCTCGTATGGGAAAAGATGTTTCCCGCTCTTTGTCATCTCTGCAGATGTTACAGAGCCATTGACAATATTATCGGCCATGTTTTGATTATATTCACCCTCAAACATCGCAATCTTTATTTTCTCTACATCTTTACCTATCGTAAAATTAACTGAAATGAACGATTTGTCACCTTCATCAACCTTACCCTCCACAGCAGCCACGACATCAAGATCCGGCGTTCCGGGAAGTTTCAGGCGGAACTTGCTGTTGACATTAGCAATTTTATAACCTTTATCGCTAGGTACCGTGCCATCTAAAACAAGCAAAGTACGCGTAGGAAAAGTAATGATACCCTCCTTGAGAGTACCGCAAATTCCCTCTGCAATGGCAGCATTGAATTTACCTAAATCATAATAGTCGCCGGCCATGGAATTAACAATTATATTTCCGTTTCCCCAGTTCATACCAGTGTCATATCGACGGAAGAAAACATGATCAGGGTCAGTGGCGTCAACCTCCATGTAGGTATCGGTGTCAGGTGTTGCAGGACTCATCGGATAATTTTTGTAAGGCGTTACCAAACGATAAAGCCCCGGAGTGGACAAACTTTCTTCCATATCCACTTCAAACTCATAGTTATCCACCAAATATAAAGCGGTTACAATGTCATCACGGAACAATCCCTTGCCAAGAGGTTTCCACTCTCCTTCTCGGGCTTTCACTGCCTTTTGTTGAACAGCACAGACATACATGTCTGTTTCCGTCATAGGTTTTCTTACCGGTTTTTCTTGTGCGCCAACTGTTTGAAAAATGAAAACAGTCAACACGAGCATTAAATTTTTAAGTAAAAAATGATTCATTAGTATTACGAATTTAAATATAATTAATCTTGTTAACTCAATTTTAAGGCATGAGAATTTAAATCGTTTTATAAAACTCGGCGACAAATATATAAAATAAGAGATACTTTTACGGCCAAAAATATCTCTTTTCAATTTCTAATTCACGAAATCGTAACTAATTTGGAACAAAAACATACTTTTATTACTATTTCAAAAACTATCTGCACAGAGTACAACCGGAGCATTTGCTCAACTGTCCTCTGAAACGTTGCTCCACGAGATGGTGCAAGCGGTCGCGAAGTGGCTCGAGTTCCATCTTGTCAATTATTTCGTTTATAAAAGCGAGTTCGAGTAAGAGTTTCGCTTCTTTTAACGGAATACCACGCTGACGCATGTAGAACAATGCCGCATCGTTGAGTTGACCGACTGTGCTGCCATGGGCACATTTCACATCGTCGGCATAAATTTCCAGCATCGGCTGCGAGTACATTCTTGCTGTCTTCGATGCACACAGATTTTGGTTTGTCTCTTGAGATACGGTCTTCTGCGCACCATGCTCAACAAGTATCAATCCAGCGAATGCTCCCACGGCATTTTCATCGAGAACATATTTATATAGTTCGTTACTATTACAGTGGGCTACGCGATGATCTATGAGAGTATTGTTGTCAACATGCTGACTTTTGTCTGCAATTACACACCCGCAAAGGTTACACTCCGCTCCCTCACCGTTGAAAATGAGATCGGTACGGTTTCGCGTCACTCCGTTGTGCAACGTTATGACATTGTGATTTACTCTGCTGCCTGCCTTTTGATCGATATACACATTGCTGACGCGTACATTTCTTGCATGAGTTTCCTCAAGACAGTAGAACTCGAGATGTACATTTTCGGCAACGCTTGCCTCTACAACCTGTGTGGTAAGAAAATTGCTTTCATCGGCAGTATGGTCGCAGAATAGTAACTTAATCTCCGCATTTTCCTCCACCACTATCAACACACGGCGGTTTGTCATGACATTCATTGACGAAGATGACATTGCAGAAGGCGACTTGAGCATGTTTATAATTTGTATGGCACGCTCCACTTTTACACCTCGTGGCACATAAACGAAGAGCCCGTCTTGTGCAAGCATGGTGTTGAGTGCGGTTATTCCGTCATCGGCCGATTTTGCAATCTTACCATAATATTTTGCCACCAAATGGGGCTTCTCGGCAGCAACTTTTGACAAACTGTCAACTATCACTCCTTCAGGAAGATGATTCTTTGGCAATGCCTTGTCATAGAAACTGTCGTTCAGCACAAAATAGAGTGAAGTGCTTAAATTCGGGACATCGCAACGGAAAGTTTCATACGGATTGAGCGAAAAGTTTAAGCGTTTGAGGTTCAGTCCGTAGTCAGGTTCAAATAACAACGGAATATCTGTGTATTTATATCTCTCCACCTTTTTGGTTGGGAATCCCAAACGTTGAAAATCCCCGAAAGCCTCATCTCGCAGGTCATTCATGACACCCGTACTGTAAGCCTTTATAAGGTCGGCAGACTGCCTATATAGGTCTATGTATTGCTGTTCGCTTTTCATAATTGTCAATTCTTTATTTTCAATTGTCAATTATTCAATCTTCTCCCACTTCTTCCTTTATCCAGTCGTAGCCATGTTCCTGAATGGCACGAGCCAGTTCGGAGCCGGCGGTCTTCACTATCCGACCTTTATAAAGCACATGTACGAACTGTGGTCGAATCATTTCGAGCAGGCGGTCGTAGTGAGTTATCACAATACACGAGCTCTCGGGTGTCGCGAGTTTGTTTACCCCCTCTGCCACTATGCGCATGGCATCTACGTCGAGACCGGAGTCTGTCTCGTCAAGAATACTCATCTTTGGCTCGAGCATCGCCATTTGGAAAATCTCGTTGCGTTTCTTCTCACCACCGCTGAACCCCTCGTTTACCGAGCGGTTCGACAACTTCGAATCAAGATCCACCACCTTGCGTTTCTCCCTCATCATTTTCAGGAATTCGGCAGCATTGAGCGGCTCTTCACCGAGATACTTGCGTTTCTCGTTCACTGCGGCACGCATGAAATTGGTCATTGACACCCCCGGAATTTCCACAGGGTACTGGAACGATAGGAATATGCCCTCATGGGCACGGTCTTCGGGTTTCATCTCCAAAAGGTTCTTGCCATTGAAAATTGCCGAACCTTCTGTTACCTCGTACAATGGATTGCCCACGAGAACTGCGCTAAGCGTGGATTTCCCCGAACCGTTGGGACCCATTATGGCATGAGTCTCTCCGTCGTTTATAACGAGATCGACACCTCTTAATATTTCTTTTCCGCCGATACAGGCATGTAAGTTTCTAACCTCTAACATATTTTGATTTGTTATCTTTTCCTTGTTTGTGGCAACGACATATTAAGCAAAGCCTCTATGACTATTTCCACCAAGCGTATGTATCTTTTTTTATCCTACGGTTCCTTCAAGCGACACCGAGAGCAGTTTCTGAGCCTCCACGGCAAATTCCATCGGCAGTTTGTTGAGTACCTCTTTTGCATACCCGTTGACTATAAGCCCCACGGCCTGTTCCGTAGGGATGCCGCGCTGATTGCAATAGAAGAGTTGATCTTCCGATATTTTGCTCGTCGTGGCCTCGTGTTCGAAGATGGCAGTATCGTTATGCACATCCATGTAAGGGAACGTGTGCGCTCCACAGTCGCTACCCAACAGAAGCGAGTCGCACGAACTATAATTACGTGCATTCTCGGCTGTCGATGCCGCGCGTACCAAGCCACGGTATGAATTCTGCGAATGTCCCGCAGAAATACCTTTAGATATAATTGTTGATTTGGTATTACGTCCGAGGTGTATCATCTTCGTACCGGTATCCGCTTCCTGATAATTGTTGGTGACGGCGACACTGTAGAACTCGGCTTGCGAGTTATTACCCCGCAGTATGCACGACGGGTATTTCCATGTTATGGCACTCCCCGTTTCAACCTGCGTCCACGACAGTTTCGAACCTTCTCCGCGCAGATCACCGCGTTTTGTCACAAGATTGAGTACCCCTCCCTTGCCGTTCTCGTTGCCCGGATACCAATTCTGTACCGTCGAGTATTTAACTTCCGCACGATCATTAACAATTATCTCCACGATGGCGGCATGAAGTTGATTCTCATCGCGCATCGGGGCGGTACATCCCTCAAGATATGATACATAGGCATCATCGTCGGCAATAATCAGTGTGCGCTCAAACTGTCCGGTGTTTCGGGCATTTATTCGGAAATAACTGCTCAGTTCCATAGGCGAGCGCACTCCTTTAGGTATATATACGAATGAGCCGTCGCTGAATACCGCGCTGTTAAGAGCCGCAAAAAAATTGTCTCGATAAGGAACCACCGTTCCCAAATATTTCCTCACGAGGTCGGGATGTTGTTTCACTGCATCTCCTATCGAACAGAAGATAATTCCTTTTTCGGCAAGTTTCTCCTTGAAAGTGGTCTTTACCGACACCGAATCCATGATGGCATCTACGGCAGTACCGCTGAGAGCAAGTCTCTCTTCGAGCGGGATACCGAGTTTGTCGAACGTTTTCATCAGTTCCGGGTCTATGTCTTCTACCGTTGCCGGTCCCTCCTTTTTCGGTTTTGCCATGGGGTCGGCATAGTACGAAATAGCCTGATAGTCTATCGGCGGCAGATTCAGATGCCCCCATTCAGGCTGTTTCATCGTCTGCCAATGGCGGAAAGCTTTCAAGCGGAACTCCAGCATCCAATCCGGTTCGCCTTTCTTGGTCGAGATAAGGCGCACAACGTCTTCGTTAAGCCCCTTTTCGATAATATCAGTATGCACATCGGTGGTGAAGCCGAATTCATATTTCTGCTCCGCCACCTTGCGCACAAATTCATTCTTTCCTTTACTCACAAAGTATTAAAAATTAATTGATAAACGAGAAACGACAATCAATACTTGCCAATTCTCAACAATTAAAGTTTCTGTTCAACTTCTATCTCGGTGAACGTTTCTATGATGTCGCCGGCCTGTATATCGTTGAAATTAACAAGAGAGATACCGCATTCCAATCCTGTTGCGACTTCCTTTACATCGTCCTTGTAACGTTTCAAGGCATCGATCGGAGCGGTATGTACTACAATACCATCGCGCACCACTCGCGCCTTGTCTTTGTTGTGTACCTTTCCCTCGATTACGAGTCCGCCAGCAACGGTGCCTACCTTCGATATTTTGAACACCTGCTTCACTTCTATCTCTCCTGTTACGATTTCCTTCTTCACCTTGTCAAGCATTCCCTCCATCGTAGATTTCACCTCGTCGATGGCATCATATATAATAGAATAGGTGTTTATTTCCACACCCTCGTGCTCCGCAATTCTCCGAGCATCGGCAGAAGGACGCACTTGGAAACCAACGATTATGGCATCCGAAGCACTTGCGAGCATCACGTCGTTCTCGCTTATCTGTCCCACCGCCTTGCTTATCACGTTCACCTGCACCTTCTCTGTCGATAGTTTTATAAACGAGTCTGCAAGTGCCTCTATACTACCATCGGTATCGCCTTTCACAATAATATTGAGTTCATGGAACTCTCCGAGTGCTATGCGGTGACTAATATCGTCAAGACCGAGAGTTTTGGTGGTTCGCAGACTTTGCTCACGCTGCAACTGTGTACGCTTGTTGGTAATGTCGCGTGCCTCCTGCTCCGACCCCATCACATGGAACGAGTCGCCGGCCGTGGGTGCACCGTTGAGTCCGAGTATTATTGCCGGTTCTGCCGGCCTTGCCTCTTGAACACGCTGGTTGCGCTCATTGAACATCGCCTTTATTTTTCCGTAAGACGTTCCGGCAAGCACGACATCGCCCACTTTCAATGTTCCGTTTGAAACGAGTACCGTACTTACATATCCGCGTCCCTTGTCGAGCGACGACTCTATTATGGAACCGGTGGCATTGCGATTCGGGTTTGCCTTGAGGTCGAGCATTTCGGCTTCGAGCAGTACCTTCTCGAGCAGTTCATCCACGCCGATGCCTTTCTTTGCCGAAATTTCCTGACACTGGTATTTCCCGCCCCATTCTTCCACAAGAAGGTTCATGTTTGCGAGGTCTTCCCTTATCTTGTCCGGATTTGCCCCCGGCTTGTCAATCTTGTTTATGGCAAACACCATCGGAACGTTGGCTGCCTGTGCATGGGCAATGGCCTCTTTCGTGGTGGGCATTACCGAGTCGTCGGCAGAAATGATGATGATTGCAATGTCGGTCACTTGGGCACCGCGGGCACGCATGGCCGTAAACGCCTCGTGTCCCGGAGTGTCAAGGAATGTAATTTCTCTGCCGTCGCCTATTGTCACATTGTATGCTCCGATGTGCTGAGTAATTCCTCCGGCCTCGCCGGCAATCACGTTTGTTTTGCGGATATGGTCAAGCAGCGATGTCTTTCCGTGGTCAACATGTCCCATCACCGTAACAATGGGAGCGCGAGATGTGAGGTCGTTCTCATCGTCGATCTCCTCGGTAATAGCCTCCTGCACCTCGGCACTGACATACTCTGTCTTAAATCCGAATTCCTCTGCCACGATGTTGATCGTTTCTGCATCGAGACGTTGGTTTATACTTACCATTATGCCTATCGACATGCAGGTGCCAATAACTTGGTTTACACCTACGTCCATCATTGTGGCAAGTTCGCTGACGGTAACGAATTCCGTAAGTTTCAGCACTTTGCTTTCTGCGCGTGCCTCCGCTTTCTGTGCATCGATTTTCTCCTGTACAGCGTCACGTTTCTCCTTACGGTATTTCGCGCCCTTCTTGTTCTGGGTCTTCGAAGTGAGGCGCGCAAGCGTCTCCTTTACCTGACGTGCCACGTCTTCCTCGTTTACCTCAAGCGGTTTCTGTTGGCGATTTTTCTTCTTTTTCTTTCCGCCTTGTTGTCCTTTTCCTCCGCCGCCTTGTTGCTGCGAAGCCAAACGTGCGGCGGCATCAATATCCACGCGTTCCTTTGTTATGCGTTGGCGTTTTTTCTTCTCGCCGCCCGATGCTTTACCCTGAGCCGCCTTTTCCTCACGCTCACGCCGTTTCTCCTCCTTTGTTTTTTTCTTGGGACGCGTGCTTTGGTTTATCTCGTCAAGGTTTATTGTTCCCAACACCTTTACCTGCGGTACAAGTTTTTTCTCGCTCTTCAGCGTGAACACTCCGCTTTCTTTCCGTTCTTCCTCTTGTTTTTCTGTCTTTTCAACATTTGGTTGCTCCGGCTTGGACTGTTCTCCACCTGCACGTTGCTCGTCATTCTTATGCACATCCGCCTCCGTTACCGGTTGTTCCGGTTTGTGTTGCTTCGGTGTTTCGTCCGCCTTTGCTTTCTCCGCGGTTTTTATTTCCGGTTTAGGCATTTCTTTCTCCTCAACCTTGATTTCCGGTTTCGATTCCTCCATTCTTTTTTCAACCGGTTTCTCCGGCAGTTCCTCTTTTTTCTCCGTTACCGCAACCGGTTCCTCTTTGGTCACTACGGAAGTATGTTTTTTTGCCGCAGGTTTTCCTATTTCGTCAAGATTTATCTTGCCGAGCGGTGTGTATTTCTGCGTTTTGGTTTGCCCCGTGCCATGTTCAGCGCGACGTTCTACCTTACGTTTGTCTTTTTCTTTCGGCTTCTTCGGGAATAGTTTGTTGGCATCAACCTTTACCTCCTTGTCTTTCTTGAAAGCTTCAACCAATGCGTTATACTGAGCCTCACTTAGTTTGAAACTCATTTCAGGTTTCACTTCGCCGAGGTTCGGTCTTTTCTCAAGGAATTCAACTGCCGTTTGAAGACCTATGTTCAATTCTCTTATTGCCTTATTTAATCTTACGTTCATCTATTCTTTTCAGGTTTCTTTTTCTTTTTTATTCTTCGATATTGACATTTGAACCGTTCCAAACGGTCGTTGCCTCCTTGAGAGAAACAAAGTTCCATACCCATTTACGTTCCAACCCATGCTCCTGTAAAAAATGCTTTTGGCATTGAGACAGAGAAAGAACGTTTGCCGCTTACTGTTCGAACTCGGCTTTCAATATGCGGATAACGTTGTCAACGGTTTCTTCCTCAAGATCCGCTTTCTCGATAAGCATGTCCCGCGGTGCGTTGATTACGGCTTTTGCGGTGTCGAGCCCTATGCCCTTAATGGCATCTATGACCCATTGGTCTATCTCGTCCGAGAACTCGTCAAGATAGATGTCCTCGTCGGCCTCGTTCTCATCAACCTCGCGGAATACGTCAATGGTATATCCCGTAAGCATCGAAGCAAGTTTAATGTTCAGACCGCCGCGCCCGATGGCAAGCGATACCTCCTCCGGCTTAAGATACACTTCGGCTTTCATGTTCTCATCATCGATATTGAGACTCGACACTTTCGCCGGACTGAGCGAGCGTTGAATGAAAAGTTTGGTGTTTGCAGTAAAGTTTATTACATCTATATTCTCGTTACACAGTTCGCGAACGATACCGCGGACGCGACCTCCGTTCACACCGACACATGCGCCGACAGGGTCGATTCGCTCATCATAACTCTCCACTGCCACCTTAGCTCTTTCTCCCGGCATGCGTGCCACACGGCGTATCGTTATCAGTCCGTCGGCAATCTCCGGCACTTCCGCCTCGAGCAGTCTCTCAAGGAACACCGGACTTGTGCGACTGAGTATTATCTTCGGGTTGTTGTTCTCGTTATCCACACGGAGTATCACGGCACGCACGGTTTCGCCCTTGCGATAAATGTCTTTTTGTATCTGCTCGCTTTTGGGAAGCACCAATTCGTTGTTCTCATCGTCAACGAGCAGCACTTCGCGCTTCCACACCTGATAAACTTCGGCACTTATAACCTGCCCTACACGATCCTTATATTTATTATATAAAGAGTCATGTTCCAATTCGAGTATCTTAGATGCCAGCGTCTGACGCAGGTTCAGTATGGCACGACGACCGAACTTGGCAAAATCAACCCGTTCGGACACATCCTCCCCCACCTCGTAGTCGTTCTCTATTTTCAGTGCTTCGCTAAGAGCTATTTCTTTGTTCTCGTCCTGCACCTCGCCGTCTGCAACCACTACGCGGTTGCGATAAATTTCAAAATCGCCTTTGTCGGGGTTCACGATAACGTCAAAGTTCTCGTCGGAACCGAAAAGTTTCGCTATCACATTGCGGAAACTTTCCTCAAGCACGCTAACAAGAGTAGTACGGTCAATATGCTTCGACTCGTTGAACTCCTTAAAAGTATCGACCATGCTGATGGTCTCTTTCTTTATTGCCATTTTATATTTGTTTTATTTTATTCTTTTCGTTTGCCGCAGGGCACAATGCCGTACCGTACGAGACTGCCCGCATACGGCAGACAGAGCGTGTCAAAACTTGATAAGGTATTTGCAGTATTTCACCTCGTCCATGCAGTATTCATGGTCGACATCCTGCAACACGGGGCGTTTCTTGCCCTCCACCTTTACTTTTTCCTGAACGGCGACGGTAAATTTCCTGCCGTCGACACCTTTCAACACACCTTTCACTTTCTTTCCGTCGGCAGCGAGAACTTCCACCTCCCTGCCTATAAAGTTGATGTATTGCTGCTCCACTTTGAACGGCTGTCCCAAACCTGCCGAGCCTACCTCCAACTCGTAGTCTTCGTTGTCGCGGTTGACATGTTCCTCAATGAAGCGACTCAGCTCCACACAATCCTCAATCCACACTCCGTCGACATGGTCTATTTCCACAACAATCTTGTTGTCTGCGTTAACATCAACATCAACGAGGAAATACTCCTTCTCTTCCAACCATTGGTTTACAAGTTCTTCTACAATCTTTTTGTCAATCATTATCTTGTATTACAATCAGTTATTTAAATGAAAATGTGGAACTTCAAGAAGCCCCACATTCCACCGAACGCGTGCAAAGGTACAAAATAAATTCTTCTTTTCCAAGTGTTTTTCGAAAAAATAATAAACAAGTACTAAAAGAGTAACAGAAATTGAACAAGTATAATTGACCAATTACACCAAAGATGTTTACTACATACATAAATCGTAAACCCAAATATTTCAGCCAATTATCACCATTTAACCCAAATCGGTCATTAGAACCCTCAACCGATTTTGTCCGATTGTTGAGCAGATGTGCAGCCGTTTAATAGAAGGCGTTGCGGGCTGCGTCGAGATGTAATGGCCGCGCAGATGTTCAGCAAGCGGGCTAAAGCAGTTGGGAAGCGCAACGGCAATAGCAAAGCTAAGCAAACGCGGTCTAATTACCGATTGGGGTTTAAACATCTTCGCCTTTATTTAATCACCCCTCTTTTATGTAATATAACATTAAGCCTTTACGCGAGTTCGGGATAAGAATTCGCGTACACGTTATTCGACCAAGGGGTGCATCTTGTGCATGGGCTGAAAGCAAACATGAAGAACAAACTAATGCCAATGTGGAACAAGATAATACTTAGGAAAAGGCACATCACAGAGTGCGTCAACGAATTGCTCAAAAACAAGGCAAACCTCGTTCATTCTATGGGGCACAGAACGAAGCGTATAGGATAATGGAGGGCTAAAAAGTTGTTGAAGTCGTTAGTTTACAAATAGTTATACGCATTTTGATAGTTGAGGTCACACAAAACGAAACGTTTACATTGGTTTAATTTTGATTTACATTGAAGGGCTTTTCGTTTACATGAGGCTGACGAAAGGTTTACGTACATAGGGCTGCACGTTTACGCGTGTGGCCTTTTTGTTGGTATGCGTGGAAATCCTTTATACACGGGCGTTTGGGACGCACAGAGGCTTTATACGAGAGCAGGATTGAACGGTGAGAGTACGGTATTAGAACGGCCTTAAAACGAGAGTTGAAGGAGAGGGACGAAAACGGGTGAAAATGGCGATTTTTGAGGGGGTGGATATTCAGGTGGATATTCAAACTGGATATTCATTTCTCAAAAAGTGGATATTCAAAACTCTTGCCAAGCCCCCCCCTGTGGGGAGGCAGCAACAGTCCCCAAAAAGGGGATTGATACAAGAAACTGACACTTTGCGAGCAACTTTTAAAGGGCGGTACACCTTATTATATATAGGGATTTAGGATAAAAAAGTGTGTTCTGGGGGGGTACCCCAATAGGGGGTACGTTTCGTGATACGATGTAGAACATTTAGACGAGGCGGACGAGACCAATAATTGTGCTGAGGGAGCGGATATCTGACTTTGGAAGTTGGAATGGCTTGAAGCGTTGGTTTTCGGAGATGCATAGGATACACTCATCATTACCCTCGGCTTCTTCTACTCGCTTGACGAGGGCACCTTGGCTGGTGTCGAGGACATATATGCCACCCCATTGAAAGAAAAGTATGTCGGAGATCTTTCGGCAGGCGATAATATCTCCATTGTTATAAAGAGGTGTCATTGAATCTCCGGACACACGTATAAGGAAGTTAGCTCCCTTTGCCTCGAATTCAGGGATAGAATAGTGCTCACAGTTCTCCAGATACACGCCATCAATGTCGGTAGCGGGGAAACCTGCCACGGCATCTATGGGGATAAGAGGAATACCTTTAGTTGATTTTCTCACCCTTTTTTCTTGGTGCTCTGCTATTTTCTTTGTATCTTTGGAGATAGAAAGAGGCAACTCTTCAGCAGGTGGGCTACTTGCAGTACCTTTCGTTTTGAGCATGGGTCCCCTTCCAGTGAGAAGCCATTCGTGGTTAACATCGGGAGCATAGGCGAGAAATCTAGCTATATTATCCTCGCTTATTCCATTGTTTTGTCCAAGTATTCCCCTCGTTGTTCCTGAAATTTTATAGTATTCATACTCGGAAACTCCTTTTTTTGCCAAATAAAGCGAGATATTTTGCTTTATTTGTGATTTTTCTTGCTTGTTTTCTTGCATAATCGAAATATCTTGATTATCTTTGCAGCGTATTCCATTCGGAATGCGCGCCAAAGATACGAAAAAAAGGCGAGATTAACATATTTAAGTATTAAAAAAGATGAAGTCAAGAAGAAAAACAAAGTGCTCCGCAAGTAAAAGGCGACGTGCGGAGACATTGAATGGAGAGAGAATAGCAATGTCCGGATTGGATAACGCGTTTAAGTTTGGTCTTTGTGGGCAAGGAATGGGTTATCATAGCCCTCAAAAGGAAACTCTCTCAAAGGAGTGTTTACCAGCAATGGCAGTACGCCATCTGCACATGTTGCAAGAAAATTTCGATAAGAACCACTATCCACAATATTCGAGATGTCAAGAATATTATTCTGGAATTGCACAGTTATCTCAGCTATTTGAAGTGCTGCAAAGCGAAGAAGCAGTTGCAGGGGATGGTTCGTCCATTTCTTTTGTCTGCGTTGAGAATCAGATAGCGCAATGTATCTCAGTATGTCTTTCTGATTGTCCCTCACGAAGTCGAAGTATGAATCGTATCCTTTCTCTTGTAAGAGATTATAGAGTTGTTCGACCTCTTCGCGATGGAAGTTGTAGCGTATCTCTTCTGCGGATACACTCGATTTTACAAGATAATTATAAAGGCTCATATTTGTGTATGTTGTTTGATATTTTCCTTGGTTGCCGATGCGGTATTGCCTCAAGAGCCGTGGAGTTGTAACCGGATAATTAGTTTCATTTCTGAAATCGGCTGTAAAGTTATAGAAAATAAATGAATTAAACAAATAAGATTATGAAAAAGTATATTCATGTCAAAAAAGCAGACCGTGAGTTTATCGCGAAAGCTCTTGACATTACAGAGCGTACCATTTTTAACGCCATTCACTTTGAAAACATGAGCGAGGGTAATGACCTTGCAAGGAAGATACGATCGCTTGCATTGCAGCGTGGCGGCATCGTGATGGTCGAGGCTCCAGAATGGGAGGTTTTGCATGACGCCGATGGCTACATGAGGCAGTATCTTGGTGAAGTTCTGTTAGAGTTCTCAAAGAAAGAGCCCGTGTGCGACGTGTACAAGCATGGCGAGAAAGTGCACCAGTTTGAGAATGTGATGACGAGCGATATTCAAGGCATTCAGGACTGGGCTGCCAAACTATAAGGAGGCGCGCGATGGAGTACTACGAAGGCAAATGGTGTATATCGGCCAACGAATTGGTGGATGGTGGTATTGTGAGTAAAGCAAACTACCAGAACTGGACGAACCGTAACATCGTGGACGTAGCCCGTCGCGGTGGCGGTGCATCGGGCAACTATGCACTGATAGTCGTAGACAGCCTCCCCGGCAAGTACAAGAAAAAGGTCAAGGAACTCTATCCTGACGGCGCGCAGACTCATCTTCGACTTTGGGTGATGGAGAACTACGAGACGGACCAGGAGGCTGTGGCGTTTTTCCATGACCGTGAGAAGACGGGTGTTGACCTGACGAAGTATCCTGAGAAAATCAGGGAGTATGTAACAAACGCGAGCGTGCTGAACTGTTGCATCAAACTCTATGACCGCGCCTCTACTGCACGCAAGTTGATGGGTGAGAAATATAACTGGGACTGGATGGCTGACGCCATCGAGGCATTGCGAAAGGAACTGGGGCACACACTGCCCACAAGCACGTTGCGTTTCAGGAAGAAGGTGAACGAATACAGGCGTGAGGGCTACGGCTGCCTTGTGAGCGGGAAGTTCGGCAACCAGAGCGCGAGGAAAGTGGACTACAAGGCCGAGCAACTGATACTCGGTCTGGCCGTCCTGCCTAATAAGCCCTACAATACGAACATCGCCGAGATGTACAACATGTTCGTGTGCGGAGAATTGGACGTTTATGACCCTAAGACCGGGGAACTGATGAACCCCGATGACTTCGTGGACAAAAAGACGGGCGAGCCTCTGGAGCTGAGCGAAAGCACCATCAACAACTACCTGAACAAGCCGAAGAACCGCGTGCTGGTGGAGCACGCCCTGAGCAGCCGGACGACCTTCATGCACGAGCAGATGCCACACATGCACCGCCACGCCCCCGAGTTCTCACTGAGCAAGATTTCGTTCGACGACCGCGACCTTCCGCGCAAGCTGAAGGACACGAAGGCAAGACCGAAAGCCTATTACGCATACGACGTGATGAGCCAGTGCGTGGTGGGCTTCGCCTACAATCGAAATAAGAACGTGGACTTGGTGGTGGAGTGCTTCAGGAGCATGTTCAGGCTTCTGGAGCGCAGGGGCTGGAACTGCCCGGCACAGGTGGAGGTAGAGAACCACCTGATGAGCCAATGGAAAGACTCGTTCCTGAAGGCCGGCGTACTGTTTCCGTTCGTCAGGTTCTGCGCACCACAGAACTCGCAGGAGAAATACGCGGAGCCTATGAACGGCGCGAAGAAGCGCAGCATTGAGCACAGGAACCACCTGGGCATCGGCCGTTTCTATGCCAAGGACCGCCATTACCGGACAGAAGCCAGGAAAGTGTTCGACGAGCTTAACGACACCTACGAGGACAAGCAGTATTACAGCTGGGACGAGCTGATAGCCGACGATATGATGGACGTGATGGAGTTCAACAACTCGCTTCACCCAAACCAGAAGAAATATCCGGGCATGACCCGCTGGCAGGTGCTTGAGGCTAACCTGAATCCGACGCTGCAGCCCCTTGACAAGAGCGTGCTGGCCCGCTTCATCGGCGAGCACGTGGAAACGAGCATCCGCAGGAACAGTTACTGCCGCGTGGCGTACACCGACTGGTGGCTGAGCGATGTGGGCGTGCTTGAGAAGCTCGCCCCGAATAACTGGAAGGTGGATGCCTACTACCTCACCGACGAGGAGGGAGTCGTGAAGAACATATATATCTACCAGAACGACATGCTGATAGACGAGCTTCAGAACGTGGGCACATTCAACACGGCGGACTGTGAACAGACAGAGGCGGACAAGGCTGTGTTCGTGGAGCAGCAGAAGAAGATAGCCGGTTTCAACAAATGGGTGACGGACAATGCCATTGAAAGGCTTGGGGTGATGAAAGCCTCCCTCTCCCCAAAATCGGAAGATGAGGACGTCGAGGTACTGGAGCTGAAGTCAAAGGAAGAACCGCCGTCCATGTCCCTACCGCCAGCGAGCGCATCAAGCCACGCTTTGGCAGACATATAAGAATAACGATTAAATGCCATTAGAATATGATTAGTGAGACTCAGAAACAGCGGATTTTGGAGGCGATAGCAGCCAACCGCAAAAATTATCCGAGCGATGCGAAGCACGCATCGGCACTGGGTATATCTCCCAGTGTGTATAACGGATTGAAAAAAGGTCAAACGGAGAAAGCTCTGAGCGACGCCAACTGGGTAAATATTGCCAGAAGGTTAGACGTGAACCTGCGCGAGTCCATCAAATGGAAGGGTGCACAGACGGAGACCTTCAAGTACATCAGCCTGCAGATGGAAGCATGCCAGGAGCGCAGCCTAAGCGTGATACTCTGCGACCTTCCAAACATCGGCAAGACCTACACGGCGCGCTGGTATGTGCATGAGCATCGGAACGCCGTGTATGTGGACTGCTCTCAGGTAAAGACGAAGCGTGCATTGGTCAAAAAGATAGCCAAGGAGTTTGGCGTTGGTACAAGCGGCAAGTATCAGGACACCTACGAAGACCTCGTGTATTACCTCAGAAGTATGGAGCGTCCATTGGTCGTGCTTGACGAGGCTGGCGACCTGCAATACGAAGCCTTCCTTGAGTTGAAAGCCCTGTGGAACGCCACGGAAATGTGCTGTGGATGGTATATGATGGGCGCGGACGGGCTTCGTGCGAAGATAGACCGCATGGTGGAATGCCAGAAGGTAGGCTATGCCGAGATATTTTCGCGGTATGGCGGCAAGTACAGCAAGGTGACTCCCGACCAGGCGGACGAGCGCAAGGCGTTCCTGCTGGAGCAGGCGCGCGTGGTGGCGACGGTGAACGCCCCTAAGGGTATGGACATCGGCCAGATCGTGCGCAAGAGCAGCGGCGGGCTGCGAAGAGTATATACGGAAATTGAGAAAATAAAGAAAGGAGCATGATATGAAACGTGTAAGCATTGTAATGAAGTATACAGGGTATGTTCCCGAGGATACCAGTCTTGGAGAATTGAGAGAATACGCAGAAGGTCGTATTGACGATTTCTTCAGATACTATGATGAAAATAATGATGAGGAATATGATTTTGACCGCAATGATGTGGAGATTACAGACAAGGGACTAACTATTATACTTGGATAATATGACAAAAATAGAAATGGAGGCTATGGAAGCCGTTATCGGTATGCGTAAGGAAATGGCCAAGGCTAACGAGATAGACTGGGAGCAGCGCCGGTATGAGATAGCAAAAGACCTTTATGTTCAAACCTGTCAACAGGCAAAGTTAGAGGGGGATAATACCGCTGCAGATGTATTCCGAAGTGCGGCATGGTTATCTCGTGTTGCTGCCGATTACTTAATAGAGGTTCTGAAAAAGTAGTTATGGCAAAGCGCGCATACAGTCCGAAGGAGATAGCGGCGAAAACATACAAGACGCTGCCGTGGGGTGGCCGCTGGGCGGAGTGTTTCGGCCTGCCAGAGGAGAACTCCACCTGGTTCATCAGCGGATCAAGCGCAGCCGGCAAGAGTAGTTTCGTGATGCAACTGGCGCGCGAGCTGACCCACTATGGGCAAGTTCTCTATATGAGTTATGAGGAGGGCGTGAGCCAAAGTTTCCAGGACAGGATAAAACTCTTTGAGATGGAGAAGTGCCAGGGCTGGTTTCGTGTAGTAACTGAGGATACAATAGAGGACCTTACCGCAAGGCTGAAGAAGAGACACTCGGCGAAGTTCGTCATCGTGGACAGCTACCAGGAGAGTGGCTGGGAATGGCCTGAGACGAAGAAACTGATCGAGGACTTTCCGCGGAAGAGCTTCATCTTTATCAGTATGGAGAAGAAGAGCCAGCCATTAGGCAATGCTGCACTCCGACTCCGTTACAAGGCAGGTGTAAAGGTGCGGGTGGTTGGTTTCAGGGCATACTGCCAAGGGCGTTTCAATCCCGATGCGGGTAACAGTTTCGTTGTTTGGGAAGAAGGTATTTTAAGGACATCAAACAAACTGTGATATGGCAAGTAAGCGAGACAACCTTCTGTACAGGTTACGGAAGAAAGGAGTGAGGGTACATACGAAAGAACGCACGATATATTTTGCGTTCGACGGCGAGCCTTTCCAAATCGTACAGGTGAAGCGGCTGTGCAGGGAATTTAATTTTTATGTTCAATTAGAAATATAACAAGATGAAAATAAAAGATTTACAGGTAAAAGTTATTTACCGTGTTGGCTTGAGCGATGTGGAAGTCAGCGATGAATTATATGAAGCTCTGCAATATTTGGCTGATCATGGAATGACAAGAGGAGACTTGGTAAGTGCGGATGAACAGATTACAACAGCCATCGAATGGCTGGAAGATAATATTTGTGAAACTGATGCCTATGAATGGAAATATGAAATTGAAGACATGGAAAACAATGAATATGAGCAAGGAAAGACGAGTTATTGAAATAGTTCCGGGGCGTATTACTCCGGGGGGTCGTATGACAGAGCGTGTTGAGAGCCGCGGACACAGTTGCCCATACTGCCAAGGCAACGGATTTCACTGGCAGGAGGATGATTGGCAGGAGCGTTATAAAAAGGAATGCCCGATATGCAATGGCAGCGGGATGCTCGACGCCGTGATAACCGTCGAGTGGAAAGCATCAGGCAATTTTTAACTTATAAACGATATAACAATGAGCAAATTTTTAGAAGAAATCAAGAGACGCCTTCAATTGTGGCATGAGCAACGTGCGGAGCGTATTGATGCGGAGCGTCAGTCACAACTCGACGCGGAAGCGCGCAAGGCCGTGCAGGTGATGGAATTCAACGGAGGATTGTTCGTCAGTGTGAACGGCGTGCCGCTGTTTAGCATCGACAGTTTTCGTGTAAGCATCGGCGATGCAGTTGCCAACGCAAGGAACGCCTATAAGGACTGGAAGGAGGAGAAGTTATGGGAGGGGAACGGAACTACGCGCGTTTCTATTGCCTCTTGAAGCAGCTGCCCGGTGCAGATAAGGAAACCCTTGTGGAGCAATATACCAACGGGCGGACAACCAGCCTGCGCGAGATGACTGTAAAGGAGTATAACGCAATGTGTATGTCGCTGGAGGATCATACCGGCCGGAGGGTGCAAGTGAGGAAGAGACGCAGCCTGTGCCTGAAACTGATGCAGCAGTCCGGCGTTGACACGACGGACTGGCAGCGTATCAACGACTTCTGCCGCCACCCGAGGATTGCCGGAAAGGCATTTGCCCGTCTGAATGTAGCGGACTTGGATTTACTTCAGACAAAGCTGCGCAGCATCATGCGCAAAGGCGGATTGAAACCGAATCCATCACGGGATGAACACAGCAATGCGACCTCGTTTGTCTATATTCCGATGGGCAATATGGCAGAAAGTTAGTTTTTATCAATAACCAATAAATCAATATCACAATGTCAACAAGAAAAAAGAAAGTTATCATTACCGGCGTGAGCAGAGAATCCGCCGATGAGGCGTTCGCAATCTACGCCAAGAGCGACGCCCGGATTCAGAAAATCAATGCGGACATCGAGCTGCAGTGTGCGAAGATCCGCGAGAAGTATGCCGACAAGTTGTCGGTACTTACATGTGAGAAGGAACAGGCGTTCGACACTCTTCAGTCTTTTGCTACTGAGAACCAGGCTGAGTTGTTCACGAAGAAGAAGAGTCTTGACATGGTTCATGGTGTGATAGGTTTCCGCACGGGAACTCCTAAATTGAAGACGGTGAAAGGTTTTACTTGGGCGAGTGCGTTGCAGTTGGTTAAACGCTTTTTGCCTGACTATATCCGTCAGACCGAAGACATCGCGAAGGACAAGTTGCTTGCGGATCGCGATGGTAACATCGCGATGGAGGTATCCGATTCTCCTTCACTTGTTGAAGTTCCAATTCGTCAGGCTATGGCGGAGTGCGGTATTCAGGTAGTTCAGGATGAGACCTTCTATGTAGAGCCAAAGAAGGAGGATAGCGGAGATTGAGTTTTCAGCCCTGTGCCGGTTAAGTTCCGGCACGGGGCAATGGTATTATATTATGAACAAAAACCAAACAAGCCATGAAAGTGGATAATGAGAGACGTCGAGGTGTCAGTTATCTGAAGCGTGTTGCAGATGTTAATGCGACCTATCAGAAATGGGTCCGTACAGGTTTGTCTAACCGGGAAATTTGGCGGCGGTATATATATCCTGTTTATGGGATATCAGAACGAACCTTGTATAATATGCTAAAAGTGGATGTGACAGTGAGAAAAGACAATGCCTCTTCTCCGCGTCCGCTTCTGTTGTTTGATTTTGAGGATGAAAAATGAATAAAGAAGCAGGCAAGATACTCCGCATGATACTCGACGACATCCGCGTTGGGATGACGGACGAGTTCGACTCGAATTTCGAGCGCGAGGCTTTCTTCGGCGAGGCGTGGCAGCGCAGGAAGAGCCCCACGCGCCCGGGCGGCCATATACTGGTCGACACCGGACGGCTCCGCAGGAGCATACAGAGCCGTACAACGGAGAACAGCATTACCTTCTTCACGAACGAGCCATACGCCGCCATTCACAACGATGGCGGCGAGATTGTGGTGACAGCGAAGATGAAGCGGTACTTCTGGCGCAAATTCTATGAGGCGACCGGATCGTTCGGCAGGAAGAAGGACGGCAGCCGCAGGAATGACAAGCGCACTTTGCAGTTGGCCGGAGAAGCCGAGTTCTGGAAGTTCATGGCCTTGAAGAAAGCCGGCAGTACTATTAAGATTCCCCGCCGTAGGTTTTTGGGTACGAGTCCGGAGGTGGAGGATGCCGTTCGGGGTATCATTGAGAAGAACCTGAGGGGTTATATAGAAGAAACGATTGATTTTGAGATTAACGAGAAATGAGAAAGGAATTGTATGAGATGCTTTGCGCCCGTCTGAAGGAAGTAGGCGGCGGAGCGATCAAGCATATTGATTTGTGGAACCACAATGTTGAGTTCATCGAGCAGGAGGAGCAATGGGATCGCCCCGCGGTTTTCGTGGAGTTTGCTCCGATAGAGTGGCATGCCATTCATCCCGGGGCGGAATACCGTGCCGAGCCAATCGTCAACCTTCATGTGGTTACGGACTGGACTGGTAGCGTGGCAGCGTGCAGCGAGTTCCGTGACGAGAGCCTGCAGGTGTTCGATCTGCTCGATGAGATCCATTCGGCACTGAGCTGTATCGGCGGCGATACCTTTATGGATTTTGATTTGGTTGAGAGCCGTACGAACCACAACCACGAGGATATGATCGAGAATATAGAAAGCTACCGTTGCGTTGCTATTAAGCGTTTATGACATGAAGCAGGAGTTGTATGTAAACGGTGATGTTGTGGGTTACAGTCTTCAGAGCCGCCATATCATGAGTGTGTTGGGCAAGGCTTACATTTACCGTAGTCCTACCGCCGATGACGTTCTGCGTATAGTTTATCGCGGTTTGAGTCGCAGTTGCGGTTTGAGCCAGGACGAGTTTGTGAGCGGTTTCCATTCCGGTAGTGTCTGGATGAGCAAGAAGAAGGGGCAGTACACTTTGTGGATGATTTACGGTTTGCTGCGTGGCCGGATCAGGGAGATAAACAGTGCTTATCTAAGGTGAGTTATTATTGACATTATAAATAAAGAATAAGATGGAAAAGAAGAAGACAGAGCAGGCTACTGGTCTGCAGGTATTTAATTTCAATGAGAAGGCAGGCACGCCTATCCGTGTGCAATTGATTAACGACGAGCCTTGGTTTGTGGCTAAGGACGTTTGCAAAGTGCTTGGTATTACATGGAGCGGGCATACGCTTGACCAGATTCCCAATGATTGGAAAGGGTCGGTAAGTTTTACCACCCCCGGTGGTAATCAGCAACTTGTATCGATTTCAGAGGCAGGTTTGTATAAATTGGCTTTTCGTTGTAACAGTTCGGAAAAAGCAGACAAATTTACGAACTGGGTAGCCGGTGAGGTATTGCCTCGTATCAGGAAGACCGGCGGTTATCGTGTATCGAGTTGCAGTCGTGATGACTATTTTGACTGGCGTGATCGTCCTTACCGCAGGGTGAGTTATAGGAATGGTGATGTTCGTGTGGTAGAGGACGGGCAGGATCGTTGGTATTCTGTGAATGATTTGCTTCGCTGTCTTGGCAGCAGAACGGAAAGCACTCAGTGTGTTCGCCGGCTGAACCGTCGCGGCGACTTGGCAAGAAAGATATTGCTTTACGGTATGACGCATCCTGGTTGGTTTGCAAATACATTAGGCTCGGAACTACTCACGTGCGGTAGTCTGAAAGGACGTGTAAGCGTACAGTTGAAGTTGGAGTTTAGATGATGTTTGCTCGCCCGATTTGGCGAGCAAACATTGAGGGTGTGGATTTTTCCCCCGTTTTGGGGAAAAGTACCGGCGTTCGCCGTTCTGTGTAACATAAGGTGGCGCAGTATCGGTCAAAGGGTGTGAAATGGTTGTTTTTTTTGGGAAAATGCGAGTATTAACATTATAAATAAAGAATAAGATGGAAAAGAATAAAGAATTATCGGTATCTATGAGTGAGGACATGCTTCCTGTGGAGCAAGGTGCACTGGGTTTGATGGTCAACAGCCGCGTGCTGCACAATCGTCTTGGTTCTCGTCGTAATTATGCCAACTGGATTAGGGATCGTCTGTACAAGTGTGGTTTTGTTGAGGGCGAGGACTTTTTAACGAGTTTGTTAAAAAGTAGTGGTGGTCGTCCCTCGGTTGACTATATGGTGACGCTGGACGTTGCTAAGGAGCTGTCGATGTTGGAGTATTCGGCTGCCGGACGTGCTGTTCGCCGCTATTTCATCGAGGTTGAGAAGCGTTATCGTGACTGGATCGGTTTTGTGTTGCCTCGTCTGGAGCAGGACGTGGACTTGTTTGGTGTCCGTTTGGGTTATAACTATGTTCAGTTGCTTGGTGCTGTGGGTTTGAGTTTGAAGAGCGGCAGCGTTAACGGTCGTCGGAGACGGCATCCGAATGAGTTTTGGCGTAATCAGCGCGGCGTTTGGTTTGTGTCTGAGGATTTTGGTAAGACCATCATTGCCTGGGCCGCTGCTCGGAGGCTGTCGTATGACATAAGGCATCGCAGT
>NZ_RQZH01000081.1 GCF_003932845.1 Prevotella sp. OH937_COT-195
ATCTATGATAGTATAATCGTTTTCATAATTTAATAAGGGGTATTTAATAACTGATATCAATTGTTTAAGACAATAAAAATACTTAATGAACGGAGTGAAACGATGAGTAGAATTTTGTTAACAGGTGCATCTGGATATATTGGAGGTCACTTAAAAGATCAATTAAAAACAGATCATGATATTATCGCAATTTCAAGAAATATTAATAATAAGGAAAACGAAAAGAACGTTACTTGGAAAGCTGCTGACTTATTTGATTTGAAGGAAATAACAGAAGTGATGGAAGGAATAGACACTGCCATCTACCTTGTCCACTCCATGATGCCTAATGCAAAATTAACGCAAGCAAATTTCGAAGATATGGATGCTTTATTAGCAGACAATTTTGCAAGAGCTGCAAAGAAACAAGGAGTTAAACATATTATTTTTATGAGTGGTTTAATTCCAAATAACAATGATTTGTCTGCCCATTTACGTAGTCGTCTGGAGTGTGAGAAAATTTTAGGTTCTTATGGTATACCCGTGAGCACGTTGCGTGCAGGATTAATTATCGGAGCGAAAGGAAGTTCTTACCCAATTTTAAAACGATTGGTTGAACGATTGCCTGGAATGATTTTACCTAGCTGGGCGTATAATATGATTGCACCCGTATCAATCAACGATGTAATTAATAAACTAGCGTTACTAGTTGAACGAGCACCACAACAAAATGAGACATTTGATGTTACTGGACCTGAAATTATGAATTACAAAGAATTAATACAGCGTACGGCAGCAGTATTGAACAAGCGTTTACCGATTGTTGACTTACCTATCATACCTATTTGGATCAGTCGATATTGGGTTCAACGTATCTCGCAAGTTCCAAAAGAAATGGTTTATCCACTTATGAATAGTTTAGTTCATGATATGATTCCTCAACCTAAACGTATGCACCCCGATATATCTTTTGGTGAAACATCGTATGAGGAGAGTGTACAAC
>NZ_RQZH01000082.1 GCF_003932845.1 Prevotella sp. OH937_COT-195
CGGGAGCGTCCGACGGCAATACAAAAAAAGAAGAAAGGAGACCTGAGTCTCCCTAAGATTAATTAACTTTGTATTGTATGTCCAATCATTTAACCTCGGAACAAAGGTACGAAGTTTACCTTGGAATCAAACGATGTCGGAGCAAAAGTCGCATCGCAAGAGAAATAAATGCTCACCCCTCTACGGTGATCAGGGAAATACGGAGGAACGGTAACGCTTCCGGAGAGTATGTTTGGCTGAACGCCCGGCGCAAATGTGACGGTCGTCGTCACGGTCTTGAAGGCAACCATCGAAAGCCTCCTGAACTATGGCGGCGTATAGATCAAATGATATTGACGGAGGATTGGTCTCCCTCACAGATTGCCGGTGTTCTGCGTAAAGAAGGAATACACATCGTCAGGCAGACCATATACAATCATGTCCATGCGGATATCACCGGCAAATTGCGCCCACACCTGCCGCACGAACTCAAATATACAAGAAGATGCAAAGCCATACGCCCCACCAAAGCCACCAATATTGCCGACAGGGTCAGCATACATGAACGCCCCGCAGAGGCCGACGGTACGCGTTTCGGAGATTGGGAAACGGATACAATGGCGGATTCATACGGCCATGCGATTCTGACGCTCACAGAACGTTCCACAAACTTCATACTCATGGAGAAACTCGAACACGGACGCAAGGCCTTGCCAACGTCCCGGGTCGTGTGCTGTCCGCTCTTCCCATACAGGGAATCATTGAAGACCATCACCACAGACAACGGATGTGAATTCGCGGCACACCTTGAAATATCAAAGAAACCCAGCGTCAAAGGGAAAGACAGAGTCGTGGTATATTTCGCAGATTCATACGCTTCATGGCAGAAAGGAAGTGTCGAAAACGCAAACAGACTCATCAGAAAATACATTCCAAAGAAAGCGGATTTTGACGAATTCAGTCACAAACGTAT
>NZ_RQZH01000083.1 GCF_003932845.1 Prevotella sp. OH937_COT-195
AGCGATTATTGGAAAGAAATTGTCGAAAACATTGAAAAAATATTTAATCAAGTTACTAAACATTCGTATTATACGCTTTTTATGATAGATAATAGTATGCATAGTATTTCTAGTAATATTAACGATTACAAAAAAATAGCGACAGCCCCATATTATAATGAGTTAGGATCTTATTTTATAAATGGAATAAATCAATTTAATTTTAACCATTTTACTTTTATAGGAAATATTGATCGCATGGTTATTAATTTAAAAAGTGGGAAAAATGAGTATGAAATATCTAAAGATGACTATATTAGAGATAAGGATTATTTTAGAGGAATTAATCATGCGTTTATTATGTCTGCATTAAACCATATATATAAAGAAAACTATATTGAACCTTTTAGCAGAAACTACGTATATTGATACACCGTTGCATAAAGAATGGCTCAATAAACTAGAAAAGACTATAATACAAGGTTACTCATTAAAATATTTACCATCCCATAATCTAAGAAGTGAACTAGATAAAAACTTTATAGATGATAGAGAATTTGATTTTATACAAAAAATACACTTTGAAAATACGAATAACATAATAAGTAAACAACAGGAAGTGACGGATTCAAAAATAAACTTTTTAAATGTCATTATCCTGATATTTACTATTATTTCTTTAGGCCAAATAATTGATATTTTTACAGACGATAAACCACTTATTGTGAGTAGTATTATAGGTGTTGGTATAACTATTTCAGTTATATATATAAAATATTCAAATTGGCTCAAGAAATAAACTAAATATAAGTGAATAAGTAGTTTGTTTATACATCATTTAAAAATCAACGTTTAATTAGAGTACACCCTAATCATACAAATGAGATTATTGAAATTTCAATAACCAGAACGTATGATTAGGGTGTATATTAATTATGAGGTCAAATCAATGATTATTGGTTAGGCG
>NZ_RQZH01000084.1 GCF_003932845.1 Prevotella sp. OH937_COT-195
TTGTTGTATATTGAAATGAACGAAAAGTGCGATGTCTTTCGTACATCAACCCCCCATAGCCTGCCAAAGCTTTGTGGGGGGTTCTTTTTATCATTTAGATTTATCGTACAAATAATTTACTACGAGACCTGTAAGAACAGGACAAACGATAATTGTTACGGAGAAAAATGCAATGTTCTCCTGTATATCACACCTCTTCTCTGCACAGGAAGTGCCTTACAAGTATAATATAACAGCCGAATATTTGACGAATACATGAGTTCTTCAAACCAAAATATACAAAGCATCGAATATATACAATATATACTCTAGCTACATGGTATATATTGTATACACGTATAGCCTATATAAAACTACAAAGCAATGAAAATGAATGAAAACACGTCAGAACAATGATACATAAAATCTGTATAAATAATAATCATAAGAAAACGGCTTAAGTACTGATTTGACAGAGTTCAAGCCGTTTGAGTTAGTTAACATAAGTAATAATTGTCAGAATATAAATACATTAAGATTAATAATAAAGCATACAACTTAAATATAAAATATAAATTATAAAAGAATTAAAAACTGTTTAATACTCTAAAATAAACTATTTAACATAAAATCACCATTAAAAAGGACAATTTCTATAATTAATTCAATAGAAATTGTCTTTTTTATTTGCCTAAAGTTTTCATCTCTTAGACTCTATTCGCTTAGAACTTAACTTTTATATTTTATAGTTGTTGAAAATCTAATACTTGATTTTGCGATATATTTTTGAACCTATATATGCACCAAAAATAGCTCCTGTGGACATTGCTATATTTCTAAATAGCTGTTCACTTTTTGTCGATGCTTGTTGTTCTTGTTCAGCAAGTTTATTCATATGATTGACGAATAATTCCATAATTGTTTTATGAATATTAGCTTGCATCGATTTATAAACTATCCAAGGT
>NZ_RQZH01000085.1 GCF_003932845.1 Prevotella sp. OH937_COT-195
TGTCTATTAAAAGGAGTGTTTTTCTTGCAGAATGGGCGTATTTGGATGGAAATCTAGACTACGAGAGTGATTTCTGCCAGCCTATCCGAAAAGGAGCAGATTACATGAAACGTATGATTGTTGCCAATCGTTGGGAGAATTATAAGACTGCTAAGCAAATAGCCCTCTGTAACTATTTCTTTTATCCATGCTCAGGCAACGGTCAAAATCCATTTCGATATGATTTTAGCAAAGAATACTCTGAAGAAGATTGGCAACATCAATTAGTATCAAGGACGCTAAAGACTCATAAAGGACAATGCCATTCTTTACCCTGGGCTTTCAAGCTATATGCAGAAGAACTTGGAGCAAAGGCTTATATAGCACATGCCCCACGCCATTGCTTCATTATGTACAAAGATGAGGACAATTTGTTTCCTGAAGACTGGGTGAATGTTGAGGTTACTGCTCAACAGTATCAACCGACTTGGGGGATAAAAGAGCATTTTGAGATAGAAGATTCAGCAATTATTGCAAAAACATACCTTTCGCCGTTAACAGATAAAGAAACCGTTGCCTGCCAATTAAGTGACTTGGCTTTAGCATATTATCATAAGTTTTCGCGTTATGATGAGTTTACATTAAGATGTGTAGATGCTTCTTTGAAATACTATCCAATGAATCCTAATGCGATAATTACTAAAGGTAAATCTTTGGATGTGCTTTTACAGAGGCATCTTGAACAGAACGGACATCTTCGGGATGAATATACTGATGAGAATGATGCTCAATCTAAGCAATGCCTACAAGATTTAAGAGCTACTCATTGGACTCAAGAAACGGAGGTACTACGGAGTAAGTGGAAGCAAAGTCCAGAAGACATAGAGAGAATCCGAAAGAATGTACAAATCATAAAATAAGATCATTATGAAAAGATTAAAGAAAGTCTTAATTTCA
>NZ_RQZH01000086.1 GCF_003932845.1 Prevotella sp. OH937_COT-195
ACACCAAGCTCCAAAGCAACAGCTGCCTGGTCACCATGAACCAAACTCTCACCAATCAACCACAGAAGATTCGTCAACTCAACGTTAACACCCTCGCCACGAGTCTTCCTCACAGAACGACGAGGTGAAGGAGGACACAGTTCATACCTGCCCGTCTTGCGTAAAGTAGGTAAAACCTCGCTCGTAATCCATTTGCGGAACTCGCGAGCTCTCGGCTTGTTGCTCCGCAGAATAAGGGCATACGTGCCGCTTTCATTCACAAGCCACATTGAGCGCATCTGACCTGACACGAAAAACTTTCGTGTCAGCTTTTCGTCGTCATCAAGACGTTCCAATGCTTTGCTAACATCATTAAGTTCAAGGTAATCGCATAAATCCTTAGCCACAAGCCAAGGAGTTCCATCAATAATCTTGCTTCGAATCTGTACGTCCGATTCGTTCCAAGTAAATACTTGCATTGCCGTCTCTCCGGCTGTCTCATTCTTAATGGAAGTCATTTTACTAAGAATTGTGACAAAAAGCACGCCCACCGTAGGTGTGACTTCCACATACGCTGGGCGTTTGCAGTTGACAGTTTCCCGTTCAACCACCATAGTAGGCGTGCCGTTTATCGGTTCAAATTAAAATTCTGGTTTGTTTGCCCCGATTGTATGTAGAAGTCGGGGGCAAAGATACACAAAATTTCAATAATAACAAACTTTTTCGCCAAAAAGTTTAAAAAAATCAGCACGAAAACACAATTTTTATACTATAAAGGTACAAAAAAATCACCACATACGCAACTTTTTACACTCCTTTTTTCACACAAAAAAATACCTTAAATCCTTTGTTCAAGACTGCGATGCCTTATGTCATACGACAGCCTCCGAGCAGCGGCCCAGGCAATGATGGTCTTACCAAAATCCTCAGACACAAACCAAACGCCGCGCTGAT
>NZ_RQZH01000087.1 GCF_003932845.1 Prevotella sp. OH937_COT-195
AGTTGGCGAGATTTACCAACTCAATTTTTTATAAAATAATTTTGTTTAGTCGCATTCCAGTATGCGACTATTTTTGTACCTTCCGAAAGGTCATCTTGGTTATCTGAAGTATGCACCAAGTCACCATTCTCGATATCCTCAAGAGCCAATTCTTTTTTGATTTTCTTGAACAAACCACCAAAACCAAGTTGTCTTTTGCGATATAAACCCTGGTATAAATCATCAACCACTTGAGCATTTTCTACGTTAAATTCAATTGGTTTTGTAGGATATTTAGCAGTCTCTAAGATTGCTCCTTTTAGCCCTTTACCAGTTTCTTTAACTGCTCGAACATCTACCATTGGCACGTAGTCCACCTTAAGAGCCTGCGACCACAAATCACCCCATTCAGCTTGGGAGATGTAGTTATTCTTCCCTGAAAAATAACTTGATTTCACCATCAGCAAAACGTGAATATGAGGGTGATATGTTTTTTCTAGTTCATTATGTGTAATCTCGATAGCACGTAAATATCCAAACATATTCTTTTTGACTTTTTTATACATCATCAACCGTCTAAACGCTTCTGTTAATTGACTAAGAGTATCATTTAACCTATCACCCTCTACATTTTTAACCGTCAAGGTCAAGAACAGAAAGCGCCCCTTTGGCTCTTTCTCAATAGCCCTATCAACTATCTGCGAGGTCTGATAAGAATACTTCATAGACCGTCTCCAGTTGCACATAGGGCAAAGTTTATTTTTACAGAAATAAGCTTGATAGAGTTTTAATAAACCATCTGTATTCTTGATGAAATGCAAATACTCACCACACGTTTTTACGTTCTGAACTAAACTATCTCTGTATCCTAAAACATTAAACACATCAACTAGTTTTAAACTCAAGAGTTTTCGCCCCCTCCAGTTTC
>NZ_RQZH01000088.1 GCF_003932845.1 Prevotella sp. OH937_COT-195
GCTTTATACCTGCACATTTTTTCAAACGCAGCTCAAAATCCTTGCTTACTCCATTAAACTTGGTAAGCCTTCTTTTTTTCTTGGGGCTGACGTAGATTAGCAGTCATGATAGGCTGCTAAAATTAAGATAACCCACTGTAAATTAAAAAAGACGACACAAAGAAAGCTGCTCGAATATTTTGTGCCGGAAGTAACCGCACGTTCCGCTGCCGATATCTTAGGTATCCAACCTAACACCGCCATACTCTTTTACCGCAAAATCCGCCTCGTTATCAGTCATCATTTGGCTTTGCAGGCAGACCAGGTTTTTAGAATTGGACGAGAGTTACTTCGGCGGTAAGCGCAAAGGAAAACGCGGCAGAGGAGGCGCAGGCAAAGTGGTGGTTTTCGGTATCCTCAAACGCGGCGGCAAGGTTTATACCGTTGTGGTGAACAATGCCAAGAGGGAAAGTTTATTTCCTGTTATTACGAAGAAGATCATGCCGGACAGCGTGGTTTATACGGACAGTCTGAGCAGTTATGACGTACTGGATGTGAGCGGTTTTCACCACCATAGGATTAACCACAGCAAGGCATTTGCCGACCGGCAAAACCACATCAACGGCATTGAGAATTTTTGCAATCAGGCGAAGCGGGTGTTACGCAAGTACAATGGGATTGACCGGAAAGCGTTTTCGCTGTTTTTGCAGGAATGCGAGTTCCGTTTCAATTTTGGAACACCAAGCCAGCAGTTGAAAATCCTGCGGACTTGGTGGGGGATTTAGGGCTAATCTACTTCAGCCCTCAAAGAATTAAGAGAAAAATCCTGTGCCATTTTTTGGGGGGGCTGGTATATATAGCTAGCCTTGGATTTTGCCGTGTTGTAGACGGATGATGCGATCAGTTTTTTCGCCCAGTTCAGGGT
>NZ_RQZH01000089.1 GCF_003932845.1 Prevotella sp. OH937_COT-195
CCCGCCACGGTGCTTGCCGAATACTCGGTGACGGGAGAGGACGGCACATGGCATGCCGCATTCGCGGGCGGAGACGTATTTGCACATTACAGTTATGATGGAGGACGCACTTGGACGGACAAGGTGCGCATCGTCGGAAAGTCGCTGGAGTTTAAACCCGCATCGCTGCATTTCACCAAATGGACGGATTTCCGCAATTTCATGTTGCAGGGTGGCGAGCCTCTGTTTTACGAGTTGGCACAAGGCACGTATCTTCTTGACGAGGACGACGGTTTTATCCCCGGTTCTTACATTGTAACCCACAGGCAACTTACAGATTTTCAGAAATTTGACGAGGACGGCTGCAGTTCTATCGACGCGCCAATTGATGATAAATACCTCACGGCGGGAGGCGGGCATCTGTGGAACTCTCAAGGGCTGGACAAGCCGTGGTTGGACATGGGCAGGATAGAGGGTGCCGCAGGTACGGACGGGGTGTCGTTCGTTCTGTCGCCTGCGACGGTTATCTTCGAGCAGGACGAAAAGACATTGAAAATCGACACTCGCAGATTTGCCGCGCATGTGATAGGCATGAGTGGCGCACGCATGCTTTCAGCCGGGCGAGACTATAAGATTGCGAGGGTTGACGGAGCGCACTGCAATGCCGTGGCAAACGGAGACCGTATATTAATCGAGAGCATAGGCAAAGACGCGGAGGGCAGGTATTATTCATCGGGAAGCGTCACCGTTACAATCAAAGGTGTCGGCAGTCAGGAAATTGCATTGACACTCAATTGGGCGGCCAACTTGCTCGGCACTTGGAAGCAGACTGTGAAAAATGATGTTATGCAGGCGGTATCGGAAAAGACGGTAACATATA
>NZ_RQZH01000090.1 GCF_003932845.1 Prevotella sp. OH937_COT-195
CATCAGCATCAACAAACATTAATAAATCATACGTTGCATATTTGCTACCTTGCCAACAAGCATGTGACTTACCTTGCCATGTAGTATCATTTTCAACAGTATATACGCTCGCACCATAATATCTAGCAACAACTTGTGTCTCATCAGTTGAACCATCATCCATAACAATTACTTCTATTTCCTGCTCTTTACTTATACTGTTAAGTAATTTAGGTAAGTTCTTCGCTTCATTTCTAGCAGGTACAATAACACTGACGGCTGTATGACCTCTTTCTTTTCCGGAGTTATTTATAATCGCTCGACGCGCATACATACACATTCCACTTATTAGTGATAGTATTGTCAATACTATTGCTATTATATAAAGTATCATTCAGCCTCAACTACTTTCTCCATTAATAATAGCTTCTGCTACTTGCATACCACTCAAAGTGACCATAGGCATACCAGCACCAGGATTTACAGAACCACCTACAAAGTACAAATTTTTGAAGTACTGACTTTTTTTAGGAAACTTGAAACCTTTATTTTTCCTCTTATTAGAAACTACGCCATATATTGCTCCTTTATTAGAATTGTAGTTATTTTCAATGTCATGTGGCGTCCATATATCTTCATATACAATGTGCCTTCTCAAATCTTTTAAGCCCATAGACTCTAATTTATTCAATATACGTTCTCGGAATTGCAGATATTCTGCTTCACTAAATGACTTATTCTGAATGTATGGTATGTGTGGCAATATTTTTATATTCTCGTGTCCTTCTGGCGCCTGTGTCTTATCTGTTTTATTTGTGTTCACTACATAAATTGTCGGATCTTCAGGCAAAACATACTGGTGAAAAA
>NZ_RQZH01000010.1 GCF_003932845.1 Prevotella sp. OH937_COT-195
CATCCACGGCACAGAAAATTTCCGTAATTTTGTAGTCGGTAATCATGAGTATATTCTTTTATTTAACCTTATAAGTAATTGAAAGTCACCTATAAAGGCACAAAGAATATCCCAGATTACCAACTTTTTAGATGAATTTCTTATCCCGAACTGGCGTCATAAGTGTATATAGTAATTGGTAATGATACCTTCTGATGAAGTTATATTGTAAACCAATCGAAAATAACGCTTATGTCTTAAATAATAACGAAGGCGATATATATATGCACGTTTATAATTAATAATGTACCAATTTCTGATGTAAATAAAACGTAAATCGAATTATTTTCGTATCTTGTGCAACCACAAAACTATAGAAGTATGTCAAACGATATATTACGAATAATAGAAGGTGGTCTGAATAATGACAAGCGTAAGATTATAAATTATGCAACCAGACTTGCCAAACAAGCAAGAACAGACGGCGATGAGGAGTTTGCAAAGTGTATTATGGAGCGCATTGAGAGTACCAATTCTCAGAGTGCTGCCACGGCTGACGCTATACGTATGATTCCGTTTGACATTGATAGTAAGATGCAGATGGTGCAGGTTGTGCCAGAAGACTCAACTCGTACTGAGATTATACTGTCGGATATGGTGGAGAAACAAGTGAATGATTTTATTAATATCATTTGTCATTCCGAAGAGTTAGAGTTGTCTGGTATCAATGTTATCAAAACATTGCTTCTGTATGGTGCCCCTGGATGTGGCAAAACTTCCATCGCGCATTACATTAGTGAAAAGACCAAGTTACCTCTCGTTGTGGCAAGACTTGATGGCCTCGTGTCATCGTTGTTGGGTAGTACAGCCAAGAACATAAGACGTATCTTTAACTATACCAGCAGTATGCCATGCATCCTGTTCCTTGATGAGTTTGATGCAATAGCCAAGGCTCGTGATGATAACCATGAACTTGGAGAGTTGAAAAGAGTGATCAATAGCTTGCTCCAGAACATTGATGAGTTGTCATCGTCAAGTGTACTAATTGCAGCAACAAATCACCCTGAACTCCTTGACAAAGCTGTATGGCGCAGGTTCTTGACAAAGGTTGAAGTGGGCATGCCTTCAGAGAGCAATAGACTAAAGATTATAGAATCTCAGTTGAAAGGTTTTGAAAGCAGTTTTGCCAGAGATTCTTCTAAAATGAAGGTACTGTCGGATTTGATGTCGAATATGTCTCCTTCAGATATTGCTACTCTATTCACAAAATTGAAAGTAAATAGTATTATACATGGTACGCGTAGCATAGAATTTGAATCAGTATTAGCATCAATATATGAGAATGGCGGTTCTGATGCATCTTTTGATGATTATGTACGCTTCTTAAATAAATATGGTGTGACACAGGTAACAATTTCCAAGATGTTGGAGATAAGTCTCAGACAAATAAGAAATATTTTATCAGAAAAATAACAGACTATGCCTAAAGAATTTCCTATACAGAGCGTTTCTTTTCGTGGGAAAAGAGATCAATTCCTTACAGAAGGCGGTGGTAGAAAAGTGTTGCCTAAGTGGGTTACAGACGATGTGGTGTCTGAAAATGCACGTCGCGTATCATCACAGTTGGATGACATGTCATCCTTCTTTGAGGATGAAAGGACTTTGCCATTGTTGACTGAGGTATCCATGCACAGCAAAGCAACAGCAAAATCTCATAGGCCTGCTGTTAGGAGTCTGTTTGATGATGGCAATCGGCACAATGTGTTGGGCATTTCTTCTGTAGGTAAACTTCTTGTGAAGATTGATTCCAAAGAAGATCTGGATATAATACAAAGACGCTTTACTACCAATAGACAAAATCTTACGGACAAAAGAAAGATTGGATTGGCAGCCGTAGAGAATCTGAAGAAGTATGAGCCTATTGTTGATACTGATATACGAGATGCAAAGGTTTTGAAACTTCAACTTGTGGATTATCAAAATAACGAGTTTAATCATCGGTCGCAAATGCTGCTAGAGGCAGTATGCGGTTAGTATGATGTGGCTCTATCTGTCTTGAATTATTCCAGCAATCTTAGACTCTTCGCATTAACGAATGTTTCGGAACAAGCTCTATCTGCAATTGTGACTATGGATTCAGTGCTTGCAGTTAGGAAAATGCCTACAATCGTATTTGAAGCATCACCAGAACCCGACAATACAGAGATTGAAATAATGAATCCAATGGAGGGTGTAAACTACCCTCTGGTTGGATTGTTAGACACTGGAGTTTCGGAGTTTTGTGAGCATCTGACTCCCTGGATGATAGAAACAGAAGTTAATGCAGCTGAGCTAATGGATGAAGAAATTGACCGACGTCATGGAACGGCCGTTGCCAGTGTATTGAATTATGGTGACTTTCTGGAGAGTCAGGATATGACCCAATGTGGTCCATGCAAAATACTCAGCTGCGTGGTGAATACATCACCAGACAGAGCAGAGATAATGGAGCACGAGTTGCTAATGAATATTCAACAAGCCATAGCCTTGCACCCAGAGGTCAAGATTTGGAATCTTTCTCAGGGGACAAGACTTGAAATCGATGATGAAGTTTATTCTGACTTTGAGGTGGCGCTTGACAGTTTACAGTCAACGAACAGGATTCTTATCTGTAAGTCGGCAGGGAACGTAATTGGTGATTCATACCGTATAACACACGGTGCAGACTCGCTATTGAGCCTTGTGGTAGGTTCTATAGCGCATAAGAAAATCACCGAGAGAGAGGCTGAGGTCAATGACCGGAGCCCGTTTTCAAGAATTGGTCCAGGTGTAGAGAATGCTGTGAAACCAGATCTCGTACACTATGGCGGTAATCAGGATACTCATTTGTCTCTCCTCTCGGAGTGGGGACGACAGTATTGTCTGGACAGCGGGACGAGTTTTTCCACACCTCGTGTGGCTGCTCTTGCTGCTAACCTCTATTCCCTGTTGGGTGAAGACGTAACTCCGTTGCTTGTTAAAGCCATAATGGTACATCATGCCAATTATCCTGCAAATATTAAGAAAACCTCTGGTGATCTGCGCAAGGAAATGGGATTTGGTTTGCCGGAGGTTATTGATAATATGTTGAACAATGACCGCGATGAGTGTACCATGGTATTCCGTCATACATTGGAGAAAGGACACGATATTGTCTCATTGGATTTCTCATATCCTCAAAGTATGGTGACGGACGGTTTTTATGATGGAGAGATAACAGTGACACTCGCTGTAAATCCAATCCTTGATGCCAGCCAAGGTAATGAATACTGTCAGAGTCAGATAGATGTACTTTTGGAAACATACGACCATGTGGTTCATGTACCACTTCAACCTCGTGGAGTAGTTCGTAATCCTGATAGAATGAGTAATGATGCTGCAAACGTTCTTAATCAAGGACATTATGCAGCAAAGTCGTTCAAAACAGAGTACGCAAAAGAACGCGTTCTCATTGAACAAGGGTTCAAGTATCAGCCGATCAAAAAGTATCATGTAGATCTTTCCAAAATGAAACCTGCTCAGAAAAAAAAGATACTGACTACTGGCAAGAAGTGGGCTCTAAAACTGAGAGGCTTATACAGAGAAGCCGCAGAACAATCTATGTTCAGAGATGGTGTAGTTTTATCGCAGGATGTTGTCGTGATAGTAACTATAAAAGATTCTGGCCGGCGAGGTGTGGCATATGGCGAATGTATACAACAACTTCAGGAACGAGGTTATGTACATAACGACTTGCGTGTACGCGAAAAACTATATGTTGATAATGAATAACAACGAATAACGAAAAGACATTTAACATTATGTCCAAATACATTAAAGTGCATATCAATAACGAGGTTATCTATCTGAACCCCGAGTTTATTGTTGGATTGGAACCATACAAGGACTGTGAGACCATCTTGCACCTTTCGTACCCTTACTACACAAACAACAATATCTTGATTGTTAATGAGGACATACACTCAATGTGCAGAATGCTTAATATAGAAGAGTAAAATGACAACAGCAGAAGCATTAGACAAGGTACAAGAATTCCGACAACTCCTTGATTTGCTTGACAAAGAAGAAGAGCGACCTGGAATAAGAAGTGAGATAAACCAACTTATGCCGCTTGTCCGTCGTATCATCGGAATGACGGGACAGGGTAAGACTGTCACGATTGGACCACCGCCTATGATTGGTGGTCTGGTAATGAAGAATATCAATCCTTTTGATATTCTCTTCACCCCTCCATACGGAATGTTCAACGATATTTTGTCATATTGTATTGATATCATTGACTCCACTATAGGTGTATTAAAGTCCGATGACAAATTCATTGAGAAGTTTGAGAAGGCTATAAATGAACACAAAAAGAGTCGGTCAAAAGTGAAATCTTCATACAGCAATCGGGTATTTGTAGTTCATGGCAGAGACAATGAGAAGAAAGAAGCCTGTGCTCGTGTACTTGAACACTTGGGCTTCGAGGCAATCATTCTTCATGAACAAGCAAATAGAGGTAAGACAATTATAGAAAAGTTTGAAGATTATTCAGACGTTGGCTTTGCTGTAATTCTAATGACACCCGATGATGTGGGTGGTCTCAAAGGTCAAGAGCAGAAAGACAGGGCACGTCAAAATGTGGTTTTCGAGTTAGGCTATTTCATCGGAAAGTTTGGCCGTAATCGCGTAATGGCTTTGGGGGATGGGGATATAGAGATTCCTACAGATATAAGTGGGGTAGTTTATACGGCTCTTGATCCACAATGTTTCTGGAAATTTGCATTAGCGAAAGAACTGAAAGAGGCCGGTTATGAGGTTGATATGAACAGTCTTTCTTAATCTTTCACCACCTATGCTCTACCACTACACTTCCATCCTAGCAATGACGAGTATCCTGAAGGAAGAGGCGATTATAGGGACGATGTGCTTCTGGGCAACGATCTATGACTGTTTTGTGGATAAGGAGTTGTATCGGTTGGGAGTGGAGACGATACGGAGGCTGTTGCCGGAGATTGAGAAGGAACTCCCCGCGGACAGGCGACTGGCACAGGGCTTCGACTAGAAGATGATTGAGGGAAACGTGAATCTATCGTGCCTCTCACGATTCGCCCTGACAACGAATAATTGATTCCGACATGATACATGGGTATAAGTGGAGGATATGCGTGGAGAGAAGCAGGGCGAAAAAATGTAGTCTTCGGAGGTTGCATTTTACCATAAGAATACACGGAAAACAAAAAGCCGCCACAACGGACGGCTCTACGAAAATTTTTTTGAGAAAATTCTTTTTCTCACAATATACACTTATCTTTGCAATAGGTTATTCGAGTTATGCAAAGCGTTGTATATCATTGTGGAAGATAGGATGCTAAGTCATTACGTACTGTATTTCATAACTCATGAGTCTATTGAGTGCCAATCATTTGAACCTAAATGATAGATTTCTGTACAAAAACTATCTTGTTAGGTAGTTTTTGCCATTTGTTCTTTACGGGAAATTTAAAGACACTTCCGTTTATGTGTTGAAACTCCAGTGTTCCATTTTCTTTTATTGACAATGTTGCTTTGAAATCTTCACTTCCATAATTGTTAATTACCTCTATTGTTGCTGTATTTCCTTTTTTTATTTGTGATGATGTTATTGCCCAAATATGGCTTGTTTGATTAGAACCAAAATATCCGTCAAGTTCTCCGAGTATCTCTTGATTGGGAATTAAAACGTTTTTTTCTTTTAAATTAATTACAAGGTATATTTTATGTTCTTCGTTAAAGAAACGACCTGTAAAATCGGTTGTTGTTGTGTTGTCGTTTTTAATTTCTTGTGCATTTATTGAAAATGACAGAATACTGAAAAATATTATTAAAAAGGTTGTCTTCATAAATTTGGCTGTTTGTTTTTGCAAAGTTAAATAACTTTGGTCAAGAAATCAAGTATTTTTCGTATTTTGTATATATCGAAATTTGGATTTTTTTTTTTTTATGTTATCTTTGCACTACGTTATATTTGATGAATGATGAATAATAGGTTAGTTTTTCCCGACTATGTTTTTGAATCGAGTTGGGAGGTTTGTAATAAGGTAGGAGGAATTTATACTGTACTTTCGACACGTGCAAAGACTATGCAGGACAAGATTAAGGATAAGATAATATTTATTGGTCCTGATTGCTGGAAGAATGAGTCCTGCCCTTTTTTCTTGGAAGAAAAAGATTTGTTTTGTGATTGGAATGAGCATGCTGTCAAAGAAGGACTTAATATAAAGATAGGTCGTTGGAATATTCCGGGAAATCCCATAGCAATACTTGTTGATTTTTCATGTTTCTATGATAAAAAGAATGAGTTATATACCTATTTTTGGGAGAAATTCAATGTGGATTCTCTTCATGCTTATGGCGATTATGATGAAGCATCAATGTTTTCTTATGCTGCAGGTTTGGTCGTTGAAAGTTTTTATAATTGGTATTTAAACAAGTCTTATAAAGTAATTTACCATGGAAATGAATGGATGACAGGTTTAGGTGTGCTGTATATAAATAAAGTATTGCCGGAAATAGGAACTGTATTTACTACCCATGCTACGAGTATAGGCAGGAGCATTGCAGGCAATGACAAACCTCTGTATGATTATCTTTTTGCATACAATGGTGATCAGATGGCTTTAGAATTAAATATGCAGAGCAAACATTCTATAGAAAAGCAAACTTCAAAGTTTGTGGATTGTTTTACTACTGTGAGTGAAATTACTGCAAACGAATGTCGTGAACTGCTTGACAAATCTACCGATGTCGTTCTTCCTAATGGATTTGATAATAGTTTTGTTCCCGAAGATAATGTTTTTGAAACAAAAAGAAAGGCTGCACGTAAACGTTTGCTTGAGATTGCAAATGCTTTGTTCGGAACAGAACTTGGTGATGATACAATGATTGTGTCAACGAGTGGCAGGTATGAATTCAGAAACAAGGGAATAGATGTATATATAGAAGCCGTGAACAGATTGCTTGATGATAACAATCTTGGAAAAAATGTACTTGCGTTGATAGAAGTTCCCGGATGGGTAGGCGAACCTCGTAAGGATTTGGCAGACAGATTGAGTTCCGGCATAAAATACGATACACCTCTTGAAATACCGGAGATAACCCATTGGCTTTATGACATGAACAATGATCGCGTTATGAGGATGTTGAAATCTCTTAATATCCAAAATAGGTTTAACGATAAGGTTAGACTGATGTTTATCCCTTGTTATCTTACAGGTAATGACGGTATATTGGATATAAACTATTATGACCTTGTTCTTGGTAATGATTTATGTATCTATCCATCTTATTATGAACCATGGGGATATACTCCAATGGAGTCTATTGCATTTAAGGTTCCGTGTATAACTACAGATTTGGCCGGGTTTGGTATGTGGGTAAATTCCGAGAAAGGAGCATATTGTGAAATTGAGGATGGAGTGAAAGTTATACATCGTACCGACTATAACTATTTTGAAGTTGCAGATGAAATTAAAAATACCATTGTCAAATTCTCAAACATGAAAGATTCTGCTATAGAAAAATGTCGTTCCAATGCCGAAAAATTATCCCAAAAGGCACTATGGACTAATTTCATAAAATATTATGAGAAAGCGTATGATATTGCACTTCGAAAAGCAGAATGTAGGAAATAAAGTAATAAGTAAAAATAAAAAACAGAATTAAAAACAACAGATTATGAAGATTAAAGCAGATTATTCCAATACTCCACGCTGGAAGGAAATTTCAGTAAAATCGAGACTTCCCGAAGAATTGAAATGCCTTGATGAAATGGCTCATAATTTATGGTGGGCATGGAATTATGAGGCACGCGAAATGTGGAGAAGTTTTGATGAAGAATTATATGAAGAGGTAAACCACAATCCCGTACTCTTGTTGGAACGTTTGAGTTATGACAGAAAAGAGGAGATTGTAAAAGACAAAAAGATAATGAAGAGTGTAGACAATGTTTACAAACTCTTCCGTAAATATATGGATGTCAAGCCGGATACCAATCGTGCATCGGTGGCATATTTCTGCATGGAATTTGGTTTGAGCCAAGTCTTGAAGATTTATTCCGGAGGTCTTGGAATGCTTGCCGGAGATTACCTCAAAGAGGCATCAGACTCTAATGTGGATATGTGTGCCATAGGATTCCTTTATCGTTTCGGATATTTTACACAAAGTTTAAGTTTTGATGGTCAGCAAATTGCTAATTACGAAGCACAGAATTTCAATTCTTTGCCGATAGAACGTCAACTTAATCCGGACGGAACTCCGATGGTCGTTGACGTACCTTACATGAACTACCATGTGTACGCATACGTATGGCGTGTAAATGTGGGCAGGGTTTCCCTTTATCTTCTTGATACGGATAATGAAATGAACTCGGAATTCGACAAACCAATTACTCATGCCCTTTATGGAGGTGATTGGGAAAACCGACTTAAACAAGAAATTCTGCTTGGTATCGGAGGTATGTTGGTATTGAGAAAACTTGGAATTAAGAAAGACATTTATCATTGTAACGAAGGACATGCCGCACTTTGCAACTTACAGCGTCTTGTAGATTATATCCAAAATGACAACCTTACTTTCAATCAGGCGTTGGAACTTGTGCGTGCGAGCGGTCTTTATACATGTCATACGCCGGTACCCGCAGGTCACGACTACTTTGACGAGAGTCTGTTCGGAAAATACATGGGCGGCTATCCTGATCTGCTTGGAATTTCGTGGGACGAGTTTATCGGTATGGGACGTACCAATCCGGATGACAAGAACGAGAAATTCTCCATGAGTACATTTGCCATAAATACATGTCAGGAAGTTAATGGCGTAAGTAAACTACACGGTTGGGTCAGTCGGAAAATGTTTGCTCCAATATGGAGAGGATATTTCCCGGAAGAGAACCATGTGGGATATGTTACAAATGGTGTTCATTTCCCATCATGGTGTGCGACAGAATGGCGGCAATTGTATTCGAAATATTTTGATAAAAAGCATATTAGCGACCAAAGTAACGAAGAGATATGGCATGCAATATACAATGTTCCCGATAATGAAATATGGGAAACACGCATGGCACTTAAGAAAAAACTCACAGACTATATAAGGACAAAATTCCGTGAGAATTGGCTTAAGAATCAAGGAGACCCGTCTCGTGTACTTTCTTTGCTTGACAAAATTACTCCCAATGCATTGATGATAGGTTTTTGCCGTCGTTTTGCAACATACAAGAGGGCACACCTGCTCTTTACCGACCTTGATCGCTTGTCTGCGATAGTTAATAATCCGGAACGTCCGGTGCAGTTCCTTTTCTCGGGAAAGGCTCATCCTGCGGATGGCGCGGGACAGGGGCTGATAAAGAAAATCTACGAAATAAGTCAGCGTCCGGAATTCCTTGGAAAGATTATTTTTCTCGAAGATTATGATTTCCGCCTTGCTCGTCGTCTTGTGTCGGGTGTTGACATTTGGATGAATACGCCAACACGTCCGCTTGAGGCTTCAGGCACATCCGGTGAGAAAGCAGAAATGAACGGTGTGGTAAACCTCTCTGTTCTTGACGGTTGGTGGCTTGAAGGTTATCGTGAAGGTGCAGGTTGGGCACTTACAGAGAAACGTACTTATCAAAATCAGACTTACCAAGATCAACTTGATGCGGCAACCATCTATGGATTGCTTGAAAATGAAATCGTGCCGCTATATTACAATAAGAATGACAAAGGATACAGTGAAGGCTGGATAAAGGTAATAAAGAACTCTATTGCTACAATTGCCCCGCATTACACAATGAAGCGTCAACTTGACGACTATTATGACAAATTCTATACAAAGGAAGCCGCTCGTTTCAAAGAACTGAGTGCCAATAATAATTATATGGCGAAAGAAATATCGCAGTGGAAAGAAACTGTGGCGGAACGTTGGGATGCAATTCGTGTGGTTTCTTCGGAAAACAACATACCGGAAGAAGGACCTTTAAGCGGAATGGAATATACGTTCAGAATTGTAATCGACGAACAAGGACTTGATGATGCCATAGGTCTTGAATACGTTTCTGTAAAGACGGATTCAAGTGGTGAAGACCATATCAATGTGATACATCCGTTTAGTGTGGTTAAAAAAGAAGGTAATCTTTACACTTTCGAGGCAACTTTCGAGTCTGACAATGCAGGAAGTTACAAAACCGCGATACGCATGTTCCCGAAAAATGAGAAACTGCCGCATCGTCAAGATTTCGCTTACGTAAGATGGCTTGAATATTAAATGTATTTTTGATTATTTGCTTGTCCGGCACACTTTTTATGGTAATAAAGAGTTGTTGCCGGACAAGTTGTTAATACAGATGAGTGATACGAGGCGCACTATTTGTTTATACCATATCCGAATAGGGCGAAGTCGCCTTTAAGAGGATCTTCCGGAAATATTTCGGTCAACTTTGCAGTTAATTTTCTTGCAGAAGTCATTGATGTTGATTTTGATGTCAAGAGCCCCATGGCAAACGCTTCCTGTACCACATGAGTGTCCATGGGTATTATCAGCGTTCGTTTATCTATGAATGTCCAAAGACCAAGATCTACAGGCGAACCGTCACGCACCATCCATCTTAGAAACATACACACACGCTTACATGAAGATTTCGTATCTTTTGGAACAATAACCTCTATATTGTTACTTGCAAAATACGATGTGATAAATCTTACGGCCGACAGTGCATCGGTTATGTTATTAATTTGCAAATAGTTTCCCAAAGAACCATACTTTATCATTAATTTTTGATAAGCTTTAAGAAAACGGTTCATCAAAGAAAAAGTATATAAACGATAATAACATTCTTTTGTATCGGGAATATCATGCTCGAAATAACCTCTTAAAACCCAATCATAAACATTCCCCTTAGAACGGTCGAGAATGTATTGTATTTTCGGAAAAAACTGTTTACGCGAACCATAACTCAGGCATGATGCAATGAATGCCAATGTCTCTTTGTTATTATCTCCGTCAACTTGATGCATGAACCAAGACGGATCGCCATCGAGAAAATCTGCGGTCTCGTATCTGCGGGCCAATTTTTCCATTAATTCCATATTTGTTGCATGACGTGAAACTTACTTAAATGATTGCAAAGATAATAATTATAGTTGAATATTTTTGTGTAATGAATATAAAATGTTAATTTTGCAATCGAAACAATATATGATAACCTTATGTCAGACAATATATTTAAAGGTCTTGGAATTGCACTTGTAACTCCTTTTACAAAAGACGGGCAAGTGGATTACAAGGCATTGGAGAGATTGGTTGAATTCCAAATTGCCAATGGTGCGGATTTCTTTTGTATCATGGCAACTACCGGAGAAATGCCTACTTTGACATCCGAAGAAAAAATGAGAATAAAAGAATTTGTTGTTGACACGGTACAAGGACGTTTACCAATAATTATTGGTTGTGGAGGAAACAACACAAAAAATGTAGTAGAACAGTTGGAGCATGGAAATTTCAAAGGGATTGACGGGATACTAAGTGTTTGTCCTTATTACAACAAACCAACACAAGAAGGATTGTGCCGGCATTTCAGTATGATAAGCGAAGCAACAGATTTGCCTATAATTCTTTACAATGTTCCGGGGCGTACGGGGGTAAATCTTAATCCGGAAACAACAATTAGAATTGCAAGCGACTGCCGGAATGTGGTGGCAATAAAAGAGGCCTGTGGAAATTTGGAGCAGGTAAAAGAAATAATAAAGAACAAACCATGCGGTTTTGATGTATTAAGTGGTGACGATGCCTTAACATATTCAATGGTTGAATGTGGTGCCGCCGGAGTAATAAGTGTGATTGGCAATTCGATGACAAAAGAATTCTCAAAAATGCTGCATCTTGAGATGGAAGGCAATTTTAAAGCCGCATTCGAGATACATAATCGTTTGATTGAACTTTACAATCTTCTTTTTGTTGATGGTAATCCTGCCGGTATAAAAGCAATGCTGTCGGAAATGGGTATGATTGAAAATGTACTTCGTTTACCGTTGATTCCCGTGCAAGATTCTACTTCCAAAAGAATATCAATATTAATGAAAGAGTTATCATCAAGTTTACATTGAAATTGAAAATATAACTTTTTAGGCGCAATAGACATTTGAGAGGTTTATGCCTGTTAAATGTCCGTTACTCATAATTTACATTAACGTATCGCGGCAAATATCAATGCAGTCGCAATTTCGGCGGTATTGGCATGCAATTTCGCCTAATTTGCTCTACAAAACCGCCGAAATTGTTTGCCATTATGCAACAAAACAAGAAAAAGAAAACGGGGAGTTGTGAAAAAGTAATGGTAAAACTGTCATTGAAAGATGATGACATACGCATCGGCGGCATATATTTTGCATCTTAGTATAATGCTGTTTTTTGACAAAAAAAACGTGACAAATAAAAGGAAAGAGGTTAATTCCCATAAAAGGAAACTAACCTCTTTTTCTTTGGGTCGGTTCTATAAATTGCCACCGTAAACATCAATTTTTTGTTTTGTGGACAATGTTATTTATAGAATCCATTTTCTATGCTGTCGAGATTTATTCTTCTTCCTCGGCTGCCCAGTTCATCTGTGTCTGTCTGACATAACTCTGATAGCGCAGTTTCGCCATGTGCTGTGCTTCCGCGAAGAGTTCTTCCGCTTCATCGGGGAATGCTTTCTTTACAGACAAATAGCGTACCTCGCCCATGAGGAAATCATTGAACAATTCCCATTTCGGAGCTTTCGAGTCGAGCGAGAATGGATTCTTGCCTTCTTCTGCAAGTGCCGGGTTGTAACGCCACAGATGCCAGTATCCGCATTCAACGGCCTTGGCTTCCTCTGCCTGACTCTTACCCATGCCGCCCTTAACTTTCAGTCCGTGGTTGATACATGGTGCATAGGCTATAATTAACGACGGACCGTGCCAAGCCTCTGCCTCGCGTATTGCTTTTAGGCATTGTGCCTGATCTGCTCCCATTGCTATTTGTGCGACATAAACGTAGCCGTATGTCGTAGCAATAAGTCCGAGGTCTTTCTTGCGTATGCGCTTTCCTTGTGCTGCGAACTGTGCTATTGCACCGAGCGGGGTTGCCTTGGAAGCCTGACCGCCGGTGTTGGAATACACCTCGGTGTCGAGTACAAGGATATTCACATCTTCGCCGGAAGCGATAACATGATCAAGACCACCGTAACCTATGTCGTAAGATGCACCGTCACCACCGATAATCCACTGGCTTCGTTTTATGAGATAATGATCCAATGCTTTCAGTTCTTTGCAGTATTCGCAACCTGCTTCTGCGCCACCGTTTATGTATGACTTGAGCAGTGGTGTAATACGCTTTGTCTCATCGGCATCCTCTGTTTTTTCAATCCATTCCTCTGCCAATGTCTTGAACTCCGCCGGACAGTTTTCGTGTGATGTGGCGTCTGTCAGCAATTTTGCCACACGCTCTTTCATTTTTTTGTTTCCGAGAACCATTCCCATTCCGAACTCGCAGAAATCTTCGAACAAAGAGTTGTTGAAAGCCGGTCCCTGACCGTTTTCGTTGGTTGTGTAAGGAGTTGAAGGTATGGATGCCGAGTATATGGAAGAACAGCCTGTTGCATTTGCAATCATCTGGCGGTCACCGAACAACTGGCTTATCAGTTTTACATACGGAGTTTCGCCACAACCGGCACAGGCACCCGAGAACTCGAACAGCGGTTTGGCAAACTGTGAGTTCTTGACATTCGTGCGTATATCAACGAGATGCTGTTTGCTCTTTACATCGTTTGCTACATAATTCCAATTCTTTGTCTCTTGTTTTATTTTATCAGAATCGGGATTGAATGGTACCATGGTAAGTGCCTTGCCAAGTTTCGGATTTCCCGGGCATACATCGGCGCAGTTTCCGCATCCCATGCAGTCGAGTACCGATACCTGTATGCGGAAGTGCATTCCCGCCATTGGCTTCGGCACTTTCATAGTTATTGTATCGTCGGCAGCGTCAAATTTTGCATTCTCTTCGTCGTCGAGTACGATTGGACGTATCGATGCGTGTGGACAAACGTATGCACACTGGTTGCACTGAATACAGTTATCTTTGTTCCATTCAGGCACAAATAATTCAACACCACGCTTTTCGTAAGCGGTTGTCCCCACTTTCCAAGTACCGTCAACAGTGTCGTGCTTTACAAAGTCGGACACTTTCAGCAAATCTCCTGCCTGTGCGTTGATTGGGCGAACGAGTTCCTTTACGAAATCCGGTGCATCGTCGTCTTTTACTTCATCATCGGGTAGGTCTGCCCATGCCGGATCAATATGGAGTTTCTTGTATTCTTCGCCTCTGTCAACGGCAGCATAGTTCTTTTCTATGACATCCTGTCCTTTATTTCCGTATGATTTGACGATTGCCACTTTCATCTTTTCCACGGCAAGTTCAACGGGGATTATGTTCGTTATTCTGAAGAATGCACTTTGCAGAATGGTGTTTGTACGCTTGCCGAGTCCTATCTCTTGTGCAATCTTGGTTGCGTTTATTGTATATACGGTTATGTTGTTCTGTGCAAAGTAACGCTTAATCTTGTTCGGCATGAAATGAACGAGTTCTTCGCCGTCAAATATCGTGTTCAGCAGGAACGTGCCGTTTTTCTGTAGTCCGCGCGTAACATCGTACATGTGCAGATATGCCTGTACATGGCATGCCACGAAATTAGGTGTTGTAACAAGATATGTGGAACGTATGGGATTGTCGCCGAAACGAAGGTGTGAGCAGGTGAAACCTCCGGATTTCTTCGAGTCGTATGAGAAATACGCCTGACAATACTTGTCAGTGTTGTTTCCGATAATCTTTACCGAGTTTTTGTTGGCTCCGACCGTTCCATCGGCTCCGAGTCCGTAGAACTTTGCCTGATACATTCCCGTGCCTCCGAGTGCTATTTCTTCCAATTTTGGCAGTGAAGTGAACGTAATGTCATCCACTATACCGAGCGTGAAATGGTTCTTCGGCTCGGGCAATGCCAAGTTGTTGAATACGGATATTATCTGTGCAGGAGTGGTATCGTAAGAGCCGAGACCGTATCTTCCCCCTACGATTAACGGACGGTTATCAACATCGTAGAACGCATCTTTGACATCGAGGTAAAGAGGTTCGCCGTTTGCTCCGGGTTCTTTGGTACGGTCGAGTACGGCAATGCGTTTCACTGTGTTAGGAACAGCGGCAAGCAGGTGCTTTACGGAGAACGGACGATAGAGGTGTACACTTATCATTCCGACTTTTTCTCCGTTCTCGTTTAGGTGGTCTATTGCCTCGCGTGCTGCCTCTGTTGCCGATCCCATTAGTATAATCATGCGGTCGGCATCTTCTGCTCCGTAATATGAGAATAGATGATATTCTCGTCCCGTTATCTTCGAAATCTTGCCGAGGTAATCTTCTACCACTTCGGGAACGTTGTTGTAATATGGGTTCGAAGCCTCTCGGTGTGCGAAGAACGTTTCCGGATTTTCTGCCATACCGCGTGTCACGGGTCGTTCCGGTGTGAGTGCGCGTTTGCGGAAATCTTCTATGTCTTCAAGGTCAACAAGCGGTCTTATGTCTTCCATGTCGAGCAGTTCCACCTTTTGATACTCGTGAGAAGTGCGGAATCCATCAAAGAAATTGATGAATGGCACTTTCGTTTTCAATGTCGCAAGGTGTGCAACGGCTGTCATGTCCATAACTTCCTGTACCGACCCTTCGCACAACATGGCAAATCCTGTTTGTCGGCAAGCCATTACGTCTTGATGGTCTCCGAATATACATAGTGAGTGAGAAGCGAGTGTACGTGCTGAAACGTCGAATACGCATGGCAGCAACTCGCCGGCAATTTTGTACATATTTGGAATCATGAGGAGCAAGCCTTGCGACGCGGTAAACGTAGTGGTTAAAGCACCGGCCTGCAATGAACCGTGTACTGCACCTGCCGCTCCTGCCTCTGATTGCATTTCTTGTATGCTGACGTTTTGTCCGAAAAGGTTTTTTCTGCCTTTTGCCGACCATTCGTCAACATGTTCTGCCATTGGAGATGAAGGTGTGATAGGATAGATGGCGGCAACCTCTGAGAACATGTAACTAACATGGGCTGCAGCCTCATTGCCATCACAAGTGATAAACTTTTTTTCTTTTACCATAAAAAAATAAAATAAATAATATATTAATGTATTTGTATATTTTTAATATAGGAATCCCAACAACCACAATGGAATCTGGTTGTCGAATCCTATTTCTGTGTTATATCTTGCATATATCGTATCTTGACTAAAACGCATATTGCTGCTTTTCGTGGCATCGCATATACGGAAACGCTGTTTCTCGTCTATTATGTAATGACCATTTTTCTTTCCATCGTTCACTATATGGTCTTTACGGAGCGAGTTTACGAAGAAAGTTTCCATAACATCTTGTTTCTGTACCTTGATAGGGAATATGGCATACATCAAGTTAGAGTTGTTTACCATAACCTTTGATGGTTTCTTGGGGAATGCTTGCCCGACGGGATAAATCATGTCTAACAAACGTGCGTCGGCAAGATACTTGATATAATTCATTACCGTTGCCCGACTTGTCCTTATTTCATCGGCGAGTAAACTGATGTTTGGAGCTTTCGAACCTGCCACTGCAAGTTGATAGAACAATTTCTTGATTTTTGTAAGATACTTTAAATCGATTTGCTTTATCAGTAGTATGTCCACCTCAGTCATCATGTTCATCGTCTTGAGCAGGTTCTCCGAATAGTTTCTGTGCTCAAGGAAGAATGGGTAATATCCATGATGTATGTAGTCTTGAAAATACTTTACCGGAGAAACTTTCGGCAAAATCTGCCTTACTATCCGCTCATGGTCTTGCAGTATTTCATCGAGGGTATATGGCTGAATATTGTTGCCCGTTTGTAAGTTTATGAACTCTCTGAACGAGAAGCCGCGCAGGTCATAACTTTTTACGATACCGTTTAGTTCGGGGTTTTCTTCTTTTAACCGCATAACGCTCGAACCGGTAAACACTATTTTCAGTCCGGGGTTTTCATCGTGACATCTCCGCAATTGTTTGCTCCAGTCAGTTTCCTTGAATACTTGGTCGATTAGCAATACTTTTCCGCCGTTCTCGTAGAACTCGTGTGCGAAATCTGCGATGCCGTGACCTTGGAAAAAGAAGTTGTTCATGTTTACATACAAACACTTGCGGTCGTAAGTTCCGAAGTATTCTTTTGCATATTGCAGAAGGAAAGTTGTTTTCCCGACACCGCGCGTCCCTTTGATGCCAATCATTCTGTCGTCCCAGTTTATTTCGTCCATTAATCTACGGCGAACCGGGGCATTCACATGTTCCACTAAATAACTGTGTGTGCGAAAGAATGCTTCCATCTTAATTATTAATTCTCAATAGTTTGTTTTGACCTGCAAAATTAATAATAAAATATTAAATTGCAAAGTGTAGTTGGCAAAATGTGATGTTTTTTTATTAATTTTGCACTCAAATTAGTAAAAAGAAACATAAAGGATGGATTTACACATATTTAATCCTGAACACGACATGGCACTTGCATGCAATAGGAAACGTTTCACGCCTCCGCATGTCGCGCAGGAACTCCGTATGAATCTGGGATGGATACCGTCGTTGTGGGCAGCAGATGGTGACGCAGTTCTTGTCGATGACGTTGATTTCGCATTTAAGGCAGCATCCGGTTTCAAGGGGAAAAAGTCGAAAGTGCATTTCGTTTGTTGTGCCGACATTGGTGGCATGATGATAGATGCGGTAAGCCCATGGGGATGGGACAGTGCGGTAAAGACACGTTTGATAGATGCCGGTGTGCCATCGGATATAATGCCTTCTGACAATATAATGGAGCAAATACGGTTACTCTCTTGTCGTATTCAGACACGACCTGTACTTTCAGTGTTGCGTGAAGGTCTTGAAAAAGTTACTTGTGGCGAAGCATTCCAAGTTGACAACATTTCGAAGTTGGATAAAATCTTGTCAGACAGAGGTAAAATTGTAGTGAAAGCACCATGGAGCAGTAGCGGCAGAGGAATCCGTTATATTGATGGAAGGTTTACACGTTCTGTTTCCGGGTTCATAAAAAACGTTATATATGAGCAGGGCAGTGTTATGGTTGAACCTTATTATAATAAGGTGAAAGATTTCGGAATGGAGTTCGAGTCTCTTGATGACGGAAGTGTGGTATATAGAGGACTGTCACTTTTCAGAACGCGTAACGGAGCCTATGCAGGCAACCTTTTGGCAAGCGAGGACGAAAAGATGGAGATGTTGACACGTTACATTCCGTTCGAAATACTTAATGAAGTAAGGTCGAGAATATGTATGTATTTTTCCGGTTTGTTGAATGGTAACTATCGTGGACCATTTGGCGTTGACATGATGGTGGTTGCTGCCGGTGGAGTGGGCGATGGTTTTCTGCTTCATCCGTGCGTTGAGATAAATCTTAGGTGTACAATGGGGCATGTGGCATTGTCACTTACCCCCGCTTTATCTGTCGCACACAGTCTGATGCACATAGACCATGAAGTAAATTACCGTCTGCGCATCTCCCCGCTTGAGAATCCTTTTGTGAAAGTTATATGAGATAGTTTTTCAATTCCTGAAAAATTATACCGGTTTGACTTGCCAAAACTGTCTGTGCTTTATACGAATACTATTGAAATATTGCAGGAAACTATTCTGTAATCCAGTTGGAAATTATTTTTCTTCCATCAGGTGTCAGTACACTTTCGGGGTGAAATTGTATTCCCCTTACATCATACTTGCGATGTCGTAATGCCATAATATGACCTTCGTCGCTTTCCGCGGTTATTTCAAGGCATTGTGGGAAATTTTCCTTTGAGACGACCCATGAGTGATAACGTCCCATTGCGATATGCCTGTCGCAACCGTTGAATATCGGGTCGTTTCCGAATTGTGTACCAATGGTTGCAATACCGTGGAAAACATTTGGCAGATTCTCAAGTCTTGCTCCGAAAGCCTCACCAATGGCCTGATGCCCGAGACATATACCGAAAATAGATTTCCTATCGGTGTATGTCGTGATAATATCATTAAGCATTCTCGTATCTGATGGCACACCCGGTCCGGGCGAAATCATTATCTTGTCAAAATGTTCTAAGTCTCCGATGTTGAAATTGTCGTTATGCAATACGGTTACATGAGCGTCAAGTTCTTTTATGATATGGGATAGATTATATGTGAAACTATCGTAATTATCTATTATAACAATTCTCATTTAATTCTTTATTTTCCCGATAAAGTTTCCAAGTTTTTCCACATCTTTTATACCGGTTTCCTTTTCAAAACATTCGTTCACATCTATCCCCGCGAACATGTTATTATTGAAATTCTTTATGATTTCGGCATCTTCAATGTTGAATTCACAACTAAGTAAGAATGGTATATTGCCTTCGTATTCTTTCAAGATGTCGAGATAATGAATTAAACGGTCGGTCTCCTTGTTTTCGTATTTCATGTCGAACAGCAACAAGTCTGCATAACCTTCATATTCCCGACATTTTTCCAAATCCTTTTTCTCCCGCACCTCAATCCTTTTTATTACTTTCAATCCTTTGTGAATGTCAGGATCCACACTCCTCTTGAGGTTGTCAATCATTATACTGCTCTCGTTACCGTTAAGTTGAACATAGTCGAGATAATGGTTGTATATCCGGGAAACAATGGTCTGCGGCATTTCATCGATAAATACTCCTGCTCTTTTTACAATCTTGTTATGAACCAATTTCATTTCCCCCTTCGTCTTTAATTCTTTTAGGCGTTCTTCGCTATAGTCGGGAATGATGCCCGCACCGGCGGAAATCATCTTTACATATCTTGAACTTGTGGGGTAGAATGCAAAACCAATCATGTCCACGTCTAAATCGGTAACTGCGCGAATGTTTTCTTTCTCGCACATACCACAAACTTTAACCAACATATTATTCATATACATTTGCTTGTATGCAAAGTTACATATACTTATCAACACTTCAAACTTTTTATGCAGATATTTTTTTGTTTTTTGTTTACGTCACACTTGGCAAAAAAACTTTTTCTTTGCTTTTTACACTATGTGTGAAATATTTTCATGCTCTTGTGTAATAAAACCCAATATCGTTTCGTTATTAAAAATAAACGATAAAAAGTAAATCAAAAAAACAATCAATTTAATTAAACAGATTTAGTGCCTATGAAGTTTTTTACTACTGAAGAGATGAAGCCGTCAGAACAAACGCTCAATCTTATTCGTCAGATAGCATATGCCTATCGTGTGTTCAACAACAACGGTAAATCTCAGTTCTATTGTCTGAATTAAGGATATGGCAATTGTTTCTCCCTCTTTGCTCTCTGCCAATTTTATTGACTTGCAGTCAGACATTGACATGATAAACAAAAGTGCTGCCGACTGGTTGCACATGGACATAATGGACGGGGTTTTCGTTCCGAATATCTCTTTCGGCTTCCCCGTACTCGAGGCCGTGGCCAAGGCATGTACAAAACCGCTCGATGTTCATTTTATGATTGTCAATCCCGAGCGTTACATTGCACGGACAGCCAAGGCCGGAGCAATGATGATGAATGTGCATTATGAGGCTTGCACGCATCTTAACCGTACCATACAGGAAATACACGAGGCAGGCATGAAAGCCGGCGTAACGCTTAATCCTGCCACCCCCGTATCTTGTCTTGAAGATATTATATGCGATTTAGATATGGTATTACTTATGAGTGTCAATCCCGGTTTCGGAGGACAGAAGTTTATCGAGAGTTCGATAAACAAGACGAAACGACTTCGCAAACTCATAGCGGAATCCGGTTCGCATGCCCTGATAGAGGTTGACGGAGGAGTTCAAGGAGACACGGCTCCGCGCCTTGTTGATGCCGGTTGCGATGTGCTTGTTAGCGGAAGTTATGTTTTTAGTGCCTCAAATCCATGTGAGGTTATAAGGCAACTGAAAGAACTTTAGGAAAACAATATATAATTCCATCGCACAGATAGACAAACAATGTCACATCATGTTAAGTACGACATTATTCTCTTTTGCTATGCGCCGCATGTTTATTATTGCGTAGCGCATTCGTCCGAGGGCAGTGTTTATGCTTACGCCGGTTGTTTCCGCAATCTCTTTGAATGACAACTCTTGGTAGTAGCGCATAAACACCACCTCTCGCTGCGATGGCGGCAATTTATCCATTATGCGCCTTACATCGCGCAATACCTGCTCGTTGACATATTCGGCCTCGGCAAATCCGTAAAGAATATCTTTCGGATTTAGGTTGCTTAGGTCATTGCCTTTCGTGGGTTCAATTATGTTTTGTGATTTTTGTTCCCTGAACCAATCCATCACGGCATTATGTGCAATGCGCATCATCCACCCAGAGAATTTACCGCATGGGCGGTACAACCCGTGGTTGAGTTTTGCTATGGCTTTCAAGAATGTCTCTTGGAAAATGTCTTCCGCAATGTCTTTGTTCCGCACAACGAATTGTATATATTGGAACAATCTGTCTTTTGTGCGTTCCAAAAGCAAGTCGAATGCACGGTTGTTACCATCTACATAAGATAGTGCCAACTCCTCGTCGGTCATATCATGCAAATCTTTCATCTTCTATATTTGTTGTTTTATCGAAGTAAAGATGTCCTTATAGGCAACCGTGTTTTAAAAGTTAATAATATTTTTTATTCAAGACTTGCCATGATTCGGCATAATCATTGCTTTTAACGCATGCAAAGATAAATAGAAATGTTTTATCAAACAAATATTTTAATAATTTTGTGATAAAAAGTTTGCGGGTAATTAAAAAAGTCGTATATTTGCACCCGCTAAGGTTTACCATGCGGTAATTAATAGGGAACGGGGCGAAAATCCCCGACTGTCTCGCAGCTGTGAGTCCCTTTATAAGTACTGAAGCAAGAAATCCACTGCCCCTTGTTTTGATCTTGGGCGGGAAGGAGCATCAGTATGGGACGTAGTCAGAAGACCTGCCTTAAGCCGTGAAGGTTTGTTTCTCTCGATGTAAGGGACTCAGGCAAACAATTCGGGAATGAAATTACAATTTTTGCACATAGTGCATTGTTGTGTTGTGGTATTACGTAAATATGAACCTACGTGTATTATTATATAAGTTTTTTTAAAAGAAAGAATGGGTGAGACCGTGAGGCCTCGCCCTTTTGCTTTCCATAAAAACGGATTTTGACTGTCATGTCATGTTTCCTGTCAAATCTTTATGAGTTCTGTCATTATGGAATCGCTGACGAATATTCCTTTGCGTGTAAGATGTATGTTGGTGTCGGTAATGGCAAGCAGTCCTCTTTCATACATGGGTTGTGCCGTTTTCAGCAGATATTCTCGTTGTTCCATGGTAAGGTCGTTCAGGCAAATACCCTCGCGTGTGCGTAGTGCGGTGGTCACAATGTCATTGTAATGCGTGTCTTTATCAATCAATTCGCTGCCCTCGATGGGTCTTTTTCCGATGTTGGCAATCTTTATGTATTCCGTTATGTCGGCTATGTTCCACGAACGTTCGTGCAAATCGTAGGAATGTGCTGCAGCCCCAATGCCTGTGTATGGTACATTTTTCCAGTAATTGCTGTTATGAACCGAGCGGAAAGGAGAACTTTTCCCACCGTCCTCTGATAGTTTCGCGAAGTTCGATATTTCGTAGTGTTCGTATCCGTCGGCTTTCATCATGTCAACCAATAGTTCGAACATGGCAAGGCTCTGCTCATCGTTGCATTGGTCTGTTTTACCCCTCTCAAACATGGCATGCAGCGGAGTACCTTCTTCATACATAAGACTATATGCCGATATGTGTCGCGGCTGCAATGCCAAAGCATGTTTTATGTCGTTCTCCCAGTCGGAAAGTGTTTGCCCCGGGAATCCGAACATTAGGTCGATGCTGATGTTCTTAATTTCTGCCTCGCGCAATGCCGTTACCGCAACAGCAATCTGTCTCGCATTGTGTCGCCTCTTGATAAATTGCAATCGTTCGTCGGAAAACGTCTGTGCGCCGAGACTTACGCGGTTGAACCCCATATCTGCCAATTCCACGGCATATTCTTTGTCAATGTCGTCGGGATTGCATTCTATCGTAATCTCCGCATTACGATCTACACAATACACCTTATTTATATTATATAACAGAGTGCGGAGTTGCTTTGGAGACAGTTGCGAAGGAGTGCCTCCCCCGAGATATATGGTGTTGATTGTGCTGCCGACATCGCGCAATGACATCTCTCGGACGAGTGCCGAAATGTATTCGTCGCGCAGTGTAAGACGGGTGGTGCTGTAGAAACCGCAATATATGCAGCGGCTCTCACAGAAAGGGATATGTATATATAATGATTTCAAACCATTCTAAAAACGTTAAACCTTAACAAAGAATTATGTTTGCAATGTAAAATAACGTTAAACGGCATGTAATTCTCAATTCTTATTTCTCAATTATTGATTTAATTCACTAACTTTAACCCCCACAAAAGAATTGAGTTCAATATAAACCTAAATCCTAATGATATGAGAGTATATCAAACTAACGAAATTAAAAACATCGCATTGCTTGGCAGCGCGGGTAGCGGCAAGACCACACTTGCCGAGAGTATGTTATTCGAAAGCGGAGTAATAAAGCGTCGCGGCACGATAGAGGCAAAAAATACCGTGAGCGATTACTTCCCCGTGGAGCAGGAATATGGATACTCCGTATTCTCTACGGTGTTCAATGTGGAGTGGAACAATAAAAAACTTAATATAATAGATTGCCCGGGCAGCGACGACTTTGTGGGCGGAGCAATCACGGCTCTCAACGTTACCGATCAGGCATTGATACTCATCAACGGGCAATATGGTCCCGAGGTGGGAACGCAAAACATATTCCGATATACGGAGAAACTTAAAAAACCGGTAATATTCCTTGTAAACCAACTTGACCGTGAGAACTGCGATTTCGATTCTGTAATGTCTCAGATGAAAGAAATTTACGGCTCGAAATGTGTTCAGATACAATATCCCGTTTCAACAGGAGCCGGTTTCAATTCGATTATAGACGTGCTTCTCATGAAAAAATATTCATGGAAGCCGGAGGGCGGAGCACCGATAATAGAAGAAATTCCTGCCGAAGAGATAGACAAGGCAAAAGAGTTGCATGCGGCACTTGTAGAGACTGCTGCCGAGAACGACGAGGCTCTGATGGAGAAATTCTTCATGGAGGAAACTTTATCGGAGGACGAGATGCGTGAAGGCATCCGCAAAGGATTGGTTACACGCAGCATTTTCCCGGTATTCTGTGTGTGCGGAGGCAAGTCGATGGGAGTGCGCCGACTCATGGAGTTCCTCGGAAACGTGGTGCCTTTCGTTAGCGACATGCCGAAAATTCACAACACACGCGGTGAGGAAGTGCCCGCCGACAGCGAGGCACCGACATCGATATATTTCTTCAAAACCGGAATGGAACCGCACATTGGTGAGGTTTCTTATTTCAAAGTAATGAGCGGAACGATAAAGGCCGGCGTGGATCTTACAAATGCCGACCGTGGGTCGAAGGAGCGTGTCGCAGTGCTTAACGTATGTGCCGGAGCAAATCGGCAGCCCGTTGACGAACTATGTGCCGGCGACATTGGCTGTACGGTTAAACTGAAAGACGTAAAGACGGGCAACACGCTGAATGAAAAAGAAGTGGAGAACCGTTTCGACTTTATAAAATATCCAAATTCGAAGTACTCGCGTGCGGTAATTGCAGTGAACGAGAGCGAGACGGAGAAGATGATGGCTGCGTTGACAAAGATGCGTCAGGAAGATCCTACATGGGTGGTAGAGCAGTCGAAAGAACTTAAACAAATAATAGTTCACGGACAAGGTGAGTTCCACTTGCGCACACTGAAATGGCGCATGGAAAACAATGAGAAAATACAGATAAAGTACGAAGAGCCGAAGATTCCTTACCGTGAGACAATTACCAAGGCTTCGCGTGCCGAATACCGTCATAAAAAACAATCGGGTGGAGCCGGTCAATTCGGCGAAGTTCATCTCATCGTAGAACCTTATGCCGAAGGCATGCCGGATCCCACAACGTATAAGTTCGGTGGTCAGGAGTATCGCATGAACATAAAGAACAAGGAAGAAGTCGACCTCGAGTGGGGCGGGAAACTTGTATTCCTTAACTCCGTGGTAGGTGGTGCGATAGATGCGCGCTTCATGCCTGCAATCCTAAAAGGCATCATGGCCCGCATGGAGCAGGGACCGCTGACCGGCTCGTATGCACGCGATGTACGCGTTGTTGTCTATGACGGCAAGATGCACCCGGTAGATTCCAACGAACTTTCTTTCATGCTTGCAGCCCGTCAGGCATTTGCAGAAGCATTCAAGAATGCCGGTCCCAAAATACTCGAGCCAATATATGACCTTGAGGTATTTGTTCCTTCAGATTATATGGGCGATGTTATGAGCGACCTGCAAGGTCGTCGCGCCTTAATCATGGGCATGGACAGCGAAGCCGGTTATCAGAAACTATCGGCAAAGATTCCTCTGAAGGAATTGTCCAGTTACTCCATTGCACTCAGTTCTCTGACAGGCGGACGCGCTTCGTTCTCCACGAAGTTTGCAAGTTACGAACTCGTTCCCACCGACCTTCAAACAGAACTCATCAAGCAGCATGAGGCTGAGGCTGCCGAAGAAGAATAAATCTATAACATGCCATGACCTTTTGGATAAATGGCATTTACACATTAAAAACTCTGAAAACCAGTTGACGGTTTTCAGGGTTTGTCATATTGTTTTTCCACGCATAAAAATTATATTGTTGTTAAACCCAAATCTGTCATTAGACCGCATTTGCTTAGATTTGCCATTGCCGTTACGCTTCCCAACTGCTTTTAGCCCGCTTGCTGACATCTGCGCAGCCGTTTCATCCCGATGCAGCCCGCTACGCCTTCGATGAAACGGCTGCACATCTGCTCAACAATCGAACAAAATCGGTTGAGGGTTCTAATGACAGATTTGGGTTAAATGGCAAACACCATAAGCGAATTGTTGTAATAAAACACGTCGTATTCAGTGTAAACAGATATTCGTATATGCCGTAATGCTATCCAAATTCGGCGGTTTTGCCGACCAATTTCGCCTAATTTGCGATGTGATTTCGCCGATTTTGTATAATGGTGTGGTTCTCTAAATGTTGCATGTCTTTATCGGTTGCCGGAAAATTGTATGTAAATGATTTTTGCAATGATGGTAAATACAAGTCCGTTTGTCTTTGAAGAGGGAAACGTTTCGTGATTATATTTTATAAATATCAATTATAACAACCGTATAGAGTTAATTAAATTAAAGTTAACCAAATTATTTAACTTAAAAGAATTGTTTGATGAGAAAAAATGTTATTTTTGCAAATATGAAACGAAAGTTCGGCATCTTATATCAAGGATTAAAAAGAATATGAAGAAAAGAACGATTTGGACGATAGCAACCGTAATGGGACTTAGTTTCCTTGGTTTGCTCTTTCTGCAACTAAGTTACATCGAAGAGATGGTAAAGATGAAGAAAGAGCAGTTTGACGAGTCGGTAAACCGTTCGTTATATCAGGCTTCGCGCAACCTTGAGCTGAATGAGACACTGCGTTATCTTGAGATGGACATGAATCGGACGAGACATGGCAAGAACGGCAAAGAACGCGTTTCAAACGAGACCGACAATGCAAGACCGCAGTCGCATGAATCCTCATCAACAAATGGCAACGGCACGGTATATTCATCGTTCCAATTGAAAACCATTGCAATGAAACCTTCCGAGATGCCCAAAGGCATTATTCTGCGTAATGACAAGAATGCCGTTTCCGAAGCGTCGAAATCAATGAAGGAGATGGTAAAGAACCGATATGTCTATCAGAAAGCATTGCTCGACGAGGTGGTATACAGCATACTGTATATGGCTTCGGAAAAACCTCTCAAAGAGAGAGTTAACTTTAGAATGCTCGACCAAGACATTAAGGCGGAACTTATGAATAACGGAATAAACATTCCGTACCATTTCACGGTGATGACTCAGGACGGGCAAGAGGTGTACCGTTGTCCGGACTATACGGAAGACGGCGAAGAATATAGTTACAGTCAACTGTTATATCGCAACGACCCACAACAGAAATCGGGTGTGGTAAGGATTCATTTCCCTACGATGAACAACTATATCTTCTCATCGGTGCGCTTTATGATACCGTCAATAGTGTTTGCATTCGTGTTGCTCTTTACGTTCATCTTTACGATAGCAGTCATTTTCCGCCAGAAGAAACTCACGGAGATAAAGAACGACTTTATCAACAACATGACGCACGAACTAAAGACTCCCATTTCGAGCATCTCTCTTGCTGCACAGATGATGAACGACGAGACGGTGGCGAAAAGTCCTACAATGATGAAACATCTCGGAGGAGTGGTTGACGTTGAGTCTAAACGCTTACGCTTCCTTGTGGAAAAAGTGTTGCAAATGTCTATGTTCGACGACCGCACGGCCATATTTAAGAAAAAGGAACTCGACCTTAACGAGACGGTTGAGAATATCGCAAAGTCGTTTACATTGCGCGTGGAACACACCGGCGGCAAGATAAACACACTCATGGAGGCAGAAAACTCCAAAATATATGTTGACGAAATACATTTCTCCAACGTGATACACAATCTCATGGACAATGCCGTGAAATACAAGAAAGACGAAGGACCGCTTGTGTTAGATGTACACACATGGAATGCAAACGGAAGACTCATGCTGTCTGTAAAGGACAACGGCATTGGATTAAAGAAGGAAAATTTGAAGAAAGTGTTCGACAAATTCTACCGCGTGCATACCGGAAACGTTCATAACGTGAAAGGATTCGGACTCGGACTGGCATACGTCAAAAAGATTGTTGATCTGCATAAAGGAGAGATAAAAGTGGAGAGTAATTACGGAAAAGGTACTAAGTTTACCATCTCGCTGCCTGAAATTGTTTAGAAATAAACGACCGACAGGTGTGACAGATATAATTTTAACATTAAACTTTTAATATAGAGAATTATGGAAGAACAATTGAAAATCTTGCTTTGCGAGGACGATGAGAACCTCGGAATGTTACTTCGTGAATATCTGCAAGCCAAAGGCTTCTATGCAGAATTGTGTACGGACGGAGAAGCCGGATACAAGGCTTTCCTGAAAAGTAAGTTCGATATTGCGGTGCTCGACGTGATGATGCCCAAGAAAGACGGTTTCTCGCTGGCAAAAGACATTCGTCAGGCCAACGCCGAGATGCCGATAATCTTCCTTACTGCCAAAACGCTTAAGGAGGATATACTTGAAGGGTTCAAAATCGGTGCGGACGACTATATCACAAAACCGTTCTCGATGGAAGAACTCGTGTTGCGCATAGAGGCCATACTGCGCCGCGTGCGTGGGAAGAAAACCAAGGAAAGCACACAGTATCAGATAGGAAGGTTCTTGTTCGACACGCAGAAACAACTGCTTACAATCGGCGACAAACAGACCAAACTTACTACAAAGGAGAACGAACTGCTGGCACTGTTGTGCAGTCATGCCAACGAGATTCTGCAGCGCGATTTTGCTTTGAAGACCATCTGGATTGATGATAATTATTTCAATGCACGCTCAATGGACGTGTATATAACGAAACTGCGCAAACATTTGAAGGACGACGATCAGATTGAAATAATCAATATTCACGGAAAAGGATATAAACTCATCACTCCGGAAGAAGAATAATCGGGGTGTTTAAATCTTTAAACCCAAATCGGTCATTATACCGCATTTGCTCAGATTTGCTGTTGCCGTTACGCTTACCAACTGCTTTAGCCCGCTTGCTGACATCTGTGCAGCCATTACATCCCGACGCAGCCCGCTACGCCTTCGATGAAACGGCTGTACATCCGCTCAACAATCGAACAAAATCGGTTGAGGGTTCTAATGACCGATTTGGGTTAAAGGGTTTGACATTGACGGGTAGTTGCGGATTTGTGTTCGTTTAATAATGACAAGCAAATACAGTCCGTAACTAATCGTTAATGTCAGATGACTTTATTAAGGCAACGTGTATGCCAACCCCGACGATGACGAGAAATATCGATACGAACAAAGGAACGTTGCTCGATGTCCACCCGAGGAGGAAAGACGAAAGAAGCAATAGCGTTCCGGCATAGACAAATCCCATGCCGATGTGTGGCTTTATCTTTTTCAACAAATTCTTCATTTCGCTTGCAAATGTATGAAAAGATTTGGGAAAATATTGTGTCTCGTGCGAGATTTATATGCGCGAAGGGTTAATTATGCTTAAATATGGGAGGTTTGAGGGCTCGTATAAGTATATATGTAACAAAAAAATAGTACCTTTGCACCCGCTTTGGCATAAGCCCCGGCATAATTAATTTATTAACAATTTTATTAACAAACAGTATGTATCAATACGAAACCGTTTTCATTTTGACTCCCGTTTTGTCTGATGAACAGACAAAGGAAACGGTCGCTAAGTTCAAGAATCTTCTTACCGACAACGGTGCTGAAATCCTGAACGAAGAGGCATGGGGATTGAAAAAACTGGCTTACCAAATTGAAAAGAAGACATCGGGATTCTATTTCCTTGTCGAATTCAAGGCCGAGCCTACAGTAATCAAGACTTTCGAGACTGGATTGCGTCGCGATGAGAAAGTGATCCGTTTTATGACAGTCAAACTCGAGAAGCACGCCATAGAGTATGCTGAAAAGAGAAGAAACAAGTACATTAACAAAGAGGAGGCATAATCATGGCAGCACAAGATAGTGAAATACGTTATTTGACAGCTCCTTCAATTGACACGAAGAAGAAGAAGTATTGCCGTTTCAAGAAGAGCGGTATCAAGTATATTGACTACAAGGATCCCGAATTCCTGAAAAAATTCCTTAACGAGCAGGGTAAAATTCTTCCCCGCCGTATTACAGGAACGTCTCTCAAGTACCAGCGTCGAGTGGCACAAGCCGTGAAACGCGCTCGTCAGATCGCTCTGCTCCCGTATGTAACAGACATGATGAAATAAACCTAAAAACCTAAGATAAGAATGGAAATTATACTGAAAGAAGATATCATAGGATTGGGTTACAAGAACGACATCGTAACCGTAAAGAAAGGCTATGGTCGTAACTACCTGATTCCTTCGGGTAAGGCAGTTATTGCAAGCGAGAGTGCGAAGAAAATACTTGCAGAGAACATGAAGCAGCAAGCACACAAACTTGCAGCCATAAAGGCAGCCGCACAAGAAAAGGCAGCCAAATTGGAAGGTGTTGCTCTTGAGATAGCAGCAAAGGTTGCAGCAACGGGTCAACTTTACGGCTCTGTAAATGCAGCAAAGGTTGCAGAAGCACTCGCGGAAAAAGGCATTGAAATAGATCGCAAGATTATTACAATGCGTGATGTGAAACAGGTAGGCGAATATGAGGCAATCGTTCATTTCCACAAAGAAGTTGAGGTGAAAATACCAGTATCTGTGATTGCAGAGAATGCTCCGGTGGAAGTTGCGGAAGAAACTCCTGATACGAAAGTGGCAGAAGAGGCTCCGGCAACAGAAGAGACTGTGGCAGAGACTCCTGCAGATGAGGAAACTCCCGCAGAGGCATAAGCATACGAGAAAGAAAATTTTCGCGCTGTAAAGCAGTTTTTATAAGCGTCCCGATCATCAATATGATGGTCGGGATTCTTTTTGTCCCAGCGGTTGCTTTTCCGAGGAATATTTATGTCCTATTTGGCAATCGGCATTCGAGAAGTTTCAATGTAACGTTAATCTTACCAAATAATTCGTTCATTACGGCTATTATTATTATTTTTGCACTCGTAAAATAATAAACGTAATACCTAATGGTTTATAAATACGATTTCCTCATCATCGGTGCCGGTGTTGCCGGAATGAGTTATGCCTTAAAGGTGGCTCGTGCAAGGAAAGGCAAAATTTGCATTATATGCAAGACCTCACTCGATGAAGCAAACACCTCGTTTGCACAGGGAGGATTGGCTTCTGTTACAGATTTCGGGCTTGACAACTTTGAAAAACATATTTCGGATACTATTATTGCCGGTGACAAAATATCTGACCGTACTGCCGTGGAATTGGTGGTTCGTAATGCACCGGAGCAAATAAGAGAATTGCAAGAGTGGGGAGTTAATTTCGATAAGAAGGAAGACGGTTCGTTCGACCTGCACAGAGAAGGAGGTCATTCCGAATTCCGAATCTTGCACCATGCCGATGATACCGGTGCCGAAATACAGCGCGGACTGATGGAGGCAATACGCAACAATCCCGATATTGACATAAAAGAAAACCATTTTGCGGTAGAGATAATAACACAACATCATATCGGAGCAAGGGTGACACGGCGTACACCATATATCAACTGTTATGGAGCATACGTACTTAACCCTGACACACAGAAGGTTGATGTTTTTCTTTCAAAAGTTACATTAATGTGTACGGGTGGGTGCGGAGCCGTTTATCAAACCACCACGAATCCCATAATAGCAACCGGAGATGGTGAAGCAATGGTGTATCGCGCCAAGGGAACGGTGCAGGATATGGAGTTTGTACAGTTCCACCCTACGGCATTATATTCTCCCGGAGAGACACATCCGGCATTCCTTATTACAGAGGCAATGCGTGGTTACGGAGGAATATTGCGCCTTCCGACGGGAGAGTCGTTCATGGAGAAATATGATGAAAGACTATCGTTGGCACCGCGCGACATCGTGGCACGAGCCATAGACAACGAGATGAAAATACACGGATTGCCGCATGTATGTCTCGACGTGACGCATAAAGACCCGAAGGAGACGCAACGCCATTTCCCGAACATATATTTGAAGTGCAAGACAATGGGTATAGACATAACGAAAGACTATATTCCGGTGCGTCCGGCGGCTCATTATATGTGCGGAGGTATAAAGGTTGATTATAACGGATGCTCGAGCATACAAAGACTGTATGCAATAGGCGAATGCGCCTGCACGGGACTGCATGGGGGGAATCGCCTCGCTTCAAATTCTCTCATAGAAGCCGTGGTATATGCCGATGTCGCCGCGAAGCACTCGTTGGAACACATTGACCTTTATGATTTCAACGAACAGATACCCGAGTGGAACGATGAAGGCACCATGACCAACGAGGAAAAAGTGCTTATTACACAGAGTATCAAAGAGGTTGGTGAGATAATGTCAAACTATGTTGGAATAGTGAGAAGCAATCTGCGCTTGAAGAGAGCATGGGACAGACTCGACATACTGTATGAAGAGACGGAGGAGTTGTTCCGCAGAGTAAAGGCAAGCCGTGACATCTGCGAACTGCGAAACATGATAAATGTGGGATACTTGATAACCCGGCAGGCGATAGAACGGAAAGAATGCCGCGGTCTGCACTACACCATTGACTATCCGTTGCATGCGTATGACGATACAAAATGAAAGAGAATGGTAATATATTATGCGATAGATGAAAAAAACATAAAAGTTGTTGCAGGATTGATTGAAAAAATATAAATTTGCACAAGAAATCCTTATCTGATATTTTATATAATGAATAACATTAAATCTAATATTTTATATTATAATGAATAACATTAAACGTATTGTTGAGTGCGTACCTAATTTCAGTGAAGGACGCGACTTGAGTATTATCAAACAAATTACAAACGAGATTGAAAATGTAGATGGCGTACGTCTGCTTGACGTGGATCCGGGCGAGGCAACAAACCGAACCGTAGTGACGTTCGTTGGCGAACCGGAGGCTGTCGTGGAAGCTGCGTTCCGCAGTGTGAAGAAAGCCGGAGAACTGATAGACATGCGTCAGCACCACGGTGCACACCCGCGTATGGGTGCCACCGATGTGCTTCCGCTCATTCCGGTTGCGGGAGTGACTCTCGAAGAGTGTGCCGAGATGGCACGTGAATTGGCAAAGCGCATTGCCGATGAAATCGAAATCCCATGCTATTGCTATGAGGCTGCCGCATATACAAAAGAGCGTCGCAACCTTGCGGTTTGTCGTGAAGGTGAGTATGAGGCAATCGCCGAGAAACTATCCACACCCGGTAAGCAACCGGATTTCGGTGCAAGGCCTATTGACGAGCATGTGGCACGCACCGGATGTACGGCAGTTGGGGCGCGTGATTTCCTCGTTGCCGTGAATTTCAACCTTAACACCACTTCAACCAGACGTGCCAATGCCATAGCGTTTGATGTCCGCGAGAAAGGACGCCCCGTGCGCGAGGGTAATCCGATTACCGGAAAACCAAAGAAAGATGCATCGGGAAAGACAATAATGCAGCCCGGAACACTTAAGAGTACCAAGGCAATTGGTTGGTTCATCGACGAATACAAAATTGCACAGGTGTCGATGAATATAACAAACATCAATGTAACACCGTTGCATAAGGCATTCGACGAGGTGTGCCGATGTGCTTCGATACGCGGCGTGAGGGTTACCGGCACGGAAATTGTCGGACTTATCCCGAAACGAGTGTTGGTAGAGGCAGGTAGATATTTCCTTGAAAAGCAGAACCGTTCGACAGGTATTCCCGAGGAAGACATAATGCTGATTGCCGTGAAATCGCTCGGACTTGAAGACTTGAAAGAGTTCAACCCACGTGAAAAGGTAATAGAATATCTTCTTGAAGACGGTAACAAGAAACCATTGCTTGCCGACCTTACGGTAAAGGATTTCGCACTCGAGACATCGCGCGAGAGTCCTGCACCGGGCGGAGGAACCATCGCTGCATACATGGGAGCATTGGGTGCTGCGCTCGGCACAATGGTTGCAAACCTCTCTTCGCACAAGGCCGGTTGGGATGTTCGTTGCCATGAATTCTCAATATGGGCAGATAAGGGGCAGGAACTTATGGCCGAGTTGATACATCTCGTTGATGAAGATACCGAGGCATTTAATCGTATCATGGCAGCATTCGGCATGCCTAAAAAGACTGACGAGGACAAAGCCGCGCGCAGCGAAGCCATACAGGAAGCCACATTGTATGCCACACAGGTGCCGCTACACACCATGAAGGCATCGTTCGGCGCATTCGAGATTTGCAAGGCAATGGCAGAGGAAGGTAATCCGAACAGTGTCTCTGATGCCGGAGTAGGCGCGTTGGCTGCCCGTGCCGCTGTAATCGGAGCCGGACTTAACGTGAAGATTAACGCCGCTTCGCTGAAAGATCGTGAGAAAGCGGATGCACTCGTGGCAGAGGCAGAACAGATTGTAGCCAAGGCTAATGCCGAGGAGAAGAAGATTATGTCGATAGTCGAGAAAGTAATCGGCAAATTGTAATATATAATTTAAAGATAATAAAAGTATAAAATAAAATGACTAAAGAAGATTTTGCAAAAGAGATACGAGCCGGTATCCCGCAGACATTGCCGGAAATGCCACCGTATGACAAAGCCATAAACCATGCCCCGAAGCGCAAGGATATACTTACGGCGGAAGAAAAAAGGCTTGCACTGCGTAATGCACTGCGTTATTTCCCGAAAGAAATGCACGCGGCATTGGCACCCGAGTTTGCTGAAGAAATGAATAAATACGGACGAATATATATGCACCGTTTCCGTCCTACATACGAGATGTATGCCCGTCCGATAGACGAATATCCGCATCGCTCGGAGCAGGCGGCTGCCATCATGATGATGATACAGAACAACCTCGACAAGGCTGTGGCACAACACCCACACGAGTTGATAACATACGGAGGTAACGGTGCCGTATTCCAGAACTGGGCACAGTACCGCCTTGTGATGAAATACTTGTCGGAGATGACCGATGAGCAGACGCTCGTGATGTATAGCGGACATCCGCTCGGACTATTCCCGTCTCACAAAACTGCGCCGAGAGTAGTTGTTACTAACGGCATGGTAATACCGAATTATAGCAAACCGGACGATTGGGAGCGTGACAATGCACTCGGCGTGAGCCAATACGGACAGATGACCGCGGGCTCGTATATGTATATCGGTCCGCAGGGAATTGTACATGGTACGACCATCACGGTGCTTAATGCCGCACGCAAGGTGATGGGTGACAAACGTGAGCGTATTCCGTTGTTCGTAAGTAGCGGTCTCGGAGGTATGTCGGGAGCGCAGCCAAAGGCCGGAAACATTGCCGGGGTGGTGAGTGTCGTTGCCGAAATTAATCCCCTTGCAGCAAAGAAGAGACATGAGCAAGGATGGGTTGACGAGTTGCACGATAATCTTGATGAACTGATTCCGGCAATACTTAAGGCAGTCGAAGAACATCGCGTGGTATCCATGGCATACGTTGGCAATGTGGTTGACCTGTGGGAACGCCTTGCAAAAGATGAGATACATGTTGATTTGGGCAGCGACCAAACCTCGCTCCACAATGCTTTTGCAGGCGGATACTATCCTGTCGGCATGACACTCGACGAGTCTAATAAAATGATGGCAGAGCAACCGGAACTTTTCGAAGAGAAAGTATATGATTCTCTTCACCGTCAGGTGGCAGCCATCAATAAGATAACTGCGCGTGGAATGTATTTCTTCGATTATGGCAATGCTTTCCTTCTTACTTCCGGAAGAGCAGGGGCAGAAATCTTTGCTGACGGTTCTACAACCAAATTCCGCTATCCGTCATACGTTCAAGACATCATGGGACCGATGTTCTTCGACTATGGTTTCGGTCCGTTCCGTTGGGTTTGCTCCTCATGCAATGACGAAGACCTTGCCGTTACCGACCGTTTGGCTGCCGAGGTTCTTGAAGATATGCTAACGAAATCCACCGAAGACATCAAGGGACAACTTGCCGATAACCTTCATTGGATACGCGAGGCGGGTAAGAACAATCTCGTTGTAGGTTCGCAGGCACGTATCTTGTATGCCGACTCCGAAGGCAGAATGAAGATTGCACTTGCTTTCAACGATGCCATTCGTCGTGGCGAGATAAGTCGTCCGGTGGTATTGGGCAGAGATCATCATGATGTTTCGGGAACAGACTCTCCGTTCCGTGAGACATCTAACATTTACGATGGTTCGCAGTTCTGTGCCGATATGGCAGTGCATAATGTCATCGGCGACTCTTTCCGCGGTGCAACATGGGTTAGTATCCACAATGGTGGCGGTGTAGGCTGGGGCGAAGTGATAAACGGCGGCTTCGGTATGGTAATTGATGGAAGCGAAGAAGCAGAACGTAAGATACGTAGCATGCTTTTCTGGGATGTCAATAACGGTATCGCACGTCGCTCTTGGGCACGCAATCAAGGTTCTATGGATGCCATAAAGCGTGAGATGGAACGTACTCCCGAATTGAAAGTCACGATGCCGAACATTGTGGATGACGATATAATAAATCAGTTTTAAAAACAGCGAATCAATCATGATACATAAGATTAGTGCAGATCATCTCTCTATTGAACGCGTGGGAGAGATTGTGTATAACAACTATAAGATAGAACTAAGTGATGATGCCAAGCAGCGCATAGAGCGTTGCCGCAACTACCTTGACGAGAAAATAGCAAGCAACCCCGAGCCCGTATATGGTGTTACCACCGGTTTCGGTTCGTTGTGCAAGGTGTCGATAAGCAAGGATCAACTCACTCAATTGCAGATAAACCTCATAAAGAGCCATGCCTGCGGAACAGGCGAGCGAGTACCGAACGATATAGTTAAGATAATGATGTTGCTGAAGATACAGTCGTTAAGTTATGGATTTTCCGGCTGTAAACTTGACACTGTACAACGACTTGTCGATTTTTTCAACAATGACATATATCCCGTTGTTTATCGTCAAGGTTCTCTCGGAGCCTCCGGCGACCTTGTTCCTTTGGCTCATCTTTGCCTGCCACTTGTCGGTTTGGGCGAAGTAGAGTATGAAGGGAAAGTTATTTCGGGCGAAGAGATGCTGTGTCGCAAGGAATGGAAACCCATTGAATTGGCGAGCAAAGAAGGGCTTGCATTGCTCAACGGTACACAGAATATGAGTTCGTTTGCCGTATGGGCATTGCTTCAGGCATACCGTTTGAGTGATTGGGCAGACCGTATCGCATCCATGTCGCTTGATGCTTACGACGGCAGGATAGAGCCTTTTACCGAGGCAGTACATCTCGTGCGTCCTCACAAAGGGCAGTTGGATACCGCCGCGCGTATGAAAGAAATGCTCGAAGGGTCTGAACTTATTAACACAAAGAAGACACATGTGCAGGATCCGTACTCTTTCCGCTGCGCACCGCAGGTTCACGGAGCGGTTAAGGATACAATAAAATATGTCACTTCGGTGATTGATACCGAAATAAATTCCGCAACCGACAACCCCACGGTGTGTCCCGACGAAGACCTTATAATATCGGCAGGCAACTTCCATGGTGAGCCTATTGCATTGCCAATCGATTTCTTGTCAATAGCAATCAGCGAGTTGGCAAACATTTCTGAACGTCGAATTTACCGATTGGTGTCAGGTACACGCGGACTTCCCGATTTCCTCGTGGCAAATCCGGGACTGAACAGTGGTTTTATGATAACCCAATATACGGCAGCTTCTTGCGTATCCCTGAATAAGAGTCTTGCAACACCTTCTTCGTTGGATAGTATTCCGTCTTGTCAAGATCAAGAAGACCATGTAAGCATGGGTGCAAACGCAGCAATCAAACTATACAAGGTAGTACTCAACACAGAGCGAGTTTTGGCAATAGAATTGTTCAATGCGGCACAGGCTCTTGATTTCCGCAAGCCGCTTAAATCATCGCCGAAGATTATGGAAATATACAATGAGTACCGCAAGGTAGTACCGTTCATTGATAATGACGTACTTATGTATCCGTATATCTGGCGTTCAATAGAATTTTTGCGTAAATGAAACTGTTTGTAAAGAACATAGGGACGCTTGCAGGGCTTAATCCCGACGGGCTGTTGAGAAGGAAAGGAGCCGAGATGTCGGTACTCCTTTCCATTTCAAATGCATGGCTGTTTGCTACTGATGGTATAGTTACGGCATACGGCTCAGAGAATGAAGACCATGCCACTGCGGCATTGTATGAGCAGCAGGCAGATACCATAGTTGATGCGGAGGGTGGCACCGTGCTTCCTTCTTTCTGCGACAGTCATACACACTTGGTGTTTGCCGGAAGTCGAGAACAGGAGTTCGTGGATAAGATAAACGGACTAAGTTATGCCGAGATAGCACGTCGCGGAGGTGGAATACTTAACAGTGCAGACCGCCTTCACGAATTGTCGGAGAACGAACTGTATGAGCAGTCGATGCCCCGTGTACGCGAAATAATAAAGAAAGGAACAGGTACGGTAGAGATAAAGAGCGGATACGGACTGAGTACGAAGGACGAACTGAAGATGCTTCGTGTAATACGCCGTATCAAAGAAACCACTCCGCTCAAGGTAATGAGTACTTTCCTTGGAGCTCATGCCGTTGCCCGTGGCATGTCGCAGGCAGATTATGTAAACCTTATCATTAAAGAAATGATACCTGCCGTTGCTGCTGAAGATCTGGCAGATTTCATTGACGTGTTCTGTGACGAAGGCTTCTTCACGTTCGAGGAGACATCACGGATATTGGAAGCCGGCGACCGTTATGGAATGCGTGGAAAGATTCACGGTGAGGAACTTGCGCCATCCGGAGGCGTGGAGGTTGCCGTTAAGCATTCGGCTCTTTCCGTTGACCATCTTGAAAGTATGACAGATGAGGATATAGAGATGTTGCGAGACACGGAGACAATGCCCACTGCACTGCCGGGAACATCTTTCTTCCTTAACATGCCTTTTGCTCCCGGGCGCAAGATGATTAGTGCCGGACTTCCCGTTGCCATTGCCAGCGACTACAATCCCGGGTCGACACCGTCCGGAGACATGAAATTCGCCGTATCTCTTGCATGTATCAAGATGCGTTTGCAGCCGGAGGAGGCTCTCAATGCAGCAACCATCAATGGTGCTGCGGCAATGGGACTTAGCAGTCATTATGGCTCTATTGCTCCGGGTATGGCAGCCAATTTCTTCATAACGCAACCCATTCCGTCCATCGCTTTCATTCCTTATGCATACACGACTCCGATAATACGCCGTGTATTCTTGTTGGGAAAAGAAATTTGTTGAATCTGAAAAAGACACACATTGGGTGCGGAATCATACTGCGATGCCTTGTAGCAATGCGATGAAATTGCGACGGTAGGTCTCCACCATAGTGTTGAACAATTCTTCCGATGCACATGCCGAACGCATCATCTCCGGTGTGACAGTTTCAGGAATGTCACATGTTTTGAGTCCGTTCATTGTCGCAATTTTCGGATATACGCTTTGGTGGAAAGCATCTGCAATCTCTTCATAATGCTCGAGCATAACATGCTTGAGCATTTTTGGTTCAATCACATCCGGTGTTTTGCCGGTTTCCTTCATCGTTATATTCCTCGTAAATTCGCGAAAGAAACCATTTACCAAATTTGTTATTTCTTCTTCCTTGTTCATCTTGACATTCAGTCTTTTTCTTTTAACTGTTTTACACTGTTTATGTTACGCATCAATCCTTCATATTTTGCTCTTTTCACGGCACTCCCTTTGAATAGTCGGCGGTAATCTTCTTCGCTCAATGCCTGCCATTGTTCGCGCGTCATTTCCAGTAGTTCTTCCTTTGGTTGCAACAAAGGTTCGTCGGTAGGGTTTGCATATCGATTCCACGGGCATGCCTGTTGACATCTGTCACACCCGTATATGGTTTCTCCCATTGCGGCAGCCATGTCATCCGGAATGTCTCCTCGGTTCTCTATTGTCTGGTACGAGAGGCATTTGTACGATAGAAAAGTGCTTTGCTTTTCGTTTTCCGAGTTTATTACCAATGCCCCCGTGGGGCAGGCATCAATACACCTGTGACATTTTCCGCATCGTGTTTCCATCGGTTTGTCGTATTCCAGTTCTATCGGAACGAACATTTCACCAAGAAAAAACATGCTGCCGGCACGCGGAACGATGAGTTGGTGATTGCGTCCTATCCAGCCGATTCCCGCCTTTACCGCCCAATAACGTTCTAATATAGGAGCACTGTCAGAGAAAACTCGTATCTCTTTTCCCGCCTCGTTATTGTATTCTCCAAATATCCTTATTGCCAACTCCCGCAACTTCCCCTTTACAATGTCGTGGTAGTCCAGTCCCAATGCATACGCCGCAATCTGGTATTCCCCCTCCGGAAGTCGTTGTGCCGGTGCATAGTTCAATGCAACTGATACGATGCTGCGCGTGCCCGGTACGAGAATACGTGGGTCAAGTCGTTTCTCCAAGTGATTCTCCATGTATGTCATTGTGGCATGACCGCCTTTTTCGAGCCATGTCGTAAATCGCCTTGCCGCATCTTTTCCTACCGCTTCGGCGCGTGCGATCCCACATGCAGAAAAGCCGAGACGCAAGGCCTCGGCTTTTATTCTATTCGAAAGTTCGGAATTCATATCCTTGTTCTTTCAGCCATTTCAGTGCCTCGGGCAGTGCGAAATGCAGTTTGTCAATACTCTTCAGCGAGTCGTGGAATGTTATTATAGACCCGTTTCGGGTATATTTCTTTACGTTCTCGAATACGTCTTCTGCCGTCACTCGTTTCGAGTAATCTCGTGTTACCACGTCCCACATCACTATTTTGTAGTATTTGCTCAGCCAATAATAAGGACTTAGACGCATCCAACCATGCGGCGGGCGGAAGAGATGTGCGTGTATAAGTTCGTTTGCCTGATACGTGTTTATGATATATGTTGCCGTCCAATGCTTGAAACCGCCGATATGGTTCATCGTATGGTTTCCTATCTGATGTCCCTCTTTTACAATCCTGTCATATAGTTCCGGATATTTCTTCACGTTATCGCCCACCATGAAAAACGTTGCCTTGGCTCCGAATTGCATCAATGTGTCGAGAATGAATGGTGTGGCTTCGGGAATTGGTCCATCATCGAATGTCAGATAGACCGATTTCTCGTTAGGATCCATTCTCCAAGTTGCTTTCGGGTACAGCCATCGCAACCATTTGGCAGGTTGTTCTATAAACACGTGTGTATGTTAAACGTTAATTTTCGAAAGTTAAAAGTCAACGAGGATATGTTCCCCATAAAACTTTTAACTTTCGATACTTTCATTTTGTTTATTATATTCCGGCTCTCTTTCGGAATATATCTCCGAGTATGATAGTACGTTTCTGAAGATCCATCTTGTAGTTGTCTCCGAACGCGTCTGCAATTTCAATACACTTATTCATTATAAACAGATTGTTCATGCACTCGTTGTACGATTGTGAGAAACGGTTATCATTTAGCGACAGATACCATTTCACATACTGCTCTGCGTTCTTGAACGTCTCATCGAGCCACGGTTTGGCTTTCGCTTTATTGCCGGCGATGATATATGCTTTTGCAAATTCGAATCCTCCGCTGCTGTAGTTAATCGGAACATTGTACGAAGGTATTGCTTTTGCTCCGCGGTCGAGAACCTCCAATGCCTTGGCATTCTTTCCTTCAGCGATTAGGTTGAGTGCAAGTTCGCCGAACAGTCTGCGGTGAGTGTAACACATACGTATTATCGTCCAATCGAGATAAATTCCTTTTTTGTCAACTCCTCCGAATTTAAATCTGTTCATCAAGTTGTCATACACCCGTTTGGTGTCGAAACTCTTCACTCCTTCTTGATTTGTCTTGAATGGTGTGATGCGGTTTGCAATTCCCTCGCATACGAAGTATTCGCCTAAGTTCATGTAGTTTTCCGAGCCTACCGTGGTTGCTACATATAGCGGTCGTTTCCAATTGCACTGCATCAGCATCTCGAGCAACATGATGTCTGCTTTCGAAAGTCCCCGCCGTCCTGCAAGCGATATTTCCATAATGTCCGGTATTGTATCGCCCGGCATAAACATTCCGCTGCGTTTTACCGCTTCCTTATCCACTTTCAGGTGCAGTGTGTCTGTCGGTATTATGCGCATTTCCGGGTCTTCATTTTGCAGCCAGTTCTTGAAGATGTTCGACACCTCGAAGGGGTCGTCGCCGAATTGTTTGCGTGCAGCTTCCGGGTTCTGTCGGTAAAACTCCCTTATCTGTTCTTTTCCGCTCGGGTCTATTAAAACCCAATCGTTTGTGCCACTCTCATAGTTTATTCTCGACCATGTTATGGGAACTGCCGGCGAATCGTATGCCGGACGTTTCATCTGGTCGATATACCAATCGGTTTGCAGGTAACTGAGGTTGCACACGCGTGCATCTGTCCTGATGCCTTCGGTTTCCTGATCATACCACAATGGGAATGTATCATTGTCGCCGTTTGTGAATATTATCGGGAAATTGTTGTCTTGCATGGACATAAGGTAGTTTTGTCCGAAGTCCCGACAAACATATCGTCCGGAGCGGTCGTGGTCGTCCCAATTCTGGCATGCCATGAGAACCGGAACTCCGAGTGACGCCAGTGCCACTACGACAGCAGGCACGATGCCTTTTACCTTTATCTTGCCGAGCAGGTCGATTATGGCTGCCACTCCCATTCCGCACCATATTGCGAAAGCATAGAACGAACCGGCGTATGCGTAATCTCGTTCGCGTGGCTGTACGGGTGTCTGGTTAAGATATATCACGATGGCAAGTCCTGTCATGAAGAAAAGGAAGAATACCACCCAGAACTGACGTATGCCCACCGGGTCAATCTCCTTATGGGTAACTCCGTCAACCACCACCTTGCGCTTGCGTTGGTAGAATGCCTGCCAAAACAGACCAATCAGTCCGAGCAACAGTGGCAGACAATAGTAAACGTTATGCCCTTTGTTCGCCTTCAAATCGTCCGGCAGCATGTTTTGGTCGCCGAGCCTTAGGTTATCTATAAACCCTATACCGGTAATCCAGTTGCCGTATTCCGCCTCGCCGTTTCCCTGCATGTCGTTCTGCCTTCCCACGAAGTTCCACATGAAATATCGCCAATACATGAAATTGCATTGGTACGAAATGAAGAATTTTATGTTCTCTAACTGTGTCGGAATCTTTATATTGTCGCCGAATTGTCCGGTAACCATTCTTCCGTCAACACCGCCCATCCAACTTTCGTACGACTCGGCATGACCAGGATCATACATTCGCGGGAACAGCATGTTCTGTTCGAAAACATAGTTCTTCTTATGGTCAACGATGAAATAAGAGTCTTTCTCGTCTGCCGAAGCCTTCTCTTTTCTCTGGTATATCGGTGCTCCGCCGCTTTCCACGGCATATCCTTTCGCGTCGCGCTTTACTTCAGACGTGTAAGCCTGTCCGTATAACAGAGGTCGGTAACCATATTGGTCGCGACTGAGATACGAACCCAGCGTGAAAATGTCTTCCGGCGAGTTCTGATCCATCGGTGGATTGGCAGCCGAGCGGATTACTATTAACGTGTAAGAACTATATCCTATCATCAGCATGAGCATGCACAGCAGAGTGGTGTTCTTGAAGCGTGTCGTGACAAGATTTTTTCCGTTAAGTTTGTAAAACTGCACAAAAGCAAGGCCTGCAAGTACTATTATGCCGATAAAAAATGCTCCCCAGCCATATCCGTAGAAAGGAACGCCGAGCATGCCGACCGATGCAAGGTAGGCAATGTTCTGGCGTTTTTGGCTGTTGTCGGAGAAAGTCTCCCATATTGCCCATATCACTACGGTTACAAGCAATAAGAGATATACTATTGTGCCTGAGTTGAACGGCATGTTCAAGGTGTTAACGAAGAACAGTTCGAACCAACCGCCAACGGTGATAATTCCCGGAACCACGCCATACAGGATTGCTGCCACTATGACAAATGATACGCCCAATGCCGCAAGCGAGCCTTTCAGGTTCGCGTTGGGGAATCTGCGGTAATAATATACCAATACGATTGCAGGCACGCATAGAAGATTTAACAGGTGGACACCTACCGATAGTCCCGTCATATAGGTAATCAGCACGAGCCAGCGATCCGAATGCGGTTCGTCGGCATGGTCTTCCCATTTCAGAATAAGCCAAAACACTATTGCCGTGAAGGCAGAAGAGTAGGCATATACCTCTGCTTCTACGGCAGAGAACCAGAAAGTATCGCTGAAAGTATAAATCAATGCACCCACAATACCACTTGCCTCGATGCTTATCATCTGTGTAAGTGTCATCTCGCTTATGTTATCCACGAGAAGTTTTCTCACCAAATGGGTAATGCTCCAAAACAAGAAAAGGATACACGTTGCCGAGAGCAACGCGCTCATGGTGTTTACCATGCGTGCAATCTGCGTCACGTCGCTTGTAAACTGCGAGAAAATATTTGCCGTAAGCATGAAGAACGGTGCTCCGGGGGGGTGTCCTACTTCAAGTTTATATCCGGTCGTAATAAACTCGGGACAATCCCAAAAACTGGCTGTCGGCTCAATGGTCAGGCAATATGTGATTGCGGCGATGGCAAAAACCAACCACCCAAGCACGTTATCGACCAATCTAAATTTTTTCATTGACTCGTGATTGTTATTTGTGATATTTCTCTTAACTGACTTGCAAAGGTACAATAAATAATGTAAATATGGTGTTAGTGTGTCTTCTTTTTTATTTTTTTAAGTTATGATGAAAATGGACTGAAAACCGTTTAAAATGCACTGTCAGGCATGTTTTTTGCACTAAGTGCCGTCTCGTCTGCTGTCGAATGCCGTGTGGCGTAAACCAAAATCGCCCGTTTTGCATTACAAATTCGCCGAAATTGCTCACCAAAACCGCCTGATTTGATTTTCAAATTCGGCGATTTTACCATTTAAGAAAAAACAAACAAGGTGTATTTTCGTCGTTTTTCTTTGCCGTATCGAATAAAAAAAGTAACTTTGCAGCGATTTTCTTATTTTTATTGACACACCACCGAGATGAGTACAGGCAATATTAATCAGACTATAATGCAGGCTGTGGGAGAATTGTCGGCAGGCAGGTTGCTTGTACCGTTATATAAATTTAGCGTCAAAAAGGAAAAACAAAAATAACAACATACATAAAATTTGATGAACGAAGAATTTGAACTCATAGCCAAAACCTTCATGGGATTAGAGCCGGTATTGGCAGAAGAACTCTCAAACCTTGGAGCAAACAACGTGGAAATTGGTCGCCGGATGGTTTCATTCACCGGTGGAAAGGAATTGATGTATCGTGCAAATTTCCAGTTGCATACGGCAATACGGATACTAAAACCCATCAGCAGGTTCAAGGCACGCTGTGCAGAGGACGTTTACGAGAATGTGAAAAACATCGACTGGAGTGAATACATGGACAACAAGACAACGTTTGCCGTGGATTCTGTGGTGTTCTCCGAAGAATTCAGACACTCCAAGTTTGTGGCATATAAGGTTAAGGACGCCATTGCCGACCAGTTCCGCGAGAAAAGCGGCGAACGCCCTAACGTGTCGGTGGCAAATCCCGACCTGCGTCTGCATATACACATAGCAGACGAGGATGCAACACTATGTCTCGACTCGTCGGGCGAGAGTCTGCATCGCCGCGGGTATCGTCAGGACTCGGTGGAAGCACCGCTCAACGAAGTGCTTGCCGCCGGAATGATACTAATGACGGGCTGGAAAGGAGAGACGGATTTCATAGATCCCATGTGCGGTTCCGGTACATTGCTGATAGAGGCGGCACTAATAGCACGCAACATATCGCCGGGGGTGTTCCGCAAGGAGTATGCTTTCGAGAAATGGGCAGATTTTGACAAAGAACTGTTCGATGAGATTTATAATGACGATTCGGGCGAGCGTGAGTTTCATCATCACATCTACGGCTACGACATAGACCCGAAAGCTGTGGGTAAGGCACGCATGAACGTCAAGGCTGCGGGACTTACGCAGTGTGTGACGATAGAGCAACAAGATTTTAAAGATTTCTCACAGCCGGAGGAGAAAGCGATACTTGTCACCAATCCGCCGTACGGAGAACGCATAAGCACACCTAACCTGCTTGCCACTTACAAAATGATTGGCGAGAAGTTGAAGAATGCTTTCACAGGGAACACGGCATGGGTGCTCTCTTACCGTGAAGAATGTTTCGACCAGATAGGACTGAAACCGTCGATAAAAATTCCCGTATTCAATGGTTCGTTGGAATGCGAGTTCCGCAAATACCAGATGTTCGAAGGAAAGTTCCGCGATTTCCGCAGCGATGGAAACGAAATAAAGACAGAGGAAGAAAAGGCGGCCATGGCAGAGAAACGCCGTTTCAAGGAACATCGCGAGTTTAAAAAGAGACTCGACGAAGACGCGGAGATGGAAGCCGGCGACATTCGTTCGTTCACATTCAAACACCATCCGGCATACGAAATATCCAAACAGCGCATAGAAAGAATAAAGAGGGATCGCAAGAATGCTGGCCAAAATGATTATCGTGAGGGACGTGAACGCAGAACCGAAAGAGGCGATAAACGGCATGAAGGATATAGACGCGATGGCAGACGGGGCGGAGATTTCCGTCGTGGACGAGACAATAATGACCGTGGACGAGACTTCCGCAATGGCGGTAGACAATCAAAAGGAGGTTATAAGCGTGAATTTAAAAGCAAAGAAAGGCGTAGATATGAAGATTAAAAATGTTTTATTGTTTATGTCACTGGTAATGATACCGATGGGCGGAATGGCTCAAGACAAACTTTTTACTCTTGAAGACATCAACTATGGTGGCACTAACTATCGGAAGATGGTGCCGGAGAATAAGTGGTTTGCATGGTGGGGAGACGAGTTGGTGCGTCTCGACATAGATGCTTGTTATCTTGTTGACAAGAAAAAACACACCGAGAAAGTGCTTGCAAGCACAGAGGAAATAAACAAATGGGCAGGAACGAAAGATTCGCAGACATTCCGACATTTCTACAATGTCTCGTTCCCGTATGCCGACAAACCGTACGTCATGATACAGAACGGCAGCGAGCGCATGCTCATCGATTTCAAAAAACACACTGTGGTATGGAGACAGTCGTGCACGGACGAGAGCAACGGGGAATGGAACAAAGAAAGCCGAGCCGTGGCTTATGTCAGGGAACATCAATTGTTTGTGAGAGATGCAGACAACGAAGAACGACAACTGACAACCGATGGCAGCAGGGATATTGTTTATGGAACTGCCGTACACCGTGATGAGTTCGGAATATCGAAAGGCACTTTTTGGAGCAACGACGGAATGAAACTGGCTTTTTATCGCATGGATCAGTCTATGGTGGCAGATTATCCGCAGGTAAACATAGACCCGAGCATTGCAGCATGCGAGCCGGACAAATACCCAATGGCTGGCGAAATGTCACACAAAGTTACAGTGGGGGTTTATGACATAAAAACGAAAAACATTGTCTATCTGAAAGCAGGCGACCCCACAGACAGGTATTTCACAAATATATCATGGTCACTGGACAGCAAAACGATATACATGTTCGAACTTAATCGTGACCAAAACGACTGCCGACTTGTGAGTTACGATGCCACAACCGGCGAGCGCGTTGTTGAACTTTATCGAGAGACATCGGAAAAATATGTAGAGCCGTTGCATCCCGTAATGTTCTTGCCATGGGACAAAACCAAGTTCGTCATGCAAAGTCAGAAAGATGGATATAACCACCTTTACCTTTTCGACAAGTCTGGAAAAGAATTGAAACAGTTGACAAAAGGAGAATGGGTTGTGATGGAAGTGTGCGGATTCAATGAGAAAAACAAATCTGTAATCATAGCGGCAAACAAGGACAATGCCATTCAGAGAAATATTTACATGGTGAATGTGACCGACGGGAAAATGTCTCGACTCGACAATGGTCGCGGATGGCACAACGCAAACATATCGGAGTCGGGGACTTGGTTCTATGACAACTATTCCGAGCCGGACGTTCCACGCGTCATCAATATAGCACAGACTAATGCCAAGAGCGGAACTGCGGCAGACGCAAAGCCTTACATGAAGGCGGCAGACCCGTGGAAAGGCTACCGAATACCGGAGTTCTTGTCGGGTAAGATAAAAGCGGCCGACGGTACGACAGATTTGTATTACCGAATGGTTAGACCGGCAGATTTTGACGCATCGAAGAAATATCCCACTGTGGTATATGTGTATGGAGGCCCTCATGCACATAATGTTGACGCACGGTGGCACTGGAGCAGCCGTTCGTGGGAAACTTACATGGCACAAAAAGGGTATGTTCTTTTCATTATGGACAATCGCGGCAGCGAGAACAGAGGGCGCGACTTCGAACAAGCAACATTCCGTCAACTGGGACAGGTAGAGATGGCAGACCAAATGAAAGGTGTGGAATATCTCAAGTCGCTGCCATACGTTGACCAAGAAAAGATAGGCGTTCACGGATGGAGTTTCGGTGGCTTTATGACAATATCACTTATGGTAAACCATCCCGATGTATTTAAAGTGGGAGTTGCCGGGGGACCTGTAATCGATTGGAAATGGTACGAGGTGATGTATGGCGAGCGTTATATGGACACACCGCAGACCAATCCGGAAGGATATGCCAAGACATCACTGCTGCCGAGAGCAAAAGATTTGAAAGGAAAACTGCAGATAATAACAGGATATAACGATCCTACAGTTGTGCCGCAGCATTGCCTTTCGTTCATAAAGAAGTGTATAGAGGTGGGCACGCAGCCGGATTTCTTCGTATATCCGGGCGAACCGCACAACATGAGAGGACATCAGAGTGTGCATCTACATGAACGAATAACGCAGTATTTCGAGGATTACCTGAAGTAACGTTGAGGATATTATTAAATTAAGGAGTTAAGACAACACATCTTCCGACGGATAAATAAAAAGTATTTTTATGGAATATGTTGTCTTAACTCCTTATTTTTTAACTCTTAAAATCCCATTTTTTCGAACCATTCTCTCTCAATCTCCAAATGGAAATGTCAAAAAGAATAGCAATCATCGGTGGCGGAGCAGCCGGCTTCTTTGCAGCAATAAGAGCAAAGGAGATAGATCCGAATGCTGTTGTTACAATCTTTGAAAAGGGTAGTGTGCCATTGGCAAAGGTTGGGATAACCGGAGGTGGGCGGTGCAATCTCACAAATACATTTGCAAATGTTACCGACCTGAAAAAAGTTTATCCGCGTGGGGATAAGTTGATGAAACGTCTTTTCAAAACATTTGACCATAAAGATACATTACGTTGGTTTGAAAAACGTGGAGTACCTTTGGTGGAACAAGAAGACGAATGTGTGTTCCCACGCTCGCAAGATGCACAATCTATTGTGAGGTGTCTCCTCAACGAGGGACGCAGGTTGGGTGTAAACATAAAGACGGAGCATGTATTGTTGCGCATGGAAAAAGAAGAAAAGCATTTTCTTTTATTCTTTAATAAAAACAAAAAACGTGTTGAAACAGACAAAGTTGTGGTAACTACCGGAGGACATCATCGTATTTCCTCGTTTGATTACATTGCAAATGTCGGTCACGATATTTCAGAACCTGTTCCATCTCTATTCACATTCAACATCGCAGATAAACATTTGCGCAATCTTATGGGTACGGTTGTTGAGAATGTTTCGGTGGGAATTGTAGGAGAGAAAATGCGCGGCGACGGTTCGCTGCTCATCACCCATTGGGGAATGAGCGGTCCTGCGGTGCTGCGTCTGTCGTCATTCGCAGCACGTATTGTGAGTGAACGGCAATATAGTTTTGATATATCGGTAAACTGGATAGGTCTTACAGACAGATCTTTAATTTTGGAAAACATTGAGAGAACGGCACATGAGAATGCCGCAAAGATAATCACTAACGCACGACCATACGATATTCCTGCAAGACTGTGGGATTATATGATTGTGAAAATTGGTATTCCTGCGGATAAGAGATGGGGAGAGACAGGAAAGAAATTGCACAACAAGATTGTAGAAATGCTTACAAATGATATATATCATGTTGAAGGAAAGAGTCGTTGGCGTGACGAATTTGTTACATGCGGCGGCGTGTCGCTATCATCAATAGACTCCAATACGCTCGAAAGCAAGCATGTCCCCGGACTTTTTTTTGCCGGTGAAGTAACCGACGTTGATGCCGTAACGGGTGGTTTCAATCTGCAGGCGGCATGGACGATGGGATATGTTGCGGGAGAGAATGCCTCGAAGTAACCATTCCATGATGTCTTTGTGACAAGAACTTATCAACCTATAATATAAAAATACATATTTTTCTTTCTTGTTACCATTTTTTGTTTATCTTTGCATCATGTTAATAATATGATTACATGGCTTTTAAATTATTCATGTACTTGACTTAAATACTTTGTATGCAAATAATAAAAAACAATACCAATATTACCGTTAATCGAATAAGTTAATTTACAATATTGAGCATGTTTAAAACAATCTTACAATAAAAACACTTGTTGTCAGATTGTTTTGTTTTAAAGTCTTTTTTCTTTTAAACTTTCAAATAACTGCTAATATTACGGTGATTTGTTGTAACTTTGCAGTCGTAAATAAGAAACAATATGAGTATTAATTTTATAGTGCAACGAGTTCCTGTAAAGGAAAAGACTGTTTATTTTCCGGAAATAGATATGGTGAAATCAATGAGGATTTTGCTTCTTGGCTCCGGAGGGCGTGAACATGCCCTTGCATGGAAGATGGCACAGAGCGAAAAGTGCGAGAAACTATATATCGCACCGGGAAATGCAGGTACCGCTAATGTCGGCGAGAACGTGCCGATTGGTGTAAATGAGTTTGATAAAATTAAGGAATTTGCAGTAATCAACGGGATAAACATGGTTGTTGTAGGACCCGAAGATCCGCTCGTTAATGGCATATACGACGAGTTCGTAAATGATGAACGTACCAAACATATACCGGTTATCGGACCGTCAAAACAAGGTGCCGTACTCGAAGGTTCTAAGGATTTCGCAAAAGATTTCATGCAACGTCACAACATTCCCACGGCAAAATACAGAACGTTCGACGGTACTATGCTCGAAGAAGGATTGGAATATCTTGAGACGCTTAATGCACCGTATGTGCTGAAAGCCGACGGTTTGTGCGCCGGAAAGGGTGTACTCATATTGCCGACACTCGACGAGGCGAAGAAGGAACTGCGGGAGATGCTCGGTGGAATGTTCGGAAACGCATCATCAAAGGTTGTAATAGAGGAATATCTTGACGGCATGGAATGTTCAGTGTTTGTTCTCACCGATGGAAAACATTATAAAATATTGCCAGAGGCAAAGGATTACAAACGCATCGGAGAGCATGACACGGGACTAAACACCGGTGGCATGGGCAGTGTCACTCCTGTTCCTTTTGCCACGAAAGAGTGGATGGATAAGGTAGAAAAACGTATTATACAACCTACTGTTGAAGGTTTGGCAGAAGAAGGTATCGATTACAAAGGGTTTATATTCTTCGGACTTATAAACGTTGGAGGCGAGCCAATGGTGATAGAATACAACTGCCGTATGGGTGATCCGGAGACGGAGAGCGTGATGCTGAGACTGAAGAGTGACATCGTTGACCTTTTCCAAGGAGTTATTCTCGGCGACCTTGACAAGCGGAAAGTGGAATTTGACGAGCGTGCCGTAGTTTGCGTAATGCTTGTTAGTGGAGGTTATCCGCAGGAATACAAAAAAGGATATGTAATAGAAGGACTGGAAGATGTCAAAGAAAGTGTCGTGTTCCATTCCGGTACAATGGTAAAAGATGGCAAAATTGTTACAAACGGAGGACGCGTAATAGCGGTGTCGTCATACGGAAAAGACAAGGAAGAGGCTCTTGCCAGGTCTTTTGCGGAGGCAGACAAGATAAGATTTACAGACAAGTATCTCCGTTCGGACATCGGAAAAGATCTTTAACGTTCTCTCTACGCCCCAAATCGAAAACTTTATTTTGCGAAGTCGGGCGGAACATAGAGTGAAGAAATGCGAACAATATAATACATGGTTAAGCGATTTCAAAACAGAATTGCAGAAGGAAGAATGACACTGCCGGTGATGAGTGTCATTGCCGCGGCAATATGGTTGGTGTCGGGACTCGTACAAAGGCAGTTGTGGCTTCCAGCCGCATGTTTTGCCATTACGGCCTTTTTGTTGGTAGAGTTGAACAATGCCAATTCTTTGATACGTATATACAGCCGTACTGTTTCGAGTGCATTCATGGTAATGATGTGCAGTTCGGTATATCTGCTTCCTTCGTTAAAAGGCGGAGTTATAGATGTGTGTGCAGTGTCGTTCTATATATTATTCCTGCATTCATTTCAGAATAACGATGCGTCAGGACGGGTATTTTATGCTTTTTTCTTTGTGGGGTTGGCCAGTGTTTTGTTTGTGCAAATGTTATTCTATGTGCCTTTATTGTTGGTCATGCTTTCAACAAACATGACAGCAATGGGTTGGCGTACATTATCTGCTTCGTTTTTAGGGCTCCTCCTTCCTTATTGGTTCGTTGCGGGCTACTATGCTTTGGTTGGTGATTTTACGATTTTTACTGAACATTTCTTGTCAATAGCCGAGTTCGGGTCTGTTGCAGATTTATCCGGCATCAATGCTTATCAGTTTGCCACTTTTGCTTTTGTCGTTACATGTTCTATAATCGGAATAGTACATTTCTTGAGAAACAGCAATATGGACAAGATACGCACCCGTATGATTTTCGAGATGTTCATAACAATGAATATTGCAACGATATTGTTCATAATATTACAGCCAATACATTTCGACATACTCATACGTATAGCCATAATAAATACAAGTCCGTTGATAGCACATTTCGTGTCGCTTACACACACAAGACTTACCAATATACTTACGATTCTTCTTTTGATAGTTGCCGTTTCAATACCTTTAATAACTTTTTTCTTTAGCCTGTGGACTCCATTACTGACATTTTGATAGGATACGGATATTGGGGAATGCTCATATCTGCATTCTTTGCAGGCAGCATTTTCCCGTTCAGCAGCGAAGCGGTCATGCTTGCTTTGCTTGCAGCAGGACTCGACCCTTTACCGCTTATTGCCTATGGCAGCATAGGAAATGTTGCGGGTAGCATGTTAAATTACGGTGTTGGCAGGATGGGAAAAACAGAGTGGATTGAACGTTATCTGCGTATCAGCAAGAAAAACATGAATCGAGCAAGAAAGTTTATGGGAGCCCGTGGAGCACTGATGGGCTTCTTCGCATTCCTGCCAATACTTGGAAGCGCAATAGTCGTTCTGTTGGGACTTATGCGTTCCAACTTGTTGTTTACCATTTCAAGCATTACTACGGGCAAGGTGATACGTTATGTATTGCTTGTATATGGTGCAGGCTTGTTTGTATCTTAAATACAACTTTTTATGATTACGCATAATGAAAAAAAGTTAATAAAGGCAATCTGCCGGTGTATAAATGCCGGTATTTCAGAATAATGTATTAACTTTGCAGCCGCTACTACGTGATGGTGGCATAAAATTCAAACCTATTTAACAAATAAACAAACAACAAAATGGCAACAAAAATCAGATTGCAGCGCGGCGGTCGCAAGGGATACGCTTTCTATCGCATTGTTATCGCTGACTCAAGAGCACCACGTGATGGTAGATTTACTGAGAAGATTGGTACTTACAACCCTAATACCAATCCGGCCACAGTAGATTTGAATTTCGAACGTGCTCTCTATTGGGTAGAAACCGGAGCACAGCCCACAGACACAGTTCGCAATATCCTTAAAGATAAAGGTGTGTATCTTATGAAGCACCTGCGCGGCGGTATCAAGAAAGGGGCTTTCGATGAGGCGGCTGCACAGAGTAAGTTCGAAGAATGGAAGATTGCTAAAGAGAAAGGATTTGAGGCGGTACGCGAGTCGGATGCCAAGGCCAAGAAAGAGGCTGAGGCAAAAGAACTTGATGCCGAGAAGAAAATCAATGAGGCTATAGCAAAGAAAGTGGCTGACAAGAAAGCCGCAGAGGCTGCAGCCAAGGCAGAGGCTGCAGTTGCCGAAAATGCGGAAGAGACTTCTACGGAAGAAACACCTGCAGAGGCTTGATAAAAAAATTATCTTCATAAAACGGGCGGAGTATTTTCAAAATGAGATACTCCGCTCGTTTTTCGTATTGAGATTTCCGGAGAAAGAGATACGAATATTTTCTCCGTTTATCATTGAAAACACTTGTTGTAATGGTAGGACGGCATGGTGCGGCAGACATCGAATTTATATGCAAATGTCGTACTCAGACCGAAATTGGCAATAAATATTTCCCGCAAGTTTGTTTTATAATAATCATTTTACGATTTACATGTAATCAAAACAGTCGGTTTTGATAAGCAAATACGGCTGTTTTGGCGAACAATTTCGCCGAAATTGTTGTGCAATTACGGCGGAATTGCACAACAATACGATAAATGTTTTGGTTGGTAACGATATTTTTTATAAATTTGCAAACATACTTGTAATGTTGTATATAGAATAATTAACATGTAAAATATGAATAAATCGTTATTCCAGATTTCGTTATTCACTATAATATTTCCTTTCATTTCCTATGCGCAGACATCTATGCGCGATTTATGGATTCAAATGCCTGACAGCATTGTTGCATATCTTGATAAAGAGAAACGTACGGAGATTGCCGAATTGTATCGGACAAAAATGAAATCAGAATTAAAGAACAAACTTGACGGAACAACTGTATTGGACACGTTGACAGATGATTATGCCTGTGTAACACTGAATGTCAGTGCAACATTGCAGTTGAAAAAATTATCAACGGACAACTCTTTTGTTATTTGTGTAGTTAAGAAATTCAAGGCACCTGAAATTGAAAGCGAGGTCAGTTTCTTTACCCAAGAATGGCAGCCGGTTAAAGATAATTTTGGTTTGCCGACATCGAATGACATAGAAAAGATAAAGACAGACTTTACAAATCGTCCCGACAGCATGCCTGCAACGAAATACGATGAACTCCTCTCCTTATTTGATTTCGTAATGCTTAGTGCAGACTTGTCCGCTTCAGAACCGGTTATTTCTTTTACACTCTCTCTCCCTTTGCTTAATGATGAAGATAAAAAGAATATTATACCGATAATCAAACAAAGGAAATTTAAATGGAACGGGCATGCTTTTATGGAATGTTAAGAGTATAATTTAAATTGTTAAGATGTTAAAAAGATTGGTTACCGTCAGGCAATCAATCTTTGTTTTTAAGTTCGTCAAATTCATTTACAAGGGTATGTTATGCGTGTTAAAATGCTCTTTTAAGTTTTGATAAATTTTATTTTGAAGGTATCTTTTTTTTGTGTACCTTTGTGCGCAAAATAAAAAAATAGATTCTTAAAACGTATGAATTTGAAATTTCGTTTGTCATTGATGAATTTTCTCGAATTTGCTGTGTGGGGAGCCTATCTCACATGCATGGGAAATTATTTGGGAATTGCAGGACTGGGTACGCAAATATCTTGGTTTTATGCCTTGCAAGGTATCGTATCCATATTTATGCCGACAATAATGGGGATAGTTGCCGATAAATATATACAACCGCAACGATTGTTGGGTCTGTGTCATTTGGTCGCAGGTGGGGCAATGCTTTTCTGTTGGTACATGGGCTTCTCTGCCGGTTTCGGTAACGAATTGTCCAACAAAGGCTTGTTTGTGGCAATGTACACATTGAGCGTTGCTTTCTATATGCCCACTTTGGCTTTGACTAATACCGCGGCATTTACTATATTGAAGAACAACGGACTTGATACCATAAAGGCATTTCCACCAATAAGAGTTCTTGGAACAATAGGTTTTATCATAACAATGTGGTTCGTAAACTGTGCTGTATGGGAAGACGGTGCTTTCTTTTTCACGTTGTCCGATAATGCACACAAATTTCAATATACCTACATGCAATTCTTTGTCTCCGGAATTCTTAGTTTAATACTCTTCCTATATTGCTTTACACTCCCTCAGTGCAAGATAGAGAAAAAAGAGGCACAGTCGTTTGCAGAATCAATCGGGCTTAATGCCTTCAAGTTGTTCAAGACCAAAAAGATGGCGTTGTTCTTTATATTCTCAACTCTCCTCGGTATGTCATTGCAGGTTACGAACGGTTATGCCGGTCCTTTCATTACCAGTTTCAAGGGGAGTGCCGATGTACTTATCTCTTCGTCGTTCGCTGCAAATAATGCAACGCTTCTCACTTCAATATCCCAAGTAAGCGAGGCTATATGTATCCTCATGATACCGTTCTTCCTTCGTCGTTACGGTATAAAGATTGTCATGCTTATTGCAATGTTTGCATGGGTGTTACGTTTTGGCTTCTTCGGTACGGGCAACCCTGCAATGCCGGGAGTAATATTGTTTATTTTGTCCTGTGTTGTGTATGGTGTGGCTTTCGATTTCTTCAATGTTTCCGGAGCAATGTTTGTTGATCAAGAGTGCGATACATCGATAAAGGCATCTGCTCAAGGGTTGTTCATGTTGATGACAAATGGTCTTGGTGCAACTGTCGGTACGCTGGCAGCCGGGGAAATAGTAAATCATTTCTGTAAATGGGAAAACGGTTTCCTTGTTGGCGATTGGCAGTCTTGTTGGTTCATCTTCTCGGCATACGCGTTTGTAGTTGCCATATCGTTTGCACTGATATTCCATCCTGACAAGAAGAAAAAAAAGAGAAATGTATAAAGGAATAAGACTTCGGTTTGTAAGTGTGTCGGAGATAGTAGGTTCTGACGATCTTGCTCTTATAATACTTGCAGACGAGCAGCGTGAACGTCAAATTTCCATAGTGTGTGGTCGCGACATGGCTGTACAGTTGGATATGCGTGTCAGGAAAATACCTGTCACACAGCGTATGCTTCCCGAAGTACTTTCCTCCATTATTTCAGACCGGATGCATCTATGCTTTTATATGCTTATAAATGGTATTTCCGATGGTCAATACGATTCTGTGATAGTGAATGATGACACCAATGACGTGATACCAATTCGGGTCTCGGATGCAGTACTGTTGTCCGTGGCAAGCGATATTCCGCTATATATAGACGAACGTTTAATGCGTCAACAGTCTGTAATGTATCGCAATCCTTCGGTGGAAATGAAAATTCCCCTGCCCATGAACGCCATGAGTATAGAGATGCTTGACAAGGCAATAGAACGTGCCATAAACGAGGAGAATTACGAGCAGGCATCTTTGCTTACGGAAGAACGTAACAGACGCACTTCGGGTTTGGGCAAATAATTCTGAACCATTATGAAAGAGGCAAGGTATTTCTTCGTGCCCGATGCGGGTAACACCAACGAACTTCCTGACGATGAGGCAATGCACGCCCTCAGAGTTCTTCGATTGAAAAGTGGCGACGAGATGTTCTTGATGGATGGCGAAGGGTGTTTCTATCGTACCGTTGTCACTCTTGCCGCCACAAAGCGATGTCTTTACAAGGTTTCGGAAATAATTCCACAAGTTCCGGTATGGAAAGGGAGAATATGTATTGCCACAGCTCCTACCAAGATGATGGACAGAATGGAGTGGTTTGTTGAGAAGGCGACAGAGATAGGTATAGATGATTTCAGTTTCTTGAATTGCCGCTTTTCCGAACGCAGAATGATTAAGACGGCAAGACTTGAGAAAATAATCGTCTCCGCAGTCAAGCAGAGTCGTAAGGCATGGAAACCCGCATTAAATCAGATGATGACGTTCAATAATTTCGTTTCGCTCCCAATTTCGGGCAGGAAATACATAGCACATTGTTATGACGAGATAGAGCGCAGAGATCTTTTCACGGAATTGCAAAAGCCGTTCTCTGACAATGAGGCCGACGTTACGGTTATGATAGGGCCTGAAGGCGATTTCTCGACAGACGAGGTAAGGCTTGCAATAGATTACGGCTTTGTGCCGGTATCGCTCGGTCCTTGTCGGTTGCGTACCGAGACAGCTGCACTGTCGGCAGCAATGATGGCTCATTTGTCTCGTCGCATTATGAAACACTAAAATATGTTCAGGTAATAATGAACACGTTGCGAGATATTTTGGCAGCATCATTGGTAATGCTTACGATGTCGTGTTCGAATGACGATTATCTTAATGTCATTCCGATGGAAAGCATTGCCATCGCTTCTATAGACCTTATGCAAAACCAATCGCCGGATGAATGTGGTATCGGTGATGTGTTGAAGGACATTATCGGATTTGAAGACATAACTGAATGCGGTCTGGATATTTCATCTAAGATATATGCTTTCGAAACGCCGGACGGTACTATCGGACTTGTGGCACGTGTGGAAAATGCAGATGACGTAACGAAACAATTCGTGTCTATGTATTCAAAAGGTAAGTGTACGTCTCCCGAACAACATCGTGGAAACACTTTTGTATTGATTGACAATTCATGGCTTGCAGGATATTCCGACGAAGCATTGATCGTAATCGGTCCGATTACTTCCATGCAAAGAGTTGCCACAGAGCAGAAAATGCAGAAAATGTTTCGTCGTGATGACGGAAATGATGTTAGAGAATCAAAGATGTTCATGAAGCTCGACTCTATTAATGCTCCTATTTCGATTGTCGCCCGTATGTCAGCCTTGCCGGAAAAACTGATTTTACCGTTTACACTCGGCATGCCCAAGGAGGCAGATTTATCGCAGATTATCCTTTCTGTCGGAATGAACCATGAAGATGGAATGGCGGTAATACATGGAAAAACGTTTTCTTTCAATCGCGGAATAGATATTAAGTTAAAAGAAAACGACAAGATTTTTCGGAATATTACCGATGATATGCTTGACAATTTGCCTTCAAACAGTTTGTGCCACATGTTTATGAATGCAGAAGGAAATGAACTGTTGAAAGTAATGCAACAAAACAGAAGTACTCAGGTACTGCTTGTCGGAGCGAATACTGTCGTTGATATGGACAACATATTGCGTAGCGTGAATGGCAACATCGTATTTTCGTTTCCGAACCTTGATGGTGACTTTTATTTTAAGGCGCGTCTGCACAAGAAAGATTTTCTTGCCGATGTGGGATATTGGAAATTGTCCTGCCCCGCAGGATCTAAGATGATTGATGCAGGGAAAGACACTTATGTATATATTAATGATGATGTTAAATTCTGTTTTTCTGTCTCTTCCGACAACATTTTCATTTCGTCTTTGTTTCATGGGAGCACGGATAATGATGTAAGAAACACATCATATTGTGCTTTACCTGAAGAGGTTAAATCGAAAGTTGTGGGTTCGAAACTTGCAATGCTTTTTAATACAGACAAGATTAGGAATGAGACTTTTGCCGGAATTATGAGATCCTTGTCAGGCGGTACAACAAAAATCATGTATATTAAAGAATGAAGAAAAAAACAGCAATTCTGTGGACAAGATATTATTTGATAATGTATTGCCCGATGTGTTTGTCGGGAATGTCGGTTTGCAAAGCGATGTTTGGAGACGGGAAGTAGAGTTTTTGAAAGGAAAAACATATCTTCTTGAAGCAGAAAGTGGTAAGGGGAAAAGTACTTTTTGCAGTTATATTGTCGGGTACCGCAGGGATTATTCCGGAAGAATAATGTTTAATGATGTCGATTTAAGGGATATGAGTATAAAAAAATGGACAGATGTGAGGAAATATAATTTAAGTTATCTTTTTCAAGAACTGCGCCTGTTCCCGGAATTGACGGCCTTTGAAAACATAGAAATAAAGAACCGTCTTACTAAATTCAAGTCTAAGGAGGATATTGTCAAATGGTTCGAACGTCTTGGCATTTCAGACAAACTTGACGAAAAAGTAAGGATTTTGTCGTTTGGTCAGCAGCAACGTGTGGCAATGATGCGTGCCTTGGTTCAGCCCTTCGATTTTATAATTGCAGACGAACCGATAAGTCATCTTGACGAAGACAACTCAAAAACGATGGGAGATATAATAATGGAAGAGGCGGAAAGTCAGGGAGCCGGAATTATTACAACAAGCATCGGCAAACGCATTGAAATGCGATATGACAACATTTTGAAATTGTAGCGAAAAACAAGCAATAATATGAATCTCGTTTGGAAATTACTCCGCCAACATATAAGCATACCTCAGATTACCGGTTTCTTATTTGCCAACTTGTTCGGTATGTTCATTGTTGATGGGATTTCAATTCTATAGTGATGTAATTCCGGTTTTTACGGCAAAAGATACGTTCCTAAAAGCCGATTTCATCGTAATAAACAAGAAAGTAGGCAATGCCATGACATTGACCGGGGCAGCCAACACGTTTACGAATGCCGAAATTGATGAATTGTCATCACAGCCTTTTGTAAAGGAAACAGGCTCTTTCACGCGTGCCGACTTTATTGTTAATGCTTCGATGGGAATATCCGGACGGAGTGTTTTTTCGTCAGAGATATTCCTTGAAAGCGTACCGGACGGTTTCATTGACGTTCCGTTATCCGAATGGAGTTTCTCGGAAGGTTGCAAGGTCGTACCGGTTGTTCTTCCGCGTTCATATATCAATATGTATAATTTCGGTTTCGCACAAAGCCGTAATTTGCCGAAGATAAGCGAAGGATTGGCAAGTATGATAGATTTAAAACTAAACATACATGGTAAAGACAAGTCGGTAGAATTGAAAGGAAAAGTTATTGGTTTTTCAAACAAACTGAACACCATACTTGTTCCACAGTCATTTATATCATGGGGAAATGATAACTTTTCTTCTTCGTCAGGTCAGATGCCTACGCGCCTTATACTTGAGATTTATGACCCTACAGATGCCAAACTCACTTCTTATCTTGAAAGACATAACCTTGAACTTGACAAAGGAGATGTGAATGCGGAGAAGACCGCATCTTTCCTGCGCTTGCTCGTTGTTATTGTAATGATTATAGGACTTTTAATAAGTGTCTTGAGTTTCTATATACTCATGTTGAGCATATACTTGTTAGTCCAAAAAAACACAACAAAACTTGAGAACCTTCTGCTGGTTGGCTACACTCCTTCTCAGGTGGCACGCCCTTATCAATTACTCATGCTGATGCTTAATATTACGGTCTTTACTATGGCAATGCTGTTTCTTTTATTTGTGCGTGGCTATTACATGGATATTATATACGGACTATTCCCCCGGCTTCCTGATACATCTGTCATGCCTTCTTTCTTGCTCGGATTATTATTGTTGGTCGTAGTGTCGCTAATGAATATTGTTATAATAAGGCGTAAGATACAGAGAATTTGGTATCTTAAAGATTGATTTGTACATATTTTTTTTGCAATGTCTTTAAATTATTTTATCTTTGCAATTAATAACAATTAAAACAATAAATCTAACTATGCAGAAAAGAATTCATTTCCTTATTGCTCTGTTGATGATTTCTTCATCAGTATTATGGGCGCAAGTCACAACTTCGTCAATGTCCGGTCTTGTACGAGATGCAGGTGGGGAGACAATAATAGGTGCCACCATCAAGGCTATTCATAAACCATCTGGTACCAGTTATGCTGCTGTTACTAACACCAACGGACGTTTTACCATTCAGGGTATGCGCAATGGCGGACCTTACGATGTGACAATATCATATATTGGTTACAAAGACATTATTTATCGTGACATAACATTGCAGCTTGGTGAGATTTATGACCTTGATGTCAATCTGAACGAAGATGTCAATGAACTTGGCGAAGTGTTGGTAACCGGCAAAGGCTCTAAGTTTTCCATAGAAAAGACCGGTGCGACTACCAACATCAATCAGCGCATGATCACATCGTTACCTACAATTAATCGCAGTATATCCGACATTGCCCGGCTTTCTCCATACGCAAACGGCATGGGGTTTGCCGGTGGCGACGGTCGCTCGACCAACTTTACCATAGATGGTGCCAATTTCAACAATAATTTTGGTTTGACGGACAAACTACCCGGTGGAGGAACACCTATTTCAATGGATGCAATAGATGAAATACAAGTTGTTGTCTCTCCATTCGATGTAAGGCAGACCAATTTTATCGGAGGCGGTATCAATGCTGTGACGAAATCCGGTACGAATACTTTCCGAGGCACGGCATACACATATCAACGAAACGAGAATTTGCGTGGCAACAAAATTGATGGAGAAAGTCTCGGTGACCGCAAGAAAGACCGCAAGTCCATATATGGCTTTACGTTCGGAGGACCGATTATTAAAGACCGTCTTTTCTTCTTTACAAATGTGGAATATGAGAAAATTCCTACTGTCGCCATAAACTGGCGTGCTTCAACAGACGGTGTTGCGGACGGAAATAATTTCATTTCCCGCACAACAATTGCCGACATGGAAGCAGTACATAAATTTATGCTCGACAAATACGGATATGATACCGGATCATATACAAATTTCCCGTCAGATGAAGATAACTTGAAAATTCTTGCACGCATAGATTGGAACATTACTCAGAAACATCATCTCGCGGTGCGTTTTAATCATACAAACAACACCTCTTGGTTGCCAACAAACCGCTCTTCGGCCGATGTTAATACCCGGTTCACACTCGATCGTTTCTCAAAATTCTCAATGGGCTTCGCCAATTCGATATATAGCATGAACAACAAGGTTACTTCTGTATCTGCCGATCTTAACAGTCATTTCGGTAATAATATTGCGAACCAGTTGTTGTTTACATATAGCAACATTCAGGATGAACGCGGCAGCAATTCCGCTCCATTCCCTTTTATCGACATTTTGGCGGGATACGATACTGCAGCAGATGGTATGGTTACCCAGAAAATAGAGCCATATATGTCGCTCGGATATGAACTGTTCTCTTGGAACAATGCCGTTAACAACAAGGTTACCACGCTCATAGACAATTTTACTTATTATATTGGAACACACAAATTGACCGCAGGTCTCAGTTTTGAGCATCAACTGGCAAACAATTCATATATGCGCAATGGCACGGGATATTATCGCTATCGCTCTCTTGACGATTTCTTAAATGGTGCTGCTCCGGAATCCGTGGCAATACAATATGGTTACAATGGCAATACACACCCACATGCTCAAGTACGGTTCAATCAACTCGGTTTTTATATGCAAGACGAATGGAATGTTTTGAAAAAACTTAAGTTGACGGCAGGTATTCGTTTTGACGAATTGATTTTCAATAACGATGATGTGATGACAAACAATGCGATATTGAACCTCGATTTCGGTGGTCGTCATATTGATACCGGTAAATGGCCGGGTAATAACGTTCAGATTTCTCCTCGTTTAGGTTTTGTATGGGATGTACTCGGAGATAAAACACTTAAAGTACGAGGTGGCACAGGATTATTTGCCGGACGTTTACCGTTGGTATTCTTTACCAATATGCCAACAAACTCCGGTATGATACAGTATCTTGCTACTGCCGGTACGATATACAAAAACGGGGTGGTGCAGTCGCGCGACGAACGACTTGACAAGTTTGCGGGGCGTATAGTAACAGACCCGTCAGAGATAATCTCGTTGCTTGGCACTCCTACGACAATAACTCCGGAAAAAGGAACGGTTCCTTCCGGAATTGCGGGTGTTGATCCGGATTTCAAGATGCCACAAGTGTGGAAATCATCAATAGCAATCGACTATCAGTTGCCGGTTAGTTTCCCGATGTCTATTACAGGAGAGTTTACTTACACAAAGAATATACAGGCGGTAATGCTCGATAACTATAATATCAAACGCCCTGATGAAACATGGTCTCGTTTGCAAGGTGCGGACAATCGTTGGGTTTATCCAAAAGATTTCCGATACTATTCGAAGGGGACGAACGGTGTAAATCTTGTTGATGCCTGTGTGTTAACAAACACGAGCAAAGGTTATGGATGGACGGCAAATGTGACACTTAATGCCGAACCGGTAAAAAACCTTAATATAATGGCAGCCTACACACATACGGTTATGAAAGAAGTGTCTGGAATGCCGGGAGCCAATGCTTCTTCTGCATGGCAGGGGCTTTTTACAGTGAATGGTCCGAACAATCTTGATGTGCAGAACTCGAGGTTTGTCATTCCCGATCGTGTCGTTGCTTCAATAAATTATCGTTTCTTTAAAGAGAACATAACTTTGTTCTATACAGTATTCAGTCCTGCGGGATATAGTTTCTTCTATAAGGGCGATGTAAACGGAGACGGACTACAATTTGATCTTATGTATATTCCGCTTGACGATTCGCAGATAAAGTTCTCATCAGAATCAGACCGTGCCGCTTTCTGGAGATTTGTAGAACAAGACAAATATCTCAATTCACACCGTGGTAAGTATGCAGAAGCATACAGTGCACGCGCTCCTTGGACACATCGTTTCGATTTCCGTTGGACTCATGATTTCGTTATTCGTCTCGGTCAAAACACACACAAGTTGCAACTTAGTGCAGACATAATGAACATAGGAAACTTGCTGAACTCAAAATGGGGTGTCAGCAAAACGATGGAGCCATGCAACAACGGGCAGTTCTTGAAAGTTGACAAAGTGGACAATGGAACTCCTGTTTTCTCGATGGTTAAAATTAACGGAAAATATCCGACTAAGACATGGGAATATAATCACAATTACGGTCAGTGTTGGCGATTGCAGTTCGGCTTGAAATACATTTTTAATTAATTGATTACAGTCAGAGTGAGGAAAAATCCTTTCCTCGCTCTTTTCTATATAAACAAACAGAAATGGAAATAATAAAAGAAAAACTTGAAGAGAAAATCATACCCAATTTCAAAGGTGGAAATGGAAGATATATAATGAGGGCATTTGATGATTGTGACAATAAAATAATGTTCGGTACTCTCGAACCGAACTCGTCAATAGGTTATCATACGCATACTCAGAATTCTGAAACGATGTATATCCTTTCCGGAACAGCCACTTATATTCTTGAGGGTGGTGCAGAAGAGGTGGTACATACAGGTGGTGTACATTATTGTCCGAAGGGTGGAAGTCATTCCTTGCAAAACAATGGTACGGAAAATCTCACATTCTTCGCAGTCATAGGAGAGCACCATGATTAGAAATAAGAAATCATTCCTTTTAAGTTAAGTATTGTGGCATCTTTTCTTTTTATTAATTTTGCATGAAGTTTAAAACAAATAAAGATTAACACTGAAAATACATGAAAAAAATATTGTTTTCCGTTTTATTATTATCCTTTCAATTATGTGTCTCGGCACAAGAGCCTTCAAATTTATTTCATGAGGACGATCACGATGAGGGCCTTTTCTTAGGTGGGGCTTTTACATATTGGAACAATAACAATACAAAGGCTTCCACATTTCAGATGTTTCCCGAAATGGGGTGGAGGTTTAACCACACTTGGGCAGCAGGACTGATGTTGGGATTTGGTGTTGAGTCAGAACGCGATGAAGGAATAAAACAAACGACACGCGTATATAAGGTTTCGCCATTCTTGCGATATTATTATATGCACAGAGGTCCGTTTAATCTTTATTTAGACGGCGGGGTGGGGTTCAACCATGCAAATCCGAAATATCCAAATGCAGGCAACAAACGAAATGGTTACGAGATAGGTGTACGCCCGGGTGTTTGTGTTGATCTTGCCAAAGGTTTCTGCCTGTGCATGCGCATGGGTTTTGCCGGTTATAGGAACAACTATTTCGTAGGAGAGGAAGCAGAACTAGGTAATGATGGGTTCGGGATACGTTTCGCTCCGGAAGAACTGATGATAGGACTTGAATTGGAGTTCTGACTCAATAATAACATTGCGACTGTTTGTGGTTATGAAGAATGGGCTGCACCAACACGTACAGCCCATTCTTTGTATTTGTTCCATAAGTGGATAATGGATAAACTTGTCAGATAATACATGCAACGGTAAGCCCGGCCATCACAATGCTTACCATTGACATCAGTTTTATCAGTATGTTCAGTGACGGACCACTCGTATCTTTGAACGGGTCGCCAACGGTATCACCTACTATTGTTGCCTTGTGACAATCAGAGCCTTTTCCTCCAAAGTTTCCTTCTTCAACCATCTTCTTGGCATTGTCCCATGCCCCACCTGAATTTGCCATGAAAATGGCGAGTGTGAAGCCTGCGGCAAGACCGCCAACGAGCAGTCCGAGTACACCAGCAACACCGAGTACACAGCCTATAATGATTGGTATGGCGATGGCAAGAAGTGACGGGAATACCATTTCGCGTTGTGCCGAACGTGTGGAAATTTCTACACAGCGACCATAGTCGGGTGTTGCCTTGCCTTCGAGAATACCTTTTATCTCGCGGAACTGGCGGCGCACCTCGTCGACCATGCTTCCCGCGGCACGTCCGACGGCTCCCATAGTTATTCCCGAGAAGAGGAAAGCGGCCATCGCTCCGATGAATGCTCCGACAAGTACTTTGGGATTTATGAGTGTTACTTGGAAAAATTGCATAAAATCATTCATGTTTGCCGTTGACGGGTTGAATTTGTTTCCGAGTGCATCTATATATACCGCTCCATTTTCTACGGCTCGTGCCATGGCAATCTTAATTTCTTCTATATATGATGCCAGCAATGCCAATGCGGTAAGTGCGGCAGAACCGATTGCGAATCCTTTGCCTGTTGCGGCAGTGGTGTTGCCGAGTGCATCAAGCGCGTCTGTGCGGTGGCGTACCTCCTCGCCGAGTTCGCTCATTTCAGCATTTCCACCGGCATTGTCGGCAATAGGTCCGTAGGTATCGGTGGCGAGTGTAATGCCGAGTGTGGATAACATTCCGACGGCAGCAATGCCTATTCCGTAAAGTCCTTTTGAGATGCTTGTCGCACTCATTGACATGTCAAATCCGTTGGCACATAGATAACTAAGCATTATTGCCACCGAAATTGTAACCACAGGAATCATGGTAGAAATCATGCCTGTCCCTATACCTTTTATTATTACAGTTGCCGAGCCGGTCTGTGATGCAGCCGAAATGTCCTTCGTAGGTTTGTAACTGTGCGAGGTGTAATATTCTGTTGCCTGACCTATTAACACGCCGGCTGTGAGTCCTGTCAGTACAGAGAATGATATTCCGAGCCAGTTATCTATTTTTAGCAAATAGAGGATTGCAAATGATGCGATGGCAATAAATACTGCCGATACGTTTGTACCTATACCGAGCGAGTGTAGCAAGTCTTTCATTGTTGCCCCTTCTTTTGTGCGAACGAGGAATATTCCTATTATAGAAAGGAACACACCTACTGCTGCAATTATCATCGGCGCAATTACTGCTCGCAACTGCATGTCGGTATTCAGCGCGAATGCCGTTGCACCGAGTGCTGCCGTTGAAAGTATGCTGCCACAGTAACTTTCGTATAAGTCGGCTCCCATTCCGGCCACGTCACCCACATTGTCTCCCACGTTGTCGGCTATGGTTGCAGGGTTGCGCGGATCGTCTTCGGGAATGTTTGCCTCGACCTTTCCAACGAGATCGGCTCCCACGTCTGCTGCCTTGGTATATATTCCTCCTCCTACACGGGCAAACAGAGCCTGTGTCGATGCTCCCATACCGAATGTAAGCATTGTTGTGGTTATTGTTATCAATGCCGTATTCTCTCCTTGGTAGAAAGCATTCAGGACGATGAACCAAATCGCTATGTCAAGCAATCCGAGACCTACTACAACCAATCCCATTACCGCACCTGAACGGAACGCCACACGCAGTCCGCTGTTGAGACTTTTTCGTGCGGCATTGGCTGTGCGTGCACTGGCGTATGTTGCGGTCTTCATCCCGAAGAAACCTGCCAGTCCGGAGAAAAAGCCTCCCGTAAGGAATGCAAAAGGAACCCATTCGTTCTGTACTTTCAGCACATAAGCCATTATTGCAAAAACCAACGCCAATACAATAAACACGATGAATACAATCTTGTATTGCTGCTTGAGATATGCCATTGCTCCACGGCGTACATATTCGGCAATCTCTACCATTCGCGGAGTTCCTTCCTCTTCTTTCATCATTTGGCGAAAGAAAAACCAAGCCATTATAAGGGCTGCAACCGATGCTATCGGCACGAGCCAAAATACATTAGGAATCATAATCTTTTATTTTTAATTGTTAACTAAGGTCGTGAAAAATGTCATCTTAATTTATGGCGTTATCGAATCGCATTATATGTTCTCTCTTCTTACAAGTCTTACGACATTTTCTACATGCGGCGTGTGAGGAAACATATCTACAGGTTGCACGTTTGTTACACGATATTCTCTGTCAAGTAGTTGTAAGTCGCGTGCTTGTGTTGCTGGATTACAACTTACATATACAATTACTTCCGGTTGTGCTTTGATAATCGTATCTGCTACATCAGGGTGCATTCCGGCACGAGGCGGATCGGTTATTATGATGTCCGGCCTGCCGTGTTCGTTGATAAAATCTTCGTTGAGAATGTCTTTCATGTCTCCGGCATAGAACAACGTGTTGTCTATTCCGTTTATCTCAGAGTTTACTTTGGCATCTTCAATAGCCTCCGGTACATATTCTATGCCAATAACTTTCCTTGCCTTGTGTGCAACGAAATTGGCTATCGTGCCGGTACCCGTATAAAGATCGTAAACAAGTGGAAGATCAACGGAGTCTGCAAAAGCAAAATCTCGTGCAATTTTGTATAGTTCATACGCTTGCTCGGTATTGGTTTGGTAGAAACTTTTCGGTCCGACTTTGAATTTTAGTTTTTCCATTAGTTCAAAAATATGATCCTTTCCTTTGAAAAGATGCAGGTCAAGATCGCCAAACGTATCGTTGCACTTATGGTTATCTACCCATAGCAATGAAGTCACTTGAGGAAAAGAGTCTGCGATGTGCTGCATGAGATTCATTGCACGCTGTTCGTCGTCTTGCTCGTCAAAGTGAAACTGTACCAACACCATCCATTCGTCTGTGTTTGAGTTGCGTATCATGATGTCTCTCAGCATTCCATGCTGTTGTCTCAGGTCGAAGAATGTCATGCCTGTTGAGAGGGCGAAATCACGTATCGAGTTGCGTATGTCATTGTTAAGAGGGTGCATAAGATGACATTTTTCTATTGGTAGTATTTTGTCGAAAGCACCGGTTATGTGGAAACCTATTGCTCCTTCGTTCTCCGTTATACTTTCTGGTCGTGTTTCTTTCAATTCTTTCATCTCCTCCCATGTTCTCCACCGTTTGTTGGAGCAGCCGAACTCGAGTTTGTTGCGGTATTCTTTAGTTTGCCTGCTGCCTAATATCGGGCTTATTTCCGGTAGTTCTATTTTCCCGATACGATGCAGTTGATCGCTAACTTGTCTTTGTTTCATCTTAAGTTGCTCGTTGTATGGCAGTGTCTGCCATTTACAACCTCCGCATACACCGAAATGTTGGCACATCGCTTCTTGTCGTACATCACTCTTTTTTACGAATCGCATAACCTCCCCTTCGGCATAGTTATGTTTTTTCTTTCGTAATTGTATATCCACTATGTCACCCGGAACACAGAAAGGTACAAACACCACCAAGTCATCAACTCTTGCAAGGGATTTTCCCTCGGCTGCACAGTCGGTAATTGTTATGTTCTCAAGCAGTGGCAATGGTTTCTTTTTTCTTGTCATTATTTTTATTAATATAAGCGTTGTTATTGGAGTTCTGAAAGTTACTCCTTCTCTCTTGCTAACAATTGGCAAAGATAATTAAAAATGTTTATTTCACAAACATTTCCAATGTTTTTATGAGTCATAATTGTTTTTTATGCGGGCATATTTTATTTGCATGTGTATTGTAATATTACAAAATTAGAATATGCTCCTAATACCTTTTTGTTTTGTGAAATTTGTTTAATAATTTGTTCTTGTTTACATAAAAACAATGAAATGTAATGTTTCATTTACAACTTTTCTGTGATTTTCTTGTGAGATTTGTTTTAAATTACTATTTTTGCAAAATAAATAATACACCCAAAAATCAGAAACAATATTTATGAGTGAAAAAAGAGTTTACCTTTTCGGCAATGGTAAAGCCGAGGGTAATGCAACGATGAAAGAGAAACTCGGTGGCAAGGGAGCGAACCTTGCAGAAATGAATCTTATTGGAGTTCCCGTTCCCCCGGGATTTACTATCACGACAGATTGCTGCAACGAGTATTATGAAGTAGGGCAGAAAAAGATTATAAGTCTGCTTACCGATGAGGTTATGGCAGCCGTCAAGCATATTGAGACATTGATGAACTCAAAGTTTGGAGACACGCAGAACCCGTTGCTTGTCAGCGTTCGTTCCGGTGCTCGTGCTTCCATGCCGGGTATGATGGATACGATACTGAACCTCGGTCTCAATGATGAAGTAGCCGAAGGAATGGTAAAGAAAACGGGTAATCCTCATTTTGTTTACGACTCGTATCGTCGTTTCGTACAGATGTATGGTGACGTGGTGCTTGAAATGAAGCCGGTCAACAAGGAAGACATGGATCCGTTTGAGGAAATTATTGATAAAGTGAAGGAACGCCGTGGTGTGAAACTTGACAAAGACATGAGTGTTGAGGAATTGAAAGACCTCGTAAGGCTTTTCAAAGAAGCAATCAAAGAGCGTACCGGCAAAGATTTCCCGAACGACCCAATAGAACAGTTGTGGGGTGCGGTGTGTGCCGTGTTCCGCAGTTGGATGAACGAACGTGCCATACTTTACCGCAAGATGGAAGGTATTCCCGATGAATGGGGTACGGCCGTATCTGTAATGGCAATGGTATTCGGCAACATGGGCGAAACATCTGCGACAGGTGTATGTTTCAGCCGTGATGCCGGTAATGGTGAGAACATATTCAACGGAGAGTATCTCGTCAATGCACAAGGTGAAGACGTTGTTGCCGGTATTCGTACTCCGAAGCAAATTACCAAGGTTGGTTCACAACGATGGGCAGAACGTGCAGGTATTTCAGAGGAAGAACGTGCAACAAATTACGCTTCAATGGAAGAGACCATGCCGGAGATTTTCAAGCAGCTTGACGAACTTCAGGATAAGTTGGAACATCATTACCATGACATGCAGGACATGGAGTTTACCGTTCAAGAAGGCAAATTATGGTTCTTACAGACTCGTAACGGCAAGCGCACAGGCACTGCAATGGTAAAAATTGCGATAGATTTGTTGCACGAAGGCATGATTGACGAGAAGACGGCGATAATGAGATGTGAACCGCAGAAACTCGATGAGTTGCTTCATCCGGTGTTTGATAAGAAAGCATTGATGAATGCCAAGGTTATCACACAGGGGCTTCCTGCCTCTCCGGGTGCTGCTTGTGGTCAGATTGTTTTCCATGCTGATGATGCCAAGGCTTGGCACGATGACGGTCGTAAGATTGTAATGGTGCGTGTTGAGACATCTCCCGAAGACTTGGCAGGTATGGCTGCAGCCGAAGGTATTCTTACCGCACGCGGAGGAATGACATCGCATGCTGCCGTGGTTGCTCGTGGTATGGGTAAATGCTGCGTATCAGGTGCGGGTGGCATTAATGTTGACTATAAGTCTAAGACAGTCGAAATAGACGGCATTGTATATAAAGAGGGCGACTTTATCTCGCTTAATGGTTCTACCGGACAGGTATATGCAGGAGAAGTTCCCACAAAGGCTGCCGAATTGTCAGGTGACTTCAAGGAATTGATGGACCTCTGCGACAAATATACTAAGTTGCTGGTTCGCACCAATGCCGATACACCGCACGATGCATTGGTGGCACGTCAGTTTGGTGCTCAGGGTATTGGTCTGACACGTACAGAACACATGTTCTTTGACGACAAGAAGATTATCGCCATGCGCGAGATGATACTTTCTGACACAGCAGAAGGTCGCGAGAAAGCTCTCGCAAAACTTCTGCCATACCAAAAAGCCGATTTCAAAGGCATACTTGATGCGATGGACGGAATGCCCGTAAACGTACGTTTGCTTGATCCGCCACTCCACGAGTTTGTTCCTCACGACAAGGCAGGTCAGGAAATCATGGCAAATGAAATGGGGGTTGACATCACAACAATCAAACGACGTGTTGACTCTTTGGCAGAGAACAATCCAATGCTTGGTCACCGTGGTTGCCGTTTGGGTATAACATTCCCGGAAATCACTGCAATGCAGACACGTGCAATACTCGGAGCCGCATGCGAGTTGAAGAAAGAAGGAAAGAATCCTATGCCGGAAATAATGGTTCCGCTGATTGGTACTTACGAAGAATTGAAGCAGCAGAAAGACATTATATATGCAACTGCAAAAGAAGTTTTTGCAGAGTATGGCATAGAGGTTGAATATGAAGTTGGTACAATGATTGAGATACCACGTGCTGCTCTTACTGCAGACCTTATTGCGAAAGAAGCACAATATTTCTCGTTCGGAACAAACGACTTGACTCAGATGACATTCGGTTACAGCCGCGATGACATAGCCTCGTTCTTGCCGGTATATCTCGACAAGAAAATACTTAAGGTTGACCCGTTCCAAGTGTTAGACCAAAATGGTGTAGGCAAACTCATAAAGTATGCCGTTAAGGAAGGTCGTGACGTTCGACCCGAATTACGCTGCGGCATTTGTGGTGAGCATGGAGGCGAACCAAGTTCTGTCAAATTCTGTGCTAAAATCGGTATGGATTACACATCATGTTCTCCTTTCCGTGTTCCAATAGCACGTTTGGCTGCCGCGCAGGCAGCCGTAGAGGAATAATTGAAATGTGTTGATAATCAGTTAAATACAAGATAAGAACTTGGCAACAGGTTCTTGTCTTGGTTTTGTCGGATGAGCCTTAATATAGATATTGTAAATGCGTAAAAATATTATATTATTAATTAGTCGTTCCTTAAAAAAGGTTTATTTTATTGATTTATAATCTATTATCCTCTTATTTATTTGTCTATTTCTGCAAGTTTTTGTACCTTTACAGTATAAAACTTGCAGAATTTCATGTTAAAAAGAACCTCCAACCAACTATCATTATTCTCTTCCTTAGAGGATATGCTCGATCACAATCATCCTCTTTACAGGCTTGCCAATAAAATCAATTGGCGCAGATTTGAAGATGCCTTTTCTCCCTTATATTGTAGAACCAATGGCCGCCCCGCCCATCCCGTTCGCTTGATGTGCGGTCTTTTAATTCTCTGAAACACTTGCGTAATGTTTCCGACGAAAGCGTCGTTTTACAGTGGAGCGAAAATGCCTATTATCAGTATTTCTGCGGTCAATTGGAATTTCTTCAGGAACCTTGCGAAGCTTCCGATTTGGCTCATTTTCGAAATCGCACAGGCAGTCAAGGGATGGAGATAATCCTTGCGGAGAGCATCCGTGTCAACGCCGAGAACGATGATGAGGATCATTTTGGCACGGCTTTTATTGATTCCACTGTACAGGAGAAGAACATCACTTATCCCACGGATTCCAAGTCGCATAAAAAGATAATCAGGCGGGTTCTCAAAATCGTTCGCGAGAGGAAACTTCCTTTACGTCGGAGTTAGCGAAGAACGCTGAAAAAGATTTCCCTCGACCGGCGTTTTCGCAATCACCCCGAGAATCACAGGAAGGCACTCAAGGCAGACCGAAGTTTGCGCACTATAGCCGGTCGTTTGGTCAGGGATTGACCGCAACCTTCCCGACAAGAAAGGTTATGAAAAGATGTTTGGACTCTTCCATAAGATTCTTTCTCAAAAACGTGACAGCCGCGATAAGATATATTCCCTTCACGAACCCGAAGTACAATGTATCGGCAAAGGCAAGGAACACAAGAAATACGAGTTTGGCAATAAGGTGTCCATTCTTCGCTCATGGTCGGGACTTATTCTT
>NZ_RQZH01000091.1 GCF_003932845.1 Prevotella sp. OH937_COT-195
TATATGTTACCGTCTTTTCCGATACCGCCTGCATAACATCATTTTTCACAGTCTGCTTCCAAGTGCCGAGCAAGTTGGCCGCCCAATTGAGTGTCAATACAATTTCCTGACTGCCGATACCTTTAATCGTCACGGTGACGCTTCCCGATGAATAATACCTGCCCTCCGCGTCTTTGCCTATGCTCTCTATTAATATGCGGTCTCCGTTCGCCACTGCATTACAGTGTACGCCGTCAACCCTTGCAATCTTATAGTCCCGCCCTGCGGAAAGCACGCGTGTGCCGCTCATTCCTATTACATGTGCGGCAAATGTACGGGTGTCAATTTTCAATGTCTTTTCGTCCTGCTCGAAAATCACCGTCGCAGGCGACAGAACGAACGACACCCCGTCCGTACCTGCCGCACCCTCTATCCTGCCCATGTCCAACCACGGCTTGCCCTGCCCTTGAGAGTTCCACAGATGCCCGTCGGCACTTGTGAAATATTTATCTCCGGCTTCCGCCACAGCCACGTTTTCATAAGGCGGCACGCCTTGCTGAAAATTTCCTGCGCGGTACGTGACCACTATCGGTGACACCGCGCCCTGCTGTTTTTTGTCAACGAGGAAGACAGTCGGTCGGACCGGAATACCCCTCCCGGCTTGGTAATCCGACCACGTAGCGAAATGCTTAACTGCCGTTTTGAACTCCAACGATTTGCCCACAATCCTTATCTTTGGTGTCCATGTCCTGCCGCCGTCATAACTGTAATGTGCAAATACGTCTCCGCCCGCGAATGCGGCATGCCATGTGCCGTCCTCTCCCGTCACCGAGTATTCGGCAAGCACCGTGGCGGG
>NZ_RQZH01000092.1 GCF_003932845.1 Prevotella sp. OH937_COT-195
TGTATTTGTAGGATTGAAAATCACCGTTCAAGCCCTTGCCCATCAAACCACCGAAAGGGTAATAGTCGTTGCGTTCCTCCAAATTACCATTCCCACACGACTCACCGTAAGTGTATTTCACAAATCTGTTATTGCTCATAATCATCTTATACAGCAAATTTAACTGTTCAAATCTTTATGTTACATTTTATCTGACATAGATATCCTGCATTTAAATCATTAAATATACATCATATATCGTCTTATTATTTTAATTATTTAGGTCAATATGTATTATTTTTGTCATTAATACATTGACTAATTTATTATTATGCATACCTACTTGCCAATCTTGCATTAAATTTAGTGCTTTCAACCCGGATTTTTCAAAAGCAGTTAATTCGTCCACGGTCTTGTTGTAAATTCTCGCACCGATTAAATGTCCTTTAACATCAATAACTAATCTGATAATTCGACCATTCGGGGGAAAAACCACCAAAAGACGAACTTTTGCCAACTTCGGACAGAGCAGCGTTACTAAAACATTACCTATATATCCAATGGGAAGGAATGGTAAAAACGGTAACGAATGAGCTAATCCCCAACTGAAACCTTCTGCAAAGATAGCCCAATAAAGGGACAATGGGAAGAAAAAAGGCAAGGTGAACGCACACATGCAGCCGTCGGGAAAGTATATTTGGACGAGGGCACACGATATGGCTATGCGGCGTAGAAAAAGAACGGTAACAAATGCCAAACTATCCGACGAATTAGTTTGGAGAATCAAGGAATATATTACCAACTACCGGTGGTCTCCAAGACAAATATCAGGGTATCTGCGAATAAATGAGGGGAT
>NZ_RQZH01000093.1 GCF_003932845.1 Prevotella sp. OH937_COT-195
GGAGTAAACACTTTGCACTTGGCTCTCAAGTAACTAAAAAGTCTACGCTTACGTTTGTATTTTTATGGCTATTTGGTTCACTTACAACAGTTTTAGCGATAATTTTTTCAATTAATTTAGGCTCGTTATATATATTATTAGCTATTACTCTATATTTTATATATGCGATACAATTTCATATATTCATCCGAAGAACAGGAAATTTTAATATCGTTGCGAGTTTATGTCATCCACTGCTCTTCATATGCTTTGTCGTGATATTTTTTAAATCATGGTTAGATATCAATGTATTCAAACGTATATATTGGAAAGGCCGTAGAATAGATTTATAGGTTAGTTTTTTATATAAATGTCAAGAAGTTCTAGGCTTACTGAGGAGGCCAATAAATGAATCAATTAGAGAGAGATTATAACTACTGTCACAATATAATGAAAGAACATTCAAAAACGTTCTCATATGCCTTTGATTTTTTGGATTTAAAAAGGAAAAAAGCAATTTGGGCTATTTATGCAGTTTGCAGAATTATAGATGACAGTATTGATAAATACAAAGATCTTGAGCAATTAAACGGCATAGCTAGAGATTTAGATGTGATTTATAGCGATTATGATTATATTCAAGCGTATCAAAGTGATGCAGCTATTATGAATGCTTTAAGTAATACATTGAATACATATTCAATACCTAAAAAACCTTTTGAATCTTTAATTCAATATGTGAAGAAAGATTTAGTTTTAAAAGAAATGAAAACTGATTCAGATTTATATGAGTATTGCTGTGGTGTGGCAGGTACTGTCGGTGAATTGTTAACTCCTATATTA
>NZ_RQZH01000094.1 GCF_003932845.1 Prevotella sp. OH937_COT-195
AAGCTACACAAAACATTAACGAGAATTATAGTGATTTAGAAATAACACTACATTTAGATTGTCAGAGTGGATACAATCTTTATATAGGCGAGAGAACACACACTATAAATATTGATGGTACTGACTACATTGTTACGTCATCAAGTATAAGTACAAGTGGTGGTAGTTCGATTACTCTTGGTAGCATAAGTAAAAGAATATATCACAATAATGATGGTACTTTAGATGTATGGCTGTCAAGTTATTGCGACTTGAAAGCTAGGATAAGAGGAAACTATGTGAGTGGTTTTAGTGGTGGCAGTGATACTATATCTCTTGATAAAATACCTCGAATGTCAACAGTAAGTGATAACATGATAGGGTCAAGATATTTAAACACACCACATACAATTCATATTGACAAACAATTATCAGGGAATGTAACTCATACTGTATGGTATGTAATTCGTGGAGATAAAGGAAGTAGTGGTTGGTACTATATTGCACAAAATACAAGTAACTTAGACTTAACTTTTGTACCTACTGACAAGCATGTCGACTTACAGCCAAACAGTTCAACAATATTTATGGATATCGGGATTAAGACTTTTAAAGACGGAGTTCAAATTGGTGAAACAACTTATAACTCAGGCTGGTATATGAAAGTTCCTGATGAATATTCTCCAACAATAGATTCAATAGATATTTTAGACGTTAATCCAAAAAGTAAAGTATTAGGAGTGTATGTTCAAAATCATAGCAAGCTCAAAGTCAATACTAAAACCACAAGTAAAGAAGGAGCTACTATTAAAAATATAAGTGTTACAG
>NZ_RQZH01000095.1 GCF_003932845.1 Prevotella sp. OH937_COT-195
GTGAAAAACCATTTGAAGTTTTACCTAGAGAATTATTACAACAATGCGATAAAAAACGTAGTAATACAGAAAATAACCCTTTATCATTACAAGCAATAGGTTTGTTATGTAATTTACAAAGTTATCCAGAAAATTGGGAAATTCACAAAACAGAACTATACAATCGCTATGAAAAAAATGGCCGTCGTCAAATACAAAATGCTTGGAATGAACTTGTAGACGCAAAATATATTGTTCAATTTAAAGTACATAATGGTAATAAATTGGATTATTATTATTACTTTAGTGTTACTCCAATAACCAACAAACAAATAAAAGAATTAGAAGAATATCATAATAGCGAAAGTTTGGAAAGATTTAATTTAAAAGAGAAAATCTCTACTGTACAAAATGAACAGTGCAGTCGCGACGGTCTTTTTCCTACTGTACATTCTGAACAGTTCAAAATGAACAGTTCAAAAGTGAACAGTTCAAAACGTACAGATAATATAATACACAATCAATATAATACACATAAATATAATACACATGAACATAATACACACTACATTACAGAAAGCAGTAGTAGTAGTTATAGTGTGTTAATTGATAGAATTAAGAATGAATTAGACATTAATATTACTCCAGCATATAAAAATAAATTATTAAAGTTATTCTCAAACTTTGATGACAAGGTTATTAATTATGCTATTGAATATACGTCTATTAATGGATCTAGTCCAAAGCAATATTTTTTAAAAGTTTTAAATAATTGGAAAAGCTCTAATA
>NZ_RQZH01000096.1 GCF_003932845.1 Prevotella sp. OH937_COT-195
TCCTTCTGAACGGCCATGTCCTCGTTGATCATAACGAATAACATTAAATTGATTATCGTTCAAAAAAGTTGTCAACTCATCATATCGATCCATATATTCTGCTAAACCATGTACTATAATGACATTAGCTTTTAAGTTATTAACCGTGTTAATTTTACCGTACAAATTTGTACTGTCTGCTGATTGTATATATTTATAAAATTCATGGTCATCGACTCCTTTATATTATTAATACCACTTTTTCGAACAATCATAACTCATCATTATATTTAGTTGGATCACGAATGTATTTTCTACTCACATCATTAAATATTTTTAGCTGTGTTTTAATAAAATACCCTTGCTTATCAAAGCGCTCACTTTGACGTATAGGATTAAACATTCCGAAATAAGGCACTTCATTTATTCCTGTTGATGCTGACCACTGCCATCCGTGTACATTAGATGCATTATCATAATCTATCAAATACTGTCTAAAGTACTCCTCACCCCAAGTCCAGTCAATAAATAAATTTTTCGTTAAAAATTGTGATACGACCATTCGTAAGCGATTATGTATATATCCTGTACGATTCAGCTTCTTCATTGCAGCATCAACGATTGGATAGCCAGTTTGACCTTTTTTCCATACTTCAAAATGTGTTTTATTATAAGACCATTGCATGTTTCGATATTTTTCAGAAAAAGATTTAGTTGCCGTTTCTGGATACTGCATCATTAACACATAATAAAATTCACGGAATATA
>NZ_RQZH01000097.1 GCF_003932845.1 Prevotella sp. OH937_COT-195
GTGTAGGAGATAAGATAACTGTTTTAGATGTTAGTTATAGCAGGCAATTAGTTTTAGTACAGTATCCAGCTGGCAATGTAGTAAGACAGGGTTATGTAACAAATGCAACTAACTTAATAAGGTACTTTAATCAAAGTATGTGGCACAATGGAAGTACACCAGAGGAAGTATTAGATGAAAATGGTGGACATTTAGGATCATTAGATCCATATGAATCAGCAACACCACTATATAAGAAAAATGGAATGACACATGTTGTTTATAATACATCAAAAGGACCTAACACAAAGTCAGGTTATGTAAAATATGAAGGTTCAGCAGCTACTAGAGTGGATATACCTAGACCATCAATAACAAATGCACAAAAAATAGTATATGGAACAAGTGGAAGAGGAAGAGAATTAGCAGCTTATAAAGTTGGTAATGGAGCTAATTCATTGATATATGTATGTGCAATACACGGATGGGAAGATCACTGGGCAGCAGATGGTATTGAGTTAACTAGAATAGGTAATGGACTTATAGAGCACTTCCAAAATGCAGGAACAAACAATTGGTCACTATATATAATTCCAGTAGCAAATCCAGATGGATTATCAGAAGGATATACAAATAATGGGCCAGGAAGATGTACTATAGTAGGTGCAGTAGATTGTAATAGAGATTTCCCAATAGGATTTACACCATATGGAGATTCAAGACATTGGACAAATAAAGAGCCGTTAAGTGTACCAGAATCAAGA
>NZ_RQZH01000098.1 GCF_003932845.1 Prevotella sp. OH937_COT-195
ATAATAAGGAGAATACTTTAATATAAAGAAGTTTATTTTGCCAATTGTTATTACAGGTGCAATTGTTTTGAAAGTATATGGATTGAAAAAGTATTTAGCTAGAAAAAATAGCATGTCTAATGCCGAATTGTAACGACTAAAATAAAGGCTAGTTACTTTTACAAAAAAAGAGGGGATCGACTATGAAAGTAAAAGAGATAATTAAAACAATCATAAAAGTTATAACACCTATTACAGGCGGTAAATTTATAGGGAAATTTGCAGTGAAAAACGCGAGAAAAGATTATAAAAATAATGTTAAACCACCTTTTTCACCACCCGGCTATGTCTTTCCAATTGTATGGCCAATACTTTATACAACGATGGGCGTAACTTATGCATTAGTGACTAGTAAATCTACTAGTAACGATTTGAAAGGTGCTTATTACACGCAATTAAGCCTGAATTATCTATGGTCGATATTATACTTCAAATATAAATTACGCTTTAGTGCGTTGATAGAGAGTGTTGTATTACTGGGTGCAGTAGTTACAACAATTGTAAAATTTTTCAATGTAAAAAAAGTTGCTGGCATTTTACTAGTTCCATATATGCTTTGGAGCGCTTTTGCTACTTATTTAACAGCTGGTAATTGGTATTTAAATAAAGATAACCCAAACTATACAGCGAAATCTGAGCATTAAATTGATGAAAAAGATTATATATATTGC
>NZ_RQZH01000099.1 GCF_003932845.1 Prevotella sp. OH937_COT-195
GATCCAGGAAAAGCAAAGATCATTTTATTTAAATCTTGAGCCGTTAATTTTTGGTTTACAATGAAAGTTAATAAATTAACTAAATCTGGTGCATCATCAGCATATATAGCAGCTCCCACTAATTGTTTATCATTATTTAATACAATTGTCATTTCAGCTTCAGTTTCATTTTTGTATTCAAACACCATTTGTTTACCAAAAGGAATATCTATCACTTTATAGTCCTCACTAGTATTAGCTTCATCTACAGAAACTCCAATATTAGACAACCTTGGTAGTGTATATAAAACTGAAGGTATTGCAGGATAGGTAATAGGATTTTTATTCATACCCAAAATATGCGCAGCAATATAGTTAGATTCAAATGTTGCAGTAGGTGTTAATTTAGGAATTACTTTATCTAACACATCACCACTAGCATAAATATTAGGGATATTTGTGCGTAAATATTCATCTACCTGTATACCTCGAGTAGTGAAATTAACGCCAGCTTCTTCAAGTCCAATACCGTTGACATTTGGTCTACGTCCAGTAGCATCTAACACATAGTTAGTAGTAATCTCTAATCCTGATTCTGTTGATACAGTATAATTATCACCTTGCTCTTTAATTACAGTAGTATTTTCATTCATATGGAATTGAACTCCTTCTGTTGCCAATTTATCCATTAATTTAGTAATATGTGCTGAATAAAAAC
>NZ_RQZH01000100.1 GCF_003932845.1 Prevotella sp. OH937_COT-195
ATCAAATCCAAGGTGACCATCGAGCCGGTTACCACCTACGACCTCGAGATTGCCGGCACGAAGGTAAACTCCGCCAACTGCAACGACCTCAGCGTGATCCCCGGCGTGAGCGGCACGGTGAAGTACGACCACTCCACCCGCACCCTCACCCTCCACAACGCCGCCATCAACGCCGGCGGTGACCACAACTGCATCGCTTCATACATCGACGGCCTCACGGTGAAGCTCACCGGCACCAACACGATAACGGCGGGAAAGACAGCCGTCGGCCACGTCCGGCCGATGACCCTTACGGGCGGCGGCACGCTCAACGCAGAGGGCACAAATAGCTGTGGCATCTTTGTCAATAAGACCTCGCTCACCATCGACGGCTGCACCGTCAATGCCAAGGGCCTATGGGGCATCACAGGAAATGGCGGCTCCTCGGAAACCCTCACCATCCGCAACGCCGCGGTAACAGCAGAGGGCACGGACGGCTCCATCTGCGACCTCCGGACCCTCACCCTCGACGGCTGCGCCATCACAAACCCCGCCGGAGCGGTGTGGAACGCCGGAAAGAAAGCCGTGTGCGACGCCTCGGGAAATATCATCACCGACAAGGTGACCATCAAGCCCGTGACTTTCTACGACCTCGAGATTGCCGGCACGAAGGTAAACTCCGCCAACTGCAACAACCTCAGCGTGATCCCCGGCG